>JBLNBZ010000100.1:0-57016 GCA_050260355.1 Bacteroidota bacterium | reverse complement strand
GCAACGACGTGGATCGAGATGTTGCCGGCGCGCCGCACGAGGTCGTGCACGACGGAGCCGTGCAGAATCTCGAACCAGCGCGATCGCGCCGACTTGCCGACCAGGATGTGCGTGATGTTGTTGGACTGGGCATAGGCGATGATGTCGTCGGCGATGCGCCGGCGGCTGGTCGGCAGTGTGATCGCCTCCGCTCCCAGGCGCTCGGCCAGCCGCAGCGTGTCGGCGATGCGGTCGCGATCCTCCTCCGAAAGCTGCAGGCTGCGCCGCGTCTCGATGCTGATCGCGGTGAGGGGTGCGTGCAGCCGGTCGGCGAGCCGCTTCGCCAGGCGCACAAGGCCCGCCGAGCGCGGGTCCTCGCTGACGCAGACGAGCAGGCGATCTCCGGCCGGCCAGGGGCCGGGAATGGCGTGCGCCTGCATGTGGCTGAGAAGCTGGTCGTCGACGCGGTCGGCCGTGCGCCGCAAGGCCAGCTCTCTCAAGGCCGTGAGGTTGCCCGGCGAAAAGTAATGCTGGAGGGCGCGCCTGGCCTGCTTGGGGACGTAGACCTTGCCTTCCTCGAGGCGCTTGATCAGGTCCTCGGGTGTGAGGTCGACCAGCTCGATGTCGTCGGCTCGATCGAGGATGGAGTCGGGAACCGTCTCGCGCACTCTGATGCGCGTGATCTGGGCGACCACATCATTGAGGCTCTCGATATGCTGGATGTTGACCGTGGTGTAGACGGTGATGCCGTGGTTGATAAGCTCCTCGATGTCGAGGTAGCGCTTGGGGTGGCGGCTGCCTGGAACGTTGGTGTGCGCCAGCTCATCGACGAGGGCGATGTCGGGCCGCCGGGCGATGACCGCGTCAAGGTCCATCTCCTCGAGGATGCGTCCCTTGTATTCGAGCTTCTTGCGCGGAATGATCTCGATGCCGTCGAGTAGCGTCTCCGTTTCGACGCGGCCGTGTGTCTCCACGACAGCGGCGATGACGTCGGCTCCCTCCTTGAGGCGCGCACGTGCGGCGAGCAGCATCTCGTAGGTCTTGCCGACGCCGGGGGCGGCGCCCACGAAAATCTTGAGCCGCCCGCACTTCGCCTCCTCCCGCTGTGCTGCCTCGAGCAGCGCTTCGGGTGAGGGGCGTTGATCGGGATCGCGCCGCGGCTCTGGCATCGAGGTTCAGGCCTTGTCAGCTTGCGACAGCCGCGCTGCCGTCAGCGGGACGCGGCCCGGTCCAGCGCCAGATTGAGCGCCAGGACATTAACGCGCGGCTCGCCCAGAACGCCCAAGGTGCGTCCTTCAATATGCTGCTCGACGAGCTGGCGCACGCGATCTTGCTGCATGTTGCGGGCGCGTGCAATGCGGGGCACCTGGAAATAGGCCGCTTCCGGCGAGATATGGGGGTCCAGACCGCTGGCGGACGCGGTGACGAGATCGATGGGGATGCCGCCAGGCGAGCCGTCCTTGCCGAGCCTGGCGGCATCCTCCTTGACGCGCTCGATGAGCGCCTTGCTGGTCGGACCCAGGTTCGATCCCATCGAGTTGGAGGCATTGTAGGGCGCGGGCACCGACTTCGATGCGTCGGCCGGGTCGGGGGCAGTGGTCGCCGAAGGCCGGCCGTGGAAGTAGCGGTCGGTGGTGAAGTCCTGCCCGATGAGCCCAGAGCCTATGACCCTGCCGTCCCGCTCGATCAGGCTGCCGGCGGCCTGCTCGGGGAACAGAAGGCCGGCGAGACCCGTGATGGCGAGCGGGTAGGCGAGGCCCGTGATCAGCGTCAGTGCGACCAGCAGCACCAGCGCGGGGCGAAGTTCGCGCAGCATGTCTCGGTCTCCTCAAGCGATGTGCAAAGCCGTGACGACAAGGTCGATCGCCTTGATGCCGACGAAGGGAATGATGACGCCGCCCAATCCGTAGACGAGCAGGTTGCGGCGCAGGAGCGGGCCAGCGCCGATCGGGCGGTAGGCCACACCCTTCAGTGCCAGCGGAATGAGTGCGACGATGATCAGCGCATTGAAGATGATGGCCGAAAGGATTGCGCTTTGCGGACTCGCCAGCCGCATGATGTTGAGGGCGTCGAGCTGCGGATAGAAGGCCACGAACATGGCAGGGATGATGGCGAAATACTTCGCCACGTCGTTGGCGATGGAGAATGTCGTCAGCGCGCCTCGCGTCATGAGGAGCTGCTTGCCGATCTCGACGATCTCGATCAGCTTCGTCGGATTGGAATCGAGGTCGACCATGTTGCCGGCCTCGCGCGCCGCGACCGTGCCCGTGTTCATCGCCACGCCGACGTCGGCCTGGGCCAGTGCGGGTGCATCGTTGGTGCCGTCGCCGCACATGGCGACAAGCTTTCCCTTGGCCTGCTCGTTGCGGATCAGCTTGAGCTTGTGCTCGGGCGTCGCCTCGGCAAGGAAGTCGTCGACGCCCGCCTCCGCGGCGATGGCCGCCGCCGTCATCGGGTTGTCGCCCGTAATCATGATAGTGCGAATGCCCATGCGGCGCAGCTCGTTGAAGCGCTCGCGAATGCCGCCCTTGACGACGTCCTTGAGCTGAATGACGCCCAGCAGCCGGCCGTCGCGGATGACGGCGAGCGGCGTGCCGCCCGCCTTGGCGATGTCGTCGGCGATCACCTGGACCTCGCGGGCCGCCTCGAGGCTCGTCGCCGCCTGGACGGAGCGCACGGCCCCGGTCGGCGTGACGGACGTCGTGGTGGCGTGCACGCGAGCCAGGATGGCGTCGACGGCACCCTTCATGACCGAGGTGCCGGCGAGCTCGATGCCGCTGGTGCGGGTCTGCGCGGTGAAGGGAACGAAGTGCGCGTTGAGCTCGGCGATGTCGCGCGCCCTGATCCCGTACTTCTCCTTGGCGAGCACGACGATGGACCTTCCCTCGGGCGTCTCATCGGCGAGCGAGGCAAGCTGGGCAGCGTCCGCCAGCTCCTGCTCGGTGGCGCCCCGCACAGGGCGGAAGGCGGTCGCCTGCCGGTTGCCGAGCGTGATGGTGCCGGTCTTGTCCAGGAGCAGCGTATCCACGTCGCCCGCAGCCTCCACGGCGCGGCCGGACATCGCCAGCACGTTGAACCGCACGAGACGGTCCATGCCGGCGATGCCGATGGCGGAGAGCAGCGCGCCGATGGTGGTCGGAATGAGCGTGACGAAGAGGGCAATCAGCACGACCACGGACACTGTGCCGCCGGCGTAGGCGGCAAAGCTCGGAATGGTCGCCGTCGCGAACACGAAGATGATGGTCATGCCGGCGAGCAGGATGTTGAGCGCAATCTCGTTGGGTGTCTTCTGGCGCTCGGCCCCCTCGACCAGCGCGATCATGCGATCGAGAAATGTGGCGCCCTGGGGCGCCGTGATGCGCACGCGGAGCCAGTCGGACAGCACCTGCGTGCCGCCGGTGACGGCCGAGCGGTCGCCGCCCGACTCGCGGATGACCGGCGCAGACTCGCCCGTGATGGCGGCCTCGTTGACGGAGGCAATTCCCTCGATGACCTCGCCGTCGGAGGGAACGACGTCGCCGGCCTCCACGAGCACAATGTCGCCGACGCGCAGGCTGTGGCCCGGAACCAGCTTGAAATCGCGCGAGCTCTCGTCAGGCAGCAGCTTGGCCTGGGTCTCGCTGCGCGTGCGGCGCAGCGAGTCGGCCTGGGCCTTGCCGCGGCCCTCCGCGACAGCCTCCGAGAAGTTGGCAAACAGAACCGTGATCCACAGCCACAGCGCGATCTGGAAGGTGAAGCCGATGTCCGCCCCGCCCGAAAAGAGATCGCGGACGAGCAGCACGGTCGTGAGGGTGGCCACGACCTCGACCGCGAACATCACCGGATTCCTGGCCATGACGCGCGGGTCGAGCTTGGCGAAGGCGGAGCCGAGCGCCGGCCAGACGATCTTGGGATCGGCCAGGGTGGAGGCGGTCGAGCCTTTGCGCACAGGAGCGGCTTGCATGGATATGCTCCGAGGAGAAGGCCGTCAGAACAGCGTGCCGGCACGCATGGCGAGGTGCTCGACGATGGGGCCGAGCGCCAGTGCAGGAAAGAAAGTGAGGCCGCCGACGATCACGATCACGCCGACAAGAAGGCCGACGAACAGGCCACCCGTGGTCGGAAACGTGCCGGACGATGCCGGAACCGATTTCTTGGATGCGAGCGAGCCGGCGATGGCCATGGCCGGAACGATCATGAAGAAGCGGCCGACGAGCATCGCGAGCGCGCCGGTCGTGTTGTAGAAAAATGTGTTACCCGTGAGCCCTGCGAATGCGGAGCCGTTGTTGCCGGTCTGCGAGGTGTAGGCGTAGAGGATCTCGGAGAAGCCGTGCGGCCCCGGATTGGCCGTGGAGGCCACTGCCGAGGGAAGCACGCTGGCAACCGCCGACAGCCCGAGATACATCAGCGGGAGAACGAGAATGGCGAGCATCGCCATCTTTACCTCGCGCGCCTCGATCTTCTTGCCGACGTATTCGGGCGTGCGGCCGACCATCAATCCGGCGACGAAGATGGCGATGATGACGAAGATCAGCATGCCGTAGAGGCCGGCGCCGACTCCGCCGATGATGATCTCGCCTAGCTGCATGTTGATGAGAGGGATCATGCCTCCGAGCGCGGTAAAGGAGTCGTGCATCGCGTTCACCGCGCCGCAGGAAGCCGCCGTCGTGACCGCCGCAAACAAGGCCGAGGCGGGGATGCCGAAGCGCACCTCCTTGCCCTCCATGTTGCCGCCGGCAAGGCCGAGCGAATTGAGGCCCGTCGTGCCCGAGGTCTCGGCCCAATAGGCAACGAGGACACCGGCCAGGAACAGCACGCCCATGGCCGCAAAAATGGCCCAGCCCTGCCGCTGGTCCCCGATCATGCGCCCGAACACGTTGGTGAGTGCGGCCCCGATGGCGAAGATCAAGATCATTTGGATGAGGTTCGACAGCGGGGTCGGGTTCTCGAACGGGTGCGCAGCGTTGGCGTTGAAGAAGCCGCCGCCGTTGGTGCCGAGCAGCTTGATCGCCACCTGGGATGCCACCGGGCCGACGGCAATCGTCTGCTTGGTCCCTTCGAGGGTCGTTGCCTCGACCGAGGGGCCGAGCGTCTGTGGCATGCCCTGCCAGACCAAAAACAACGCGGACACCACGCAGATCGGCAGGAGGACGTAGAGCGTGGCGCGTGTCAGATCGACCCAGAAATTGCCGATCGCCTGAGCCGAGGCACGCGCGAAGCCGCGGATCAAGGCCACGGCCAACGCGATGCCTGTCGCCGCCGACACGAAGTTCTGCGTCGTGAGGCCCAGCATCTGCACGAGATAGGACATCGTGCTCTCGCCGCCGTAGTTCTGCCAGTTGGTGTTGGTGACGAAGCTGACGGCGGTATTGAAGGCCAGATCCGGCGGCACGGCGGCCATGCCTTGAGGGTTGAGCGGGAGTGCGCCCTGCAAACGCATCAAGGCGTAGAGAACAGCCAATCCGCCGACCTGAAACAGCAGCATGGCGATGGTGTAGGTCACCCAGTGCTGCTCGCGCCGCTCATCGATCCCCGCGCCGCGATAGAGAGCCGTCTCGATTGGGCGCAGGATCGGCGAAAGAAACGTGCGCTCGCCGTTGAAGACGCGCGTCATGAAGTAGCCGAGCGGCTTCACCAGGGCCACGACGATGGCGCAGAAAAGGGCGATGCTGATCCACCCGATGGGCGTCATGGTTCAGTTCCTCAGAAGCGCTCGGGCCGAAGCAGGGCGTAGGTGAGATAGGCGAGAATGCCGGCGGTCACGAGCGCGCCGAGCCAATAGTCCAGAGCCATGTGGGTGCTCCTCTCAGAGGCGGTCGCAGAGGAATGTGTAGGCGGCAGCCGAGATGAAGAAGACCAGCGCGAAGCCGATCATGAGTGCGTCGAGCATCTGTGCCCTCGCGGTGATACGTTGCAGTCTCTGCTTCGCTGACCGGCCATCAGTCGCCGGCTCGCGGACAGCGTGCGAGGTATCATCGCCGGCATAGGTTTTCGAGGTTGGCGGGGAGGCGACTTTATAAAAATTCCATATATGTGCGGGCGTGCGACGCCCTCGCTCCCGCGCCCGCATGGGACGCCGGTGGAATTGCGCACAAACTCCCCGTTGGCGTCATCCTTGCGCAGGCAGGGGCCCAGGCGCAGTGCCGCAAATCCTGTCTCGCGGTTGAAGGACAGGCGGCGCGGCTCCCGTGCTCAAACGTGCACTGAGCAAGTGGATGCGCATCTGGGTCCCGGCCCATTTCTGCATGCGCGGCTGCGCATGCAGGGCCGGGAGGACGCCAGGTGGAGGGGGCGTGCTTGATTTGAATGCCTCTCCCGCCTCGTCATCCCGCACCAGCGAGGCCCGTAGGGGCCGAGCGCCGATGCGGGATCCAGCGTAAGACTCGTCGCAGACGCAGCGACCTGGGCTGGATCCCGGCTCGCGTTCGCGCGGTGCGCTCACCTGGCCAGGATGACGTAAGTGTGGAGTGGGCGTGCGGAGCCGGATCCTCGCGCTGGTGGCTGCGGGTGGTGAGGCAGAGGTCGGGTCGAGCGGGAAAGGTCCCGGATAGCCGCGCTTGCAGCGCGGCTTCCGGGACCGCAGGTGGGGGCGAAGTTGTCTTTCGCCACTGAAGTCCTACACGCTTCAAGTTTCACGCTTCACGTTCTGCGTCCCCGGCCATCGCGCCTCTGGCGCGAATGAGTCGGGGTCTTTCGCGCGCGATCGAGCAAGCGTGCGCGCGGTCGCGCAGCACAAGTGGAGGCGCATCCGGAGCCCGGCCCCCCGCCTTCGCGGGGGCAGGCTTTTTCCGCTCGTTCGGACGCGCGAGGGCGCCGGGGGGGGGCGGTCAGCGGCGGCCCGCGCTCAAGCTCCGGCAGTGCTCGATCAGCCGATCGATCTCGGCTTCGGTGTTGTAGTAGTGGGGCGAGGCGCGCACGAGCACGGGGAGCGAACGGGCCTCGGCATCGAGTCTCGTGCTCGACGGATTCGACGCACCGATTGTGATCCCCGCACGCTCTGCGCTTGCGACGACGTCGCGTGCCTCGACACCTTCTATCGTGAAGCTGACGATGGCGCAGGGCGCAGGTCCGAGGTCGCGCAGCTCGACACCGGCGACCGTAGCAAGGCCCGTGCGCAGGCGATCGGCGAGGGCTCGGCAGCGCGCCTGGATCGCCTCAAGCCCGAGATCGAGCGCGTAATCGATGGCGACGCCAAGGCCGAGACGGGCCGCATAGTTGTTCTCCCACGTCTCGAAGCGCCTGGCGTCGTCGCGCAACTGGTAGGCGTCGCGCGATACCCAGGGCGCCGCGAAATGGTCGATCATCGGCGGCTCGAGCCGCTGCAGCATGCTGCGGCGGACGTAAAGAAAGCCGGTGCCGCGAGGGCCGCGGAGAAACTTGCGCCCCGTCGCGGAGAGCATGTCGCAGCCGAGCGCCTCGACGTCGACCGGCATCTGGCCGACCGCCTGGCAGGCATCGAGCAGGTAGGCAATGTCGTGCGCGCGGGCGATGCGGCCGACTGCAGCGGCAGGATTGACCAGGCCGCCATTGGTGGGGACCCAGGTGACGGCGATCAGCTTCGTGCGCGCGTCGATCATGCGCTCGAGGGCGGCCACGTCGAGCTGGCCGCTCGCATCGTTCGGGACGACGCCGATCGTTGCTCCGGTCCGGCGCGCGACCTGGAGATAGGCGACATAGTTGGCGGCGTACTCGGCCTGCGCCGTCAGGATCCGGTCACCGGGCTGCAACGACAGGGCGTAAGCGTAGAACGCCATCTGCCATGCCACGGTCGCGTTCTCCACGAGCGCGATCTCGTCCGGCGACGCATTGAGCAGCCTGGCCACCGAGCGATATACGCCATCCAGTCGCGCGGCCTCGCGCGCCGCGGCGGCATAGCCGCCGATTTCTGCCTCCAGATCGATGTGCCGCTTCATGGCATGGACGACCTGCACCGGCATCAGGGCCGAGCCGGCATTGTGCAGATAGGCACGGCGCGAGGAGGCAGGGGTATCGGCGCGAATTCTGTCGATGTCCATCGGTGGTGGGTCCTGCGAAGGCAAGTGAGCCTGAAGCTACAATATCTTTGCGTCATCGCGAGATGGTCAGCGCGCGCACGCTGTGGCGCAGGCGGACACGAAATGGCCAAGCGGCCAGCGTGCTTACCGCGGGATGCTGCAAGTTGTCATCAACTCGACAACTCCTCATGCCAAGTTGCGCCCCGATCGGTCGCGCCCTCCAGCTTGGTCGGGACCGAAACTCGAGGCCAGCTCGGCGATAGCGCCAACCCCGCAGGTGCGGTCGCCGGGCTGGCCCTTTTTCGTCTCGAGCCACGCGTGCGGCGCGCGGGGCCAGCGCATCCGGCGCATGATCAGGCTTTCAATCGTTGACCGCCTCCGCTGCCGATGCGACGCTTTGCTGTCAGTGGTCCAGAGAGGCTGCAATGCAAAGCTCGATAGATTGGAAGGAAACGCCGGTAGAGATTGCGGGGGTGAAGCTGCATCTCATGCGGGCAGGCAAAGGCGAGCGCGTGCTGATCCTGCATCATGATACGGGCACGCTCGAAAGATTGCCGTTCTACGATGCGCTGGCGCAGCGCTTCGAGGTTCTGGTGCCGCATCATCCGGGCTACGGCAAGTCGGAGCGGCCGGAGTGGCTGCGATCCGTGCGCGACGTGGCCGTCATGTATCAGGGCCTGCTCCACCAGCTCGGCATCGAGCGGATCGCGCTCGTGGGCCTTGGGTTCGGCGGATGGATGGCGGCGGAGATGGCGACGTTCGCGCCTCGCGCGGCCTCGAAGCTGGTGCTCGTGGGCGCCATGGGCGTCAAGCCGCCCGAAGGCGACATCCTCGATGAGGCGATCGTCAGCTACATCGATTACGCGCGTGCGGGCTTTCACGACCAGAAAGCGTTCGATGCGGTGTATGGCGCCGAGCCCAGCACCGACCAGCTCGAGCAGTGGGATATCTGCCGCGAGATGAATTTCCGCATCGCCTGGAAGCCCTACAAGTACAGCCAGACCCTGCCGCATCTGCTCTCTGTTGCCAATGTGCCGGCGCTCGTTGTCTGGGGCGACAACGACAAGGTCGTGCCGAAAAGCGCGGCCGAGGTCTACAAGGCGCGACTTCCGCAGGCGCGGCTGGAAATCGTGAAGAATTGCGGCCACTGCGTCGACATGGAGCGGCCGGACGAGCTCGCCAGGCTCGTGACCGCCTTCCTCGCCGGCTAGATCAGATCCAGGGAAACGCCATGCACCTGATGTATTTCACCGAACAGCCGATGTCGGCCTACGACTCCAAGAAGGGCCTCGATTTCGGCGCAACGGCACTGATGTTCTCGAACGCGCATTTCGATCCGGTCGCCGGCAGCCGTCTCTACAACCAATACCTCGAGCAGTACGTCTATGCGGAGGAGATGGGCGTCGACGGCATCATGCTGAACGAGCACCACAACGCGCCGTTCTGCATGCAGGCAAAGGCCAACATCTTCGCGGCCGTGCTCGCAGCCGTGACCAAGCGCGTCAAGATCGTCATGCTCGGCAATCCGCTGCCGCTGGCCGAGAACCCGATCCGGCTGGCCGAGGAGCTGGCCATGATCGACATGCTGTCGAAGGGCCGGCTGGTGTCGGGCTTCGTGCGCGGCGGCGGCCAGGAGCAACTCGCCACCGGCGTCAATCCGGCCTTCAACCGTGAGCGCTTCGAGGAGGCGCACGACCTCATCGTCAAGGCGTGGACGGTGCCGGGTCCCTTCCGCTGGGAAGGCACGCACTATCAGCACCGCGTCGTCAATCCGTGGGCCGTGCCGCTGCAGAAGCCCTATCCGCGCGTGTGGATCCCTGGCGTCGTGAGCCGCGAGACCATCATCTGGGCCGCCAAGAAGCGCTATCCCTACATTGCGCTCAACACCTCGATCGAGGCGACCAAGAAGATCTGGGAGACCTACGACGCGGCGGCGCAGGAAGCCGGCTACAAGTCAGGGCCGGAGAACCGCGGCTACCTGCAGCGCGTGCATGTCGCCGAGACCGAGGAGAAGGCGCTCGAGAACGCCAGGCAGTTCATGTGGATGCAGGGCGAGTTCACGGGCCTTGCGCATCCGGTGTGGTCGAGCCCGTCGGGCTACTTCTCGCCGAGCCAGCGGCGCGCGTTCGTCGAGTTTGCCAGCGGCCGCGCCGTCAGCCCGCGCGGGCGGCCGAGCTTCGAGCAGCAGATCAACGACATGCAGATCATCGCCGGCACACCCAAGACGGTGATTCCGAAGCTCAAGCGCATTCTCGACGAGACGAGACCGTCGATCATGGCCATCTGGGCCAACGACGGTACTGTCAGCCACGAGGACTCCAAAACCTGCATTCGGCTGCTCGGGCAGGAGGTGTTCCCCGCGATCCGCGAGCATGGGGCCAAGCTCGGCCTGAAGAGCCCGTTCGAGGCCAATGCGCCGGTCAGCATCGCCTATTCGACCGATCTTGCGCCGGCAAAGCAAAAGGTGTCGGCCTAGCCGCGTCTTGGCCCGGCGGAACAGCGCGACCGAGGAGCCACCATGGCCCGCATTCCCTATCCCGACCTCACCAAGGCCAACCCCGAGGTGACCGACATGCTGGGGCGGCTGCCCGCCCCGGCCAACATCTTCAACATGATGGCGCATGCGGAGACATGCCTGAAGCCGGTGATGAAGCTTGGCGGCACGCTGCTCGGCAAGCTCGAGCTTGCGCCGAAGCTGCGCGAGCTCTGCCTGCTTCACGCCGTGAAGCTCGCCGGCGGAGAGTACGAGTGGGTGCAGCACGTGCCAATCGCGCGCGATCTCGGCTGCTCGCAGGCGCAGATCGATGCGCTGGAGCGGGGCAACGATGGCGCGGCCTGCTTCGATGCGCAGGAGCAGGCGGCACTGCGGTTCACGCGCGAGGCGGTGACCAAAAATGCGGCCTCGGAGGCGGCGCTGGCCAAGGCGCGCGAGCATCTGTCGGATCGTGAGGTCGTGGAGCTGATCCTGATGATCGGCTTCTACACCATGCTGGCGCGTCTGACCGAGACGCTGGGCGTGGAGCAGGACCCGCCGCTCGGCAGTGCGCTGATCCGCGGCATCGAGAAGCGCGTGACGGCACGCAAGGCCGGCGCGACGTGAGCTGTCGCTCGGCCGTCGCCGACTTCAAGCCGAGGCGATGACTTTGTGCGCCGGCTTGGCTGGCTTTGGCCAGCGCGCCGCCACCACGGGCAGAACCTGCTCGATCAGCTGGCGGGTCTGGGCCAGCACCTCCTCGCCGGAGGAGCCGAGCGGGCGCAGCACGAACTTCGAGACGCCGGCCGCGATGTACTCGGCGATGCGCCCGACGATCGCGTCTCGATCGCCGACTGCGAAGTAGGTGAGGGGATCGCGGCCGGTGCGTTTCCTGTATGCCTCCATCGGGCGCTGCAACGCCGCATGCGCCGGTGGACCGAAGAAGAACGGAAAGCCCGCGCCGTAGTGGTCGTCATCGATCGTGCGCCCGGCCTCGCGCACGGCCTGGCGGATAGCGGACACCACGCGGCCTGCTTCTGCCGGCGTCTCGGGTCCCGCCTGCCAGCCGGTGCCGAAACGTGCCGTGCGCCGGATGGCGGCCTCTGACGATCCGCCGATCCACATCGGCAGATCCGGCTGGATGGGCTTGGGCAGAATGGACGCGCCTGAAAGCCGGTAGTGCGTGCCCGTGAAGTCGACGTTGTCCTCGGTCCACAGCCGGTGAATGATCTCGAGGCCCTCGTCCGTGCGGCGGCCGCGCGTCTTGGTGTCCACGTGCAACGCGGTCCACTCGGGCGCGAGCGGGCTGCCGACGCCGAACGCCGGCAGCAGGCGGCCCTCCGACAGGACGTCGATGGTCGCGCACTGCTTGGCCACCAGCACGGGGTCGCGCAGCGCCAGCGAGACCACGTTCATGCCGAACTTGATCCGGCGGGTGCGGCCGGCGAGCGCTGCGAGGGTCGTCATGCATTCCAGGATCGGGTCGCGGCTGACGAGCCGGTCCGTCTGCCAGATCGAGTCGACGCCGCCGGCCTCGCACAGATCCACCCACCGCCAATAACCGGCGGCGTCGGCGAACGGGAACTCCATGAGGCCGAGCCCGACGGCAATGCTCATCGCCGTCGCCTTCAGTCCTTCACGAGAGGCGCGTTCTTGTCGAGCACGCGCAGGATCTCGTCACGCGACAGGTCGGGCACCTCGAGCAGCACACGGTGGATGCCGGCATCGCGGTAGACGGCGAGCTTCTCGCGGTCGGCCGGGGCATTGAAGACCGTGATCGACAGGGTCGAGGGGTCGCGTCCGGCGGCCTTGGCCGCATCGTTCAGCCGCTTGACCGCGCTCTTGGGCTCCCATGTGCCGCGGGGGCGCGGGAACCAGCCGTCGCAGAACTCCACGACGCGTTTCAGCGTGTGATCGGTCTCCCCACCGAGCAGCAGCGGCGGATGCGGCTTCTGCTTCGGCTTCGGGTACTGCCAGGACCGCTCCATCTTGACGAACTCGCCGTGGAACTCGGCTTCCTCCTTGGTCCACAATTCCTTCATCGCCAGCACGCGCTCGCGCAGCAGCTTGAAGCGCGTATCGTAGCGAGCGCCATGGTTCTCCATCTCCTCGACATTCCAGCCGCCGCCCATGGCGAAGATGAAGCGCCCGCCCGAGAGTTGGTCGAGGCTCGCCACCGACTTGGCCGTGACGATTGGGTCGCGCTGCGGAATGAGGGCGATGCCCGTGCCGAGCTTCAAGGTGCGCGTGGCGGCCGCGGCGAACGACAGCGCGACAAACGGATCGTGCGTGTGCTTGTAGCGCTTGGGCAGCTCGCCGCCGCCGGGAAACGGGCTGCGCCGGCTGACGGGGATGTGGGTGTGCTCGCACACGAACAGCGACTCGAAGCCGCGGGCCTCCAGCGCACCCGCAAGCTCGCTGATATCGATGCCGTAGTCGGTCGGGAAGTAGAAGGCACCAACAAGCATGAGAGATCTCCACGCATTGCTGCACGCGGGCATATGACGGCGGCCCGCCCCTGCTTCATGCGTAGTGTTAGCACGTATCGGCGCGTGGTGTCGCCATCCGAGCCGTGGCGGTATCAGGAGGTGGCGGCCACGGCAAGGTTGCCCCAGCTCGTTGCGCGCTCGATGCGGATGGCGATGACTGGATGCTGCGCGATGTGCATGGCCGCGAGCTGGGGATAGCGGGCCCGCAGCAGCGCCTGCGCCTCATCGTGCTCCCGGCCGCCGGTCAGGACCTCGGCGCGGCCGCGCAGCATGACCCAGCCGAGCCGCGCCCAGTCCTCCTCATAATGATCGACCACGAGCGCCACCGCGGGGTTCTCCGCGATATTCCGCAGCCGCTTGAGAGAGCCGCCGGGCCTCTGCTTGGGCTTCTCGTCGATGGTGATGTAGACCGTCTCGTTCGCAATTGCGAAGCACACCGGCACGACGTGGGGCACGCCCCGCCGGTCGGCCGTGGCAAGCCGGCCTACCCTGCGATTGCTCAGGAACCGCCGCTCGATCGCCGACAGCATTGGCACCTCGCATGTTCGTCCCCGCTCGACCGGTATGAGCCGCCGAGCCGGATCGGACAACAGGAGACTTGCGCCGGTGTTCGGCCCCGGCCCCCGAGACCATCATGTGCCTTGTGCGTGCCGAGCAGGGCGTGCACGAATAGGGCATCGAACGAAGAGGAGCACACACATGCGGCTCGGACTACTGCTGCGCTACAAGGGCGAGACCGGCGGACCGAACATGGATCTCGTGCTGGAGGCGGAGCGCCTCGGCTTCGAGTCCGTCTGGTCCAGCGAAGCCTACGGCGTCGACGCCGTGACCCCGATCGCCTGGGTCCTCGCGCGGACCACCCGCATCAAGGGCGGCACCGGAATCATGCAGATGCCTGCGCGCACACCCGCCTGCGCGGCCATGACCGCGATGAGCCTGCAGGCCATGTCGAACAACCGGTTCCTGCTCGGCATCGGCCCGTCGGGGCCGCAGGTGGTCGAGGGCTGGCATGGCGTCGCCTACGGCAAGCCGCTGGTCCGCACCAAGGAATACGCGGAGATCATTCGCAAGGTCTTTGCGCGCGAAAGCCCTCTGCAGCACAAGGGCGAGCACTATCAGATCCCTTACGACGGCCCCGGTGCGAGCGGCCTCGGAAAGCCGCTGAAGAGCATTCACAAGCCCAGCACCGGCATCAAGATCTACACCGCCGCGTTCGCGCCGGCGGGGTTGAGAACAGCGGGCGAGGTGGCCGACGGGGTCATCCCCATCTTCGTCAATCCCGAGAAGGCGGACATGATCGCCAATCACGTGCTCGACGGGATGGCGTCGGCCGGCCGCCCGCGATCGCTCGCGGATTTCGACATCGCTCCGTTCGTGCGCGTGGCCATGGGGCCTGACCTGCAGAAATGCCGGGACAGCCTGAAGCCAGAGCTGGCGCTTTATATTGGCGGCATGGGTGCGCGGACGAAGAACTTCTACAACGACTACGTGCGCCGGCTCGGATACGAGGCGGAGGCGGCCAAGATCCAGGATGCGTACCTGGCCGGCCGCAAAGACGAGGCGACTGCGGCCGTGCCCGACAAGCTGATCGACGAGACGGCCCTCGTCGGGCCTGCGGACCGCATCAAGGATCGGCTCCAGGCCTGGAAGCAGGGCGCCGCGGGCAACAAGATCGGCACCATGCTGCTGAATGTCAGCGACGTGGCCACCATGCGCGTGATTGCCGACGCGGTGGCGTGAGGCGGCACAACCCGCACGGGGAAAGAGGCGCAATGACGACGCGGATCGGGTATCTCCTTCCCACGCGCGAGCACGTGATGGCGGGCCGTCCCGAGGTGCGCCCACTGCTCGACCTGGCGGAGCGCGCCGAGCGGCTGGGGCTCGACTCGGTCTGGGTCGGAGACTCACTGCTGGCACGGCCGAGGCACGAGCCGTTGACGGTGCTTGCCGCCGTTGCGGGCCGGTTGCAGCGCTGCGAGCTCGGCACCGCCGTGCTGCTGCCAGCTTTGCGTAATCCGGTGCTGCTCGCGCATCAGGTTGCGACGCTCGATCAGGCCTGCGAGGGACGTCTCATCCTCGGCGTCGGCATCGCCCGCGATGTTCCGAGCATTCGCGCCGAGTTCACGGCCGCTGGCGTTCCCTTCGAGAAGCGTGTCGGCCGGTTGCTCGAAGGCCTGCGCCTGTGTCGCGCCTTGTGGACCGGAACGCCGGTCGACTGGGAGGGCCGCTGGACGCTCAGCAACGCGGTGCTCGGGCCGGTTCCGCATCGGCCGGGCGGACCGCCGGTCTGGATCGGAGGGTCGTTGCCGGCAAGCCTCGAGCGGGCGGGCAAGCATTGCGACGGCTGGCTTCCCAATGCGGGCGATGCAGCGCGCTGGGCCGAGCAGTGGGCCGAGGTCAAGGCGATCGCGCGAGACGCAGGTCGCGATCCGAACGCGCTCGTCGGCGCGATGTACCTGACGATTGCCGTCGACGAGGACGCAGAGCGCGCCGAGGCGCAGCTCAATGCGTATCTCGAGCGGTACTACGGTGTGCCCGCGGCAGTGTCGCGCGCCCGGCAGGCCTGCTACGCTGGCTCGGCTGACGCTGTGACCGAGTGGCTGCAGGGCTATGCGCGCGCCGGGGTGCAGCATCTGATCGTGCGCTGTGTCGGCGAGCACGCGCGCCACCTGGAGGTCCTGGCGGCTGTCAAAGGCAGACTGGCTCGATGATCGCGGATCGGAAAACGCTGACACAGGATTGCGGTTTGCGAGCGCCTGCGGCGCCTCGCGGAAGAGGCGATTCCTCTGGTCAAGCAGTGAAGGGAGGCGAGCGATGCACTTTGGCATGACGACCATGACGCGCGGGCCGCTTGCGACCCGCAGCGGATACATGGCGATCGCACAGGCGAGCGAGCGCGCCGGGCTCAGGTTCATCTCGGTCAATGACCATGTCGTGGTTCCGAGCGACATCGCCTCGCGCTATCCCTACAGCGAGGAAGGCACCTGGGCCGGCGCCGGCTCGGGCTTCTGCTTCGATCAGCTTGCGACCTTGTCGTTTCTGGCCGGCTGCACCACGTCGCTGCGCCTGCTGACGGCGGTGATGGTCGTGCCGCATCGCCACCCGGTGCTGACCGCGAAGATGCTGGCGACGGCGGACGTGCTGTCGGAGGGCCGCGTCATCGTCGGCTGCGGCGCGGGATGGATGAAGGAGGAGTTCGACCTGCTCGGGGCTCCCTATGCCGGCCGCGGGCGCGCGACCGACGAGTACATCCGGTCGTTCAAGGCGCTGTGGACCGAGGACAAGCCCGCGTTCGCCGGAGAGTTTGCCAGGTTCGACAACGTGATGTTCGAGCCCAAGCCGGTGCAGAAGCCGCATCCGCCGATCTGGATCGGCGGCGAGAGCGACGCGGCCATGAAGCGCGTGGTGCGGCTCGGCGATGCCTGGTTCCCCGGCACCAACAATCCGGCCAACCGTCTCGACACGCCCGCGCGCCTCGGTCAGGCGATCGCCAAGCTCCGGGGCATGGCCGAGCAGGCAGGCCGCGACCCCGCCGGCATCGACCTCGCCTTCACGGTGCAATGGCCCGTGGCTTGGACTGCGGACAAGGCAACGGACGGATCGCGCCGCATGTTCACAGGCAGCGCGGCCGACATGGCCGAGGATGCCGCTGCGCTGGCAAAGCTCGGCGTGCACCATGTCGCGCTGCAACTCGGCGCCGATACGGTGGCGGAGACTTGCGACCGCATTCAACGCTTTGGTGAGGATCTCGAGTCCGTCATGACCAAAGCATCCTGATCGACAAACTAGCATCGACACAGCAACTGGCCTGAAAGCAAAGCACATGAAACTCGGCATCTATCTCAACGCCCAGCATCCGGCAGGCGACGATCCGGCGCGACGGTTCGCCGAGACGGTGGAGCAGGTGCGCCTGATCCGGCAACTCGGGTTCGACTCGATCTGGAGCGGCGAGCATCACGTCACCGACGGCTTCCACTACTTTCCGTTGCTGCCGATGCTGCAGCGTCTCGCGGCCGAGGCCGAAGGCCTCTACATCGGCACCAACATCGTTCTGCTGCCGCTGCACAATCCCGTCGAGATGGCCGAGATCGGCGCCTTTCTCGACGTCATTACCGGCGGCCGGTTCCTGCTCGGGGTGGGACTGGGCTACCGCAACGAGGAGTTCGCCGTTTTCGGTGTACCGATGAAGGAGCGTGTCAGTCGGTTGACAGAGGCGGTCGAGATCATCCGCCGCCTGTGGAGCGAGGACGGCGTGACCCACCGGGGCCGCCACTGGCAACTCGAGAACGTCACCATTCGGCCGCGCCCTCTGCAGCAGCCGAGGCCGCCCATCCTGATCGCAGCCCAGGTCGATGCCGCCATCGAACGGGCGGCACGGATCGCGGACGGCTGGTGCGTCGTGCCGGTCCCGAAGACGGACGAGATGATGGTGCACGCGGGTCTCTATGCGAAGGCGCGGGCGGCAGCAGGTCTGACGCCGAGCCAGCATATCGCGCGCATCTACGAGGTGGCCTGCGCGCCGGACGAGGAGACCGCGCTGCGCCGTGCCGCGCCGTTCTTGCTGGCAAAGTATGCCGCGTATGCGTCGTGGGGATTGCCGGGCCTCAAGTTCGACAAGAGCAGCGCACCGGAGGCGCAGCTCAAGCAGCTCGCCGCCGACCGCTTCGGTGTCGGCTCGCCCGAGCAGGTTGTGGAGGCATTGCTCACGCAGCATCGCATCGGCATCACGCATGTGACGATGCGCGTGAGCTGGCCCGGGATGAAGCAGGATGACATCCTGGCGGGCATCGAGCTTCTGGGAAAGAAGGTCCTGCCCGAGGTGCGGCGCCGGATCTCCGGCTCAGCTTGAGCGACACCCGACTGTCGATTGTTGCGACGCAGCACGTCCCACCGCAGTGCGCGACAAACCGTCACTGCGGGAGATCGTGCCTCTGCCGCTCATGGGGGCGCGCGCATGCCATCGCCGTTCCGGTCTGATAACTGATATCTGTTATTTGCAATTTTACAGTGTTCCCCACCTTTCTTTCATCTCGGACCGGCGCTCGTGTTGAACAACCGATCGTTCACGATTTAGATCTATTCAGTCGAGTTGCCTGCCCGAGAATGGAACAAGGTCGCTCGTCGCGCCTTCTACCGACGTGACGCCTGAGGGTCACTGATGCACGACGTTCCCGCATTTGCTTCCGCGGGGCCTGCGCAGCGTGAAGCGGGATTGGATGTCGCTGCGCCGCTTCGCTCCTCCGCATACACGGATGCTCCGCGCGGCGTTGCCTCGGAAATCCGCGCCATCTGCGCACCCTATGCCGGCGTGCAGTTGACTGTGACCGACGGTCTGGTGCGCATCGCAGCCTCGCATCCCGACGGGTTCGACATCGTGCTGTCGTCGCTCGGCGACGCATGGCTGCTTGCGCTGGGCGCCTGGCATGATGAGCTCGTTTCCATCGATGCGGCCCTGGAGTATGTCGCGCTCGCGGTGTCCGGGGCCATCCGGCTGAAGATCGAGACGCGCCGCGGCAAGCCTCGGCGTTGGGTTGTGCAGCGCCGGCAGGCCGCTGGGTCATGGTTTGACGAGACAGACATGGCGGCGCCGTCGCTGTGGCCCTGGGGGCAGAAGGCGACGATCTATCGTCAGAACAGGTTTTCCCTTCGCGATGGGCAGCCGAGCGCGGCGGCATAGAGACGGCCGCGGCGCGCCGCTCAAGCTTCGGTCAGTTTGACGCTGTTAGGCCGGCACCACGCGGAGTGGTCGCCGCCTTCGCTGCAGCATGCCGATGCCGAGCAGCGCCGCGAGCGCCGGAAGAGCGAACAAGAAGGGGCTCGGCCGCTCGTTGGGGACAGTGACCGCCTCGATCCTATCGCCGGGGCGCAGTCGCAGGCGGGCAGCCTCCGAGCCCGGGCGCACGGACGTGATGGTGGGCGGGCTTCCTGGCGATAGGATCATGCCGGACTCCGCCAGGCGCGCCTTGGCGTCGCCCTTCGCGCCCAGATTGAGCCGGATCGCCTTGACGCTGTCGTCGCCGCTCATGTCTTGCGTCAGAACACGCAGCCGCAAGGGGGCGGCGCCAGGCGTCTCATCGATCACTCGTATCACCTCGCTGGCCGCAAGCTGTCGAAATGGCGGAATGACGCGATCCATCCAGAAATTGGGCCGGAAGAGTGTGAAGCAGATGAGCAGCAACAGCGCCGTCTCCCACCAGCGATTGGGGGCAAAGAAGAAGCCCTGCAGGGCCGCGACAAACGCCATCATGGCAAGCACGGCGCAGCCGATGACGACGACGAAGTGGATCGGCCCGCCGATGTCGATCAGAAGGATCTCCGGATTGAAGATGAAGATGAAGGGCAAGAGGACCGTGCGGAATTCGTACCACGTGCCTTGCCAGCCGACGCGCATGGGATCGGCGCCGGCGATGGCTGCGGCCGCATAGGCGGCAAGGCCGACCGGTGGCGAGACGTCCGCCATCAGGCCGAAGTAGAACACGAACATATGCACCGCGATCAGGGGAACGGCGAGGTCGTTCTCGGCCGCAAGCTCGACGACCACCGGCGCCATCAGCGTCGCCACCACGACGTAGCTCGCCGTCGTGGGGAGCCCCGTGCCGAGAAGGATGCAGATGACGCCGACGAGCGTCAGCATGATCACGATGTTGCCGCCGGACAGGAACTCGACGATCTCCGTCATCACCAGGCCGACGCCGGTCAGTGTCACGGTGCCGACCATGATGCCGGCCGTGGCCGTGGCGATGCCGACGGCCGCCATGTTGCGCCCGCCGAGCTCGAGGCCCGCGATCAGGTCCTGGCAGCTTTCACGGAACTGCCGCGCGATGTTGCCTTGCCTGCGGAAGAAGGCGGTCAAGGGCTTCTGCGTGAGCACGAGGCCGGCCATGGCCATGACGCCCCAGAATGCGGCGAGGCCCGGCGACATCTCCTCGATCATCAGGCACCAGATGAGCACGGATACGGGCAGGAGGTAGTGCAGCCCCGTGCGGACGGTCTCGTAGAAGTCCGGCACGATGGTTGCCGGTCGGGTCAGATCGTCGGCGGGCAGATCGGGATAGCGCGCGCGGTTGGCAACGAGGGCGACGTACGCCGTCACCACGAAAGCGAGGGCCACCCAGCTCGCGGACGCGCCGAAGACTTGGCGCGTCCAGCCGAAGCCCCAATAGATAGCGCCGCTGAAAATGATGAGCGAGCAGATCGTGATGGTCGCCTTGATAAGGGCCTCGCGCAACGTGCGCCGCCCACCGCCCGGAAGACCCGTCATGCCCGCTTTCACGGCTTCGAGGTCGACAACGTAGAACAGAGCGCCGTAGGTCAAGAGCGCTGGGATGATCGCGTGCCGGACGACGTCCGCGTAGGTGATGCCGACGTACTCAGCCATGATGAAGGCCGCCGCGCCCATGACCGGCGGCATGAGCTGACCGTTGACACCGGCCGCGCATTCGATGGCGCCCGCCTGCGTGGGCGTGTAGCCGACGCGCTTCATCAGCGGGATGGTGAAGGTGCCGGTCGTCACGACGTTGGCAACCGAGGAGCCCGAGATCATGCCGGTCATGCCCGAGGACACGACGGCAGCCTTGGCCGGCCCGCCGCGATACTTGCCGAGCAGGGAGAAGGCCACCTGGATGAAAAAGTTGCCGGCTCCCGCCTTGTCGAGCAGGGCGCCGAACAGCACGAACAGGAAGATGAAGCTGGTCGAGACGCCGAGCGCGACGCCGAAGACGCCTTCGGACGTGAGCCAGAAGTGGGACGCGGCGCGGCCGAGCGACGCGCCTTTGTGCGACAGCAGGCCGGGCAGATAAGGGCCTGCGAACACGTAGAGCAGCATCGAAAGGGAGATGACCGGCATCCAAGGCCCTTCGGCGCGGCGTGAGGCCTCGATCAGCAGCACGACGCCAAGGACCGAGACCACGATATCCATGGTGGTGGGAAGCCCGGGGCGCTGCACGAGATCGCGGTAGAAAACGACGAGATAAAGGACGCAGGCGATTGCGACGGCACCAAACGCAATGTCGATGAGCGGAACACGGTCTCGCCGTGAGCTCGAGAACGCCGGGTAGCAGGCGAAGGTGAGAAAGACCGCGAAGCTCAGATGGAAGGCGCGCGCCTCCGTGTCGCCGAGAATGCCGACACCAAAAAGAAAAGGCAGGGGCGAGGCGTACCAGAGCTGGAACAGAGACCAGGCCACGGCCACGATCATGACCGTCTTGGCTGCGAATCCGCGCAGCCTGCGGCCGCCGGTGTCGGCTTCCGCAACCAACCCCTCCAGCTGCTCGCGCGTCGCTGCTGCCGCAGCCTTCTCAGTCATGGTCCGCATTTCCCTCGGCGAGCGTCGTCAGGTCGGTGCCGGCAAAGGCAGTGCCGGCCCGTCTCGACACCTCGATACGGGCCGACGAAGCGCCTTACTTCAGCCACCCCTTCTCCTTGTAGTACTTCACAGCCCCGGGATGCAGCGGCGCCGACAGCCCGTTCTTGACCATCTGCTCCGCCTTGAGATTGGCGAACGCCGGGTGCAGCTTCTTGAACTCCTCGAAGTTGTCGAACGTCGCCTTCACAAGCTGATAAACGACATCGTCAGTCGTCTTGGCCGAGGTGACCAGCGTCGCCAGCACACCATAAGTTTGCGTGTCCTGCGGGTTGTTGGCGTACATACCGCCGGGGATCGTGGCCTTGGCGTAGTACGGGTTGGCGGCGACGAGCTTGTCGACGGCGGGACCCGTGATGGAGACGAGCTTGGCGCCGCAGCTTGTGGTCGGATCCTGGATGTTCGCGGACGGATGCCCGACGCCGTAGAAGAAGGCGTCGATCTTGTTGTCGCACAGTGCGGGCCCGTGCTCGTCTGCCTTCAGCTCCGAGGCGAGCGAGAAATCCGTAATCTTCCATCCCAGCGCGATGAGAAGCTCATCCATCGATGAGCGGGTGCCGGAGCCGGGATTGCCCACGTTGACCCGCTTGCCTTTCAAATCCTCGAACTTTGCCGCGTTGATCTCCTTTCGCGCGACCACCGTAAACGGCTCCGGGTGGACCGAGTAGACCGCGCGCAGATCGGTGTATGGCCCCGCATCCTTGAAGGGTGTGAGCCCTTTCAGGGCGTTGTACTGGACGTCGGACTGCGTCAGCCCGAAGTCGAGCTCGCCCGCCCTGATCGTGTTGACGTTGAACGCCGAGCCGCCCGTCGACTCGACCGAGCAGCGGATGCCGTGTGCCTTGCGATCCTTGTTGAGGAGACGGCAGACGGCGCCGCCGACTGCGTAGTAGACGCCCGTCACGCCGCCGGTGCCGATGGTGACGAACCTCTGCTGCTGAGCTTGCGCCATGCCGGCAGTGCCGGCCGTCGTGACTCCCAGCACAAGAGCCGTTGCGAGCATTTTGAAACGTCTCATGTTCCAATCTCCTTCCCTTTGAATGCGCGTTACACGTTAGCGCTAGACCGAGGCGATGGCCGCGTCGAGCGCATTTCCAAAGCGGCTGCGGTCATATCTCTAGCATGCGCATCGACGGTGAGCGGCGGAGCCAACCTTGGCAAAGTGGCCCCTGTAGCTGTGAGGTGTGTCTGGCTTATGATCGATGCGACCGCCCGCAAGCCCTGCGGCAAGGCATCCCCGGCCGGCGAGACGCGTCTGTTAGCCCAAACGCTATCGCGCAACAAGCGCGGCTGCGAACGCTCCCGTGTGAGCGCCCCAGCCGGGCGCGCCATCGACTCGCACCTGAAAAGCGTCGTCTTTAGCGTTCGCGCCTGCCGTTGGCGCCAGGGTAGCAGGCAACGGAAGACGGAAACTGGCACGGCTGGCCCATCTCGGTGAAGCTGACGCGCTCGATCGTGGCGGCCAGCGGTGTGCCGGGGTCTACGAATTTACCGAGCCATTGCGCCATGTTCTCGCCGCGTCCATTCCAGATGCTGACGAAGATCTTGCCGGGCTTGGAGGGGAACGGTTTGCCTGGCGTGCGTCGTACCTCGTAAGCGAGCTTGCCGGCGACGAACCAGCGTATGCTGTCGGGCAGCCACTCGAAGGCGTAGTCGGTCGCAGTCCGAATATCCGGACTTAGATCGAACTCGGCGCCGGGAAACTTCTGTCCGTCGGCGACATAGCCGACCTGTGCGCGGCCGGGGCTTCTGCCCAGAAACGTGAAATTGATCTCGTCCTGCTGGCCGCCCGGCTCAATGTGCACGTATGTGAAGAATGTCGTGACCACGCCTGGAGCGGCGACGGAGCGCAGGCGCACCTCGTAGGTCCCATACCCGTAGAGACGCTGCGATTGGAGGTCTCCGCAGGTGAACTGCCTGAGCTTGTTGAGCTGCCTCTTGAGCACCAGCTCCACGGAGCCCGGGTGATGGACTACGTTGGCGCCCGACAGCGTGCAGTCGGAGTGATCGCCACCCACCCATCCATTGGAGAGGAACCATTGCGCTCGGTCGAAGGTAGCGAAACGGTCGACGAATGAAACGCCGCGCTGTGGCGGCATGCGGTGCTGCGCCGTCGCCACGTTGCCATGCAATGCAATCAGCAGAAGGAGAGTCAGTAGTCCGCGCAAGGTGCCCACCCAACGCCACGCCCTACTTGTCATGGCGCCCCGACGACATCTCAGCCCCGATCCGCCCGAACGCGGAACCGGCCGCTTACGGGCCTGTCGATGCTACCCCAATGGGCCCGGAGCATTCCACGCCAAATCTCGGCTCAACGCTCGTTTTGGATGCGCTGGATCGAGTTAAGGTTATGCGCGCATGCAGCCGTTGTGGGCCAGGGTCCGGCAAATCCGCGGCATTGCGGCCTGGCTGTCTGCTGATGCCACGCCGCGGCCGTTACAACCAGGCCCTGGCCGCACGCGCTCGGGCGGCCCCTCACGGATTGGCCGGTGCCCTCCCCAACAGGCGCATGAGATGCGGGCGCAGAAGATCCGCACCCTGAGTGGATAGGTGCTCCTGGTCCGCGTAGAGTATTTTACCGTCGAGCTGCACCAGGCAATCGGGCTTGCACAGTTGCTCGTGCGGAAAGATGACCGGGATGCCGTCCTTCTGCAGGGCGGCCAGCATGTCGATGATGCTGCGCTGGGAGCTCATGAACTCGGTCATTGATGGGCCCGGTCGCGCGGTCCTGTGACGCCACTCCAGGGTCGCAAGCACGGTCGGGACGTCCCAGCCGATGACAGGCACAGGTCCGACGATCGCGACATCGATGCCTGCGTTGCGCAGCTTGCCGACCATGGCGCCGAGCGCCGACTGCAGCGCGGCCAGCGGCTCGCGTGCCACGGCCCCGCCGGGCCTCAGCTCGAGGTCCTGCCTCGGGCCCAATGCGTAGACGTACTGCACCCACTGGCCCGCCAATATCACGCGGCGGATGCGGTGCTGCCGCAGCAGATCGAGAGCGGCAGCGTTGCGGGCCTCGCAGTCGGTGATCGCGCCGCGCACGAAAACCTGGGTGTCGAGAGCCGGCGGGCAGTTGTCGGACGTGAGCTGGAGACCCTTTTGCCCGACCTCACGTGCAGCCTCGTCCAAGGCTTTGGCGATGGCCCCCGCATGAGAGTCGCCCAAGAGGGCGAAGTCGAAATCCCGCTTCGCCGCCGCACCGATCACGCATTGCGGCATTTGCGCAAGGGCGACGCGATTCCAATTCTGGCAAGCGCCGAGACTCGGCGCGTAGTCCTTGGTGGCCGCCAGGATACGGAGGGCTTCGGGAGGCAGCCTGGTTGGGAGGCCATCGGAGGCGTGCAGCGCTGCGCCGATGGCGATGGTGACGCAACCCGCGCTCGCTGCCAGCAAGCCGACCGACCTCGCTGAAAAGGGGCCAGGGCGGGCGCGGATCGGCGCTTCGACGTACTTCCAGGTCGCCGCCGCCAGTCCAACGGCCGCCGCGTAGAGCAGCGCGGTCTCCGCGCCGGTCAGCTCGCGCAGGACGATATGCTTGGCCATGATCAGCATCGGCCAGTGCCAGAGATACAAGGGATAGGATATGAGGCCGACCCAAACGAGGAGCGGGTGGCTGAGCAGGCGATTGGCTGGCGAGCTCTCGCTGCAGGCGACAATCACAAGTGCGGCGCCGAGGCATGGCAGGAGCGCCGCCCGGCCGGGAAACGGAGTTGTGGCATCGAAACCCACTCCCGCCAGCGCGATCATGGCGAGGCCTGCCACGGGCAGGATCCGAGCGAGCGGTGGAGGCAAGGGGCTTTTAATGCGCGCGACCGCGAGGAGCGCTCCGAGCAGCAACTCCCAGGCGCGGGCGGGAGAGGAATAGAACGCAGCGCGCGGGTCCCTTTTGGTCAGGTAGATGCAAAACGCCAGCGAGACGCACCACAGCGCGAAGTAGACCACCGCCTGGTAGCGTTTGCACACGCGCAGAGCCAGGAGCGTGAGAGCAGGAAAGACGAGATAGAACTGCTCCTCGATGGCCAAGGACCACGTGTGCAGCAGTGGCATCGACTGGGTGTCGTCCAGCAGATAATTCCTCCACTCGAATTTCCAGAAGAAGTAATTCGACACGAACAAGGTGGCGGCGATCGTGCTCGATCCGAGCGCTGCGAGCTCCGACGGCAGCAGAATGAGGACGCCTGCTGCGAGCGTGGTCAGCGCCACGAGGAAGAAGGCGGGCAGGATGCGCCTTGCGCGCCGCTCATAGAACTTCAGCAGAGAGAAGCGGCCCGCGGCGTGCTCGCTCTGAATGAGCCTCGTGATCAGATAGCCGGAGATGACGAAGAAGACGTCGACACCGACATACCCGCCCGAGAAGAGGGAGATTTGGGCATGAAACAGCAAGACCAAGGTGACCGACAATGCCCTCAGACCGTCGATCGCCGGCTCGTAGCGCATCAATCGGCTCCCCCGCCGAGCGCTGAAGATCCAGCCGCGGCGCGCAGCCGACCCCTACGCCAGCATGAAACATGTGTGCCCGCTGTTTCAGAGCGCAAGATCGACCTCGGTCCGGATATCAGTCCGGGTGAGAATAAGGCATTCGCAAGGACTGGGCCCTGCGGCGTTCGGCGCGCGCTCTTTGACGTTTCAGCGCGATGAGGCTCGGCCTCGCCGCGTCTGCGGCAGTTTCCGTGGTGACGTCACCGCAGCTGTAGCCCGACGATCGACTTGCGTGTAAAATTCAAACGCTATGCCTCAACGCGGACAGAGGGGACGACCGTGGCGTGGTATGTGGCCCGAGACGGACAAACCTGGGGCCCTGCGGAGCTCGAACAATTGAGACAAACCGCCACGTCCGGCGAGCTTTTGTCTGACGATCTTGTCTGGCAGGACGGCATGGACGGCTGGAAGCCGGCATCATCGGTGTCGGCCTTGTGGCCCGCGAAGTCTGCGGATTCCGGTGAGCCGCGCGCCGCGCCCAAGGCGGCACGCCGGACCAGGCTGCTGAGCTGGGCGAACTTCGCGCTCAGGCATTGGCGTGGCGAATTCTCGTTGCGCACGGCGTATTGGCTGTTCGGCTTCGCCGGCATGCTGGTGGGTTTGGCCGCCCTCAAGGGAATTGTCGACTTCGCGCTGGTGCCGCCGCGGGCGGCTGGCGTCGCCGGTGCCTACATCGCGCTGCTCGCGCTAGCGGTGCTGGTGCTGTCGATCTGGCAGGTCGTGGGCGTGTGGCGCTCCTCGAGCCGTTACGTTCGGGATGGCGGACGGCGAAACTGGGCCGGGCTGGCGAGGGTCGGGGTGCTGTTCGGGGCACTGCAACTGGCGATCGGCTCTTATTCAATTCTGGCGCCGCTCGCGCTGGATTTGCC
Source organism: Bacteroidota bacterium (assembly GCA_050260355.1). Classification (GTDB taxonomy): domain Bacteria; phylum Pseudomonadota; class Alphaproteobacteria; order Rhizobiales; family Hyphomicrobiaceae; genus CADEFX01. Next base: position 30,392 of record JBLNBZ010000100.1, on the reverse strand, counting down.
TTCGCCGGGCAGCGCCAGCGGCAGCGGGCAGGCTGAAAGTGGAGATCGGCTGCGGCTGCTGCCCGCACGCGGCGAGATCGAGCTGGTCGGCAAGGTCTCATATGGCACCAGCGTCACCTTCAGTCAGTTCCTGACGGCTGCGCCCAAGCTCAAGCGGGTGCGCAGTGATGCACGCGGTGGTTCCGTCGACGAGGCGGCGACGGTTGCCGCCCTGATCAAGGAGCACGGGCTCGAAACCTACACCTCGATCGATTGCGTCGGCGTGTGCACGATCATTTTCCTGGCCGGCTCCAAGCGGTATGTCACAAAGGGCGCCCGCCTCGGGTTCCATGATCTTGGCGCCAGCGGCCTCCTCGACAGGGTCGTGGGCGCGACCAGCATTCGCAGCGTAACTGCGATCCTCAGGTCGCTCGACGCACCGAGCTGGTTCCTGGACAAGGTTGCGCGGGCGAGCGCCGCCAACCCCTGGTATCCGAGCTACGAGCAGCTCGTGGCCGCCAGGATCATCCACGGCGTGGTCGAGGTGACAGAAGCCGCCCGCGGCGGGAAGGCAGGACCAAGCCGGTAAGGTAAGGTGGTCCTGCCTGTAGGCCCTATTTGGGAAGCCGCGTCAGCAGATCTTGCGAGAATTGCTGGAGCCGGGGTGGCTCGTCGCGAGGAAATGCAAGGGGGCCATCCTCGGACGAAGGCAGCTCCACCTTGACGGTGTCTCCGGGCTGCAGTGTCGTGGTTTCGGTAGCCTCCATCTGGGCCGAACCGCCAGCATCGGGCCTGAAGATCGTGTACTTCGGCCGTGCGCGACGGAAACGGCCGCGGTCGGAGAGGTAGCGAGGTGCGATGATCTCGGACTCGTACAGCAGCTTCTCGGAGGTCTCGCTCTTCTGGTTGATCTGATCCAGCTTGGCCTGTGTTGCCTGCAGCTCGCTGGTGACCTCGCTGGCGCGCTTGTTGTGAAGCTCCAGGATGTTGATCTCGGTGCGGCTCAACTCCTGCCTTGCCCTTAGAATGGAGCTCTCAAGGCGCATATGATCGGCCTCGTACTGCGCGACGCTGCGCTCCATCGCCAATCGCCGCGGCGCGGTGGCCAGGCCTTTCTCCGTTAGCCCGGTGACAGTCTCCAGCTCCTGCCGCACCAGCTGCATCTGGGTATCATGCTTGCCGAGCTGGCCCGTCAGCGAGACGACCTCCTTTTCCAGGAAGCTCTTGAGCTGAGCGAGCGCGGTGAGCTGCGTCTCCAGACCTTGCTTGCGGGCCTGAAAGATCTGCTGCTCCTGCTCCATCAGCAATTTGACCCCGGGCTCCTTCTGCCGTTCGACGAGCGTCGCCGGATACTCGATGGTGTCGGCACGCTTGAGCTCGGCCTCGAGCCGGGCCTTGCGGGCGAGCTGGAGCGTGTACTCGTTGGCGAGAAGATCGATCTCACCTTTGGCAGTAATGATCTCGCGCTCGAGGCGGGCGCTGGCGTTCTCGGCGCCGCGCAGGATGCCGCCACCAAGGGTCACGGCCTGCAGAACAGTCAGTCCCGGCTTGTAGTTATACTCGCCCGGCTTCTCCACGTGTCCCGTGACGTAGATCGGCCGGTACTGAACGACCTCGATGGCGACGTCTGGTGCCTCGGCCAGGCCGATGCGCGCCCGCAGCCGCTCGCCGATGACCTTGGAGACTTCCTTCGGCGTACTGCCCGCAGCCGTAACCTCGCCGATGAGCGGCAGTGTGAGCTGGCCTGCAGCGCCGACGACATACTCGGCATTCAGCGCCACCCACTCGTAGATCTCGTCGCGGGAAGCGCGCCACTCGTAGACCTTGAGGCGGACCTTGTCCTGCACACTGAGCCGATATTCATCCTCGGCGGCGGACGCGGGATGCGTCCACGTGCCGACCAACAGGAGCAGAGCGGCCACCATGGCCGCGCAGAGCGGCCGATACCACGAGCTGACGGGTGCGAGCTGCCACTGCCTCACTGCTACCGGCGTTCCCGCTTGCGGAAATCGGAACGCAAACCCGCTTTTCGCCGCCATTTTTGACCCCATGACCTATCGAAAGTGCAATGGCGTGGACCACGATGCGCTGGTCCCCGATCCGCAACCTCTTCCCTGGCCGTCACGCTTGGCTATGCCCTCGCGACAAATACCCACTTGCACGCGCGCGACAGGGGCAGCCGATCACATGGTGGCAGATGCCAGCAGTGCGACTATGCAAGGAAAGGATAGCTGCCGGCCAAGCAAAGAGCAGTACATGATTTTGTCGGGGTGGCGCGTTCGGTAGAGACGGTGAATATGAACCAATTGGCCAGATTAATCCTAATGGCTACCACCAAAGACGCAGCCTACGTCGGATTGCGGTAGCAGGCACCGCGCGTCCCGGTTTGCCAGCTGCGGGGGATGCAGCTTGGATCGACCCCGCCCGTGGCAGGTGGGCCGGCAAGGATGATCGGCTTTCTTTCGGCGGCTGCCAAATCAGGATAGTGTCCGGGTGGGAATGTCTTGCTGCCGTTCAGGCAGGCAGGCGGTGCGAGGATGTCGGCGGGCCGTGAATGTCACCGGTCGTTTCTGTTGTCATCGCCAACCACAACGGCGGCGCATTCGTCCATGATGCGCTGCGCTCGGCCGCTCGTCAGACCCTAGCCGACATCGAGATCCTGTTCGTCGACGACGCTTCGAGCGACGGCAGCAGCGAGATCGCCCGGCGCTTTGCTCTCCAGGACGCGCGCATCCGCGTGATCCAGCTGCCGTCCAACGCCGGGCCTGCGGCTGCGCGCAACGCCGGCCTGGCGGCCGCCTCGGGTCGATGGATCGCCATCCTCGATAGCGACGACATGATGCATCCCGAGCGGCTCGCGACCTTGGTCGCCGAGGCGGAGCGCTCTGGGGTCGATATCTGCGCCGACGATCTTCTCGTCTTCCAGGAGGGCAAGGGGCCTCATCCGTTTCTAACGCGGCGACAGCGGGCGAGGCCCTGGATCACGACAGGCGACTTCGTGCTGTCGAACCGCATATTCGTGCGGACGCCGGCGCTGGGCTATCTGAAGCCGCTGCTCCGCACCGAGTTTCTGCGCAAGCATGACGTCCGCTACAACCCGACACTGCGCATCGGGGAGGACTACGACCTCGTCCTGCGGCTGCTGCTGCACGGGGCGCGCTACCGCCTCGTCGACCAGCTCGGATATTTCTATCGCAGGCACAAGAGCTCCACGTCGCATCGGATTACGCGGCACGAGCTGGAAGGGCTCCTGGCCGCCGACGCGATGCTCGATGCGTCGTTCGGAGCGGCCGCAGGTGCCGTGGCGGCTGAGCGTCAGTCCTGGCGCAAGTCGATCCAGCGCGCATTGGATTTCACCGCGCTCGTCTCGGCGCTGCAGGCGCGTCAATGGAGCCGCGCCGCAGCACTCGCCGTGAGGCATCCCGCTGCCGTGCCGCTGCTCAGGATGCCGATTGGCGTGCGGCTGATGCGCCTCGTCAGGATCGTGCGGCGACAGGCGCCGGAGGCGACCGAGAAGCGCGCCTGCGTCATCTCCAGGCAGCGCCTCGTCGGGAGCCGGGCGGGGAATTCGGCCTACCTCCTGAGCCTGTGCAAAGCCTTGCGGGACGCGGGCTATCGGCTGAGCCTGATCTCGCCCAGTCCGGCGATGTTTGGACGGTGGCCGTTCCTCTATCTCAGTCGCGAGATGGAGCTGTTCGACGAGATCCACATGCGCGGATCGTTGCGGCTCGGCCGGCGGCTGTTCCTGGCGAGCGACCCGCGGGTGCTCATGATTGCCGGATTGACGGTTGCCGAACGGGTGCTCGTGCGAGCGGGCATTTTGCGACGCGCCCGCATCAAGCCTGCGCCGTACGCCATCGGCGTTCCGTGGCAGCGCGCCGACCAGCTCTTCATCGCCCGCCACGCGCCGCCGCAAAGCCGATTGATTGTCGCCGACTATGCGTTCGTTGCGCCCGCAATTCCTTATGCGCTGTGTCCCAAGGCGCTCGCGGTCATTGTCATGCACGACCGGTTCAGTGCGCGCGCGAGCCAGTTCGAGGCTTTGAAAGCTGCAGACAGCCTGAGCACGATCGACGAGGCATCCGAGCTGGCGCTGCTCAGCCAGGCCGATGCGGTGCTCGCGATCCAGGCAAACGAGGCGGCATTCGTCGCCGAGGGACTGCCGAGGCAGAGGGTGGTTCTTGCGCCCATGGGTGTGAGGGCGGTCGATGAGCCGCAACCCGGCGATGATCACACCGTGCTGTTCGTCGGCAGCAACACGGCACCGAACGTCATCGGACTGCAGTGGTTCCTCGACAAGGTATGGCCCGATGTGCGCCGCCGCCTGCCGGACTGCCGGTTGCTGGTGGCGGGGAGCGTGGGGCCGGCCGTGCGCGGCATTGCGGACGGCGTGACGCTGCTCGGCTCAGTGCCCGATCTCGATCCCGTCTACGCGGAGGCGGGCGTCGTCATCTCGCCGCTCTTCGCCGGCACGGGCCTCAAGATCAAGCTGGTCGAAGCCTTGGGACAGGGTAAGGCGATCGTGGCGACCTCGCGAACCATCGAGGGCGTGGAAGAGACGGTGCGACCCGCCGTCGTGTTGGCTGAGGAGGCGCGCGAGTTTGGCGACGCCATCACTGGGCTGCTCGAGAACAGGCCGGCGCGTGAGGACGTGTGCCGCAAGGCTCTTCGCGTCGCGCAGGACGAGTTCTCCACGAAGGCGTGCTACGCCGATTTCCTGGCGCTGGTCCACCAGCACGAGATGGCCGGTGAGCCGGCGGCCGGCGACAGCGGGCGGGAGGCCGCGCGCATCGTCCGGACGCGGTCGTTTCGGGCAAGCGGATCGCTCGATCGCTAGCGGCGAGCAGCGCGCCGTCCTTTGGCGCCGCCTATTCTGCCGGCCTGCCGTTGGCGCCGGGCTGGCAAGCCACCGAGGTGGGAAACTGGCACGGCTGGCCCATCTCGGTGAAGCTGACGCGCTCGACTGTGGCGACCAAAGGAACGCCGGGATCAACGAAGCGGCCGAGCCATTGCTCCATGTTCCGGCCGCGTCCATTCCAGATGCTGAGGAAGATCTTGCCGGGCCTGAAAGGGAACGGCTTGTCGGGCGTGCGATGCAGCTCGTGCACGACCTTGCCCCCGATGAACCAGCGTATGCTGTCGGGCAGCCACTCGAAGGCATAGTCGTTCATGGTCGTGGCATCCGGATCGAGCCTGGCATCGAAACCGGGGTAGGTCATCCCACTGGCAAAAATGCCGAGCTGGGCAAGTCGCCGGTCCTTGCCGAGAAACTCGATATCGATCTCGTCGTGACCGCTGCCGTCGGATGCGCGGGTGAACGTGAAGAAGGCGGAGACGAGCCCCGGCGCCTCGGCGGCGCGCATGCGAACCTCGTAGGTGCCGTAGCCGTAGGTCTGGTGCGATTGAAGGTCGCCGCAACTGAACTCGCGCAGCGGGTTGGGATCCTTCCTCAGCGTGAGATCGACGGCGCCGGGTCGATGCGCCACGTTGCGGTGAAACAGCGTGCAATCGGTGTGATCACCCCCCGCCCATCCGTTCGACGCGAACCAGCGACTGAGATCCAGATTTTCGAAGTTGTCGACGAAGGAGCGCCCTGTTGCTTCCTGGGCTTCCCCCCGAGCCACCGGTGCACACAACAGCAGCGCGGCGAGCAGCACAGTGGGCTTCATGCTGGACTCCGCTCAGAAATAGGGTTGCGCCTGCTTGCCGCAACGATTGAGCGCAATCGTTGCCAGGTCAACCAGCACTATCGGTCGGATGGGCACCCCGCGATTGTGGTATTGACCATACCGCTGAATGGTCGGCGTTGCGGTCGAGCGCCGCATGCTAATCATATGAGCCGCAGGCGGGCGTGGCAGCAGGGGGCCGGACGAGCCGGACCCGTCTCGATGCGCCCATTGGCGGGCTGTGTGCGGAGTTGGTGCGAGGAGCTGCGGTCCGATGCTGCATCAAAATGTGGAGAGCTTGCAGGACGCGCGGGCTCCCGGGACCATCGCGGACTACCTGTCGATCATGCGTCTTGATCACGCGATCAAGCACGTGTTCATCATTCCAGGCATCGCCCTCGCGCTGCTGCTGCGCGCGGATCACAGCGTCCTTTCCGTCGCGGGTGTCGTCCTCACGCTGCTGAGCTGCGTGTTGAGCGCATCCGCCAACTACGTCATCAACGAGTGGCTCGACGCATCGTTCGATGCGCATCATCCGAGCAAGTCGAGCCGGCCCTGCGTGGCGCGGCGCCTGAGCGGCACGATCGTCATCATCGAGTACGTGGTGCTGGCAGCGCTCTCGCTGATCTGCGCCGGCGCCGTGGCCCCGCTCGTCACCGGCACGACGGTCGCTCTTTTGCTGAGCGGCCTCATCTACAACGTGCCGCCGCTGCGCTCCAAGGATCATGTGTTCGTCGACGTTCTGTCGGAGTCGATCAACAATCCCATCCGCATGATCTTCGGTTGGGCGATGGTCGACCCGACCTCTCTGCCGCCGGGCAGCGTGCTGCTGGCCTATTGGATGGGCGGCGCCTTCCTGATGAATACGAAGCGGCTGGCCGAGTTTCGCGAGGTCACGAGCAAGGTCGGGCTGTCGAAGCTGCATGAGTATCGCCGCTCGTTCCGCCACTACACCGAGGAGCGGTTGCTGCTCGCCGGATTTCTCTATGCGCAGATCTCGCTGGTGGGGCTGGCCGTGTTCATGGTCAAGTACCGCATCGAGTATCTGCTGGCGATCCCGCTGCTGGCGGCGCTCTTCTGCCTGTACCTTCACATCGGGCTCAAGCCGCAATCGACCGCGCAGGCGCCGGAGCGGCTGTTTGGCGAGCATCAACTGATGCTCGCGGTGGGCTTGGTCGCGCTGGGCTTCCTGATCCTCACGTTCGTCGACGTGCCGCCGCTGCACGGCCTGGTCGAGGCGCACTACATCAGCATCAAGTGGTAATGCACTTGCCATGTGTTGCGAAGCCCGGAAGGGAGGGGACGGCCTCTCTCAGTGCCAGTGCACGATCGTGTAAGGCTTCTGCCTGGCTGCTCGTGCCGTGCGCGATGATGGATTGACGAGCACGCCTTGGGCCGCGGCGTCGAGCAGCGGAAAATCGCTCGCGCTGTCGGAGTACGCCACCGCGTCCCTGGCGAGATCCAGGCCATGCGTCTTCAAGAGGCGGGCGGTGAGATCGCGCTTCACTGCGCCGCGAACGTTGGGGCCGATGATGCCGCGGTTGCGCGGGCCCGCCTCGGGATCCGAGCGCGTGGCGATGACCTCGTCGAACCCGAGTGCGCGCGCGAGCGGCTCGGCGTAAAAGTCGAGGCTTCCGGTGGCCAGGACGAGCAGGCGGCGCTCGCGCCGATGCTTCTCGATCTCCTCGCGTGCACCTTTCGCGACAAGCTCGGCGAGCACCTTGGCGACGAGACGGTCCCGTACGTTTCTGCAGTCCTCGCTCGCCTGCCACACGCGCATGCAACCGGCTGCAATACGGCACTTCATGCCGTCGCGAAAAGAGCGCGGACCAGGAGTCGGAGAATCCGCTGGCCGCATCAACCCGCGCACGAGGCCCAAGGGGCTCGTTTGCAGATGCTCCCGGATCCACATGCCAAACATGTCCTTGGCGATGATGGTGCCGTCGAGATCGAATACGGCGGCGCGAAGCGTGCGCATGATCCCAAAAGACCCCCGTTCCGGCACCGGCGCTACTTCCGCGGCTGCGGCGAGGCGAAAGAGAACGACGCGTTGAGCACGAAGTTGAACACGAAGACGATGAGGATCGTGATCGCCTGAGTCACCACGGGCGGCAGGATCGACAGGCTATCGATGGCGTGAAATACGATCGCGTTGAGGACGAAGCCACCTATGTTCACGGTGACGTATCGCGTGAAAACGGTGACGTGCGATCCGGAGTGGCGGAAGGTCCAGTAGTATTGCAGCGCGTAGTTGACGACGAGCGCGATACAGAAGCCGAGCATCGAGGCGGCGAGCGCCGGGCAGCCGAGCCTGATGAGCAGCGCGAGGGACAACAAGTGCACGCCGGCCGCGATGCTGCCAGCAACAAAATACCTTGCGAATACGGCGAGGCTCATGTGGGTGTGTACTCCCTCACCGGATGATAGCGTAAAGAGAAATGCCGTCCGGATAGGTCTTGGAGTCACGCGTGGCGGAAAAACGGGAAAGCAGATGGAACCGGTCGGGATGCGTCCGCAGGGCCTCTAGCACGATCCCTTCATGAGGGAGCGGGCTCGGCACGGTTTGGTCAACGACGAGAAGGTCGATATTCTCGCTCGCCAGCAACGAAAGGAAATGATCGGGGTTCCGAACCAGGAGCCGGTAGTTGCGGCCCGTCCAGCTGCTCGACGACAGGACCTTGCTGGCGCGCCGGATGGTATGGCCGGGCCGGTGCTCGCGCATGGCCATCTCCGCGATGAACTGCCCCTCTCCGACGGCGTCGGAAACGATCAGCAAGCGGGCCTTGGCGGCATCGGGCCTCTCCAGCACGGACTTGACGACGGCCTCGTAGCCGGTCTCGTTCTTGACGGTCGCGCCGGCGGCAGACCATGCGGCAAGGCCGATGAAGAGCGCAGCGGCGGCGATCCGCAGGTAACGTGACCAATCGGCGGTCAAGTCGGACAGGGCCCACACGCCCGCCGCGCAGAACAAGATGGTGGGCGGAATGATCGGCATGAGATAGCGGGCTTCCGTTCCGGCGGGCGTGACCACGAGCAGCAGCAGAAGCCCGACCATGAGGGCCGCTGAGGCGGGCCAAATGCCGTGTGCTTCATGGCGCCTCGCCGTCGTGCCGAGCGTGGCCCAGACGCCCAGGCAAGCGAGCGGCACGAATGCGAGGCCGATGGCGGCGGCCCATTCCGTGGCATAGAACGGGATCGCCCAGCGCAGGAACTGGGCGTCCAGCGAGTCGGCGGCCCAGGAGGCGCGCGTCACCTCGCGGAACATCCATGTCCAAGGCCCGGCAAGGACGGCAACGATGAGCGCCGCGCCCCACAGGCTCGGCCGTTTCAGAAGATGCCATTTGCTTGTCAGCAGCAACGCAACGGGCGGCACGAGCGCAAGCGCAAGGCCGGTGCCTTTGGTCAGGACGGCCGCAGCCGAGAACAGGCCGAAGAGCAGCGCATCGCTGCCGCGCTCGGAATCGAGAAACCGACCGAAGAAGATGATGGCCACGAGCGACAGGAGCGCCACGGTCGTATCGGGCATGACGCGGGCGCTGAGCCATTGCACCAGAGGGAGGGTGACAAGGAACAGCGCACCGGCGACGGCCATGGGCGTGTTGAACAAGGACCGCAGGGCGGCAAATAGAACGGTGCCGAGCAGCGCCGTCAGCGCCGCCATCAACAGCATCACCGGCGTGCGTTGCGGGGAGAACGCCAGGGTCCACGCCGCCTGGAGCAGATAGAAGCCGGGCGGCCAGTTGCCGAGCGCGACCTTGGGATAGTGATCGTAGTAGTCCTGCGCGTAGGCGAGCGGTGAGCCGGGAAGACCCGCCGCGATGTAATCGCGAACCAGCAGACCTGTAACGTAGTGCGGCGGCTCGTCGGGATGTCCGCCGAGCTCGCTGTGGAACGCGCCGTCGACGATCTGAAGGATGATCACCACGGCGAGGAGGCCGCAAAAGGCAGCGACCTGTTGCATCGAGATCCAGCGCAGCGCACGTGCGTCGACGACGTGTTTATGCATCAGCGCCCCGTCTTGCAAAGCGGTTCAGCCAACGGCGAAGTCCAGTCGCCCCGCAAGCCTGCTGAAGAGCGCGCGTGCCGCCATCAGCGGCATTCCGAAGAACAGAGCCGGATCCTGGTGCTTCAATTGCCATAGCACGTCGAGGTTCACGGCCGGATGCCGCAGCATGTTGCGCAACATCAGGTAGCTGATGCTGAGCCGGAGACGGTGGATCATGCCAAGGAGGTCGGCCTCGTCTCCCGCGGCGCCGAACTCGCGATAGAGCTGCCGGTACAGGATGAGCTTGTAGGACAGCCGGCGAATGCACTCGGGGCTGTCCCAGTTGAGCGCGCTGCGATAGAGGTCGATGCCATGGCCGCGGCGCGCGATGGGGCGCAGGGAGTAGCATGTGCCTTGCGAGGCGCGGCATAGGCGCAGCCAGAAAAGATAGTCCTCCCCAGCCATGCGTAGGCGCGGATCGAAGCGCAGATCGCAATGGCGCTTGAAAGCGTAGACGACCGTGGAGGTGTGCGGCACGCACTCGCGCAGCAGGAACTTCATTCCGGAGTCGCCCGGGAAGGAGAAGACTGCGGCCTCGCGATCTATGGCTGTGGCCGCGCGCTGCGTTTCCTCGGTGCGGAAGTGCGCCAAACCATCGAACCAGGTGGCAGCGTCGTCATACCAGATGTCGCCGAAGTAGAATTCGCCGTGCCGAAGGGCGCTGAGCGCGGTCGAGAGATGATTGGGCTCCCAGGTGTCGTCCGAGTCGAGGAAGGCGACGTACTCGCAGGAGGGTTCCACGGCGGCCAGGCCCGTGTTGCGCGCCGCGGCAGGGCCTGAGTTCGGCTGCCGGATGATCCTGGCGCTGAAGGCCGGCGGAAGCTGGACCGATGCAAGCTCCGGCTCGGGCGGGGCCAGAGATCCGTCATCGACGATGAGAATCTGCACGGCGTGTCCATCGAGGCCCTGCTGCGCGGCGATGGAGCGCAGCGCGGCCGATAGTATGCCGGGCTTGCGCTGGAAATAGGGGATGACGACCGAGATCGTGGCCCCGCCGGTCGCATGCGTATTGCGGACGGCCGCGCCGGCCGGCTCCGGGGCCAAAGCTTCCCATACCACAGTTTGCTCTCTGGCCTGGGTGCGGTTCATAAGGGCCGCCTAATCCAACCGCTGCTGGGTCCAGGGAAACGACATGCGAAGAAATCCCGCGCGTCCATCCGGGATATGGCTGCCGCCGCCTCCCGCCGGCTCGACCAGGAACGAGACGACCCGGTCGAGTTGGAAGTGGCCTTGGATCATCGGAAAGTCCGCGCCAACCGAGACATAGTATTGGCCGGAGTTGAGAAAGTTGGCCGGCAGCTCGCAGCGGCTGACGTAGCGGCCGGGCGGGCGGTGCAGATTTTCGGGAAGGACGTCGAGGTCTTTGGTGCTGAGCAGGACCGAGCCGTCGCGTGTGATCAGCGTGACGCCGAGGCGAAGTCCGTTGGTGTCTCGCAGCGTACGGTATTCGAGCTCGATGACCACGGGCTCGCTGCTGCCGATCGATGCGGTCGGCACTCCCCGGCCGTTCTTGAGGCGCACCGCCAGCAGCTTCACGTAGTCCGAGCCTGGCGCGCTATCCTCGGGAAACGAGACCTGGGCTTCGTTGGCCGCATCGAGCGTGAGATAGCGGCCGACGATCTCCTCGGTGGGCCCGAACTCGCGCAACCGGCCCTGCTCGAGCCAGACGCACCGCGGACAGAAGCGGGCGATGGCGGCCATGTTGTGGCTCACGAAGAGGACAGTGCGTCCGGCCGCTGCAACCTCTCCCATCTTGCCGAGGCAGCGGGCCTGGAACCTCGCGTCGCCGACCGCCAGGACCTCGTCCAGGATCAGGATCTCGGGCTCGAGGTGAGCGGCTACGGCGAACGCGAGGCGCAGATACATGCCGCTGCTGTAGCGCTTGACGGGTGTGTCGATAAACTGCTCGACCTCGGCGAAGGCGACGATCTCGTCGAACTTGCGGTCGATCTCGCGCTTGCGCATGCCCAGGATGGCGCCGTTGAGGTAGACGTTCTCACGGCCGGTGAGCTCGCGATCGAACCCGGTGCCGACCTCGAGCAGGGAGCCGACGCGGCCATAGATGTCGACGCGGCCGCTTGTGGGCGCGGTCACGCGCGACAGGAGCTTCAGCAGCGTGCTCTTGCCTGCGCCGTTGCGGCCGATGATGCCGATCACATCCCCGGCGTTGACGTCGAAGGAAATGTCGCGCAGGGCCCAGAAGGGCTCCGCCGTCGCAGGTGGCTCGGGCCGAAACATGCGGCTCGCCCGGGCCATGACTGCCGAGCGCAGTGTGTCGTGCCGCTCCGCACCCGAAGGCAGCACGTACTGCTTGGAAAGGCCCTGGATGCGGATGGCGGCGTGCGTCATCGAAAGGAGCGCCGTCCTAGCTATATGACATCTGCGAACGTGCGCTCGGTCGACTTGAAGTAAGCGAGTCCGCTGACGAAGAGCACGGCCACGGTCAGCGTGCCCAAGGCAATCGTTTGAAGGCTCGGTGGCGTCGTGTCGAGCAGACACCACCGGAAGCCCTCGATGACCGCGACCATGGGATTGAGCGCGTACACACCCTGCCACGCGGCCGGCACCATGGAAGACGGATAGGCGACGGGTGAAGCGAACAAGCCCACCTGCACCAGAAACGGGATCACGTGCGTGACGTCGCGATACTGGACGTTCAGGGCCGCGAGCCACAGTCCGATCGCCAGCGCGGCCAGGAATGCCAAACCGACTAACAAGGGCAGCCAGACCAATGCCATCGACGGCAGATGCTGATACCAGGCCATCAAGCCGAGGAGCACCAGCGAGGTCAGGATAAGGTCGACGAACGGTGTGGTCACTGCGGCCAGCGGAATGATCAGCCGCGGGAAGTAGACCTTGCTGATCAAGTTGGCGTTGCCGACCAGAGCCATGCCGCTTCGGCTCATGGCTTGCGAAAAGTACGCCCACGGCACAAGGGCCGTAAACGCGAACAGGGGATAGGGGATACCTTGCAGCGGCAGGTGGACGACGTAGGAGAAGATCATCGTGAAGATCAGCATCGTCAGGAACGGCTGCAGCACGGCCCAGCCGACCCCGAGCGCCGTTTGCTTGTAGCGCGTCTTCAGGTCCTTCCAGACGATGAAGTAGATCAGCTCGCGATACTCCCACAGCGCGTCGAGATCCAGGCTGAAGAGGCGCTTGTCGGGCTCGATCACGACGTGGCGAGGGCGCTCACCGTCCTGCGGCGCGTTCGACGAGATCCACTTCTCCAGCATTTCCACGGGGCGCGCCGCCTACTTCGAGAGCCGACCAGCTTGTCTCGGGGCCTGCCCGACCTCAGCCTGCTGTACATATCAGGGGCCGACATGGGCAGCCAAAGAATCATTTGGGGAAGGGTGGATGGCAACTCACTACTGCGTAAGGGGAGGTTGCCTGCCCTCGTTGAGGTCAGGTGGGCTGGGCCGAGCTTCTCGAAGGCCGGCTCGCATGGGGCAGGCAGCTTGTATAGGCCTCGAGATAGGCCCGTGCCGCGTGGGTTAACGAGAGATGCTCCACGACGTACTCCCGCGGCCGGTATCGGCCGAGCCTGTCCACGAACTCGGCAAAGACGGCCTCGAACTCGGGCAGCTTGAAGCGCTCCCCGCAACGGGCGTCGAAGTATGGGACCGAGCTGACGCTGAGGCCCGGCGCGACGAAACGCTGTTGCTGCGGATCGACGAGAATGCCCTCGTCCCAGGCAAGGATCGGGACATTGCAGGCCATGGCTTCCTGGTAGGCCAAACCCTGCGTCTCATGCTCGCAGAGGAAGATCATGGCCCGGGATTGCCGCAGGAGGCGGGAGAACTGGCTGAGATGATGCTCGCCATAGCGCAGCACCCGGTATGAGTAGCCGCCCTTTTCGAGATGCGAGGTGACGCGCTGGAGCACCCGCGGCACCTCCCGCTCCCTGAACCAGCGGATCTTGTCGTAGACGACGAAGTCGATGCTCTTGGGATGGGCGGTCGCGTCTGCCCACGTATCGGTGTCGATCCCCACCGGCCAGACCAGCATTTTGTCTCCGCAGTAGGGGCGATAGAGATCGGCGGCCCACTCGGACGGCTGGATGAGCCGGCGGACCCGGGGCTCTCGCGCAAAACTCGCCGCGGCATCGGGGAAGCCGTAATCCCCAGGACCGAAGATGAGCGGGTTCGGCAGCGACAGCTTCGACAAGATGGACGGGTAGCCGGCAAGCCCGATCGGGTAGGACGGGTCGAGACGGGCCAGGCCGAAATTGTTGACGTGCACCTCGCAGCCGTAGCGCTCCAGACTTTGGCGGAGGGATCTGAACGCGGTGTAGAAGCCGGTCCAGACCTGCGTGCGCCGAAGCGTGCGATACACGTACCGGGCGGCACGCCGGGTTTGCGCGTAGATCGCTCCGGTGAAGCCCGGCTCGGCCTGCAGCTCGTACCCATCGTAGAAGAGCAGGACGCGGGTGCCGCGCCCGGGGGCACTCGTCCGCTCGGATGCCGACACTTTTGTCTCTCCAGCCATCGACACGAGGTTCCTTGTCTGCCGTAGACCGGCAACTAGCGGGACGATGCTGCCGGCTCGGGCGAAGCGATGCCCGCAAGGCGATCCACGTGATCCAGCAAGTCGCGCGTGTCGGTCTCGTCGACGAACAGCGAGCGCTTCAAGCCCGCGACGTGGCTCCTCGCGTGCCAGTAGGTGGCGGCGTCGAGCGTGCGGAGAAAGGCGGCAACCGTTAAGGCAAGCGGCTCATCGAAGCTCCAGCCCAACGCGTGGCACTCAACGAAGCGCGATACAGCCGTATTCTTGCGCGCCAGCGCGAGCGATCCCATCATCCCGCCCTCGTAAATTCGGTTCGGCAGCAGCCAGTCGGAATTGCCCCCGGCATCAAGGTAGTCGACACACCAGGCGAAATGGACGTCCGCATAGATTGCGGCAAGGTCGTCGGGGCTCGCGTAAGGGCCTCCGTAGCGGAAATTGCGCCGCTCGGCTGCTGCGGCCTCGATCAGGCTCAACGGCAGGTCCTCGTGCGAGGGCAGCCCGCGCAGATGGATTGAGGCCTCCTCCCCCAGGGTATCGGCGATCTCGCACAGGATCTGCAAGCTTCGCACGCACCGCAGCGTGCCGAACCAGCCGATGACCCAGGGGCGAGGCAGATGCTGCGGCTGCTCTTCTGCGCGGGATGCAACGGCAGGCGGGACGGAGACCTTGTTCTCGAGCAGGCGCCAGTCGCCCGTGTAGCCCTGTTGGGGGAGAAAATACCGGGTCATGAAGTCCGGCGAGCTCACGACCAAGGTGCTGCACTGCGCCATGAGCCGTCGCTCCGCCCAGCGGGCGGCAACGTTGACGAAACGGGAGCCGACAAAGATGCGCTGGACGTCCAGCACCTCGTAGACAACAGGTGCCTTGGACCCCGAGAGCAGCTTCGACAGCACGGCGATGAGCAGCATGTCGATGTTGCGCGCATAGAAGATCTGGCACTGGCGCAAGAGGTGCCGGTGCTGCAGCGCGATCATGAGGCCCCGGGCCAGCTTGGGCAGCCGCCGCAGGTAGTTCCGGTCCACGGTCAGGCCGAGCTCGACATTCTCCCACTGCACCGGCCGGGGGCGCTTGTTGCGGATGCGCTTGAACATGAAGCCGATGACGCGCGATCCGTGCGCTTGAAAGGAGGTCACGCGCTTGATGAGCGTGTACTCGGTGGAGTCGTGACCGAAGAAGGCGATGACGCGGCGCGGCTTCTCTCCGGGCTCGGATACCGCCGGCATGGGTTGGATGGCAGCAGCGGACATCGGCATCGCAGGCGGCACGCCGGACTGATGTTGGCGGTCAACGCGCAATCAGGCGTCCTCACGGCTCATGCGGCAAGGATGGCCTTGAGGTTCGGCTGCGCTTTGGACACGCAACAATAGTTGGCGAAGCGGAAGTCTTCCATTGTCCAGACGTAGTCCTGGAAATCGACGTAGCTCGGATAGATCTTCCCGATCCAATACAACTGCCCGAGGAGCTGGTAGTAGTCGGCCAGCAGAAAACGCGTCTGCGTCGAGAATGCACCGTACTCGAACTGGATGCAGCCGACACGCTGCTTCTCGATCCAATCGGAGAAACCGCGAAGGACGCGATGCTCGGCGCCCTCGACGTCGATCTTGAGAAAATCGACCGAGTCTACCGCGTTTTCAGCGGCGTAATCGTCCAGGCGAACCATCCGGCCCTGCATGGGAACTCGGTGATGCTCATGACGAGGCAGATCGCAGGTGAGCTCCGGATGATCCGGAAAGTAATACATCTCCTGAACGCCGGCCTCATCCGAGGCGCCAAGACAATGGATAGTCGCACGAGCGGCGTGCGGCGACTGTAACACCCGATCGCTCAGCGCCTGGAAGGTCGGCGATGCCACCTCGAAGGCGTGGCAGTGGCACGCGGGCCAAGCCTCCAACGCCGCCAGTGTCCAGTCGCCGACATTGGCGCCGACGTCGAAGGCGACGCGAAATCCGCATCCGGAAAGCCTTTGCAAAAGAAACGCCTCGCCGTTCGTGTGGAAGTCCGAGCCCTCATTGGCATAGGCCGACTCCACGAACGAGGCGGCTTCGTGAAGAAGCATAATGGGCATCGACCGGCGACGCTTGCCGATCGCCCTACGCGCCGCGTTCTTAACCTTGCCGAGGTGAAGCATTCCCGATCCCCAACGCCATACGTGATCAGCGCCCGCAAGAAATTTGCTGCCGCCGGCAGCGGGATAACCTGAACATATCACTTTGCGAGCGGGAAAATCGGTAAAATTCGATCGAATTGGTGATTATGCGGGGCGCGCACTCATTTTCAGGCATTTCGCCTTGGAACCGGCCTCGGAGGGCTCGCAGCGGCGGCAACGATGAGCAGGAGCTGATAAAGGCTATGGTTTACAAAGAGAAGGTGATCGACCAGGCAGGAGACGATCACGACGTAGAGAAACAGGATGGGCCAAAGGGCGATGAAGTCGGGTCTCAGGACGAAGTTTCTCACGCAACGGTAAACGGCGATCCACAGACCGGCGATCAGCAGGACCGGGCCAAGAACGCCGAATGCTACGGCAACCTCGAGGAAGCTGTTGTGGAAGTACCAAAGCTCCTGGCCGATGACGAGGCGTAGCAGCGGAGCACTGGTCTCGAAGCTCTCCCAATAGCCTTTGAAGCCGTATCCCAGCCAGGGACGCTGCTGGTAGGCCTGGATGCCGTACTCCCACAGGACCGTCCTGCCCGTGAGCGTTGCGTCCTTGCCGAGTGCGTTCAATACAGCCTTCACCAACTCGACGTCGAAGACCTGGACGATGGCGAGCGCGATCGAGGCGACGATCAGCAGCACGCCGAGGATCCCAGCGGACGCGCTCCAGCTTTTCTTGTGCCAGCACGCCAACGGTACGATCGAGAGTGACATTGCCAGAACGAGGGCGGCAGTGCCCGATCTCGATTTGTAGACGAGGAGCAACCCGAGGATGGTGGCGCCTGCCGTCAAGAAGCGATGCCACCCGGCGAGACACAGGCAGAGGCTCGTCAGAACGAGCAGCAACATCATGTAGCCGAACACGTTCTTGTGCGGGAACACGCCAAGCCATTCGCCAGCCCAGTAGATGGCAACTCCGGGCCGGAGTTGGACGTAAGCCACCGACAGCACAGCGGCGGCGAGCAAGGCGAAGAACATGAAGCGCAGGATGCGCTCGAGGCTGGCGTAGATGCACAGCAGCAGCGCGACCAGCACCGTCATGAGCAGTTGGACGCCGTGATACAGCGTGATGCCAGGCGTCAACGACCAGAACACCGACGCGCAGGCCAGCACCGGCCACGTGAGAAAGATCGCCTCCCGGCGTGCAGCCTTCAGAAACTGTGGCCACATCGGCAACAGAAGGATGACGACGGCGAGGTCCGCGACAGCCCAGAAGTAGCGCTCGACGTTCTGGATGCCGAGCGGGTAGAGCGCGTACGTCGTGGCGAAAAGGAACGCGGTCCAGCACGCGTCCGTGCCGAGCCGTACCAGGTTGATGGTGAACGGGCGCGTGGAAAGGACCGGTCTCAGCGGAGCGGCATTGGCGCTGGTAGACGTCATAGTGTCCCGATTGCCGCTTGCCCCAGGCGTTGGGCGACCTGTGCACCAGCCTCGACGACTCGCCCTCCGACAGAGCAAGCCAATCTCGCGCGTCGATATACCGAGCCCACACTAGTGTTGGTGTCCCGCCTCTGACAAGGGCGCTCAGGGCGGAGGGCGGGACGCGCGGCTACCCCCACAAGGCGGGACCGCCCGCCAGTCTCCCCCAAAGGATGAGGATTGGCCCAAATGGCCAAGTGGGCCGGCAGGGCTGCCACCGTGTAAGAGGCGGTCAGGCAGGGCCTGAGCGGAGGTGTTCGACTTGGCAGCGATGTCAGATGCCAAGCCCTTTGTCGCGATTATCATGCCGGCACTCGACGAGGAGCGCTTCATTGCCGAAGCGATCGCCTCGATCGTTCCGCAATCCGACAGCTTGGACTACGAGCTGCTGGTGGTTGACGGAGGCAGCACCGATCGCACGCGCCCGATCGTCGAGGAGCTCGCAGCGTCGGACCCACGCATCCGCGTTATCGTAAACGACAAAAAGATTCAGTCGGCGGGCGTCAACATCGGCGCAAGGCTGGCCGACCCTCGGGCGCGCTATATCGTGCGCGCGGACTGCCATGTGCGGTATCCGGAGGGCTTCGTCGCGCGTTGCGTCGCGGGGCTCGCGACAGGGGAGGCGGCTTCCGTGGTCGTACCGATGCGCACCGAAGGTGAGACGTGTCTTCAGAAGGCCATCGCCGCCGCTCAAAACAGCCGACTTGGAAATGGCGGCGCGGCACATCGCCTGCCGCGGCGTTCGGGGTTTGTCGAGCACGGGCACCACGCAGCGTTCGACCGCGACACGTTTCTCGAGCTCGGAGGCTACGACGAGTCTTTCACGCACAATGAGGACGCCGAGTTCGATAAGCGCCTGCTCGCGGCAGGCAAGCGCATCTATTTGGATGTCGACGCAACCGTGACCTACTATCCGCGCTCAGACTTGCCGTCGCTGGCACGTCAGTACTTCCGTCACGGCCGAGGGCGGGCCAATACGATCCTCAAGCACCGCGCCGTGCCGAGGCTGCGGCAAGTATTGCCGGTTGCGATGCTGGTGTGCCTCCTGCTGTCGCTCGTGCTTGCTGTGCTCGATCCGATCTGGCTCGGCTTTGCGGCTTTGTATGTCGCCGCGTGTATCGGCTGGGGAGGCATCCTGGCGCTGCAAGGGTCCGATCCTTGCCTGGCGCTCAGCGGGATCGCGGCGATTGTGATGCACCTGAGCTGGGGCGCGGGCTTCCTGGCGCGTCTCGTCCAGCGGCCACCCAGCACCGTTGCAGGGCCGTCGGCGGAGGCTACACCCGGCTAGTCGGCGGCGGCCCAGCGGCAGGGCGGGACCCGGCCGGGATCAGCCCGCGGCAAGGACTCGGCGGAAGATGCCGGCGATCTTGGCGACGAGGCGCGCATCGACCTTGCGCGAGGTCGGCAGGTTGATGCCGGACGCCGACAATTGCGAGCTGACCGGGCACTTGCGCGCGTAGCGGCGATACGCGGGCATGGAGGAAAGGCCGTGGAAGAACGGCCGCATATCGATGTTGGCCTCGCGGCAGGCCGCGATCAGGGCCGCGCGATGCTGGGCCGGAACGAGCGCGCAGGAGAACCAGACGACCGGCTCGAACCGCGCGGGCAGGGGCGGAGGAAGCGTGACGCCCGGTATGGAAGCGAGCTCAGATGCGTAGGTATCGTGCACCTTCCGGCGCATCGCGATCAGCTCGTCCATGCGCTCGAGCTGCGCGCATCCGATCGCGGCTTGAAGATTCGTCATGCGGAAATTGTAGCCTGGCTCGTCGTGCCAGTAGCGGCGATCGGGGCGCATGCCGTGGTCGCGCAGCATCCGCATCCTGGCTGCCAGATCGGGATCGTTGGCAAGGCAGATGCCGCCTTCACCCGTCGTGATGATCTTGTTGCCGAAGAACGAGAAGCTGGCGACGTCGGAGAAGGAGCCGACAGGCTTGCCGTCGTAGCGGGCGCCGTGGGCCTCGGCACAGTCCTCGATGACGAACAGGCCGTGAGCGCGCGCGAGCTCGGCGATCTCGGTCATCGGCGCGGGGCGGCCGAACACGTGCACGGGCATGATCGCGCGCGTGCGCGGCGTAATGGCCTTGGCGATGGCGTCGACGGAGATGCACCAGGTATCGGGGTCGACATCGACGAGGACCGGGCGGGCGCCGACGTGAATGACCGTGTTGGCGGAGGCCGCGAAGGTGAAGTCAGGGACGATGACCTCATCGCCCTCGCCGATGCCCAGAGCCGCCAGCGCCAGATGCAGCGAGACGGTTCCGTTGGACGTCGCCACGCCGTGCGCCATTCCATGCCGGGCCGCGAAGCGCTGCTCGAACTGGCGGATGTATTCCCCGATCGAGGAGATCCACGTGGACAGGTAGGCGTCGATCAAGCTCCTGAGCTCGGCGCGCGTCAGGTCGGGCTCGGCGACGGGCAGGAAGCCGGCCTCGGGCCGTGTGCGCACGGCGGCGATGCGGCCCCTGTCATCCAGCACGGGAATGACGCAGGCCGGCTGGTTTCCGGAACTCCAGGGGAGCGCCAGCTCGCCGATGCGGACGGGCTCGAGGTGAACGCCTTTGCGGATCGCCTCGCGTAGGCGATCGAGGCTGATGTGGCCGGTCAACGCGCCGTCGGCGTTGGTCACGAAGACGATGCCGAAGCCGTTGTCGACGGCGCGCTCGATGGCGGTCCACAGTCCGTCGGTTTCGCGGCACGTGAAGTCGTGGGCGTCCACGCCTACAAGTCCATCGGCGACGGTCAGATCATCCCGCATCCCGAATTCCCGCGACCGCCTATGAGACCCTCGCCTGAGCGGGCAGGTAGTTCGATGTCAGCTCAGGATTGTAGAGAATGACCGATGTGCCCGTGTTTTCCATGCAGAATGGAACGTACGGTAGGCCCTGCATCGCGGCATGAACGGCGGGCTGCACCTCCGGCTTGGCATAGAGCAGCAGGAAGCCGCCACCGCCCGCGCCGAGAAGCTTGCCGCCGAGCGCGCCGGCCTTGCGCGCGGCTTCGTACCTGGCGTCGATCGTGGGGTTCGATACGGCGTCGGCAAGCCTGCGCTTGGTCATCCACGCGTGATGCAGAAGATCGCCGAACTCCGACAGCGGGCGCGAAGGGTCGCGCAGGATCCGCTCGCCCTCGTTGACCATCTCGTAGATCTGCCGCAGCTCAGCGACGCGGTCGCCGAACTTCGCAATCTTGCCCTTCTCGATCTCATCGGCCGAGCGTGTGAACCCCGTGAAGAACAGCATCAGCGAGGCTTCGAGCTCGTGACGGCGTGCGGCAGGAATATGCAGCGGGCTGACGCGGTAATCGCCGCCCGGCTGAAAGTCGATGCGATTGAGACCGCCGTAAGCGGCTGCGATCTGATCCTGCGATCCGACGTTCTCCTTCAGCAACTGCTGCTCGACGTAGATCGCCTCCCGCGCCAGGAAGGGCTTGGAGCACAGCCGCTCCTTGTTGCCGAAGAAGGCATGCAGGAACGAGACGGTGAAGGTCGAGCTCGACCCCAGCCCCGACTTCGAGGGCAGATCGGCATTGTAGATGACCTCGTAGCCGCTCTCGTCGTCGGCCGCGTAGTGTTTCAGCACCTCGCGCACGACCGGATGCTGGATCTCGTCGAGCGACTTCACCTCCTCGAGCATGCCCCACGCGATGCGGTAGTTGAAGTCGAACACCGCGGGCAGCCGGCGGAATTGGACGTAGATGTATTTGTTGATGGTGGTCGACAGAACGGCGCCCGGCTCGGGCCGATTGAACCAGGCCGGGTGATCGGTGCCACCGCCGAAGAAGGAGACGCGCAGGGGACTACGGACGATGATCATGTGTGGCCCCAATCGACGGTTGCTGGGCGGTACGCATGGCGATCAACGAAATCGCCGGTTATGCGATGAAAAAACCGACCCGCTGCCATCAAACGTTCGCGTAGCGGGAGTTGCGGATCATCCTATATCCCCGAATAAGTTCCGCTATTCCCATTTCGAGCGACCAGTCGGGGCGCCAGCCCGTGCGCTCAATCTTTTCGTTGGAGACGATGTAATCCCTTTTGTCAGGGTCCTCTCCAATCGGCGCCTCCAGGTAGACGAAGCCCGGGACCTGCTCCTTGATCTTGGCGCACAGCTCGAGCTTGGACAGGTTCGCGTCCGACAGGCCGACATTGTAGGCCTGCCCGCGCATGGCCTCGAAGTTGGCGATGGCATGCTCGAAGGCCTTCGCCACGTCGCGGATGTGGATGTAGTTGCGCTTGAAGTGCCCTTCGAAGATGACGACGGCGCGGTCGGTGACGGCGCGCCAGGTGAAGTCGTTCACCAGCAGGTCGATGCGCATCCTCGGCGACATGCCGAACACGGTCGCAAGACGCAGCGTCACACCGCGGGTCTGCTCGAGCACGGCTTCCTCGGCTTTGACCTTGGTCACGCCGTAGAGCGAGATGGGATTGAGCGGTGTCTCCTCCGTGCAGTACTGGCCGGCGGTGCCGATGCCGTATCCGGAGTTGGTCGTCGGATAGATCACCATCTGCTGGCGGGATGTGCGCTTGGCGAGCGCGACCACGGCATCCAGGTTTATGGTGCGGGCGGCGGTCGGGTCCTCCTTGCACAATGGAGCACCGACGATGGCCGCAAGCGGGATCACGACGTCGGCGCGGGGCACCAGCTCGTCGAGGAGGCGTTCATCGCGCGCGTCGCCGCGGATCGGATTGAAACTGTCGTAGCGGCAGCACGGCGCCAGCTCCGTGGTGCCGCGGGCGAAGGTGTCGAGCACACTCACCTCGTGTCCGCGCTCCAGAAGAGCCGGGACGAGGATCGAGCCGATGTAGCCGGCGCCTCCAGTCACAAGAATACGCATACCGTCCCATCCAAGACTTATCGCAGCTCATTATTCAGACCCGCACCCGCGCGAGCCCATGCTCACGGGCGCATCTTCTCCCCTGACGGTGTCCCGGTTACGACGCACGCTTCGACAGGCTTCTCGACCCTGAGCATCTCGGCAAAGGCGATGACGAGATGATAGAGCGTCGACGCCGGGACCTTGTCGGATTGCGGTCGGCCATCGGCGTCGATGGCATCGATCCATGTGCCGGAGGGCACGTGTGCGAGAAAGCGATCGAGGAGCAGCCTGCCGCTCTGCTCAAAGATCGGGCGCGGGTCGCGCCCGTCGAGCTCGAACATGGCAACCGCAGCCTGGATGCGCTCACTGTTGGGCCAGACGCGCGAGCCGCGATCGAGCGGGGCGCCGTCATCACGCACACTGTTGAACGTGATGCCGGTGGTGCGGTCGACCCCGTGGGTCTCTGCGAATGTGACGAGCCCTCGCACGGATGCGCTCATGTCACGCCCCGTCGCGCGCTGGTAGCCGGCCAAGATCCACGCCCATTCGAACTGATGTCCCGGCTCGGTGGTGCGGCCGGCAAGCCCGGCGGCACGCGACCAGTCGCTATTGAAATTCTCTGCAAGCGTCTGTGTCGCTGTGTCATAGAAACAATTATCGAATAAATCCACGATTTCATCGGCAAGCGCGCGGAATCGCGTCTCGCCGCTGACATTCAGGTTAATGAGGGCCGCCTCCAGCAGATGCATATGCGGGTTCTGCTGGCGCGGGCCCGATTCCGGCTTCACGGTCAGGAAGCCGACCCCGCCCGGATGACGCATGTGTCGGTCGAGAAAGTCGAGCGTGCGAAGCGACCAATCGAGTGCGCCAGGATCGCCGCTCGCGCGGTAGAACCAACCGAGCGCAAAGAGGGCGAAGGCGTGATCGTAAAGATCGGGCGTCGGGTCGAGCACGTGACCGGCCGGGTCGACGGTGCGGGCCCATCCGGGGTTGAGCCATGCCTTGGCCGTCAGGAACTCGTAACCGTGCCGTGCAAGGGCAAGTCCATCGGGCCAGCCGAGCATGGCGGCGTGCGAGAAGACGTAGATCTGACGGCAGATGACCCGTATGCGCTTGAACGCCACCGCAGCGTCGCCGCCGTCGAGGCGCAGATGCTCGGTGTAGCCGCCGCGAATGCGATCGACGCCATGCTCGGCCCAGAACGGCAGCGCTTCCTCGAAAAGCCAATGGTGGACCGCGCCGTAGATGGATGGGGAGGGGGTCATGGCGGCGGCACGGCCGAAGCAGGCAGAGCGGAGAGCGCGCGATCGAGCATCGAGCGCAGGTCGCCCCCCTCGAACAGGAAGCCTGGAAGGCCCGCGCGACGGGCGGCCTCGACATCGCCTGGCCGGTCACCGATCAGTAAGCTGCCGGCGGACCGGATCGGCCACTCGTCGAGGGCCTGCAGGATCATGCCGGGATTGGGCTTGCGATCGGGATGGTCGGCGGCGCGGAACGCCTCGACGATCCCGTCCTCATGGAACGGGCAGTAGTAGAAGGCGTCGATGTGCGCGCCGATGTCGGCGAGCTCGTCCTGCATGCGCGCGTGAAAGGCGTGCATCTGGTCGATGCTGTAGTAGCCGCGCGCCACGCCGGCCTGGTTGGTCGCCACGATGACGTAGTAGCCCGCTTCGTTGAGGCGCAGGACGGCCTCGCGCGCGCCGGCAATCCAGCGAAGATCCTCGGGCCGGTGCGTGTAGCCGATGTCCACGTTGAGAACGCCGTCGCGGTCGAGGAATGCTGCGGGCCTCGTCAGGCGGGCAGGGATCTCCCGCTTCGCGCGCTCGTAGGACTCGGGCAGGCCGATGTCGAGGAAGTATCCGTCGAACCGTTGACCAGCGAGCAGCCCGGCCTCGGTCAGGCGCGGGAAGATGTCCGTCTCGAGCGAGCAGGGCTTGCGGACGTGCTCCAGGATCGTCCGGCTCAGAAGGTAGACGCCGCCGCTGATCAGGCCTGGTGCGCCGGAGGCCTGCTTCTCGCGGAAGGCGGTGACGCGGTTGCCGCGCACGTCGACCGAGCCGTAGCGCGATGCATCCGCGACGTGGCGCAGGGCGAGGCGGGCCTCGGTATCCTCCTTTTGAGGTATGGCGAGCGCCCGCAGGTTGAAATCGAACAGCGAGTCCCCGTTGGCCATCAGGAACCAGGGGTCCAGCCGGTCGGCGGCGAAGGCGAGTGCGCCGCCTGTGCCTGCCGGCTCGCCTTCCCGCACCACGTGCACCGTGGCCTCGCGAACGCGGCGCGACTGGTACAACGTCTCGACCTGATCTCCGAGGTGACCCGCGAGGAGGATGATGTCGCTGAACCCGTGACGCGCGGCCTGATCGAGCAGCACGTCGAGAAAGCGCAAGCCGGGTGCCAGCTCGAGCAAAGGCTTGGGCGTGGTCTTGGCGATCGAGCCGAGCCTCGTTCCTTTGCCGCCGACGAGAAAGACTGCCTGCCGGATCCGCATTCGGTCAGTCCTGCGGTTGCGCAGCGCGCGCGTGCACGATCCAAATCGGCGACCGGTCACGACGAGGCAGCCGATCCATCAGAGCCCCTCGGCTCGAACGGCAGCGCGCTGGACGGTGTCCGCTGGCGAGGGAGCGCCGCCAATGTCGAATGCGGCGATGGTCCGGTCGATGGAGCCCTCCCACGAGAACCACTCGCGCGCCAGTGCCTCTATTCCCGAGTGCAGGCGCGCTCTCAATTGCGGGTCGGCGAGCAACCGTTCCATCGCGTCCGCCATGGCCGGCGGATTGAGCGGCGGGCACAACAGGACGTTCTCGCCTTCGCGGAAGGGGCTGTCCAAGGTGTCGCCGCGCGTGGCGAGGGTTGCAAGCGCGTGCGCAGCGACACCGGCAAACGAGCTGTTGTTCAATGCGACGCCTCGGTCGAACGGGAGCACGGCGCAGTCGGCGGCGCGCAGATATGCGGAGCCGAGGTCGCTGTCGAAGGGGAATTCACCGCTCCATGCGATGCCGTCCTCGATATCGAGCGTGCGCGCCATCTCGTAGAGCTGCTCGACCTTCCAATCGCTGTCCGACCAGCCCGGATCGGCGCCGCCGATGACTGCCAGCTTCACGCGCGGATGGCGTCGGCGAAGAAGATGGAATGCCTCGAGGAGGGTCTCGAGGCCCTTCAGCCGATACAGGCGGCCGAAATAGGCGAACACGAAGTCGTCCTCAGCAAGGCCCAGCGCCTTCCTTCCGCGCGCCCGGCTTTCGGCTGTCGCGGGGGCCATCTGAAGGAGCGGCGGTGGAGGGATGAGGATTGTCTTGCGCGCAAGCCCGGAGCAGTGGGTGGCCAGCGTGTCGAGGTGGCCCGGGGCCATGACAATGACACTGTCGCTGTCGCGCAGGAGTGCACCATAGCCGTAGTCGATGCGGGCCGGTCCGAAGCCGACCGCGAAGGCCTTTCGAGCCAGACGTGTGGAAAGCGGAAAGCGGTATGCTCCGCTGGGAACCGGAAAGCTCACCTGCGTCACGACCGCGGTATTCGGCAGCAGTCGCTTCAGAAGAGCCGGCACAAACGTGATCATAGGGTGGAAGTGATAGATATTTCCGAGAAACCATAAGTGCACGACATCGGGCGCGACGCGGCGCGCGATCTTCAGCAGGCGCGGCAGCTCGTACCAGCTCCAGCGCGACATGATCGGATGCACGCGGAACGGGAGCTCCGGGCCGGCAACGGCGCCCTGCTGCGTCAACACCTCGATCCGAAAGCCCCGCTTCGCAAGCTCCAGGGAGACACGGAATGCATGATCGGCCTCGGCAATGCGCTCGGGTGGAAAGACGCCGGCGATAACCAGAATTTTCCGATGTTCCTTAACCATCAGGCGCAAATGCCTCAGAAATCTCGAGCCGACGTCCATCCGCGCTCTGCAAATCGGATGCCGAGAGATGGGCATCGCGTATCTGCGTCTGGCGGCCGAGCCTCGGCCGGCCAGGCCCTCGCGCCGCCGAGGCGCCGGCTCCAGGGACCACCTGGCGGTTGAAAATACAATCGCGCCACGTGCCGGGGAACGGCACATCTTGCGGCGCCAGCGGCCGAATAAGGCGTAGTGGAGGCTACGCCATAGGATTGGCCGGGATGGGCGTTGGAAATGTGGCGCGGGGGCTCGGGGACCCGCCGGCTGATCCACGGTCGCAACCGCCCGCGCGTTAAGATTGGCCTTGAAAGCTGGCGTTTCGCGGGCGCCGGCGGGTCCCAATTTCCCGTGATTGCACCTGGCTATGTACGTGACGCCATCGTGCGGCTATTTATTGGTCTGCGGCCGTCAGCCGTCGTCGCGACAAGAAATGCGTTTGGCGACAGCTCGAGATGATGATGCTAGCGCGGGGTGGCCTCGATGCTTGATCGAATTGCGGGAGGAAGAGCGTTTGAGGGCGAGGGTGGCTCTCGAAATCCGCTTGAGATATCGATCACGCCGGCGGACATTCTGCGCTTCCTCCTCTCCAATGCGTTGGTAATTCTCGGATGCATCGCGGTTGCGGTGATTACCGTGTATTTCTACCTCGCAACCGTCACTCCGCTGTACACGGCGCGCGCGGAGCTGTTCATCGATTCGCGAAGCCCTCAGTTCTTGAGGGAACAGTTGGGCGAGGGCGCAATCGTTCTCGACCTCGGCCAGATCGAGAGCCAGATCGCCGTGCTGCAGTCCGAGCAGATTGCGCTCCTCGTCATCAACAAGCTCAATCTGTTGACGTCGCCCGAGATTCATCTCGAAAGCGGCCACCCGGAGCACCCGGAGGGCATCGAGGCCGGGCGATTGCGGGCCGCAGTCGATGCCTTCCAACGCGGACTGGAGATTCGTCGCAAGGGCGTGTCGTACGTCATAGAGGTCGGCTACAGCGCCTCCAATCCGCAGCGAGCGGCACTCTTGGCGAATGCGACGGCGGATGCCTTCATCGAGGATCAACTGGGGGCGCGCGCCCAAGCGGCCAGACGCGGCAGCCAGTGGCTCGAGGAGCGCATCGAGGAGATCCGCCAGTTGATGAACGGCGCAGCGCTGAAGGTGCAGGAGTTCAAGGCGCGCCGCGACTACCGCATCATTGGGACGCGCGACCCGGATCCAGATGGCAAATCGAAGGACGGGCACGATAGGGCGCAAGAGGCTTCGACTGCGCGCAGCACGCTCGAGGAGCTCGAGTCGACGGCCATGACCTACCGCAAGATGTACGAAAGCTATCTGCAGGCCTACACGGAATCGGTGCAGCGTCAGTCGTATCCGGGAACGAACGCACGCGTCATCAGCCGCGCGACCCCGCCGGTCAAGCCGAGCTATCCGCGGTACTTGCGCTCGCTGGCGGCGGCTGGGGCCGCAGGCTGTGTGCTGGGCATTGGGATCGGTCTGCTGCGTCTGGCGTTCGGCGGCCCGCGTCCGGACACTGGGTCATCCAAGGTCGTGTGAGGCGCTTTCCGGCGCGACCTGCGGCGGCAAGCATCGACCAGGCGCATCTCGACGCGCTCAGCTCGCGCGGTCACTCGCAGCGGGATTGCGATACGCCCCTGACAACCAGTGCGGATCGGGCGCTGCGATGGATGCGTGCTCGCATGTGACGCCGGATCGGGGAAGCCCTGCAAGCAGGCGAATTCGATCGTTGGCGCCGCGGTTGTGCCGGAGCGCAGAGGGGAGCCGCGCGCGCAGCGTCTGTGCGAGAACGTACAGATGAGAGCGCGGCATGCGGGCAAGAGCCGCGAGCCCGCTCGCCAGTCCCCATTCACGCTTGCGATCAAGCACGGTCTGATAGTCGAGCTTGTGCTGGGTTGCCGCACGGTGGGCTGCGAAGGCGCGGCGCTCGGCGCTGGTCAGACGCCGGCCGGCCGCAATGCAACGCTCATCGAAGTTGATGATGCGCTCGAGATCGGCGGCGGCGTGCCGAGAGCTGATCGAGTCGCCACGCTCGATGGCAACGTAGCCGCAGGCGCTTACGAGCTGGAAACGCGCTCCGGCCATGAGTGCTTGAACATCGAGCGCGTAGTCCTCTCCGAGCCTCATGCTCTCATCGTACTCGAGGCCCTGCTCCTGCAGAAAGCTCCGCCGGATGATCGGCTTGAGGAAGCCCAGCTCCGCGCGCGGGCGTGTTGGATGGGAGATATTCGCGGCCACGAACGTCGCGAGGTCGAGCTGCACGCGGCAGGGCGGCGCCGGCGGATCGCAGAGTTCGAGGCGCACATGCTCGAGGGTCTTCGGAACAATGACAATGTCGTCGGCAAGCAAGTCCCAGTCCGGCGGAGCCTGCGACAGCAGCCGCTCGAGGCGGCCGGGAAGGAGATAGTCATCGGAGTCGAGCACGCAGACGTAAGGCGCTCCCGAGCGCTCGAGAGCGATATTGCGGGCCCGGGCCGGACCGCCGTTGTTCTCGAGCTCGATGATCGAAAGCCGGCCGGAATGGTCGTCCTCTGCGCGCGCAGCGTCGGCCGTGCCGTCGGTGGACGCATCGTCGACGACGATGATCTCGCCCGCCTGCTGCTGCGCAAGCGCGGAGCGCACCGCGCGCCCGATCGTGGCAGCCGCGTTGTAGGCCGCGATGATGATGCAGATAGGCCTGTCGCTCATGACGATTGAGGACCGCACGATGATGAACTCGTGCGCCGACAGAGGAATAGCCGCAGCGCAGGCAAATTGTGGGGCGCAAGGTCACACCAGAGCCACATTCTGGGATTGCAAGTATCAACTTGTGGCATGAAGTCATAGGGCAGAACGACCATGACTAGCTTGCTCGGCTTAATGATCCTCGGCGGACTTGCGATCGGTACGGTCTTTCGGGTGGCGGCCATTATAGCGGTATCGGTGGCTGTCGTGGTGGTCGGGCTTCTCGCCGGGATTGCGTCTGGACAACCGCTGCGCCAAATGGGCGTGGGTATCATCTGCGCGCTCACCGCGCTTCAAGTCTCCTACCTGCTCGCGGTGTTGGCGTCGCTTGTCTGCCGCGGCTGGTGCGCGCGCTATTTGTGGCCGCAGCGGCCATAGCCATCTCGGTTGCGGGGAGGCGCGCGACAGCGCTCGCCGCCTGTCTCGACAAGGCGGTGCCGATCAGGCGGTCTCGTCGAACTTCAGCAGGGCCGGAATCGTCCGCACCACGATCGCCAGGTCCAGGAGGATGGACCAGTTGCGCGTATACGCGCTGTCGAGCGCGACGCGCGTGGCATAGCTGACGCTGTTGCGCCCGCTGATCTGCCAGAGGCCGGTGAGCCCCGGCCGGGTGCTCAGATAGTCGGTCACACTGGCACCGTAGCGCTCCAGCTCCGCGGCCACGACCGGACGTGGCCCCACGCAGCTCATGTCACCGCGGAGGACGTTGACGAGCTGGGGCAGCTCATCGAGGCTCGATTTGCGCAGAACGCTGCCGAGCATCGTCACCCGCGGGTCGTGCTCCAGCTTGCGAGCCTCGCTCCACTCGCGGGCGATGCGCGGATCCTGCGCCAGGTAGCGGCTCAGGCGCTCCTCGGCATCGTTCACCATCGTGCGGAACTTGTAGCAGGGGAAGGGCTTGCCATTGAGCCCGATGCGCCGATGCGCGAAAAAGACTGGGCCGCCCATGGTCAGTTTGATCAGGAGAGCGACGGCGAGCATAAGGGGGGACAGCGCGATCAGCGCCAGGGTCGCGACGGCAATGTCGAAGAGACGCTTGATCCGACCGCCGACGGGCGATTGCGTCCCAGCGCGGGCCGCCGGGCGCACATCGTCGACCGAGGGCGGGTGCACGGTGGGATCGACGTCGACTCCGCGCCGCGTCAGGAGCTGCCAACTCAAGGACGACGAAAGCTTGCGGTGAGGCTCGTGG
>JBLNBZ010000099.1:0-4646 GCA_050260355.1 Bacteroidota bacterium | reverse complement strand
ATGCGCGCTGCAGGCCCGATAGGCGATGCGCTGCGACAGGCGCGCGAGGATGTCGGCGATGAGGGCGTTGAGGTTCATGCGGACGCGCGCAGGTTGGTGAGGTCGTCGAGAAATATGCGCGCGCTGTAGCCGTGCTCCGCGTCGAGATTTGTCGTGATGCCGACGTCGCCGAAGCGGCTCGCCATGACGATCTTGACGGTCGTGCCGGCCGGGATCACTTCTTCGGTGAACTTGGGCTTACCTTTGCGCTCG
Source organism: Bacteroidota bacterium (assembly GCA_050260355.1). Taxonomy (GTDB): domain Bacteria; phylum Pseudomonadota; class Alphaproteobacteria; order Rhizobiales; family Hyphomicrobiaceae; genus CADEFX01. The sequence goes on along the minus strand of JBLNBZ010000099.1, from coordinate 4,394 downwards.
TGGTCGTGTCCGTTCCAGTGGCGCAGTGTGGTCGGTGCCTTCAGGTCGCCGTACCGCCACTTCCATGTGTCGTGCCTGTGGGGAACAAAGCCCTCGTCCATGCAATGCGTCTTGCCCTTACCGAAGTCGCCAAGGGCGCTCATTCTTCACCCTCCTTCTCCGCCTCGATCTTCACCCCCTCGAACTTCCCCCGCACGTTCGCGTTGAAGTGCTTGCCGGCCGATTCTCCGGCGAAGCCGTCCGCGACCTCCTGCGGCACGTTCGGGTAATGAATCGTCGTGCCATTTTTGAACTGCACGGCGAGGGTGCTGGTTTCCGGCTCGTAGCCATAGGCGGCGAGCATGCTGCTTTCTACGGGTTGCATTTCGATGGGCATCACGTTCTCCAGGTGATTGTTGCGCTCACTAGTAATACATCCCTTCGCGCTCATACTCTGCTGCGTTGTGCGCTGCGAAGATCGCCTCGCGCTCGGCCCTGAAGTCGAAGTCCGGCGCGAACGGCATCCCCTCGCCATCGACCATCATCACGTTCGATTGCCGCAGGGCGGCGAGGATACAAGCGGGGCAGTTGTGGGCGACGGCGCGCAGCTTCGTCAGCTTCGCGTCGTGCTCGATGGCTGCGAGCAGCGCCGGCATGTCCGGCGCCGACTCTGTAGTGACGAACCCGTGCATCGCGCATTCACGATTCGGGTTTGCCGTGCAGCCGCGCTCATGCCGCGCGATGTGTCCACCGCTGCACCCGGACTTGCGGCAATACTCGCAGTAATAACGCCACCGCTTGACCTTCTTCATGGCTACGCCACCAGCAACGTCATGCTGCTCAACCAGCCGATGACCACCATCTTCGATACGCCGAAGTGCTCGGCGAGCGCGCTGACGATCTCCTCGTCGCTCGGCCGCTTCGCCTTGGCCGGTATCGGCGTGACGGTGGCGGTGGGCTTGGCCGGCTGCGCTTGGGTGATCTGCGGTTGGCCGGCAGGCGGCCCCGCCTGCGCGCCCGCATCCTGTCGCGCTGCGCCGGCATTGGCCGCCGCCTCCGCCCGCGCCCGCTCGTCCGCTTCCCGCTGCAACCGTTCCCGCGCTTCGCGCTCCGCCCGCGCCTGCTCCTCGGCCCGGATGCGCTCGCGCTCCGCTTCCAGCCGCTTCTGCTCGGCCGCTTCGTGCTCGGCAATCCGCGCCTTGACCAGCATGGCGAAGTCGTCCGGCGCTTTCAGGACGATCGTCGCGGCGTCGTTGAACAGGAACGGGTACCCGGCCTCGCGCAGCAGGTTCGCGTTGATCTGGATCTTGTCGGCCACGGCCGAGGCTTCGATCTTCGCGTTCGCCAGCGCCGTCTCGACGGCATCGCGCAGGCTCGCCAGGGTGCGCTTGTTCTTGGCCGCCGCCGCGAAGTCGCAGGCCACGGTCGGCATCCACGGCTTGCCGATGCGGGCGTTGAGCTGGGCGATGTGGTCGGCGAGCGCCTGTTTCCCGGCCGCCACGATCTCGGCTTTGATCTGCTCCTTGCGCTGCTTGACGATCTTCTCGAGCGCGAGCCGCATGTTGCGGGCTTGGTCGCGGTACGTCGCCACCGTGCGGCGCATCTCGTCGATGCTGGCGGTCTGGGCGAGGGCGGAGGACTCCGCCGCGTCCAGCGCGTCCTCGGCGGCCTTGAGCGTCTTGACCGCGGATTCGCAGTTCGCGAACCCCTGGTCGTCGTTCGGCGCCTTGTCGATGCGCTCCAGAAAGGCGGTCAGTTGCTCGCCGAACGTCTTGAGGTTGTCGCGGATGGTGATCGCGCCGTCCACTTGGACCGACAGGGCCGGCAGGGTGACGACCGGCTCGGCCACGATAACGGCTTCGGGGGCGGGCGGGGTGTAGGTGGCGAGGTCTTGATCGAACTGGCGCCAGGCCGCGACGAGCTCCGCGCGCAGGGCGGGGTCGGGGTAGTACCAGCAGTGCCGGTCGTCACTGTTGCCGTCGGATGCCGTGAACAGCACGCGCTGGCAGCCGGAAACGGCGCATTGCTGCTCCATCTGCACGCGGTAGGCTTTCGGCAGGTTCTTGGCGTCGTTGCCGTCCGGGCCGGGGTTCGGGAGCGCGGCGCGCAGGTCGTCGTTGAGCGTCTTGCACTCCCAATTCGTGTCCTGCAGCATCGAAAGCCCGTCGAAGGATGCGGAAAGCTCGATGCCGTCCACCGTCTCGCTGCCGACACAGGGAAACAGGTCTTCGCCGATGATGGCCTCGGCGACGGGGCGCTTGAGGGCTTCGATCTCGTGGCCCCGGTCGAACCGGCGTTGCTGCTCCGGGGTCGGGTCGGGGCGCGAGCCGGCGTGCATGAACTGGAGCAGTTGCGAGCGCGTGGTGTAGGGCGAGCAGCCCATGGCGGCCGGGGCGTCGCTGGCGTTCCTCTTGCTGGCGCGGTGCGCCAGCCATTCGGGTGTCCCTTGGATGAGGGTGAGGGTTTTCATTGCTGCGTCTCCGTGGTGGTGGCGTTTACCGGCGGGTCGATCAGCGCCCGCTGCGCCTCAGTGAGCGTGTATTTCGTCGAGATGAACGCGATGATGTCGGTCGCCGACTTCTTCTGCGCCTCGATCAGCGCCCGCCATGTCGGCAGGTTCTCGTCGAACTTGTCCTGCGGGTAGGGCGGCAGGGCGGTCGGCTGCACCTGCGTCGTCGTGATCGTCTGCCCCTCGTGCGTTACATCCCGCTCGGGCGCGATGTCCTGCGCCTCCTCGGCGACCAGCATGCCGCCGATCGCCGCCGGGAATACCGCTCGGATGCCCTCGGCGATACAGCGGGCGCGCAGCATGGCGCGCGGGTATTTCTTCCAGTTGTCTTTGCCGGTGAGATCGCAGCGCCGCGCCATCTCTATCGTCCACTCGATGGTCAGGGCGCCGCCGGCCGGGTGCGAAAACGTGGCGCGGGCCTTCGCGTCGGTGAGCTCCTGCCATTCGACTTTGCCGCCGGCCTGCTGGAAGCGCGCGAGGACGGAATGCGTCTTGCGCGCGGCGCGGCCCTGGATGATGTCGTAGTCCTGCGTGATGGTCGCCGGGTGCTGGCCTTCGGCCTGCGCGGTCAGCATCAGCGCGAGCGCCTGTTCCGGCGTTTTCATGCCGAACAAGCCGGACTTGGCGATAGCCTCGGCCATCTTCGATACGTCCGAGAACGGAATCATCTCGGCTCGGCCAATTACCATTGGTGCGTTCACTTTTCCTCCGATCTCCGATATTCCAGCCGCTCATCCCGCGGCAGGGGTGTTACGAATTTGTCGCCATTGCACATGCGGCAGGGCTGAATCACGTACCGGCCGTTGTGATCCATGAACTCAACTCGCCGCGAGCCGTGGCAGGCGGGGCAGGGGATGGCCTCGCCGGGCGCGGGCTTGACGTAGAGGGTAGTCACCACACCCCTTTCGTCACGTCATACGCCAGCACCAGGGCGCCGAGAACGATGCCGCACCAGTACGCGCACGCCTTCACCTTGCGCGCCGCCTGCTCGCGCTTCATCCGTTCCTCGCGCTCGGCCGCTTCCAGTTCGAGCCGGCGGTAATGCCAGTGCAGTTCGAGACGAGGGTTCACACCGCACCCCCTTTCACCTGCGCCACAGCCGCATCCACGATGGCCCGGTAGCCGACAAGCTGGCAGTGCGATCCCAGCACCATGAGCCAGCCAAGGGCGCCGAACAGCCAGCCCGGCTCGCGCGTGCCGATGTAACTGACCGCCGCATAGAGCGCCGCAGCGAGGAACAGCAGCCCATATAAGACGTCGCCGATTCTCACGAGCGCACCCATGCGCGCAGGGCGATGACAACGGCGACGGCGAGCGCGTAGCCGAGGATGAGATCGAAAGGGCTCATGCGCGCCTCCGCAGCGGCGTGACGGACGACGCCAGCATCGCCTTGAACTTCGCCGCGAGCGGGTTGGTCGGCTCGGCAAAGGCCGGCGCCTTCGGCTGCACGCGGTTCACCGGATGGCACAGGTATTTCGTGCCGAGATGGGCCTTGGCGGCTTCGAGTTTGTCGGTCATGCGGACTCCTCGAACTCGCCGGCATCGTTGAGGATGTAGAAGACATCCGGCTTGATGCCGTTCTCGCCAACCTTCGCCGCGCGGATATGGCGTATGTTGTAGTTGTCGTCGTGGTTGCAGAGGACGATTGCTCCGCCCTTGCCGGCCCTGGCTTTCCCGGCGAAGCCGATGTTCATGGCGACGGCGTTTTTGCCGGTCGCCGATGACGCGCTGCGGTTGCCGGTCGCCGATGACGCGCTGCGGTCGCCGGTCGCCGATGACGCGCTGCGGTCGCCGGTCGCCGATGACGCGCTGCGGTCGCCGGTCGCCGATGACGCGCTCCGGTAGCCGGTCGCCGATGACGCGCTCCAGTCGCCGGTCGCCGATGACGCGCTCCGGTCGCCGGTCG
>JBLNBZ010000098.1:0-57958 GCA_050260355.1 Bacteroidota bacterium | reverse complement strand
GCTGCCCGCCGCCGAACGCCTTGTGGCCGCCATTCGTGATGTGCTGCGAGAGGCCATAGAGGCCGGCGGGTCGACCCTGCGCGACTACAAGCGGACCGACGGCTCGCTCGGCTATTTCCAGCACCACTTTGCGGTCTACGGGCGCGAAGGAGAGCCTTGCATGACGCCCGGCTGCCGGGGCAAGGTGCACCGCACAACGCAGGGCGGGCGCTCGACCTTTGCCTGCCGAGTATGTCAGCGCTGAGAACGGTCGCAAACAGAGAGGCGCAGCATGGCCTACAACAATATCCTCGTCGAAACGCGTGGCCGGGTCGGGCTCATCACCCTCAATCGCCCGAGTGCGCTCAACGCCTTGAACAGCGCTCTCGTGAACGAGCTGTCGCAAGCTCTCGACGCGTATGAGGCCGATGAGGGCATCGGCTGCATCGTCATCACCGGCAGCGCCAAGGCATTCGCCGCCGGCGCCGACATCAAGGAGATGCAGTCGAAGAGCTACATGGATGTCTACAAGGAGGACTTCATCAGCGCCTGGGAGCGCGTCACGCGCTGCCGCAAGCCGGTAATCGCCGCGGTTGCGGGATTTGCGCTGGGCGGCGGCTGCGAGCTTGCCATGATGTGCGATTTCGTCATCGCTGCCGACACCGCCAAGTTCGGACAGCCCGAGATCAAGCTCGGCGTCATGCCAGGCTCCGGCGGCACGCAGCGGCTCACCCGCTTCGTCGGCAAGGCCAAGGCCATGGAGATGTGCCTCACCGGCCGCATGATGGACGCGGCGGAAGCGGAGCGCTCCGGTCTGGTGTCGCGCGTGGTGCCGGCCGATAAACTGCTGGAGGATGCCATCAAGACGGCGGAGACGATCGCCGGCATGTCATTGCCGGTGGTCATGATGACCAAGGAATCGGTCAACCGCGCTTACGAGACGACGCTCAGCGAAGGCGTGCGCTTCGAGCGCCGCGTATTCCACTCCATGTTCGCGCTCGAGGACCAGAAGGAGGGAATGGCAGCGTTCGCCGAGAAGCGTCCGCCGAAGTTCAAGCATCGCTAGGCGGCGACCGCATCAGCCGCGCGTCGGTGCGCAGCGCGAGCGCGCAGACGGCCATGATCGCCAGCGCGGCAAAGGCGAACACCACGTTGGCCGCCCAGTCGCCCTTCCCTGCCAGCATCTTGCCGGATGCCACCAGGTAGACGAGTCCACCCGCCGCAATTAGCGCCTGAACGGCTGCGAGCGGCGTGGCGAGCTGCGCCAGCTGTCGCGCGAGGTCCGGCCGTCGCTCATCTCCGAGAATGAGCGCGTAAAGGAAGGTGCCTCCGGCGAGCAGCGCGAACGCCAGGCCGTACTGCCAGCCGTGTTGCCATCTGAGACCGGTCAGCGGGGTCAAATACAATGTCAGCATGGCCAACGCGGCCCATGCGTAGCTCATTGCGATAAGGTGCGTATTACGCCGCAAAATAATGGTCCCCACTCCGGGGGCAGGAGCTTCGCCGGTCGCGGTGTTGGTTTGCACCGCGGTTGCGATGGCGATGATGACGAACAGAGCCGCGCAAGCAACGGTGGTCGCAGTCAGCTCCAGACGTGCCGCTGCCGCCATTCCAAAAACACTGGCAACCAGGACTGCCACCAGCCGCTGCATGGCTGGCTGCAGCGACGTGCCGATGCGCTTGCCTTCGCGCGAGGCGATCATCCGCCGCCGGTTTGATTCGCCGATGCCGCTCACCGCTTGGCCTTCAGCGCAGTCAATGCACTCCAACTGATCGCTGCCATGGCGATGGCGCCGAAGAAGAAGACGTTCTGCGCAGCCCAGTCGTGATGGCGCGGGGTGAGGAAGCGGACCATTTTGCCATCGGCGATGAGGCCGATGACCGTGATCAACATGGCGCCGAGGTGGACCCGCATGACGATGCGGCCGAGCTTGAGCATCGTGGCATCCCCGCTGCCGGCCGCGGCGTCGCGGCTCAGGGCTCCCGCCAGCATCAGACAGAGGGTCGCCAGCACGGCGCAGGCGAGCACGAAATGCCACCATTCGCGCCACTGCAAGACGAAGGCGTAGGTGACGAACAGGGCGAGCGCGCCCCAGGTCCAGACCAGTCCCAGGTGATGCAGGCCAGTGCTCGCGAGCGCCTCGCGGCTCTGCGAGGGTGCAGCGGCATCGCGTGATGCGCGTTGGGCCACCATGGCGACGCCGATGCCCGTGAGCGCGGCGATGGCCATGTGCAGGTAGGCCATGCCCGGATTGCCGAGCTTGAGGCCAGCCGTGGCCGCGAGCGCCGCGACGCTGAGGCCGATGCCGAGCCACGCGGTGATCGATGTCGAAGCCATCCGTATCCCCCTGCTGCCGGCGGCGCCGGCCCCGCCCGGACCGCGGAGATTAGATGGACTTTCCGGATTCGCAACGGCCCGCGGACAGTATCCGGCGGGACCCGGACCTCCGTTGACCTCATTAGCGCCTGCCGATATATCAGGGCTCACAGAAAGCCGCCTGGGGGCCAATCCCTCGGGCGGTGCGTGTATTTGAGGGGCCTCACGCCGGCTCGACGCGTGCCGAGCAAGACCCGTCAGCGAGATCAGGACACCAGCAAGGAGCAAGCAATGGCCAATACCGCCTCGGCCAAGAAGGCAGCGCGCAAGGCGCTGCGCCGTACCGAGATCAACAAGGCGCGGCACTCGCGCCTGAAGACGACGGTACGCGGCGTCGAAGAGGCAATCGCGTCGGGCAACAGAAGTGCTGCCGAGGCAGCTCTGAAGGCCGCCGAGCCGGTTCTGATGCGGACCGCACAAAAGGGCATCATTCACAAGAACGCCGCCTCGCGGAAAGTATCGCGACTGACCGCGCGCGTCAGGGCCATGTCAGCCTGAGCCTGGTACGGGGGTTCGCCTGCGCGATCCCGGATGCGCCCGACTTGTTGCATCGGCGCCACAATCGCCCGTTCGCTGCCGCCGCCTGCGAGTCCGCGCAAGCGCCTCAAGCATCAGACTCTTTCGGCGGTGCCCGGCTTCTGAGACGAGCCTTCTGCGCGAAAAGCGAGTCCCAGCGCAATCATGAACTGGATTCAAACTCGTCGTCCTTCGCGGCCGTCGTCAGGCCGCGAAGCTGTGCCGGGCATCAGGGATTCCGATTGCTACTTCAAGCGCTTTCGTCGCGCGGTGCGATCGGCGTTGCGACTTCCGGGTCAAATCGCGGAGCGCTCGCGCAGCAAGGATCGACGAGGAACGTCACACTTGCGGCGCCTGGGTTATCGGTTAAAATGTTGTTAACAGATGGCGGACGGATAGGGACCCGTTCCGCCGGAGTTGCGGGTGAGTTCGCCCGAGCCGAGGGCGGTTTGTAGGGCTCGGGTTCCAAGGTCTCAACAGTATTGCGTAGGCGAGTCGCTGGTCGTTGTGCCGGCAGACGCCATTTTGCATTGCGAGTTGCTGAGGGACGTTCTCCTTCGGCAGCGGTGGTGGGTGTGTTTCCGTAGGAGAAGGTTTGTGGCGGCGTCCGGTGGTAGCGTCGATGACGTGCCGGTGAAGGCGGTGTGGGCACGCCTCGCGGCTGACCCGACGGCGGTTCTGGTCGATGTGCGGACACGAGCAGAATGGTCCTTTGTCGGGCTGCCGAATTTGGATGAAATCGGCAGGCGGCCCGTTCTCATCGAGTGGCAGACGTTTCCCGACGGCCGCCCCAATGGCGCCTTCGTCGAGGAATTGAGCGCGCAGCTCCGGCAGCTCGGCGCGGATCAGGACACGGAGGTGTTCTTCATCTGCCGCTCCGGGGCGCGCAGCAGGATGGCGGCACAGGCGGCGGCCGCGGCGGGCTACCGCAAGTGTCACAACGTGGCCGAGGGGTTTGAAGGACCCCTCGACCCGAAGACCCGGCATCGCGGCGGCGTTGCCGGTTGGAAGGCGGCGGGACTGCCCTGGTCCCAAGGCTAGTTCAGGGGGCGCGGTCCTCCAGTTCGTCGCACGCGGCAAACAAGAAGCGACGGCGGGAGGGCGCAAAACGAGACGACGTTTGAGGTCGAAGTGCGGGGGTTCAAATGGTTGACAGGAAAGACTTCGAAGGCGGCCAACCGGAAGTTCTGGAGGACGTTCGAGAGGAAACGGGGGCGCGCGAGCACGAGGGACCCAAGGAGGTCTCCGACATCAACGCCCGCGGTGGACGGGTTCGAGCCACTCTGAAGGCCAGGCTCGGTGAGGACGTCTATTCGAGCTGGTTCAATTCCCTGGAGTTTCAAAGCTTCGACGGCAAGGTGCTCAAGGTCTCGGTTCCGGTGAAATTTTTGAAGACCTGGATCCAGACGCACTACTCGGATGCACTGCTGTCCTGCTGTGCGCTTGAGTTCGACGGCGTCGAGCGGGTCGAGGTCATCCAGCGCCACCCCGGCGGCACATCTGTGCGCCCGGCGGCGGCGGCAGCGCCGCAAGCCGGCGGATCGCAGGATGCTTCCGTGAGCCGGCAGTCTCATTCCGTCGGCGAGGCTCGCCGCCCGATGATGGCGCGGCTTCCCATGCAGCCGCAGCCGGTGGGCGCCCGCCTGCAGGTCAACGGCCTCGAAGGCTCGCCGCTGGACCCTCGCTACACGTTCGACAGCTTCATGGTCGGCGCCTCCAACCGCATGGCGCATGCAGGCGCGACGCAGGTCGCTGAAACGGTCTTTGCCGACGAGCGCGGCTTCAATCCGCTCTATATTCACTCCGCGGTCGGTCACGGCAAGACGCACCTGCTCCACGCCATCGCCTGGGAAGTGCGGCGGCGCAGCCCGCATGCGCAGGTTCTCTATCTCACCGCCGAGCGCTTCCGCTTCCAGTTCGTGGAGGCCCTGAAGTCACAAGACGCCATGGGCTTCAAGGATCGGTTCCGCTCGATCGACATGCTTCTGATCGACGATCTCGAGTTCATGCACGGCGAGAAGACAGAGCTCGAGTTCGACCACATCATCAACGCTCTGCTCGATGGCGGTCGTCAGCTCGTGGTCGCCTCGGCACGTCCTCCGGCGCAGCTCGCCCGCCTCAACGACCGTATGCGGTCGCGGCTGGCGCGCGGGCTTGTCACGGAGATGGGTGCGCCCGACTACGACCTCCGCCACAAGATCCTGGAGCGCAGGCTGCAGGAGAAGCGCGCTGTCGATGCCTCCTTCAATATTCCCGAGGAGGCGATAGCGCTGCTCGCGGAGCGCCTGACCGAGAGCGGTCGCGAGCTCGAGGGGGTAGTGACGCGGCTTTACGCGATCTGGCAGTACATGCGTACGCCCATCACGGCCGACATCGTGGAGACGGCGATTCGCGATCTCGTGTCCGGGGTCGAGCCTCGGCGCATCAAGATCGAGGACATCCTGCGCGTGATCTCGCGCCACTATGGCGTCTCCAAGGGCGACATCCTTTCGCAGCGGCGTCATCGGTCGGTGGTCTGGCCGCGGCAAATCGGCATGTATCTGGCCAAGCAGCTCACGCAGCGATCGCTGCCGGAGATCGGCCGCCGGTTCGGCAATCGCGATCACACCACGGTGCTGCACGCCATTCGCAAGATCGAGGGCGAGCTCACCGGCAACACGCGCCTCAAGGATGAGATCGAGGACCTGAAGAAGCAGCTCAGCCACTGAGGCCTTGGGCCAGGACCGCGGTGAGCGGCCCGTTGCTTCAATGCCGCGGGGCCGGGCATGATGAAACACATGCCCGGCTTTCGTGCATTCCAGCGCGCTAAGGAGGATGCCGAGCCCCTTGCAAATCGGCCGATCCCAGGCCAAGTTCGAGCGACAACGATTCCCCGAGAGATCCGGTGGTTCGCGCGTTGACCTCACCAGGCGTCTGACGCGGCCCCAGTGCCCGAACCGGCGGCAGGTCTCGGGCCTGGATGTGCTACACCGAGGCATTCGTCATGAAGCTGGTGATCGAACGTAGCGAGCTCTTGCGGGCCCTTGGCCATGTGACGAGCGTCGTCGAGCGCCGCACCACAATCCCGATCCTGTCCAACGTCCTGCTGCGCGCGACAGGTCAGGTGCTCGAGCTCAAAGCAACCGACCTCGAGCGTGAGGTGGTCGAGCAGGTCTCGGCCGAGGTTGCAACGCCCGGCGCGGTCACCGTGCCGGCGCATATGCTTCACGACATCGTCCGCAAGCTTCCGGATGGCGCGGAGATCGACATCAGTCGAGAGGCCGAGCGGGAGCGTCTGACCCTTGCAGCCGGTCAGTCTCGCTTCTCGCTGCAGACGCTGGCGGCCGACGACTTTCCCGACCTGGCCGCCGGCGAGATGACGCACACGTTCCATGTGGAGGCCGCCGAGCTCAAGAAGCTGATCGACAAGACGCGGTTCGCGATCTCGACGGAAGAGACGCGCTACTATCTCAATGGCATCTATTTGCACACGGCGACACGCGGCAAGCAGTCGACGCTGCGGGCCGTCGCGACGGACGGGCACAGGCTGGCACAGGTCGATCTGGAGCGGCCCAAGGGCGCGGACGGCATGGCCGGGATCATCATTCCGCGCAAGACCGTGCACGAGCTGCACCGGTTGACCGAGGACACGACCGCGCCGGTGAAAATCGGCGTCTCCGCTGCAAAGGTGAGGTTCGAGATCGGGCCCATTGCGCTGACCTCGAAGCTCATCGACGGGACGTTCCCCGATTATGGCCGAGTGATTCCCCAGTCCAACGACAAGGCCATGAAGGTGTCGAATGCCCAGTTCATGGGTGCGGTCGACCGGGTCTCGACCATCGCTAGCGAGCGCGGCCGCGCGGTGAAGCTCAACATCACGTCCGACAAACTGACCCTGTCGGTCAACAATCCGGAGGGCGGGAGCGCAGTCGAGGAGCTCGCGGTGGACTACCAGTCGCCGCCACTCGAGATCGGATTCAATGCCCGCTACCTGCTCGATATCTCGAGCCAGATCGAGGGCGACAATCTGCAGCTCATGCTCGCGGATCCCGGCTCACCGACCATGGTGAAGGATGTGGGCGACGACAGTGCGCTGTACGTGCTGATGCCGATGCGCGTCTGACACGGCCCCTGTCAGACCCCTGCCGAGACGTTCCGGTCCGGATGCGCGAGAAGCACCAACCGCTGCGGCAGGTTTGCTGACGATGTGGATCGAACGTCTGGCGCTTACGGATTTCCGCAATCACCGCAGCCTCGATTTGCGGCTCGATCGGCGGCCGGTCGTGCTGACCGGAGCCAACGGAGCCGGCAAGACCAATATCCTGGAGGCGGTCTCGCTGCTGGCGCCGGGCCAGGGCCTGCGGCGCGCGCCGTATCCCGAGATTGCACGGACCGAAGGCAATGGAGCATGGGCCGTCGCCGCGAGCGTCCACACGCCGGACGGGCGTCTCGAGGTGGGGACCGGGATCTCCCCGTCAGCCGCCAGCGATCGCTCCGGCCGTATCGTGCGCATCAACGGCGAAGACCAGACCGGGTCTGGAGCGCTCGCCGATCTGCTCGAGGTTGTTTGGCTGACGCCATCGATGGATGGCCTGTTCACCGGGCCCGCCTCGGAGCGCCGCCGTTTCCTCGATCGGCTCATCCTGTGCTTCGACCCTGGTTATCGCGTCAGAGTGGGCCACTTCGAGCGCGCCATGCGCCAGCGCAATCGCCTGCTCGAGGACGGCGTTGTCGAGCACGCGCGCTTCGAAGGACTAGAGAAGATCATGGCCGAGGCCGGTGTGGCTGTCGCTGCGGCGCGCGCCGAGGCCGTTGCGGGTTTGCGCGCGATGATCGAGGAGCGTCGCGTGCGATCGGCACAGTCCTCGTTCCCATGGGCCGAGATTGGTCTGGAGGGAGCACTGGAGCGTGACTTGGCGCACCGCGCGGCAATCGATGTGGAGGACGCCTACATCGAGGTGCTGCGCGCGGGGCGCGAGCGGGACCGGGCCGCGGGTCGCACGCTGGAGGGGCCGCACCGGAGCGATTTCGTCGTCATGCACGGGCCGAAGTCGATGCCCGCGCATGTGTGCTCGACCGGAGAGCAGAAGGCGCTGCTGGTCGGGCTGGTGCTGGCGCACGCCGAGCTCGTCAAGCAGCGGCGGGCGGGTGTCGCGCCGATCCTGCTGCTCGACGAGATTGCGGCCCACCTGGACGAGCGCCGGCGCGCGGGCCTGTTTGCCGAGCTGGTGGAGCTGGGCAGTCAGGCGTGGATGACGGGTACTGATCGCCAGCCCTTTGCAGCCCTTTTGAACGATGCTCAATTCGTCCCGGTTGGAGACCTGTCTTCCGGCACTGCGGCATCTGCGCAGACGGTTGGACCGGCTCCAGTCTAGGCGATTGATTTGAAACAATAAAATATTGTTCGTCGGAGGCGTTGGGGGCGTGGATTTCAGGCGCCTTCGTCCCCATATTGTGCTATACAAAAACCTCGATTTTTGGCGGGTCTCAGGACAACATCGACATGAGCGGGTTGCCGGTCAGGAAGAACGGCGGCGTTGAGGAGTACGGCGCCGATTCGATCAAGATGCTGAAGGGTCTGGATGCGGTCCGCAAGCGCCCCGGCATGTACATCGGCGATACCGACGACGGGTCGGGCCTGCACCACATGGTCTACGAGGTCGTCGACAATGCCATCGACGAGATTCTCGCCGGCTACGCGTCCGAGTGCGTCGTCACGCTGAACGCGGATGGCTCCGTCACGGTCTTCGACAACGGGCGCGGCATCCCCACCGGCATCAAGGAGGACGATGATCAAACGCCGAAGCGCTCGGCCGCCGAGATCGTCTTCACCGAGCTGCACGCCGGCGGCAAGTTCGACCAGAACTCCTACAAGGTCTCGGGAGGCCTGCATGGCGTTGGCGTGTCCGTCGTCAATGCGCTCTCCACCTGGCTCAAGGCGCGCATCTGGCGGCAGGGCAAGGAGCATTTCATCGAGTTTCGCGATGGCGTTCCCGTCGCGCCGCTGAAGGTTGTCGCCGACGCCGATGGCCGGGTCGGGACCGAGGTCTCCTTCCTGCCGAGCCCCAACACCTTCACGATGACCGACTTCGACTATCCGACGCTCGAGCATCGGCTGCGCGAGCTGGCGTTCCTCAACTCCGGCGCCAAGATCGTGCTGCGCGACGAGCGGCATGCGGACGTGAAGTCGGAGGAGATGCGCTACGAGGGCGGCGTTGCGGCCTTCGTGCGCTTCATCGACCGTTCCAAGGCGGCTCTGTTCGAGGAGCCGATCATGCTGACCGGCGAGAAGGATGGCGTTGCGCTCGAGGTGGCGCTGTGGTGGAACGACAGCTACCACGAGCACGTGCTCTGCTTTACCAACAACATTCCGCAGCGCGACGGTGGCACGCATCTGGCGGGCTTCCGCGCGGCGCTGACGCGCGTCATCAACAAGTATGCGGAGGAGTCCGGGATCGCCAAGAAGGAGAAGGTGGCGCTGACCGGCGACGACTCGCGTGAGGGACTGACGTGCGTGCTCTCGGTCAAGGTTCCGGACCCGAAATTCTCCAGCCAGACCAAGGACAAGCTCGTTTCCTCGGAAGTGAAGCCGGTGGTGGAGAGCATCGTCGGCGATCAGCTCGCGGCTTGGTTCGAGGAGCACCCCAAGGAAGGCCGGATCATCGTCACCAAGATCGTCGAAGCCGCACTTGCGCGCGAGGCTGCGCGCAAGGCGCGCGAGCTCACGCGCCGCAAGGGTGCGCTGGATCTCAACTCTCTGCCGGGCAAGCTGGCGGAGTGCCAGGACCGCGATCCCGCCAACACCGAGATGTTCATCGTCGAAGGTGACAGCGCGGGCGGATCCGCCAAGCAGGGGCGCAACCGCGAGTTTCAGGCGGTGCTGCCGATCCGCGGCAAGATCTTGAATGTGGAGCGTGCGCGCTTCGACAAGATGCTGTCGAGCCAGGAGATTGGGACGCTGATCACCGCGCTCGGGACCGGCATCGGCCGCGACGACTTCGATCTGTCGAAGCTGCGCTACCACAAAATCATCATCATGACGGACGCCGACGTCGACGGCGCCCACATTCGCACGCTGTTGCTGACGTTCTTCTATCGGCAGATGCCGGAGCTCGTGGAGAAGGGCCACCTCTATATTGCGCAGCCTCCGCTCTACAAAGTGGCAAAGGGCAAGAGTGAGACCTATCTGAAGGACCAGCGCGCGCTGGAGGACTATCTGATCGACTCGGGCCTCGAAGGCTGCACGTTCTCGCTGGGGAGTGGCGAGACGCGTGCCGGAAAGGATCTGCGCGACGTGGTCGAGCAGGCGCGCGGCATCGTCAAGGTCATCGACGATCTCCATTCCCGTTACGCCCGCTTCGTGGTCGAGCAAGCGGCGATCGGCGGCGCGTTCGATCCCAAGCTGTTGCTGTCGGCAGAGGCGGCAAACGCCATCGCTGCGCAAGTGGCGGAACGTCTCGACGTCATGGCGGAGGAGACCGAGCGCGGTTGGCAGGGCCGGTTCGGCAACGACGGCTTCTCCTTCAAACGCGATGTGCGCGGCGTCACGGAGCTGCGGACGTTGGACAGGGCGTTGCTGGCCTCGCTCGATGCAAGGCGTCTCAATGAGCGCAACGCTCATCTGCGCGAGGTCTATGCCACCAAGGGCGTTCTGCGGCGCAAGGACGGCGAGGTACCGATCTTCGGCCCGCGGTCTTTGCTCGATGCGGTTTACGAGGCAGGTCGCAAGGGCATTTCGCTGCAGCGCTACAAGGGGCTGGGTGAGATGAACCCGGAGCAGCTTTGGGAAACGACGCTCGATCGCGAGAGCAGGACGTTGCTGCAAGTCAAGCTCGGAGACCTGAACGAGGCCGACGAGATCTTCTCCAAACTGATGGGCGAT
The DNA here is from genome assembly GCA_050260355.1 of Bacteroidota bacterium. Taxonomy (GTDB): domain Bacteria; phylum Pseudomonadota; class Alphaproteobacteria; order Rhizobiales; family Hyphomicrobiaceae; genus CADEFX01. Next base: position 47,225 of record JBLNBZ010000098.1, on the reverse strand, counting down.
GTCGTCGAGCCGCGCCGCGAGTTCATCCAGGACAACGCGCTGAGCGTCGCCAATCTCGATGTTTGATTGACCTTGCACGAGGCGGACGCGAGGCGTCCCAACAAGCGGGCAGCCGGCGATAGTGCGAGCAGCTCATGTTGGGCGTCGTCTAGCGTGTCCGATTGCGATGGATCTTTCGCTGCGGTGGCCGGTAGGCGCGCAACGGTGGAGTATCGCGAGGCAAAGTAGACTCCGGCACGCGCTCTCTGCCCGCGAAAGCATTGCTGGCCCAGTTCGGATATCCGCAAAACTCCCCTCGGACATTGCAGTCTGCGCTCGCCGGCAGGCTCATGGAGCCGACGCCCAGAACGACTGTCGCCGTCATAATTATGGTCCGCATCATTGCCTCGCTAGCGATCGCTACCAGCGCTGGAAATGAGATGCCGTAGTCGGATGAACAAGACCGGCTCTCGCGGATGTGAGCCAGAGCCCACGCTCGAAGCATGCTGAGAGGGGGTTGGAAGGGGTGTTCAGGCAGGCACCGTCAGCCAGTGAGAGAGGTCGCGGCCGAGCAGCGACGCTAGGTGCCGCACGTCATCGGAAAAGTAGTCGTTCAGCTCTGCGCGTAGCCTGGGCGGGAGCGGGGGACGCCGGTTCCGCTCGCTGGTCAGCGTATCGAGGCGGTCGAGCATGCCGAAGCTGCGCTCGATGCCCAGAGCGTGTTTCAGCCTGTAGGCCGCAGCCGTGAGCTGCCCGATCCCGGGGACGGTCCGGACTTTGCTGGCATTGAGGACGGGAAACGTTTCTCGACCATCGTCGGGCGCGCCGAGAAACTCCAGCACGCGCGCGTATGCGCCACGCGCATCCGCCTGCAGGTCGTCGAGCAGTAACGCCAGCACACGATGGCGCGGTACGCGTTCATAAAGACGCGCCATCAGCGCGCCGAGCTTGCATGCATCGCCGTAGAGAAGGCGACGCGGTTGCAGCATGCCGCGCGGCACCGCGCGGCCGAGCCGGCGCTCCCGCTGAAGCGTCCAAGCAGCGCCGAAATCTTTCTCCGGCTCGACCCCGGCGAAGACGAGCTGCTCGTGCAGCGAGGGCGCCATATCGAGAGGATTGCGCAAGAGCACGATATAGCGGGCCGTCGGGGCATAGGCCTCGATGTTGGAGACGGCTGCCGTCGAGTAGAGGTACCAGACGGACGATTCCCCGACTGCCAGGTGATCCGGCGTGGCGCGCCGGAACAGCCGCTCGTAGGCCGCAAGCGTGGTGAAGATGCGCGCCTCGTCTGTGTTGAAGTAATGCGGCTCCTTGATGGGAATGAAGATGCGCGGGTGGGCAGCCAGCCAGGCTGCAAGAGAGGTCGTGCCGCATTTGGGCGCGCCCAGGATGAAGAAGTCGGGCCGGCGCATTACGAAGCCGACCGAAGCGGCAGCGGAAACGCGAAGCTGACGAGGCCGGTGCGCATGTAAAGCCGCTGCAGGAGAATGACATTGGACAAGGTCAGGCTGAGCGCTGTTGCCATCGCCGAGCCGAGAAGTCCGAGCGGCGGCACGAGGATGAGGCTTCCGACAACGGTTGTGGCCGCAGCAACGGCAACGGCCAACATCGTGTCACGCTCATGGCCGGTCACGTTCAACACCAGCCCAGCCGCTCCCGTCGAGGCATTGACGAGCTGGCCGGTCGCCAGGATTGCGAGAGCCGTACCGCCGGCCTGATAGTCGCTGCCGAAGAAACCGAGGATTGACGTGCCGAACAGTACGAGGACGATGAACACCGGACAAGCGGCGGCAAAGATGCAACGTGCCGCCCAGCCGACGAGGCGCTGGACCGCCGCCTTGTCGCCGCGCGCATGCAGCCTCGCCACGTGGGGTCCGATCACCGGCCCGAAAACCGCGATGTTGAATGCCACGAGCAGTGAGCATTGTGTTGCAACCCGGTAGACGCCGACGGCCGTAGGGTCTGCCAGCAGGCCGAGCATAAGAACGTCGGTGTGGAGATTTGCGCCCTGCATGATGCCGAGCAGGGCCAGCGGCAGCCAGCGCCGAAGCCCATCGCGCAAGGGAAGCATCGTGCCGCCATGCCAAGCCTCGAGGGGTGTCGAGCGCGCCAGCACGAGCACGGCGACCATCGTTGCCAGAACGGCGGCTGCGAGCAGCAAAGTCAGGGCGCGGGATGGCGTGAGCCAGGTGGACCCCAACGTCGCCACAACGACGGCAAGCAGAGCCAGTAGAAGGGCCTGCTTGAGGAGGAGGTCGGGGAGCTGCCCGGTTACCACGCGGCCGAGAGCCCGCAAGACTGCGCCAAGGACCTCTCCGGCGGCATGAAACGGCAGGAGAATGAGCCCGATCGACAGCGTGGCGAGAAGGATTGGGCTGGTCTGCCATGCGAACAGCGGCCACGCCGTTGCAGCAACGAGAGCGACCACCGCGGCATAGAGGACAATGACAAGGAGCGCAAAGCGGATGAAGCCCGTCAGCTCGTTCCATTGCTTGCGCGCGCTCAGCGCCGAAACGTCCCGCAGCGCGAGGGTCGAGAGTCCGAAATTGAGAGGCAGCGCAGTGAAGCCGACCATGGCGAAAACCAGCGAATAGATGCCGAACCCCTCCGCTCCGAGCAGCCGCCCCAACACAACTGTATTGGCGAGCAGCAGAACGGTAACTGCGATTCGGATGAGACCGCTCGCAAGCGTGGCCACGGAGACATCGCTCTCCGGCAGCCAGCCCGCCAGTCGGTGCAGCATGGCGCCCAGGCGGGCGGGCGCCGGAAAGTGGGGATCCTGCAAAGGCTTGGTAGCTCGCTGCTTGGTGGCTCGGTGCATTGTCCGGTTCAGTCGGGTAATACAGCACAGCGAGACGGACGCGCAAAACTTCGCATTACGTCCATACAGGAAAGAGACCGACCAGCCATGTCGCAAAGTGCCAGCGCCAAGCCTGACGAGCTCGTCTGGACACCCGAGATGGTCGGGCGTTTCTGGGCTCACGAAGCCAAGACCCCCGAGAACTACTTCGGCTATCAAGTTGGCATGGCTGTGGTGCGCTACATGAGGCCGCACCTGGCCGGCGCACGCCGCATTGTGGACTACGGCGCCGGCCTGGGCTTCCTGGTCGATGACCTGCTCGCCAGCGGCTATCAGTGCGGCGCCGCGGAGTTCGGCGCCGATGCGGTCGATGCCCTCGGCGCCAAGTTCAAAGGCCGCCCCGGTTTTCTGGGAGCTTGGCAGGCAAATCAGCCGGTTAACCCGAGCGAGCGCTTCCACGCAGCATTTCTGATGGAGGTTGTCGAGCACCTCTACGACGCCGAGCTGCGAGCGTGTCTGGAGAACATCAAGGCTCTGCTCGCGCCAGGGGGCCTGCTGCTCGTCACCACGCCCAACGAGGAGGATCTGTCCAAGAGCATGATCATGAGCCCGGAAACCGGACGCTTGTTTCATCGCTGGCAGCACGTGCGCTCATGGAATGAGGTCACGCTCGCGGAGGCGCTGCGCCAGCATGGGTTCACGACGCTCGCATGCGCGGCGACGGACTTCAGCTGCTCGCCCGCCGCGCTGCAACGCATCTATCCATTGCCGCTGCGCGTTCTGAGGGCTGGAGCAAAGCGCGCGCTGCGGTTGATCGACCGCACGCGAAAGCTTCCGCATCTCTATGCCGTGGCCAGGCTCGCCTGAGGCTGCCGTCTCACGTGCGCCATGTTTCGGGCATAATGCGCGACTGCGGGAGCACACGAGTGGAGGCCCCAATGCACATGGTTCTGCTGTCGACCGGCAACATCATCGTTTCACTCATTCTCGGAGCGATCGCGCTTGCCTTCGTCGGCATCAACTATCCCGAGACGCTGGACCAGATCATAAGCCTGGCAACGAGCGCCAAGAGCTATATCGTCAGCACCAATCTTCCGCCGAAGTACAATGTCTGGGTGCGTCTGCTCCTCGAAGAGAAGCAGCTTGTGTTCATGTTCTTCACGATCGTGATGCGCATTTTGCTGGCCATCGTGCAGAGCATCGCCTTCAGCTTCTTCGGGCGTGAGCGCCTGGCCTGAGCTCTGTTGCGGCGCGGTTCACTTCCAGCATCTGGCGCGGCCCGATATCGCCCGCGGCCACGCAGAAATCTGTGGCAAGCGACGTTGCAAGAGCCTACTTCTAGGGTTCCGCAGCAATCTCGCCAACAGGATCGGGTGGAACGTCGATGAGGAAGAATAACCTGCGCAAGATCGTGGCCGAAGGCGGCCGCATCGTCAACGGCTGGCTGGCGATTCCCAATTCTTATTCGGCCGAGCTCATGGCGCACCAGGGCTGGGACGCGGTGACCATCGACCTGCAGCACGGACCCGTCGACTTTCCGTCCGCGGTCGGCATGTTGCAGGCGATCTCGACGACCAACGCGGTGCCGATGGCGCGCGTGCCGTGGAACGACGCCGCTATCATGATGAAGCTGTTGGATGCCGGCGCCTACGGGCTCATCTGTCCCATGATCAATACCAAGGAAGAGGCCGAGCAGTTCGTCAACTTCTGCCGCTATCCGCCGATGGGAACGCGCTCGATGGGGCCCAATCGCGCCGTGCAATACGGCGGTGCCGACTACTGGCAGGGCGCCAACGAGGAGATCATTCTCCTCGCCATGATCGAGACGCGGAAGGGCGTGCAGAATCTGGACCAGATCCTTTTAGTCAAGGGCATCGACGGCGTCTACGTGGGGCCATCCGATCTGTCCATGAGCCTCGGCAAGCCGCCCACGCTCGATCCCTCCGACAAGGAAGTGCTCGAGCTCATCGCCACGATCTGCAAGAAGACGCGCGACAAGGGATTGATCGCGGGCGTGCACACGGACGGCCCGAAGACGGCACTGCGCCGCTTCGACGAAGGCTATCAGCTTTGCACCATCCTCAATGATGCGCGCCTCATGGCCAACGCTGCCGCGCAAGCGGTCAAAGAGGTGAAGGGTCAGGCTCCCGCAGCAGCGCCCAAGACCTATTGATCCACGGCTCCGTTCAGCTCATGTCACGCCCGCCGCGGTCGCGCGGCGAGCGTGATCCACGCGCCGGCAACAATGCACAGCGCCGCGGCCAGCAGAGCCGGCGAGAGAGGCTCGCCGAGAACGATGTGGCTCTGCAGCATGCCGAATACGGGCGACAGGAGCAGCACCTGGCTTGCGGCGGATGCCGAGAGGCGCGACAGCGCCTGCGACCAGCACCAATATCCGATGACCGTCGGCGCGGCGGCCATGTAGACGATGAGCACGCCGAGGGTTGCAGTCGGGCGAATGGAGTGTCCCCGTTCGAGCACAAACCACCCCACGCCCGTCGCAAGGGTCGTGGTGGCAAGCTGCCAGAAGACCTGTTGCCAGAACGTCGAGCGCCAGGGACGCCGGCGGTATAGGACCGAGCCCAGCGACCAGCCGATAGCTCCGATCAGTGCGGCAAAGGTGCCGGGAATGGTCGCGGCATTCCATTGCATCGCATGCGGATTGGTGAGGACGGCGAGGCCGGCGAGACCGACGAGCGTGCCCGCAACTCCGGCCCGGGTCGGCCGCTCGCGCAGGACGAGGAGGCTGAAAATCATCGTCCAGATTGGGACGGTGTAGGCGATAAGGACGGTACGTGTGGCCTCGATCCACTGCAGCGCCACGGCAGTCGCGCCGGTGATGACGGCCGCCTGCAGGAAACCGATGCACGCCAGCTCGATACGTTCACCGCGCACCGGGATCAGCTCGCGGGTGCGGCCGGCGAAGATGAGGGCCGTCGCGATCAGACCGATGCCGAGCGCGTAGCGTGCGAAGTTCATTGCCCACGGCCCGATGTCGGCAAGCGCCATCTTCATCCACGTGTAGTTGCCGCCCCAGGCGAAGATCAGCACCGCGAGATAGGCGAGCGCCGATGCGCGGCCGTCAGAGTTGGTGGTCCGTTGGTCCGCCATCGGTCGATCTTTGCGCAACACCCCATCCTGTCTGCGTCGCTCACCGCAGCTCAATCATGCTCAAGCGATTTTCCGCGGGCCCTCGAGGAGTCGGTTGATAGCATCGCCGGTCGCGGGCCGCAAAAAATGCGAGCCGGTGCTTTGAATGCCGGGTTATTGGACGCCCCTTGCATAAGGATGAGCGAATTCCATCTTTGCCTGAGGCGCCGCTACAAGGTATGGGGTGAAATCCGCCGCGCGAGCCCCGCCTCTGGCGCGGGACGCAGGCCGCCTCGCTCAATCCGGATCGGGACATGGATGATAAAATTCTGCTGCAGGCGGCAATTCTTCTTGCCGCTGCGGCGATTGCCGCGCCCCTGGCGAAACGGCTCCGGATCGGCTCGGTGCTCGGCTACCTTGCCGTCGGCATCCTGATCGGTCCGTACGGCCTCGGGTTCATCTTCGAGGTCTACCAACTCGACAGCATCAGGCAAATCGCCGAGCTCGGCATCGTGCTGCTGCTGTTTCTGATCGGCCTCGAGCTCAAGCCGATGCGGCTGTGGGCCATGCGCCGATCCATTTTCGGTGCAGGGTCGGTCCAGGTCGCCGTCACTGGCGCAATTGTAGGCGTTGTCGTCGCTGTGTGGGGCATGTCGTGGACGGTTTCGGCCGTCATCGGCATCGCGCTCGCTATGTCGTCGACGGCCTTCGTGCTGCAGGTGCTGGAGGAAAAGAAGGAGCTGTCGCAGCGGCACGGCCGCCTGGCGTTCTCGATCCTGCTGTTCCAGGACCTTGCCGCCATTCCTCTCATCGCCATCGTGCCGATGCTCGCTGCGGAGGGCACGACGACCGCGGGCGCGGCGCTGCTCGCGATGCTGAAGGCGGCTGTAACGATTGCCGCTGTCGTGCTCGGCGGCCGGTTCGTGCTCAACCGCCTTTATCGGCTCATCGCAGCGTCGGGCGTACGCGAAGCGATGACGGCCAGCGCGCTCCTGACTGTCATCGGCGTGGCCCTGGCAATGCACGCGGCGGGCTTGTCGGCCGCGCTGGGCGCCTTCATCGCTGGCGCCATGCTGGCCGACTCCGAGTATCGGCATCAGATCGAGGCCGACATCCACCCGTTCGAAGGCCTCCTCCTCGGCTTGTTCTTCACGGCCATCGGCATGTCCCTGGATCTGGCGCTGCTGCAGCGCGAGCTGCCCCTCCTTCTCGCCTTGGCCGCCGCCCTCATCACGGTCAAGGTCGCCGTGCTCTACGCCGTCGGCCGCTGGCAAGGGCTGAGCGGTAGGGGCGCACGCCGGCTCGGACTCGCCATGTCGCAGGGTGGAGAGTTCGCCTTCGTCATTCTGGGGCTCATCGTGGGGACCGAGCTGCTCGAGCAGCAATTCGTAGATCGGCTTGCGGTCGTGGTCACGCTGTCGATGGCGGCAACGCCATTCCTGCTCCTTATCGACAGCGTTATAAGACGGGCCTTGCGAAAGCCCGAGCCGGTCTACGACGTGCCGCGCGCGGAGGAGGGCCATGTTGTAATCGCCGGCTTCGGCCGCGTGGGGCAGATCGTTGCACGCGTGCTGCGCGCCAAGCGCATCCCGTTCACCGCACTCGAGATCAATCCCGCGCAAGTCGACTTCGTGCGGCGCTTCGGCAGCAGGGTGTACTACGGGGACGCCAGCCGGCTCGACATTCTCGAAGCGGCACAGACGGACAAGGCGCGCGCCTTCGTGCTCGCCATCGACGATGTCGATGCTTCGATCAAGACGGCGCAGCTGGTGCGGCAGCATTTCCCGCACGTGCCCATGTACGCCAGGGCGCGCAATCGCCAGCACGTCTATCGCCTGATGGACCTCGGCATCACCAATATCCGGCGCGAGACCTTTCTCGCCTCATTGGACCTGACGCGCGGGGTGCTGCGCGGCCTTGGCCTGAACGAGGCCGAGGTGATGCGCACCGCCGATGCCTTCATGAAGCTCGACCGCAAGCGGCTGTACGAGGACTACAAGCTGGCGAGCGATATGGAGAAGCTGCAGGCGCAGGCGCTCAAGTACGCCGAGGAGCTGGAGCAGCTCTTCAACGAGGACATCGCGCAAGAGAAAGAGCAGGAGCAGGCCGCGGCCAAGTCGACGGCTGGCACCTGATCCGAAGCGATCCCCTGCCGAGTTGCCGGTCCCTCACCTGGACGAGCTTCCACTTGGGACGCGCAACGTGCCCGAGCTGAGCAGGGCCTCCACCTCCTCCTGGCTCACGCCCGCCTCGCGCAGCACCTCCGGTCCGTCGGCTCCCAGCACCGGCGCATGACGGCGGTAGCTGGCCGGCGTCTTCTCGAATGCGAAGGGGCTCGCGGTGGTGCGGATCAGTCCTTCGTTCGGATGCTCCCGCATTGTGAAGAAGCCGGTCTCCTTCAGGTGCGGGTCGTTGAACAGATCGTCGATGTCGTTGACCCGCATGGCGGGAATGTCCGCCTCATCGAAAAAGGCGAGCCACTCGTCGGTCGTGCGCGACTGCATCAGCTCGGCGATGATCTGCTGCGCCGCCGGCTGGTTGTTGGCGCGACCGGCCTGCGTTGCAAAGCGCGGGTCCGTGGCGAGATCGGGCCTGCCGAGCGCGCTGGTGAAGGCTGTCCATTGCTTCTCGGTATAGGGCAGCGCGCAAACATAGCCGTCTTTGGTCTTATAGGGCCGGCGGTGCTGCGATAGCACCCTGCCGTATCCGCTGTCGCCGCGCGGCGGGTCCCAGGTCGCCCCGTACATATGCTCGACGAGCAGAAACGCGGCGAACGTCTCGAACATCGGCACCTCGACGAGCTGGCCCTCGCCGGTTCGTTCGCGATGCACGAGCGCGGCCATGATGGCCATGGCCAGGTGCAAGCCGGTGGTCTTGTCGATGAAGAGGCTCGGCAGGAACCGAGGTGGGCCACCGTCGACGCGCGACTGCAGCATGGCGGCGCCGCTCGCACCCTGCACGAGATCGTCGTAGGCGGCCTTGTGCCCGTAGGGCCCGGAGCGCTTGTAGCCGAGCCCGTATGCGTAGACGAGGCGGGGATTGATGCTCTTGACTGCCTCGTAGCCGAGGCCCAGGCGCTCGATCGCCTGCGGCCGGCTGTTGTGCACCAGCACATCGGCGCTCTCAAGGAGGCGCTTGACCACCGCCGCGCCTTCGGGCCGCTTCAGATCGAGGCAGACGGAGCGCTTGTTTCGGTTGGCGTTGAGGAAGATCGGCCCCATCTTCGGCGTCTTCGGATTGCCGGGCACGCGGATGACATCGCCCTCCGGCGGCTCGATCTTGATGACGTCGGCGCCGAGATCGGCCAGGTGCATGGTGGCCAGCGGCCCGAGCACGATGGCAGTCAGGTCGATGATGCGTATTCCCTCGAGCGGCCCGGGCATTGCGACTCCGATTGTGCTGGCGATGCGTAAGGGCCGCAATTTGACGCTTGTTCGCGTGCGCGACAACGGCATACTGGCGGCGAGGAAACGACATTGAGCACGCGATCATGGCCGAGTTCAGGTTCGAGCCCGTTGTCATGCCTCCTGGCGCAGCCAGGCTGCGGGCTGAGGTCCGGGCATTTCTCGAGGAGGAGATTGCCAAAGGGGCCTTCAGGCCGGCCGTCGGGGCCATGGCGACCGCCGATCCCGCGTTCAGTGCCAAATGCGGAGAGCGCGGCTATCTCGGCATGACATGGCCGAAGGCCTATGGCGGGCATGAGCGCTCGGCGCTCGAGCGCTACGTCGTGGTCGAGGAGATGCTCGCAGCCGGCGCGCCGGTGCTGGCGCACTGGATCGCGGATCGGCAAAGCGGGCCGCAGATCCTGCGGCACGGCAGCGAGCGCGCAAAGAAGATGATCCTGCCGGAGATTGCCGCCGGCCGCTGCTTCTTCGCCATCGGCATGAGCGAGCCGGACACCGGCTCGGACCTCGCCAGCGTGAAGACGCGCGCAACAAAGGTCGATGGCGGCTGGCGCGTCAATGGCCGCAAGGTGTGGACCAGCTACGCCCACATGGCGCACTATCTCATTGCCCTGGTGCGCACCGGCGGCCGGCCCGAGGAGCGCCATGTCGGGCTCACGCAGCTCATCGTCGACTTGAAATCGCCAGGCATCACCATCCGGCCGATTATCAACGTATACGGCAGCCACGAATTCAACGAGGTGACGTTCGACGACGTGTTCGTGCCGGCGGACATGAGCGTCGGAGGCGAGGGGCAGGGCTGGGCCATGGTGACCTCCGAGCTCGCTTTCGAGCGCTCGGGGCCCGATCGGTTCATGTCCACCTACCCGCTCCTGGTCGAGGCCTTCCGGGAGCTGGGCAGCGAACCCACCTCGGCAGCTGCGGCCGAGCTGGGGCGCGTGGTGGCGCACCTGGCAACCCTGCGGCGCATGTCGACCTCGATCGCGGGACTGCTGGAGAAGGGTGAGTCGCCGGTCACCGAGGCGGCCCTCGTGAAAGATCTCGGCACCACGCTCGAGCAGGAGATTCCCGAGGTCGTGCGGCGGGTGCTGCCGCTCGAGCCGCGTCGGCCATTGGGCGAAAGGCCCTACGACGCACTGCAACAGCTCTCGCTGCAGCAGGCGCCCTCCTACTCGATACGCGGCGGCACGCGCGAGATTCTGCGAGGCATGATCGCGAGGGGGCTCGGCCTCAGATGAGCGAGATGCGCGACTTGATGCTGCGGTCGCTGGACCGAATCGTAGAGGACACGCTCGACGTCGCGGCGCGTGTTGCGGCCGACGGCGGGGCCGACTGGCCGCAAAAGCTGTGGTCAGCGCTTGACGAGCAAGGCATGACGGCCATCGGCGAGACCGCCGACGGCGACCTCGGCTTTGGCGATGTCATGGCGCTCGTGCAGCGCTCAGCCTATCACGCTGTGCCCGTTCCGCTTGGCGAGACCGTGATCGCGCGCCGTCTGCTCGGCCGCGCAGGCCTCGCCATTCCCGACGGGCCGCTCTCCGTGGCGGCGCCGAGCGCATGCTCGGGTGTATCGCTGGCAAATGGCCGGCTTGCGGGCCGCGCAGGAGCGGTCGCATGGGGCGGAAAGGCCGGTGGCATCCTGCTGGGGACGGGCAATGAGCTGGTGTTGGCGGACGCGTCGGGCGCGGTTGTCGGTCGAAGCTTCAGCATGGCGGGAGAGCCACGCGATGACATCGACCTGACCAAGGCGAAGGTTCTTGCCTCGGCGCCGCTCGCCGGCGCGGCGGGTGTGGTGGAGGCCGAGGGAGCGCTGCTGCGCGCAGTCCAGATGTCCGGCGCCCTGGCCCGCGTGCTCGATCATTGCTTGACGTGGGCCAACGACCGCGTTCAGTTCGGCAAGCCGATCGCCAAGTTTCAGGCCATTCAGCATATGCTGGCGCAACTTGCGGCGGAGTCCGCAGCGGCAGGGGCCGCGGCCGACCTGGCAATCGAGGCTTCGACCCTGGTGCCGGATCGCTTCGCGATCGGCGTTGCCAAGGCGCGCACCGGCGAAGCTGCCGGGAAGGGTGCGGCGATCGCACATCAGGCCTTCGGCGCGATGGGCTTCACGCGCGAGCATCCGCTGCACTACGCCACGCGGCGGCTTTGGTCGTGGCGCGACGAGTTCGGCTCCGAGACCTATTGGCAGGCGGAGATTGGACGCTCGGTGGCGGCGCGCGGGGCGGATCGGCTCTGGGCGACGCTGACGGGGACCGCCTGAGCCCAAACCAAGTGCTGATAAGCCTTTTCAGGGAGGGATTGCGGTGCATGACACCTTGCACAGGGCGCTGTTGCCGTGTGTTTGCGTCCTGATCGGGCTCGTTGCCGGGGTGGCTGCCTCTACAGCAGTGACGACGGCCCAGGCTCCGGGCGAAATCAAGCGGACGACCCTGCTGACCACGCCCATCGCCGCGCAAGGCTACAACGCTGTGGTCGGCCGCGGGGAGGTGCCGCCAGGGCTTGCCGCCCCGCGTCATGTCCATCCCGGCGATGAGCTGGTGGTCTTGCTGGAAGGCGAGGTGGAGGTCGAGGTCGAAGGCGCTCCGAGTGTGCGCGTCAAGGCGGGCGAGGCCATGCACGTCGGAGCCAATAAGGCGCATCGGCCCAAGAGCGTCGGCCAGGTCCCCGCCAAGTTCATCTCGGTGTGGATCGTTGAGAAGGACAAGCCCCTCAGCGTCAACGTGCCCTGATCCGCCGCTGCGAGGCGTTCACGCGTTGAGCGGCGCGATCAATTGTTCGCGCTCCAGCGCCCCCCAAAACTCGGAGGGGATCGGCCTGCCGATCGAGGCAATGTTGGCCGCGACCTCAGCCGCACTGCGCATGCCGACGACCACGCTGGCGATGGCGGGATGGCGGGCGGGGAACTGCAGCGCCGCAGCCGCCAGAGGGGTGTCATAGTCGCGGCACACGGCTTCTAGCCGCCGCACGCGGGCATGCACCTCCTCGTCGGCTGGAGCATAGAGGTAGGTCGCGCCAGGGACGGAGCCGGTGGCCAGGATGCCCGACTCGAAAGGAGAGGCAATCAGGACCGACACGGTGCGCCGCAGGCACTCGGGAAGCAGCTCGGTCGCCGCCTGCTGGTTCAAGAGCGAGTAGCCGCGCGGCAGCATCAGGCAGTCGACCTCGGCCTCGCTGACAAATGTCATTAGAATGTCGACATCGTTGAAGGCTGGGCCGAAAGCGCCGATGACGCCCTCGCTGCGCAGCTTGGACAGGGCCTTCACGGCGCCGGCCTTGGCCTCGGCCAGCCGCTGGTAAACGTTGTCTCCATGATAGCGGCGGTTCACGTCGTGGATCAGCGCAATGTCCACGCGATCGGCGCCGAGCCGCCGCAAGCTCGACTCGAGCGAGCGCATGGTGCCGTCGTAGCTGTAGTCGAACTCGATCTCGTGCGCTCCGGCGCCGACGAACAGGCCGCTGGGCGCGCGCCCGTCGGGCGTGGGCCGCAGGAGCTTGCCCACCTTCGTCGACAGCACCCAGTCGGATCGCGTCCGGCCTGCCAGCGCGGCGCCCAGGCGCTCCTCCGCCAGTCCCTGCCCGTATTGAGGAGCAGTGTCGAAATACCTCAGCCCTGCGCCCCAGGCGGCATCGACGGCCGCAGCGGCCTCCTCGGCCGGCGTCACGCGCATGAGGTTGCCGAGCGCGGTCGTGCCGAACCCCAGGCGCGACACCTGCACGTTCGACCGCCCCAGCCGACAGCGATCACTTGCCTTGGTCATTGCCTACTCCGGCGGCCCAATGCCTTGAAAAACACCACCCTGTCACCTTCATGACACAATAGGAGCAATTGCGGTCAAGGTGTGGGTAAGAGCATCGGTTGCCCGGCGAATCGGGCACCATGCACCCACGCCGCGTTGTCAATAGAGACTAGCAGCGATGGAAACTTTCCTACCGGACCGTTTGTCTAGGTGCTGCCGTTGTTAGAGCGTGTTTGCGAGCCATAGCTCTGGGCTCGGATGCAACCGGATGCGCTCAGGAGGGTTTTTGGGCGTCATGTGGCCTCCGCCAAGCGTTGCAAGGGACGTCTGGGACGAAAAGACCCACCTTTGTCAGCCAGGCCGGCTGGGTCGGGGCGCGGGTGTTGCGGATGAACCATCCTGCGACCCAAACGACCCAGCGCCATTCCCGCGGCACGATCTTGGCGTAGGATGTCTATATGAGATTGCGAACGCTCGATGGGGGTGGCCCCAGCCAAGGGAGGGCGGGGCGGAGATTGACGGACTGACTCTAACCATCGCAGGGCAGTGATATGGCGACGCGCAGCGAGATCTTCGACATCTATTCGCAGGCTTACGACCGGCATAAGCAGGTCGTGATGCCGCTGAAGGATTACCTCGAGGGCTGCCGCAAGGACCCCTCGATGTATGCCACGGCGGCCGAGCGCATGCTGAAGGCTATCGGCGATCCGATCATGGTCAACACGGCGGAGGATCCCCGGCTCGGCCGCATCTTCATGAACCGGACGATCAAGGTCTATCCGGCGTTCAAGGATTTCTTCGGCCTCGAGGAGACGATCGAGCGCATCGTCGGCTACTTCCGGCACGCGGCTCAGGGCTTGGAAGAGCGCAAGCAGATCCTTTACCTGCTCGGCCCTGTCGGCGGCGGCAAGTCGTCCCTGGCCGATCGCCTGAAGGACCTCATGGAGCAGTGCCCGATCTACGTGCTGCGCGCAGGCCAGGAGACGAGCCCGATTTTCGAAAGCCCGCTCGGCCTCTTCAATCCGGAGACAATGGCTAGTCATCTGGAGGACAAGTACGGCATTCCGGAGCGCGTGCTGTCAGGCTACATCTCGCCGTGGGCCGTGAAGCGGCTCGACGAGTTCGGCGGCGACATCTCCAAGTTCTCGGTGGTCAAGCTCTATCCGTCCAAGCTGCGCCAGATCTGCGTGGCGAAGACGGAGCCGGGTGACGAGAACAACCAGGACATCTCCGCGCTCGTGGGCAAGGTCGACATTAGAAAGCTCGAGCATTACGGGCAGAACGATGCCGACGCCTATTCCTACTCGGGTGGCCTCAACCGCACGACGCAGGGCTTGCTCGAGTTCGTCGAGATGTTCAAGGCGCCGCTCAAGATGCTGCATCCGCTGCTGACGGCGACCCAGGACCGAACCTACGTCGGCACCGAGAACGTCGGGGCCATGCCCTACCAGGGCATCATCATCGCCCACTCGAACGAGAGTGAGTGGACGAGCTTCCGTTCCAACCGCACGAACGAGGCCTTCCTCGACCGTATCTGCGTCATCAAGGTCCCGTATTGCCTGCGTGTCACCGACGAGAAGCACATCTACGAGAAGCTGTTGAAGGCCAGCGAGCTTGCGACGGCCCCTTGCGCGCCGGGCACGCTCGAGATGCTGGCGCAGTTCTCCGTGCTAACCCGTCTCAAGGAGCACGAGAATTCGGCGCTGCACTCCAAGATGCGGGTCTACGACGGTGAAAGCCTCAAGGACACCGACCCGCAGGCCCGCACCATGCAGGAGTACCGTGACGCTGCCGGCGTGACGGAAGGCATGGACGGCGCCTCGACCCGGTTCGCCTACAAGATCCTGTCGGAGACGTTCAACTACGACAGTCATGAGATCGGCGCCGATCCGGTGCACCTGATGTATGTGCTGGAGCAGTCGATCAAGCGCGAGCAGCTCCCCGAGGAGACCGAGTCGCGTTACCTCGAGTTCATCAAGGAGGAGCTGGCGCCGCGTTATGCCGAGTTCATCGGCAACGAGATCCAGAAGGCCTACCTGGAATCGTACAACGACTATGGGCAGAACCTGTTCGACCGCTACGTGGCCTACGCGGACGCCTGGATCGAGGACCATGACTTCAAGGACCCCGACACGGGCCAGCTCATGAGCCGCGAGCTTCTCGACCAGGAGCTGTCCAAGATCGAGAAGCCGGCCGGCATCGCCAATCCCAAGGATTTCCGCTACGAGGTGGTCAAGTTCTCGCTCAGAGCGCGGGCCCGCAACGGCGGCAAGAACCCGGATTGGACGAGCTACGAGAAGATCCGCGATGTGATCGAGCGGCGCATGTTCAGCCAGGTCGAGGATCTGCTGCCGGTCATCAGCTTCGGCGCCAAGAAGGACAGCGAGGCCGAGAAGAAGCACCACGAGTTCGTGGACCGCATGGTCGAGCGTGGCTACACCAAGCGCCAGGTACGCCGGCTCGTCGAATGGTACATGCGGGTGAAGAAGTCTGGCTGAAGAGGCCGGCGGGATCGCGTAGTCCATGAACATCATCGACCGGAGGCTAAATCCGAAGTCGAAAAGCCTTGGCAACCGGCAACGCTTCGTTCGCCGGGCCAAGGCCGACATTCGCGATGCCGTCCGGGATGCCCTGAAGAAGCGCAAGGTCACCGAGGTCGAGGGCTCGGAGAAGATCTCGATACGGTCAAAGAGCGTGCGCGAGCCGCAGTTCGCGCACAGCCGTGATACCGGCAACCGCGACATGATCTTGCCGGGCAACAAGGACTACAAGGTCGGCGACCTGATCTCCAAGCCGCAGGGCGGCGGGGGTGGTGGTCGCGGCGGTCAGGCGAGCGCGGACGGCTCAGGCGAGGACGACTTCGTCTTCACTCTGTCGAAGGAGGAGTTTCTCGACGTATTTTTCGAGGATCTCAAGCTCCCCAATCTCGTCAAGACGAAGCTCAAGGACATGAAATCGCCGGTGCCGCAGCGCGCCGGCTATACCACCGACGGCCCGCCGGCCAAGCTCAACCGCGTGCGCACCATGCGGCGCAGCCTCGCCCGCAGGATCGCCTTGCGGCGCCCGAAGGGAGAGGAGGTCAAGCAGCTCGAGGAGGAGCTTGCCCTCGCGGAGGCAGAGACGCCGCGGGACGAGTATCGCATTGCCGAGATCAAGGCGCGGCTGCAGCGCGTCATCAATCTGCGCCGGACCATTGCCTACGTCGACCCGCTGGATTTGCAGTACAACAGGTTCGAGCGCGTGCCCAAGCCATCGACGCAGGCGGTGATGTTCTGCCTGATGGATGCCTCGGCTTCCATGACCGAGCCGTTGAAAGACCTGGCGAAACGCTTCTTCATGCTGCTGCACGTGTTCCTGTCGCGGCACTATCGCGAGGTGGATGTGGTCTTCATACGCCACACCAGCACGGCCAGCGAGGTGGACGAGGAGACGTTCTTCAGGGGCGTGGAGACCGGCGGCACCGTCATCTCAACGGCACTCGAGGAGATGGACCGCATCGTGCGCGCGCGTTATTCCCCCGACGACTGGAATATCTACGCAGCGCAGGCGTCGGACGGCGACAATATCCCCGATGACATGGGCCACTGCCTGGAGCTCGTGGAGCACAGGCTGCTGCCGGCGAGCCAGTATTTCGCGTATATCGAGGTGAGTGAGCGGCCGGGCCCGGGCGAGACCATCGTCTGGCACGGCTACAAGGAAGTGGCCGATCGCCACAAGCATTTCGCCATGCGGCGCGTTTCCAACCCCGGCGAGATCTTCCCGGTCTTCCATGACCTGTTCTCGAGCTCGGCCGCTGCGTGAGGAACGTCGCCATGCTGGACAAACCGCGCGCGGCCAAGCCCCTGTTCGATGGACCGGAGTGGAGCTTCGAGCTGCTGCGCGAGACCTATGACGCGATCGCCGAGATCGGCCTCGGCGAGCTCGGGCTCGACATCTATCGCAACCAGATCGAGGTGATCACCGCCGAGCAGATGCTCGACGCGTATTCCTCGATCGGCATGCCGGTCATGTACCGGCACTGGTCGTTCGGCAAGCGCTTCGCGCGCGACGACGTGCTCTACCGCAAGGGCTTCCGCTCGCTGGCGTTCGAGATCGTGATCAACTCCGATCCCTGCATCAACTACATCATGGAGGAGAACTCCATGACGATGCAGACGCTGGTCATGGCGCACGCTGCCATGGGGCACAACCACTTCTTCAAGAACAACTACCTCTTCCGGCAGTGGACCCAGGCCGATGCCATCCTGGAGTATCTGGCCTTTGCCAAGCGCTTCGTGGCCGAGTGCGAGGAGCGCTACGGGCTGTCGGCGGTCGAGGCCGTGCTCGACGCTGCGCATGCGCTGATGAACCAGGGCGTCAGCCGCAACGCGCGCCCTCGGCGGCGGCACGATGCTGCTCGCGAGCGCGAGCGCGAGATGAGGCGCCGCGAGTACGCCATCGAGATCTACAACGAGTTGTGGCGCACGCTCCCGCGGTCGAAGACCAAAGAGCGCGAGAAGCCCGAGGAAAACAAGGCCGAGCAGCAGGCGCTTTCGCTGCCCGAGGAGAACCTGCTGTACTTCCTCGAGAAGAATGCTCCCAAGCTCGAAGGCTGGAAGCGGGAGTTGCTGCGCATCGTGCGGGTGCTGTCGCAGTACTTCTACCCGCAGCGTCAGACCAAGGTGATGAACGAAGGCTGTGCCACGTTCGTCCACTACGAGATCATCAACAGGATGTACGAGCGCGGCCTGCTCACCGAAGGCTCGATGCTCGAGTTCATGCACATGCACTCCTCGGTGATCTATCAGCCGGCGTTCTCGGAGCGCGGCTACTCCGGCCTAAACCCCTATGCGCTCGGCTTTGCCATGATGCGTGACATCAAGCGCATCTGCACCGAGCCAACCAAAGAGGATGAGGCCTGGTTTCCCGATATCGCCGGCAAGTCGGACTATATGGCCGTGCTGCGCCAGGCGTGGGCCGATTTCCGCGACGAGAGCTTCATTCTGCAGTATCTGAGCCCGAAGGTGATCCGCGACTTCCGGCTGTTCCATCTGCGGGATGAGTCGGACAGTCCAGCGATGCGCGTGGAAGCAATCCACGACGAGCTGGGGTATCGCAACGTGCGCCGTATCCTCGGCCGCCTGTACGACGTCTCGCAGCAGGATCCCGACATCCAAGTCACCGATGCCGACCTTGCCGGCAGCCGGCGTCTCGTGCTCACGCACTTCGTGCGCGATGGCGTCCTGCTCGACAAGGAGGAGTGCGACCGCACGCTCATGCACGTGGCTCGCCTCTGGGGGTTCCGCGTGCGGTTGGTCGAGGTCGATGCGATCTCCGGCACCAAGTTGCGCGAGCACGAAACCCTGCCGCTGCCTTAGGATTCCCGAAGCCTGCCTTTCGGTGGCGCAGCTCGCGCCGGCACGCTAACGTTCCCGGGTCCAACCGATCGGAGGGAACTGCGCGTGGCTCACAAAGGGCTCATCTTCGGCATCTTTCTCGCACCGTTTCACCGCGCGGGTGACAACCCGACGCTCGCGATCGCGCGCGATATGGAATTGATCGAGTGGCTCGATCATCTCGGCTACGACGAGGCCTGGATCGGCGAGCATCATTCGGCCGGCTGGGAGTTGATCGCATCGCCAGAGCTGATCATCGCGGCTGCGGCCGAACGCACCAAGAACATCAGGCTCGGCTCCGGCGTGACCAGCCTGCCCTATCATCATCCGTTGCTGGTCGCGAACCGGTTCGTGCAGCTCGATCATATGACGCGCGGCCGCGCCATGCTCGGTTGCGGGCCTGGAGCGCTGGTGTCGGATGCCTACATGCTGGCGATCGAGCCGTCGGACCAGCGCCGGCGCATGGATGAGTCGCTGCAGGCGATCACGCGGCTTCTCAAGTGCGAGGAGCCGGTGACCATGAAGACCGACTGGTTCGAGATGCGCGAGGCGCGCCTGCATTTGGCGCCTTACACCGATCCGCACTTCAAGATCGCGGTTGCGAGCACGCAGACCCCTGCCGGCATGCAGGCTGCAGGCAAGTACGGACTCGGTGTTCTGTCCCTCGGCGCCGGCATTCCGGGCGGGCCAGAAGCGCTCGCCAAGCAGTGGGCAATTGCCGAAGAGGAGGCGGCCAAGCATGGCCGCACGATGGACCGCCGCGAGTGGCGCCTCGTCATCAACATGCACACGGCGGAGGACGACGAGCGGGCCCTGCGCGACGTCTACCACGGCGAGCGGCAGGAGACGGTCACCTACTTCGAGGAGACGCTGGGACGGCCGCCTGGCCGCTCGGACGATCCGCTGCGTGACGGCGTGAAGATGGGATCGACCTTGGTCGGCTCGCCCGACACCGTCGCCAAAGGCATCGAGCGGCTGATCGAGCTCAGCAAGGGGGGGATCGGCGGCGTCATGTTCCGCGCCCACGAATGGGCCAATCGCGAGGACACGTTCCGCAGCTACGAGCTGTTCGCTCGATGGGTGATGCCGCGCTTCCAGGGCTCGCTCGACACGATCATCGCCTCACGAGATTGGGCGCGCGCCAACCGCAAGACGATCTTTGCGCCCAACGTGAAGGCGATCGAGAAGGCCTATACCGACGCTGGCAAGGCGATCCCACAGGACTATCGCATGCGCCTTGTCGGCGCGCGCGACGACGGCAAAGAGAGTTAGACGTTCAAATCGGGCTGCCGATACGACGGCTGGGTGGGCTCGTTTCCGACGGCCGGTTCAGGAAGGGTGATGCCATGGTGTCAAGCGACAAGCTCTTTGCCGGCTCAATTCCGGAAGTCTACGATAGGCTTCTTGTCCCCCTCATCTTCGAGCCCTATGCGCGCGATCTTGCGGAGCAGGCCGCGCAGCTTTCGCCCCGGGCCGTCCTGGAAACGGCGGCCGGCACCGGAGCCCTCACACGCGCCATGGCATCAAGGCTGCCTCGGAGCACCCGCATCGTCGTCACCGATCTCAACCAGCCGATGCTTGACTATGCGGCGGCAAAGCAGAAGCCCGACACGCGCATCGTCTGGCGACAGGCCGACGCGCTTTCCCTTCCATTCCCGGATGGCGAGTTCGATGTCACGGCCTGCCAGTTCGGGGTCATGTTCTTCCCGGACCGGGTGCACGGCTATCGGGAAGCCCGTCGTGTCCTCAAGCCGGGCGGCCACTTTCTATTCAACGTCTGGGACAGCATCGCCTCGAACGAGTTCGCCGATCTGGTGACGCAGGCTCTGGCAAAGCTCTTTCCGGACGACCCGCCGCGGTTTCTGCAGCGCACCCCGCACGGCTATAACGATGTCGCAATGATCCGCGAGGAGCTGCGTGCGGCAGGCTTTTCGTCGACCTCGATCGAGACGGTGGATCACAGAAGCAAGGCCCCTTCGGCGCGCCACGCTGCAACCGCCTATTGCCAGGGAACGCCGCTACGGAACGAGATCGAGGCGCGGGATGCTGCTCGCCTTGAGGAGGCCACGCAAAGATCTGCAGAGGTCATTGCGCAGCGCTTCGGGAGCGGTGCGGTTGATGGCCTAGTGCGGGCGCATGTGATCAAGGCGGCCCGATAGGAATCGCCGGCGTCTGGCACCTATCCCAGGCTGCGCCGACCTTGCGACGCCTGCCTCAACTCGTCTCGAACAGGTCCGTCGCGTGCTTGCCGATGGCATCGGCTTTCCAGGACGGGATCTTGAACTCCCAGCCATTGCCTTTGGCGTTGATCTCGTCGGCCTGCTTCTTGGCGTCGCCGTCGCCGCTTGCCGAAAACGACAGCCAGCTCGCGTCGCCATCCTTGCGCAGGCGGAACGTGACCTTCGGGCCGTCCTGCAGCTCGAGCGTCAGCGTGCTGACCTTGTCTCCCGCAGGCGTCGCATCGAGCTTGCGCACGTCGTCGAGATCGATCGAGGAAAAGCCCTGCGCGATCTGGTCGACTGGTGCGTTCTCCTTCAGCTTCTTGCCGTCGGGTACACTCGCCAGCTTGAACTTCTTGTCCTTGTCATCGCTCTTCTCGATGACCAGCCGCTCCTCGCCGGGATGCTCGACCGTGACCCGCGCAATCTTGCCGCTATCGGCGGTGAAGATCGAGGTATTCACCCAATCCTTGACGTCGAGCTGGGCCCTGGGCTCTCCGCTTGCGAGCCAGGTCTGTGCCTCGCCCTGCCGTCTGACATAGAAGCCGGTGCGCCCCGAGCCGAACGCATCATAGCGGCTCTTGCCGAGCACGACGTCAACTAGCGGCTTGCCCTTGTCGTCGAGGATGCGCACCTGGCGCGACTTGGCGTCCTTGGCTTTGGAGTCCTCGAGCTCGAGCAGGCTGTAACGCTCCTTGTTTGCCGTCTTGGGCTCGATCAGCTCCGCTGCCGAAAGCTGAAGGACGAGCGCGCGCGCCTTCTCGGGATTGGCAGGATAGCCATCGCGCTGCTTCACCTTCCATTGCTCGCCGGCGCGCTCGATCGTCAGGCTCTTGTCGCCTTGCGCGATCTCGATTTTCGCAACGCTGTTGACGTTGCGTGTGAGCTCCGGCGCGAGCGGTTGGCCCTGAATGCCGCCCTGCGAGAAGCGATTGGCGGACGCAAACAGGCCGGCCGCAAGCAGCACTGCAATGATCGTTGCAGTGGCGAGCGCCGTAAACTGTCGAGGCTTGATCACGTTTACCTCCCGAGGCCTTGCGTCAGTCCGAGGGATGCCTGCGCCGCCGCTGGACCAGGCCCAGTGCCAAGCCCCCGAAGCCGATGGCAAGCGGGACGGCGGCGATGTTGAAGAACTTGAGCCAGCCGCCGAGGCGGTCGATGTCCTGGCGCAGTGCCAGCTTCACATCGCGCAGCTCGCGCCGCACGCCGATCATCTCGCTGCGTGCATTCTCGATCGTCTGCTTGTCCTTGTCGGACAGCAGGATCGCGCCGCCCTCTCCGCCCTTGGTCTCCATCTTGGAGACCTTGTCCTGCAGCTCCTTGAGCTGGGCGACGAGCGTCTGCTCCTTCTCGCGGAAGCGGCGCTCGGCCTCGCGGCGGATGTCGTTGACCAGCTCGAAAGGCCGATCGTTGATGCCTCGGCCACGCAAATCGGCGAGCATCTCCCCGCCGGACAGGTTCTCGAGGGTGTTGACGACGAAGGCGGCGTTGTGCGCCTGCGGCACGGCCACCTGCTGGCCGAGGAAGTCGCGCACGTCGACCCAGAACTGGTCGTTGAGCATATCGCTGTCGGCGACCACCACGACGTTGACCTTGCCCGACGCGACGAACGGCTTGTCCGGCTCTGCGGGCTTGGCATCCTTCGCTTCGGCCTTGGGGGTCTCGGCCTTCTTCTCCTCGGCCTTTTTCTCCTTGTCTCCTGAGTCCTTGCTGTCCTTGCCGTCCTTTGCTGCGTCGGCCTTCGGCTCCGGCGGCTTGGGACGTCCGTCGGGGAAGGCGCTCTTGGCTTCGCCACTGATGCGGGCGGCCAGCATGAGCGGCTTGCCGCCGGACTTGAAGCCACGCATCAGGGCGATCGGATCGGGCTGGAAGCGGAGCTTGTCCGCCTCGAGCTCACCCGCCCTCGGCGTGGTCTCGATGATCGGCTGAACCGTGGTCGTGGCCCCGTCCACTTTCGTCAGGAACCCGGAGCTCGCGAGGTTCAGGCGCTCCACCCCGGCGGTGACGGGGTCCTTGTCGTTGATCTGAGCTTTGTCGATCTCCAGCCAGCCGAGATAGTCGGTGACGATCGGCCGTCGGCCGCCGCCGAACTGGACGCGGCGCGCGAGCGCGGGGTCGCCCGCGACCTTCGCGCCGTCGAAGCCGACACCCCATGTCTTGAGCAGCTTCAAAAGCTCGGCGTCCGGTCCTGCGGGCGGCATGCCCATGCCCGGGGGACCCATCGAGCTCGTCTCGGCGACGGGATCGACGAAGGCCAGGACGCGCCCACCGCGCAGAGCGAACTGGTCGATGGCGTAGGCCGCATCGGCGGTGAGATGCTCCGGCTGGACCAGCATCAGCACGTCGATATCGTCCGGCACCGACTTGATATCGGGCTGCAGCGTCTTGACCTGGAAGAACTCGCGGATCTGGTCCATGACCATCCACGGCCGCGACGGCTGCCGCATCGGCATCATTGGATTTGCGGCGCCCCCGTCGATTGGCACGCCGGCGATCAGCCCGACGATGTGCTTCTTGGGATTGGCGAGGCCGCCGATCAACTTGGTGAGGTCGTACTCGAGGAAGCGCTCGCGATCCGGCGAGAAGAACTCGATGGTCGCATCGTTGTCGGTGGTGTTGGACGCAACGAGGCCGAAGTAGCCCGTCTCGCCGTCCTGGTTGAGGCGCACGCCTCTGAGGCCGCTCGCAACGGCGACATCCTCGGCATCCGAGAACGCCTCAGGCTCGATGAACGTCAGGTGCAGCTTGCCGTTCGACAGGTCGCGATACTGCTCGAGCAGGGCTTTCACGCGCTCGAAATATTTGCCGAACAGCGGGGCCACCTCGCCGAGCTTGCGCGTGTAGTAGACGCGAACGTCGATCGGCTCGTCGATCTTCGCCAGCACCTTCTTGGTGCCGTCCGAGATCGTGAAGAGGCGGTCGGCCGTCACATCCGCGCGCACATTCTTGAACACCAGCGACGAGATCAGATTGACGGAGAGGGTGAGGACCGCCGCGAGCGCGATCGCACCCCAGGCCAGCGTCTTGCGATCCAACCGCGACGCGGCCCTGACGATTTCACCCGGCGCCAGCAATGACCAGCCGGAGATGCCGTGGCCGACGTTCGCTGCCTTCTTGCGCCAATCGTTCGTGGAGGGGGTGGAAGTCATGGACGATCTCCCTCAGGCAGCCTTGCGCTGCTCGACGACGATGACATTGGCAAACAGGAAGAAGGCCATCAGCGACGCGTAGAAGATCAGTGTCGGAAGGCTGAAGACACCCTTGCTGATCTGGTCGAAGTGGCTGATGAAGCTCATCGACGAGATCGCCTGGAGCAGGGATGCCGGCGCCCAGGCGCGGAAGAAGTTCAGCACCATCTCTGCCCCGCTCATGACGAACAGGAAGCACAGCGTTGCCGCCACGATGAAGGCGATCACCTGGTTCTTGGTCAGCGCGGAGATGCACGAGCCGATGGCGAGAAAGGCGCCAGCCATCAGGAAGCTGCCGATGTAGCTGACGAAAATCACGCCGTTGTCGGGCTGGCCCAGAATGTTGACCGTGATCCACATCGGAAACGTGAGGGCTAGCGCCACGCCGATGAACGCCCATGCCGCCAGGAACTTGCCGAGTATCGCCTCCGTCGTGGAGATGGGAAGCGTCATGAGCAGCTCGATGGTGCCCGTCTTGCGCTCCTCGGCCCACAGGCGCATGGCGACGGCCGGCACGAGCAGCAGGTAGAGCCAGACGTGGTAGAGGAAGAACGGCTGCAGGTCGGCCTGCCCGCGATCGAAGAAGTTGCCGACGTAGAAGGCGAACGTGCCCGTCATCGCCACGAAGATGACGATGAAGATGTAGGCGAGAGGAGTGCCGAAGTACGCGCCGAGCTCGCGCTTGGCGATGATGCAGACGTTACGCATGACCCGCTCCGACATCCGAGGTCGTAATTTGCCGGAAGACGTCATCGAGCTTGCCGCGCTCGACGAACATCTCCTCCACTGCGATCGACTTGTCGCGCAGCAGGGCGGCGACGTCCGCGGCGATGGTGACGCCGCTCTTCGGCATGGCCCTGAGCTGGATGTGGCCGTTGACGGCCGGCATCCGTTCGACCTTCGCCACGCCGCCCAGGGACGAGAGGGCTCCGATCACGGCGTCGGCGCTGGCCGCCTGGATGCGAATGGCGACGGCGTTGTGGTAGGGCATGCGGCGCTGCAGATCCTCTGCGGTCCCGTCGGCGACGATGCGCCCGCGGTCGATCACGACGGCGCGCGTGCAGACCGCCTCGACCTCCTCGAGGATGTGCGTGGAGACGATGATGGCCTTGTCCTTGGACATCTCGCCGATGAGCTGGCGCACGTGGTGCTTCTGGTTGGGATCGAGGCCGTCTGTCGGCTCGTCCATGATGAGAACGGCAGGGTCGTGCAGGATCGCTTGCGCCAGTCCGACGCGGCGCTTGTAGCCTTTCGACAATGTCTCGATGCGCTGGCCGACAACGCTCTCGAGCCCGGTCCGCTCGATCGCCAGGCCGACGCGCTTGGCCCGATCTGCTCCATCGAAGCCGCGAATTTCGGCGATGAAGTTGAGAAAGCTTTTGGCCGTCATGTCGCCGTAGGCCGGTGCCCCTTCCGGGAGATAGCCGAGGCACCCCTTTGCCGCCTTCGGCTGCGTGGCGACGTCGAACGAGCAGACGCGCGCCACACCGGAATCGGGCTCCAGAAAGCCCGTGAGCAACTTCATGGTGGTGGACTTGCCGGCGCCGTTGGGGCCGAGAAAGCCCAGCACCTCGCCTTTGCTAACCTCGAGGGAGATCTCGTCGACAGCTCGGATGGGGCCAAACGATTTGCTCAGCCGCTCCGCCTCGATGAGGATCGTCATCGCATCACTCCTCCCGGCCTGGCGTTTCCCGCGTGGCTCGATCACGGCGGAAGAAACCAATTTCGACCGCGTCTAAAAAATACGGGCGCTGTGTTGCTTGGCTGCCGCAGTTAGTCGCAGACTTTGGCACTGTCAAGACTCGCGCGGCCCCACGCGAGACACGCGACGATTTGCTCGCCGCCGCTGCTTGCTGCCTCAAGCCACGCGCGCTTTCGATCGAAAGTCGAAGCGGCCCGGGGCATATGGCGCGAGATCGAGGTTAATCCGCTCGCCTGCCGCAAGACTGGCAACGATGCGTCCTGTATTCGGTGCGCCGGTGAGGCCGAGATGGCCGTGACCGCACGCGACGTAGATGTTGGGATGGCCTGGAACGGCTCCGATCGCCGGCAGACTGTCCGGTGTGCCTGGACGGGGTCCCATCCAGCGGCTTCCACTGCCCACATTAATTTTTGGAAACATCTCGCTGGCGAGCCGCTTGAAGATTTCGGCACGGCGCCACGACGGTGGCTCGTCGGCCAGCCCGAGCTCCTCGGTGCCGGCAAGCCGCAGGCCCATTTCCATCTGCGAGACGGCGAAGTGACGCTCGAGCTCGCTGACGACGTGGCGCAATTTGATGCCCGGCTCGGCGAACGTCATGTGATAGCCGCGCTCTGCGATGAGCGGCAGATCGAGACCTAGCGGTTTCAGCAGCGACAGTGACCATGCTCCCGCGGCGATGACGACGGCGTCGGCTTCGTGCGTCCCGGCGCCGGTCTCGATGCGCACGCGGCTGCCGTCGGGCCGAACCGCGTTGACCTCGGCGCGCAGGATGCTGCCGCCGCTTCGACGCAGCAGGTCGGCGTAGGCGCGTGTCAGCCGGAAAGGGTTGGTTGTGCGCGCCATTGGCCCTACGCGGACGCCACGCTTGTAGACCGGGGACAGCTCCGGCTCGATCTCGCGCAATGCAGGACCGTCGAAGACCTCGATCTCGGTACCACGCTCGCGCCGCAGGCGCCACGCCAGACCGCTCTCGACATCGGCGTTGCGCGGGTCGCGGGCGACATACAGGTAGCGATCGGGAACCACCAGCTCGGGCACGCCGGCTTCACGCGCGAGCTGCTCGTGCAACTCGACGGTGCTGCCATAGAGCGCCTTCATCGCATCGGCAGTCTTGACGACCTTGTCGATCCGGCTCGCGCGGTGAAAGCGCCAGAGCCATGGAATTGTCGTCGGCAGTGATCGCAAGCGCACGACGAGCGGCCCGTCGCGGTCGAGCAGCATGCGCGGCGCCTGCGCCATGACGCCTGGCATTGCCATCGGCACGACGGCCTGGGCCGCCAGGATGCCGGCATTGCCGAACGAGCAGGCCTCGCCCGGGTCCAGCCGATCGATGACGGTGACGTCGAAGCCGCGGCGCTTGAGCTCGATGCCTGAGCACACGCCGACGATGCCCGCGCCGACGACGACAGCGCGCCTGGTGCTTGCGTTGCTCATTGCCATCCCGTGAAGAGCTGCAGACCGGATCTCTTCTTGGCATGGTCCGGCGGTCCGCGCCAACAATCTTCGCTGTCTGCGCGGCCGATGGGAGGTCGGCTCAAGGGTAGCGAAACAGCCGCTCGACAATGATCCCCGTCACCACGAGCAGGACGCCGATCATCTGCACCGGCGAAAGCTGCTCGCCCAGGACGGCAACGCCGAGCAGCACGACGGTCACCAGCTCCAGACTGACGATGATCGAGTAGCCGCTGGCGCTGAGGCGCGGCAGCGCATAGGCGAACGCGGAGATCTGCAGCGCGCCGCCCAGGGTGGCGATCGCGGCAAGACGCGCCCAGCCGCCCCAGTCACTCGGGGCCCTCAGGCCGAACAGAAAGGTGACGACTGCAAAGCCACACCCGAGCCCCAGGTAGATGAATGCGGCGCAGGAGAACGCCGGAGTCTCCCGCGTGAACCGGTAGGCGATCGCCACGTACACGCTGAAAATGATGGGCGTCAGTATCGCGCATATGAGCCCGACGGGCTCCATCTCGTGCACGGTCAGGTGCGGCCAGCCCGTGAGCACGACGCCCGATACGATCAGCAGCACCGCCAAAAGAGTCGGCCAGCGCGCCTTGCGGCCGAACAGCACCTGATCGAGGATCACACTGAAAATGGGATAGGCGAAGAAGATGGTGACGACGATGCTGGTCGGCAGCGTCTGAATCGCCCGAAAGTAGGTGAAGGTCTGAATCACTCCGAGCGTGATGCTGTTGAGGAAAAGCCCTCGGCCGGCCTTGTGCCAATCGTTGGCCAAGCCTTGGCTCGACAACACCGCGAGCGGCATCAGGACCGATAGCGCCAGCCAATAGCGCCAGAAGAGCATGGACTGTGGAGTGAGACCGTCCGCGTAAAGGCCCAGCGTCAACGTGGGAACGGTCCCGACGCAGATGGAGCCGGCCGCGGCTGCGAGGACCGCAAGAAGGTCGCGTGGCGGGGCGGAGGACACGGGTCGGGATCGAGGTGACTGAAGGGCGCGAGAGGCCTACCGGGGATTGTCCGTCGAGGCAACACGCTTCACCGCAACAGAACGCGTGTGGCCGCAGAGTTGGTGGCGATGCTAGACGTCGAAAAAGACAGTCTCGTTATCGCCTTGAAGGCGAATGTCGAAGCGATAGACGATACCCCCATCCGCCTTGTCGCGGCGCGCGATGAGTGTGTCGCGGCGCTCGGCGGGTACCGATTGCAACACCGGGTCACGTGCGTTGGCCTCGGCGTGGTCCTCGAAATAGAGGCGCGTATAGAGATGGTTCAGCATGCCGCGCGCAAACACGATCATATTGATGTGCGGCGCCTGGCCGTCGCCGCTGGCTCCCGGCATCACGGTGTCGAAGCTGTAGCGGCGCTCGGGATCAGTGCCGGTGCCGGCGCGGCCGAATCCCTTGAAGCCCGCGTTGGAGCTGCGGGGATCGGCCGGATGCGCGTACCGCCCTTCGGCGTCGGCCTGCCAGATCTCGACCAGGGCATCGCCGAGAGCCTGCCCTTCACCATCGAGAACCAGGCCCGTGATGCGAATACGCGTGCCGACCGTGCTCGCGTCTACGAGGCTCGCTCCCGCAAGGCTGCGGAACGGGTAGCCGTACTGCTCGGGCGCAAGACCGAAGGAGAAGAATGGCCCCACCGTCTGTGAGGGTGTTTGTCCGGGCGCCATTGCGTCACGTCTCCATCGGCGTTTGCGCGCGGCCGCGCAGCACGATGTCGAAGACGTAGCCCAGCGCGAAGGCGGCTTCGGTTGCGTCCACCGAGAAGCGTGAGATGAGGCGCTCGCGGGCGGCGGCCGGCGTGCTCTGGTAGATCGGATCCATATCGAGCAGCGGGTCCCCGGGGAAGTACATCTGCGTGACGAGGCGTGTGGCGATGCTGGGCCCGAACAGGGAGAAGTGGATGTGCTGCGGGCGCCAGGCGTTGGCGTGATTGCCCCACGGATAGGCGCCGGGCTTCACCGTGTAGAAGCGGTAGCGGCCCTCGCCATCGGTGACGCAGCGGCCGCCGCCGAGGAAGTTGGGATCGATGGGCGCATCGTGCTGATCGACGGCATCGATGTAGCGGCCGGCGGCGTTGGCCTGCCAGATTTCGAGCAACGTGTTGGACACCGGCCGGCCCTGCTCGTCGAGCACGCGGCCGGTGACGACGATGCGCTCGCCGATGGGCTCGCCGCTCTTGCGGGCGTTCTTGGTGAGGTCGTGGTCGAGGGGGCCGAGGCTGTCGTGACCGAACACGGGACCGGTCAGCTCCGACAGTCGCTGGCGCAAGGGGATCAGCGGTTGCTTTGGCGCCCGCAGCGAGGTCGATTTGTAGGCCGGATGGGAGAGCGGCGGGTGGCTTGCCCAGTCACGAGGGGTGAACGGCGCTTCAGGCATAAGATCAATCTCCTCGAGCCCGGCGCCAGAACGGGCGCGCCGGTCATCCTCCGCATTTTTCACTCAGTATAGCTCCAAGTATAGCTCCGACGTCCGCCGGGCGTAACGCCCTGCTAATGGCAGTTTTCGGCCTCCACGAAGCCGCGATTGCGGATATGTTCTGCGCACGCTATCGACTGCTGGTCTATCGGGAACCGCTCGGCGCTGAACTCTCCATGAAGCAAACTCATCCCTACTGGTGGGAGGCCGCCCCGCCTCAAAGCCTGCCGCAGGCCCCCGTCGCGCCGCGTTGCGACGTCGTCATCGTCGGTGCCGGTTACACGGGCCTGTCGGCGGCAATCACGCTCGCCAGAGCCGGCCGGTCGGTGCAGGTGTTCGACAAGATGCGTCCGGGTGAGGGAGCCTCGACGCGCAACGGCGGCATTGCCAGCGGCAACCTGCGGCCGAGCTTCTCGGAAATGGTGAGCAAGTTCGGCGAGCAGCGCGCGCTGGCGATCCAGATGGAGGCGAAGGCGGCGCGCGAGGACCTGATCGAATTCATTCAGCGGGAGAAGATCGACTGCGACTTCGCCCTTCCCGGCCGGTTCAGCGGCGCATCCAATCCGGGAGACTACGAGCGCCTCGCTCGCGAGGCGGAGATGCTGTCCAAGCAACTCAAGATCGAGGCCTATGCCGTTCCGCGGGCTGAGCAGCGGTCCGTCCTCGGCACCGACTACTACCATGGCGGCATGGTCAGGAATGACATCGGCGGTCTGCATCCCGCCAAGCTGCACGCGGGCATGCTCAAGCTTGCGCAGACGTCGGGTGCGCTCGTGCACGGTGAGACCGCCGTGCTCAGCGTCCATAGCAATGGCGCAGGGTTCAACGTCGAGACGGCGCGCGGTCGCGTCGCCTGCAGCCATGTCATTACCGGCACCAACGGCTACACCGACCAATCCGACCGGTGGCTGCGCCGCAGGCTGGTGCCGGTTCGCAGCCGCATCATCGCCACGGCGCCGCTATCCGACAACCTCATGCGAGAGCTCATGCCGAAGGGCGTGATGTGCAGCGAGACGCGCAAGCTGCACTACTACTACCGGCCGTCCCCCGATGGGCGCCGCATCCTGTTCGGCGGGCGAGACGGCACCATCGCCGGCGATCCCGCCTGGCCGACGGAGAACCTGCGGCGCGCCCTGACCGACATCTTTCCCGTGCTGCACGATGTCGAGATCACGCATACCTGGTTTGGCCACGTGGCCATGAATCGCGACATGATCCCGCGCATCTTCTCCAAGGAAGGGGTCCGCTATGCCGCGGGCTATTGCGGCTCTGGTGTCGTGTGGGCGCGCTGGGCTGGGCAGAAGGCGGCGCAGCAGGTGCTGGGGCTGCCCGAGGGAACCTCGGCGCTCGCCTTCCGGCCGCCACCCGCGGTGCCGTTGTTCAACGGGACGGCATGGTTCATGCCCGCAGTTTTTGCCTGGTTGACGCTGCAGGACCGGGTCAGCGCTTTGCGGCACAAGCGGCAAGCTTCGGCCGAGTGAGCGGGCACGTGGCACCCCACTCGAACCGCCCCTGGATTGCTCCCGAATGACGCTGTGGCAGACCTACAGACGTGCGCTGGCGCTGCTGATGCCCGAGAAGGGTCTGGTCGCAGGTCTGGTGGTGTCCAACGTGGTGATCGGCCTCGCTCTGCTGGCGGAGCCGCTGCTGTGGAGCCGCGTCGTTGACGCGCTGACGGGCGGTAGGGCGGCCTTTCCCACGATTGTGTTGTGGGCTGCGCTGGGATTGTTCGGCATTCTTGCGGGGGTCGTGGTCGCGGTGTCTGCGGACCGCCTCGCGCACCGGCGGCGCCTGCTCGCCATGAGCACCGCGTTCGAGCAAGCCATCACGCTGCCGCTCAGCTATCACGCGAGAAAGGGCTCGGGCACCGTCATTCGCGCCATCCAGCAGGGGACCGACTGCCTGTTCGGCTTGTGGCTCGCCTTCATGCGCGAGCATCTGGCAGCAATCGTCAGCGTCACCTTCCTGGTGCCGGTGGCGATGTCGATGGATCCGCGCATGTCCGCGGTGCTTTTCACCCTCGGCGCGATCTACCTCGTGGCCAACATGTTCGTGTTCCAGCGCACGATTGATCAGCAGGCCGAGGTCGAGCGCTACCACCGCGACCTGACCGGCCGGGTCGGCGATGTGCTGGGCAACGTCATGGTCGTGCAGAGCTACGTGAGGCTCGAGGCCGAGTCCGTTGCCTTGAAGGACGTCATGCGCGACCTGCTGGCGGCGCAATATCCCGTGCTCACCTGGTGGGCCGTGGTGACGATCCTGACGCGCGCAGCCTCAACGATCACCATAGTCTCCATCGTGGCGCTGGGAGCGCTGCTGGTACAGGCGGGCGAGCTCACGGTGGGCCAGGTCGTCGGCTTCGTGATGTTCGCCAACCTGCTCATTGCGAGGCTGGATCAGCTCTCGCATTTCATCCTCGGGCTGTTCAACCAGAAGCCGGCGATCGATGCCTATTTCGATCTCGTGGACACCACGAGCCCGGTCGTCGACCGGCCGGACGCGAAGCCCTTGGAGAATGCCGCGGGCCATGTCCGCTACGAGAGCCTGTCGTACCGTTTCCCCGATGGACAGTTCGGCATCTTCGACATCGATTTCGAGGTGCAGCCCGGAAAAACGGTTGCCCTGGTGGGACATACCGGATCGGGCAAGACCACGACGCTGGCCCTGCTGCAGCGGCTGCGGGATCCCGATGAGGGCAGGATCACCATCGATGGGCGCGATATCCGCGACATCACGCTTGCCTCGTTGCGCGGCTCGATGGCGGTCGTGTTCCAGGACGCCGGCCTCTTCAACCGGACGATCGGCGAGAACCTGCGCATCGGCAAGCCGGATGCAACGGATGCCGAGGTCGAGAGGGCGGCGCGCCTGGCCGAAGCGCACGATTTCATCATGCGCAAGCCCGAAGGGTACGGCTTCATGATCGGCGAGCGCGGCGCGTCCCTCTCCGGCGGCGAGCGCCAGCGGCTGGCCATCGCCCGGGCCATACTCAAGGACGCGCCGATCCTGATCCTCGACGAGGCGACGAGCGCGCTCGACGTCGAGACCGAGGGGCGCATCAAGCGGGCGCTCGATGCCTTGAGGAAGGGCCGGACAACCTTCATCATCGCGCATCGCCTCTCGACGGTGGCAAACGCGGACATGATCCTCGTCCTGAAGGACGGACGCATCATCGAGCGCGGCACGTTCCGGGAGCTCGCGGCCAAGGGCGGCGCGTTTGCGGCGATGATCGCGGAGGGCGGGTTTACCGAGCCAATCCCGGACGAGGTGGAAGCCGCGCCGGCCACGTCATGAGGCGTGCGCTGGCGGGCGCGCGGCCGCAGCCATGTAGTTGACGTCGGTATCGGCTGAGAGCGACCAGCGATCCGCGATGGGATTGTAGACGAGGCCGCGCATCGAAGGCGTCTCGAGGCCGGCGGCGGCGAGGTGCCGAGCGAGCTCGTCGGGCGTGACGAAGCGATCCCATTGATGCGTGCCGACAGGAAGCCAGCGCAGAATGTACTCGGCGCCAATGATGGCCAGGGCATAGGCCTTCAGCGTGCGATTGATGGTCGACAGGATCATCAGCCCGCCGGGGCGGACCAGGCTCGCACAGAGCCGCAGGAAGGCGCCGACATCCGGGACGTGCTCCACCACCTCGAGGCAGAGCACGGCATCGAACGTCGCGGTCTCGCCAACGAGGTCCTCGACCGGGCCGGCGCGGTAGGTAACGGCCAGGCCCTGCCCGCTGGCATGGTGACGCGCGGCCTCGATGTTCTCGGCTGCCGGATCGAGGCCTGTGACGCGGGCGCCGAGACGGGCAAGCGGCTCGCAGACGAGGCCGCCGCCGCAACCGATGTCGAGCACGCTCAGGCCGGACAGGCGCTTCAGTCCTGCCGACGGCAGCCGGAAATGCTCTGCCAGGGTATCGAGGATGAAGCCGAGCCGTGCCGGACCAAGGTTGTGCAGCGGCCGGAACTTGCCGTTCGGATCCCACCACTCGGAGGCCATCTGCGCAAAGCGGTCGACCTCGGCCTTGTCGAGGGTGCCCGGTGCAGCTGTGTGATCGTGCTCTCTCATGCGCTGCATTGGCGTGCCGTAGCCTGCCACTTGTCAAGCCATTCCGCGCCCGAGCCGGCGGCGCACGAGGGATCGACGAGATTCTCTGTTTCCCGCGGCATGGCGACTATAAAAGCGGCACACTGTGGCTGGTTGCGCGGGTTGCGCCGGCTATCCCTGGCGAGTATGAGTACGCCCCGATAGCGGGACCTGATGTCGGCCTCTGCCTCTCCCTTCGGCAGCAGCAGGCAGCGCGCGCCCGCAGCTATTCAGCGGAGCGATCTCGCGGGGGACCTGCAGCGGGGCACCCATGACGGTTCTGGTAATGAAGTTTGGTGGCACGTCGGTCGCGAATGTCGACCGGATCCGCAACGTTGCCCGCCACGTCAAACGCGAGGTCGATGCCGGCAACCGGGTGGCGGTGGTCGTCTCGGCGATGGCCGGTGTGACGAATCAGCTCGTCGGCTGGGTCAGGGAGGCATCGGCGCTGCACGATGCCCGAGAGTACGACGCCGTGGTGTCGACGGGCGAGAACGTCACGGCGGGCCTGCTGGCGATCGTTCTGCAGTCCATGGGCATCCAGGCTCGCTCCTGGCAGGGCTGGCAGATTCCTGTGCTAACCAACGCGGCGCACGGGGCGGCACGCATCCAGGAGATCGACGGCGCCCGGCTGCGGGAGCGGCTCGAGCAGGGCGAGGTCGCGGTGATCACCGGCTTTCAGGGCATCGAGCCGGAGCGCAATCGGGTTTCCACGCTGGGCCGGGGTGGATCGGATACCAGCGCGGTCGCCGTAGCGGTGGCGCTCGGTGCCGATCTTTGCGATATCTATACGGACGTCGATGGCGTCTACACGAGCGACCCGCGGATCGTGCCCAAGGCGCACCGGCTGGCCAAGGTGTCGTACGAAGAGATGCTGGAGATGGCCTCGCTCGGGTCCAAGGTGCTGCAGACCCGCTCGGTCGAGCTGGCCATGGTTTACCGCATGCGCACGCGGGTGCTCTCGAGCTTCGCGCCGCCGGACCAGATCAAGGCTGCCAGTGCGGATACGTGGGACGAGATCGGCACCATCGTTTGTGACGAGGAAGAGATCGTGGAGCAGCAGGTCGTCAGCGGCATTGCCTACTCGAAGGACGAGGCCAAGGTCACGCTCCTGAAGATTCGCGACAAGCCCGGCGTGGCGGCGAGCATTTTCGGTCCGCTGGCCGAAGCCAACGTCAACGTCGACATGATCGTGCAGAACCTGTCGTCGGATGGCCGATATACCGACATGACGTTCACGGTGACGGAGGCGGAGCTGCCGCGCACCTTGGAGGTCCTGAAGTCGGGAAAAAGCGAGATCGGCTATCACGACCTCAAAAGCTCGGCGGATGTTGTCAAGGTCTCGGTCATCGGCATCGGCATGCGAAGCCATGCCGGCGTTGCGGCGCAGATGTTCAAGGCGCTTGCCGAGAAGGGAATCAACATTCTTGCGATTACGACTTCCGAAATTAAGATCAGCGTTC
Source organism: Bacteroidota bacterium (assembly GCA_050260355.1). GTDB lineage: Bacteria > Pseudomonadota > Alphaproteobacteria > Rhizobiales > Hyphomicrobiaceae > CADEFX01. The sequence goes on along the minus strand of JBLNBZ010000098.1, from coordinate 12,322 downwards.
TGATCGACGCGGCGTATGCGGAACTCGCGGTCCGCACGCTGCATTCGCTCTACGGATTGGACGCGGACTGAGACGGCCGACGGCGCCGCGGGCGCAGATCGGAACGTCGGTCACGACTGAGGTCATGCCGCCACTCGCTGTGCAACCGTGGGCGGCTCCTGGACCGTGCGTGAGGCGCGGACCAGGCAAATGTCGATAGCAGGGGCACATGGTCAAGCGACCTGTCGAGGATCCGCGCCTATCCGCGGCCGAGCCGGCTCTGCGGCCTATTTTGCGTCGCCTGCGCGAGATCATGGCGGAGCCTGGCGACGGCCAGAGCCGCCTCGACAAGATCGTGCGCCAGATTGCCGGACTGATGGTCGCCGAGGTCTGCTCGATCTACCTGAGGCGCCAGGATGGCAGCCTCGAGCTTTTTGCGACGGAAGGCCTCAACCAGACGGCGGTCCACAATACCTTCATGAAGCGCGGGGAGGGGCTGGTTGGGCGCTGCGCCGAGCTTGCCACTCCTGTCAACGAGCCGGAGGCGCACAGCCACCCGGCATTCTCCTACCGGCCTGAGACGGGAGAGGAGGTCTACCACTCCTTTCTCGCGGTTCCGATCCTGCGGGGCGGCGACGTGCTGGGTGTCCTGACGGTACAGAACAAGACACCTCGAGAATATTCCGACGACGACGTCGAGGCCCTGCAGACGACGGCCATGGTCTTGGCCGAGCATCTCGTCTCGGGCGCCGTCGCAGGGGCGAACACGGCTGCAGCCTTCAGCCGCTCGTTTGCGCATGTGGTCAAGGGACAGTCCATGGCCGACGGCCTGGCCCTCGGCCATGTGGTCCTGCATGAGCCGCGCGTCGTCGTCACCGACCTCAAAGCCGGCGACCCGGCGGCGGAAGCGGTACGCCTGGAAGAGGCTATCGAGGAGCTGAAGGTCTCGCTGGACGAGCTGCTCGGCCACGAGACGTTGGCGGCCGAAGGCGAGCATCGCGATGTGCTCGAGGCCTACCGGATGTTCGCCAACGATCGCGGCTGGCTGCGGCGCCTCAAGGACACGGTCAAGACCGGCCTCACCGCCGAGGCAGCGGTCGACCTCGTGCAGAACCAGACGCGCTCGCGCATGCTGCGCCAGGCCGATCCGTTTTGGCGCGAGCGGGTGCGCGACCTCGATGACCTCTCGGACCGGCTGCTGCGCATCCTTACGGCGCGCCGGTCCGGCGAAACGGCCAAGAAGGACCTGCCGCACGACACCGTTCTCGTGGCGCGCAGCATGGGTGCCGCAGAGCTCCTCGACTACGACAAATCGCGGTTGAGAGGGCTCGTCATCGAGGACGGCGGCGGTCAAAGCCACGTCGGGATTGTGGCCCGCGCGCTGGGCATCGCGGCTATCGGCCAGGCGCGCGGAGTGATCGAGCGCGTCGATCCTGGCAATCCGATCATCGTCGATGCGGAGTCCGGCGAGGTTCACATCCGGCCGACCAGCGACGTCATCGCGGCGTACGCGGACAAGGCGCGGTTCCGGGCCAGACGCCAGCGCCAGTATCGCTCGTTGCGCGACAAGCCTGCCGTGACCAAGGATGGGCAGAGGGTCGAGCTGCACATCAATGCCGGGTTGCCGATCGACACCGCGCATCTGGTGGAGTCCGGCGCCGACGGCATTGGCCTGTTCCGCACCGAGCTGCAGTTCATGGTTGCCTCGAGCTTCCCGCGGCTGGAGCGGCAGACGCAGCTCTACCGCACGGTCCTGACCGAGGCGCGCGGCATGCCGGTCACGTTCCGGACCCTGGATATCGGCGGCGACAAAGTGCTTCCGTACATGCGGCGGGTGCACGAGGAAAATCCCGCGCTGGGCTGGCGCGGCATCAGGATGGCGCTCGATCGACCGGCGCTGTTTCGTACGCAGGTGCGGGCGTTGCTGCGCGCGGCCACCGGGCAGGACCTGCGCGTCATGGTGCCGATGGTCTCACAGGCGAGCGAAGCGGTGGCGGCTCGCGTGCTGATCGACCGCGAGTTCGAGCTGGCACGTACGCGCGGCATAGCCGGACCGAAGCGGCTGATATTCGGCGTCATGGTCGAGGTGCCGTCCCTGCTGTTCGAGCTGGATGCGGTGATGCCGAAGGCCGATTTCGTCTCGGTGGGCAGCAACGATTTGCTGCAGTATCTCTTCGCCGCGGACCGCTCGAACGAGCGCGTGGCGGATCGGTTCGATTTCCTGTCGACGAGCTTCCTGCGTGCGCTGGCGATGATCGTGGAGGCCGGCAGGCGGCACAAGGTGCCCGTCGCTCTGTGCGGGGAGCACGGTGGCCGGCCGCTCGACGCCTTGGCCCTGATCGCGCTGGGATTTCGGTCGCTGTCCATGGCGCCTGCAAGCATCGGGCCCGTGAAAGCCATGGTGCGCTCGCTGGATGCCGAGAGGGCACAGGCTTTCGTGCGCAAGCTCGTGCTGGAGGGCGAAGGTAGCGTCCGCGACAAGCTGAAGCAGTTTGCCGAGCGCGAGGGGCTCGAGATCTAGCGCAGGGCGAGCTTCAACGTGGTTCAGGCGTGCGCTGCGCGATGGCCGTCAGGCTTTGACATTGAATGGGTTTTGCCGGAACATTCCCCGGCATTGTGTTCCGAGTGAGTGTTGAAGGGGTATGAGTACGGGGGGACAGGGCCACTTGCGTGGGCCCGGGCGTGCTGCACCTCGTGTGCGGCTGACGTCAATATCCGAGCGTCCGGCAGGCGTGGATGAGCGCCTGGCCGTCATCTTTCGCGATATGCGCTGGGCGTTGAGCCTTACGAAACCTGAGCTTGCGCGCAAGCTTGGGACGAAGCCGGACGTCATCGATGCCATGGAGCTCGGACGTATTCGCGCTCTGCCCGCATGGCCGGAGACGGTCCGGATCGTTACCGAGCTCGGCAAGCTCAATCGCGTCGACGCACGGCCGATCCTGGCGCGGATTCGCGACCAGATAGGTCCTGCGGGCCTCGACCAGGTGCCAAGTCCCGATCGCGTACGGATGGGGCGGGCGGGGACCGTGGCTGCCGCGGCGAGATTGGCGCCGTCGCACGGCCCCTCGCCGCAGCAGGAGCCGTCTGTGGACGAGGCGCGAGAAAGGCGCAGGCTTCGCGTGCGAAGGCGTGCCGATCGTGCTGCGAGGGCCGTATCAGCCTTGTCAGCCCCGGTGGTCATGGTCGCGGGCCTTTTATGGATCGCCCAGGCGCAGCCGACAGTGTTGGAATCCAGTGTGCTGGCGTTGCCGGAGCCGCTGGCCAGGCTCGTGCGGCCGGTGGTCGATTACGTGGTCCTGCAGCTGGCGCCCCGGCGGGACGGCATGCGCTGGATCGAGGTGGACGATCCACGCCTTCGCAAATCCGACAAATTGCGCCAGGCCGCTCGTTAGGATTAGATGCGCCATCCGAAGCGGCCCGCGAGCGCTTGCGGGTGCGCCATCAGCTAACTGCGCGTGCCCTATGACATCGATACCGAGACAGAAGCTCGACCGGCTGGTCGAGCGTTGGGAGGCTGTGCAAGCCGAGCTCAACAGGGGCGCGGAGCAGGCGGCTTTTGTTCGGCTCTCCAAGGAGTTCGCCGAGCTCGATCCCGTCGTCACGACGATCAATGCCTTGCGCCGCGCCGAGAAGGAGCGTCAGGAGCTCGACGCGCTGCTTGCCTCGAGCGGAACCGACAAGGAGATGGCCGAGCTGGCGCGCGAGGAGCGCGCTGCGCTGGAGCCTCGCATCGAGAGCCTTGAGCATCAGCTCAAGGTGTTGCTGTTGCCCAAGGACGCGGCCGACGAGAGGAGCGCGATCCTCGAGGTGCGGGCGGGGACCGGTGGCGACGAGGCGGCTCTGTTCGCCGCGGACCTGTTTCGCATGTACAGCCGCTACGCCGATCTACACGGTTGGAAGACCGAGGTGATCAGTGCTTCGGAAAGCGCCCTCGGCGGCTACAAGGAGATCGTAGCCTCGATCACAGGCAAGGGCGTATTCGCGCGCCTGAAGTTCGAGTCCGGCGTGCACCGGGTCCAGCGCATTCCTGTAACGGAGGCGGGGGGGCGCATTCACACGTCCGCGGCCACGGTGGCGGTGTTGCCTGAGGCGGAGGAGATCGACCTCGAGATCAAGCCGGAGGAGATCCGCATCGATACCATGCGCGCAGGCGGCGCCGGCGGCCAGCATGTCAACAAGACCGAGTCGGCAGTCCGCATCACGCATATCCCGTCCGGTATCGTGGTCGTCTCGGCCGAGAAGTCCCAGCACCAGAACCGCCGACTCGCCATGCAGGTGCTGCGCTCGCGGCTCTTCGAGCAGCAGCGCCAGCAGGCGGCCGACGAGCGCGCGGCTGCGCGCAAGGACCAGGTGGGCTCGGGCGATCGCTCGCAGCGCATCCGCACCTACAATTTCCCGCAAGGTCGTGTCACGGATCACCGCATCAACCTGACCCTGCACAAGCTCGACGAGGTGCTGGAGGGCAATGCCCTCGACGAGTTGGTCGACGCCCTTATCACTCAGCATCAGGCGAGCCAGCTCGCGGAGATGAGCGGTGCCGCAAGCGATTGACCCGATCGCCCGCGAGGCGGATGAGGATCGGTGCGCGGAGACGGTTGCCGAAGCTGTCCTCGGTCTTGGCGCCAGCTTCAAGGCGGCGGGACTTGATACTCCCGAGCTCGATGCCCGTATTCTCGTGGCTGAGGCTTGCGGCTTGTCCCGCGAGGCGCTCATTGCCAACCCGCAGTGCAGGCTCACGGCGAGCGAGAGCGGGCGCCTGTCGAGCTTTGCGGCGCGCAGGCTTGCGCGCGAGCCGGTCGCCCGCATCATCGGCCGGCGCGGGTTCTACGGTCTCGATCTGGAGGTCGGCCCCGCGACGCTCGATCCCCGACCCGATACCGAGACCGTCGTGACTGCGGCGCTGCAGCTGGCGAGTGGCGCCGCGGGCGAGGTGGATGGTTTGCGCATTCTTGATCTCGGCACAGGCACCGGTGCGATCCTCATCGCCTTGCTGTCCTCGATGCCCCTCGCGAGCGGCGTTGGCACCGATGTCGACGAGGCTGCGCTCGCGATCGCGGCGCGCAACGCACAGCGGCATGGCGTGTCGGGCCGTGCACGGTTCTGTCGGTCCGCATGGCTCGACGAAGTCGACAGCAAGTTCGACATCGTCGTCAGCAATCCGCCGTACATTCCGAGCAAGGAGATCGAGTCTCTGGACCCCGAGGTCGCGCTGTACGATCCCCGGCTGGCCCTGGACGGCGGCGCCGACGGGTTGGCGGCCTATCGGGCGATCGCTGAGGGCGTGCACAAGGTGCTGCTGCCAGAAGGCAACCTCGTGCTAGAGGTGGGGGCAGGACAGGCTGACGCGGTGCTGGGGATTTGTAAGGCCCGGGGGCTTGAGCCGGCTCAGCCCAGCCCCCATATCTGGTATGATCTTGCTGGTCGGCCGCGATGTGTTGCCCTGCGGGCACGGCGGTGACCATATCTAAAAAAGGGCTTGGAATCGCGGACCAGTCGGGCTACGGTCTCGCCAAGCGAATGTCAGGGTGTTCCCGTGCCATTGTGGCTGGCTTAAGTGCCGGCGCCGTATTGGGGCACCAGAACGGCGAGACTGACGGCGAGCGTGGTGCTAGCAGCAGGCTCCGCTGGATCCGCCGAACTTCCGGGAATGACAGTATCGATCATTTCGATGTCGCCTTGAGCCCAGTCTTCGCTGGAGTGCTTGAGCGCGGCATATGACCAGAGTTCTCTGATGGCGAACGCACGCCTTCGGTAGGGCAGCAACGTGTGGGCATTTTGCCGAACAGCACGGGCAAACTTGAAAACTAGCGTGAGAAACGGGAGCCTATGAGGCAGGGACAGCAGCACCGCCGCGGTCGCGGCCGCAACAATAACAACAACCATCGCAAGGGGCATAACCCCTTGTCGCGCAGCTTCGAGTCGAACGGGCCGGATGTGAAGGTTCGCGGTACTCCGGCGCACATCGCAGAGAAGTATCTTTCTCTGGCACGCGACGCCCAGTCTTCCGGAGATCCCGTGCTTGCGGAGAACTACCTGCAGCACGCTGAGCACTACAACCGGATCATCATGGCCTACCGCGAGCAGCAGATGCAGCAGTCGGGCGAGGCGATGAACGGAGGTGGCGGGCCGAGAATGCGGCCAGGCGGACCTTCCGACGGCGGCGATATCGACGAGATGCACGACGACGACATCGACGACCTGGGCCATGGCGAGCAGCCATCGATCGGTGGATTTCAGCAGGAGCAGTCTCGCTTCCAGGGGCAGCGCGGTGACGACGATCGTCCGCCGCGCCACGATCACGGCCGTTTTCGGGATCGCGGCGAGAGACACAATCGTCCCGAGCGCCAGTTCGACCGCCAACCCGACGCGCGCAATGACATGCGTCAGGGTCGTGACCGCGATCGCGTTGAAGGTGGCCAGCCTCAGCCGCCGACCGAGGGAGGCCAGCCGGTGCAGCCGCGGCAGGATCAGCCGCAGCGCCGCCGGGAGCGATTCGGTCCCGGCAACGAGCAGCCCGAGTTCCTGCGCCGGCCAGTCCGCCGCCCACGCCGCGATGACTTGAATGGCGATGGCGAGGAGGTTGCGGAAGAGGGCCGCGATGACGGCCGGCCGGACAAGACCACGGTCTGAGGAAGATGCCAGGGACGCGGCTGCGGCTAAGGTAGCTGCACCGCGTCGGCCATGTTGACCTCTCCCCCTTCCACGACGTTTGCATAGACGCCAAAGTCGGCTTGTCCCCATGTGCGCTGCAACGTGGCGGGGATCGCCATGTCACGCGCGCCGGTCCTGGGATCCACGTTGGTCGCTTCGCAGCGCTGTGTCAGCTTGAAGACCTGGAGACGGCTGCGACCGATGCCGATCCTCTTTCCCATCCAGCCGAGCTCTGCAAAAGGCTCGATCCCGTCCAGGTAGATATTGGCGCGAAAGCGTCGCGGATCGACCGGGCGGCCCACGATGCGCTCGAGCTCCCGCACGCTGGCCAGGTTGACCAGGTGCACGCACTTGGCAGCCACGTCCGAGAAGCTGTGACCGGCGGCGTGCACGATCTTCGGAGGTCCGCGCAACTCTGCCTGCATGTAGGCGCCAATGAATTGCTCGATGAGCTGACGTCCGATCGCGGTGGAGAGCCGCCCCGACGCGACCTGCTTGCCGTCGCGGTGAATGACGAGCGTTTCGGTATCTTCATCGAAGCTCGACTGCAGGCTGGCCAGCCGCTCGTCGCGCATCAGCATCAGGAAATTGATCTTCGGCAGGTGACGGGGCGCGGCAGGGTCGAAGCGGCCCGGCCCGTTCTCGATGGCGTAAGCGCGATCGAAAGCGATCGTCTCCCCCGGCCTGAGCTCGACCCGATTGAGCGGCTCCGGCGACATCCCCTTCACAGGGTAGCGATACAACCCTGCGACTCGGGCGGCGGGTGCTTCGGACATTGTTGCCCAGATCCTTTGCTCTTTTCGTGATTGGGTGGGGATCATGCCCCTTTTTGTTGCGCTGCGACAACCTTATATCGGGCTTATCCGAGCTCTCGGGATGTGGATGCCAATGCGGGTCCCCATTGCGAGAGAATCCGGGTTCGATCCTATTCAAGTGGCGGCTCTGTCGCGCTCAGATGAGGCGCAGGTCCGTGCCGAGGAGGGATGCCAATGAATTTCGAGATTTATAGCGACCGCGCCAAGGGCTTCGTGCAGTCGGCGCAAAGTCTGGCTCTGCGCGAGGGCCACCAGCAATTCACGCCTGAACACCTTCTCAAGGTTCTCCTCGAGGACGAGCAGGGGCTTGCGGCCGGGCTGATCGGGCGCGCGGGCGGCCGGGCGAAAGATGCGCTGCAGGCCGTCGAGCGAGCGCTTGCCAAGCGCCCGAAAGTCTCAGGCGGAGGAGCGGGCCAGCTCTACATGACGCCGGAGATGGCGCGTGTATTAGACCAGGCCGAGAAAATCGCGGAGAAGGCCGGCGACAAGTACGTGACAGCCGAGCGCCTGCTGCTGGCGCTGGCGGTCGAGGCCTCGAGCGAGGCGAGCCGCATTCTGAAGGATGCTGGCGTCACCGCTACCGCGTTGAACCAGGCGATCAACGACATCCGCAAAGGGCGCACGGCCGATACCGCGTCCGCCGAGCAGGGCTATGACGCGCTGAAACGCTACGCGCGCGACCTCACCGAAGCGGCGGCAGAAGGCAAGATCGACCCGGTGATCGGGCGCGACGAGGAGATTCGGCGCACCATCCAGGTGCTGTCGCGCCGAACCAAGAACAATCCGGTGCTGATCGGCGAGCCGGGCGTCGGCAAGACGGCAATCGCCGAAGGCTTGGCACAGCGCATCGTCAAGGGCGACGTGCCCGAGAGCCTCAAGGACAAGAAGCTGCTTGCGCTCGACATGGGCGCGCTGATTGCCGGCGCCAAGTATCGCGGTGAGTTCGAGGAACGCCTCAAGTCCGTCTTGCAAGAGGTGCAGGCGGCGGAAGGCGGCATCATTCTCTTCATCGACGAGCTGCACACGATTGTGGGGGCGGGCAAGGCCGAGGGCGCCATGGACGCCGGCAACCTGCTGAAGCCGGCCTTGGCGCGCGGCGAGCTGCATTGCGTCGGCGCCACAACGCTCGACGAGTACAGGAAGCACATCGAGAAGGACGCCGCACTGGCGCGGCGCTTCCAGCCCGTCTTCATCAGCGAGCCGACGGTGGAGGACACGATCTCCATCCTGCGCGGCTTGAAGGAGAAGTACGAGCAGCACCATGGTGTGCGCATCACGGACTCGGCTCTGGTCGCGGCCGCCACGCTCTCCAACCGCTACATCACCGACCGCTTTCTGCCGGACAAGGCCATCGACCTCGTCGATGAGGCGGCGTCCCGCCTGAAGATGGAGATCGATTCCAAGCCCGAGGAGCTCGACGCGATCGATCGCGATCTCATGCAGATGCGGATCGAGCGCGAAGCGCTGCGCAAGGAGACGGATGCCGCCTCCAAGGAGCGGCTGACGCGGCTCGACAAGTCGATTGCGGACCTCCAGGAGAAGAGCAAGGCGCTGACGCAGCGCTGGGAAAGCGAGAAGAGCAAGCTCGGCGACGCTCAGAAGCTGAAGGTGGAGCTGGATCAGCGCCGCACCGAGCTCGCCCAGGCGCAACGCCGCGGCGATCTCGGGCGCGCCGGCGAGCTTGCCTACGGCGTCATCCCGACGCTCGAGAAGAAGCTGAAGGCGCTGGAAGCCGGTGAGGACAAGGGCGCAATGGTCGAGGAGGCAGTGACCCCCGATCATGTCGCCCAGATCGTGTCGCGCTGGACCGGCGTGCCGGTCGACAAAATGCTCGAGGGCGAGCGCGAGAAGCTGCTCAAGATGGAGGAGGCGCTGGCCAAGCGGGTTATCGGTCAGCGCGAGGCGGTGGAGGCCGTTTCCACAGCCGTGCGCCGCGCACGCGCCGGACTGCAGGATCCGAACCGGCCGATCGGCTCATTCATGTTCCTTGGGCCCACCGGCGTCGGCAAGACCGAGCTGACGAAGGCGCTGGCTGCATTCCTGTTCGACGACGAGTCGGCGCTCGCGCGCATCGACATGTCCGAGTACATGGAGAAGCATTCGGTTGCGCGCCTGATCGGGGCACCGCCAGGCTACGTCGGCTACGATGAGGGCGGTGCGTTGACGGAAGCCGTGCGCAGGCGGCCCTATCAGGTCGTGCTGTTCGACGAGATCGAGAAGGCGCACGCCGACGTCTTCAATGTGCTCTTGCAGGTGCTCGACGACGGGCGCCTGACCGACGGTCAGGGCCGCACCGTCGACTTCAAGAACACGCTCATCATCATGACCTCCAACATCGGCTCGGAGTACCTCGTCAATCAGAAGGAGGGCGAGGATACGAGCGCCGTGCGCGAGTACGTGATGGCCGAGCTGCGCCTCAAATTCCGCCCGGAGTTCCTGAACCGGATCGACGAGATCATCCTGTTCCACCGATTGAAGCGGGAGCAGATGGCCTCCATCGTCGACATCCAGATCAGGCGGCTGCAGAACTTGCTGACCGACCGCAAGATCACGTTGAAGCTCGACGATGCGGCTCGAACATGGCTCGCCAACCGCGGCTACGATCCGGCCTACGGTGCACGTCCGCTGAAGCGGGTGATCCAGCGTAGCGTTCAAGATCCGCTGGCCGAGCAGATCCTTGCCGGGCGGGTCAAGGACGGCGACACCGTCAAGATCGGCGTGCGTGACGGCGACATCGTCATCAACGGCGAGGTGGTGAAGCAGGCAGCCTGACGCCGCAAACTGCGATCAGCCCCATCGAAAAAGGGGAGCAGCCAAACCGCTGCTCCCCCTAATCATGTGGGTGCGCGGACTCAAAGCCCGGAGTGCTTTGGGGCCTCGGCTCCAGGCTCTTGGGCCGCGGCGAACAGCTCGGTGGAGAGGTAGCGGTCCGCGGCGGACGGCGCAACGGTGACGATGGTCTTGCCGGCCATGTCGTCACGTGCGGCAACGGTCAGGCTCGCGGCGAGATTGGCCCCGGTCGAAATGCCGCCGGGGATGCCCTCGGCGCGGGCCAGCAGCCGAGACACGTCGAAGGCCATCTCGTCGGGGACTTTGATGACCTCGTCGATCAGCTCTGTGTCCAAGTTGGCCGGAATGAAGCCTGCACCGATCCCCTGAATCTTGTGCGGGCCCGGCGTACCACCTGACAAAACGGCGCTGGCTGACGGCTCGACCGCGACCACCCGCAGTCCGGGCCTGCGAAGCTTGAGCACGCGGGCTGTGCCGGTCAGTGTGCCGCCGGTGCCTACGCCGATGACAAGGGCATCGACTTTGCCTCCCGTGTCTGCCCAGATCTCCTCGGCTGTCGTCTTCTCATGCACGAGGGGATTGGCGGGATTATCGAACTGGCTCGGCATGACTGCGTCAGGCAAGCTGCGCAAGATCTCCTCGGCACGTTCAATGGAGCCCTTTATGCCGAGTGCGCGCGGCGTGAGTTGAAGCTCGGCTCCCAAATGCTCGAGCAGCTTGCGGCGCTCGAACGACATGGACTCGGGCATGGTGAGGATGAGGCGATAACCACGCGCGGCCGCCACGAACGCCAGTGCGATGCCAGTGTTTCCGGACGTCGGCTCGACAAGGACGGTCGAGGGCTTGAGGCGGCCTGAGGCCTCCAGCGCATCGATCATCGCCACGCCGATGCGGTCCTTCACCGACGACAGTGGATTGAAGAACTCTAGCTTCATCAAGATCTCGGCCTTGGCGCCCGAGGCCTCGGCGATCCTCGAGAGCCGCACAAGCGGCGTATTGCCGATCGTTTCGGTAATGTCGTTATAGACGCGACCGCGGCCGGGCCGGCCGAGTGCATCCAGTGTCTTGATCTGGGGAATATCGTTCATCGGTCAAACTCGGCTATGGTTGCTTGGCACGGCAGCAAGCCGGCTATTGCCGCATATGGAGGCCCGCCGCGTGGAGGGCAAGCTGGGCTGAGGAAACAGCATATCGAGGGCAGCATCGAGGCCGGTGCTGCCATTCTAACTCACGCCTTGCGGCTAGATTTGACTTTCCGCTTCGGGCGCCGCTGAGGGGTGCGGGCGCCCTTTTTGGCCGATAGTCTGACGCCGGTCGATCCGAACCCGCCGGCCCCACGCCCGGTTGCGGATACGGTGTGATGCTCCACCAGCCTGGCGCGGTCGACCCGCGCCACGACCAGCTGCGCAATGCGCTCACCGCGCGCAATGGCAAAGGTTTTTTCGCCGAGATTGGCCAGCAGAACCTGGACCTCGCCGCGGTAGTCGCTGTCGATCGTGCCGGGGCTGTTGAGCACGGTGACGCCGTGCCGCAAGGCGAGCCCCGAGCGCGGCCGGACCTGCGCTTCGGCGCCCTTTGGCAGCTCGAGGATGAGGCCCGTCGGGACCAATGCGCGCGCGCCGGGGGCCAAGCGAAGCGGCTTGCGCGCGTCCAGGGCAGCGATCAGGTCCATGCCGGCGGCCCCCGCGGACTGGTAGTCCGGTAGTGGGAGTCCGTCGGCGTGCGGCAGGCGCTTGACTTTGATGGCGACGGCGCCGGGCTCTCGTTTGCGCCTCATGCTTCGCCCGTGTTGGAAGCGAGGTAGTCCGCGACGCGGGTAACAAGCCGCTCGGCGACTTCCGCCTTGTCCATCTCGGGCCAGCTGTCGACGCCGCTGGCGCTGATCAGGTGCACGGCATTGCGATCGCCGCCCATGACGCCGGTCTTCGCGGATACGTCGTTGGCGACGATCCAGTCGCAGCCCTTGGCCTTGCGCTTCTTCTTTGCGTACTCGATGACGTGCTCGGTCTCGGCTGCGAAGCCGACGACGAGTGTGGGCCGCGTGCCTGGACGCTCGTGCGCGATCGTCTTCAGGATGTCCGGGTTCT
>JBLNBZ010000097.1:0-10165 GCA_050260355.1 Bacteroidota bacterium | reverse complement strand
GGAGTTATCCTCCCTACTGGGCGCGCGGCTTATGATCGTGGGGCCTCGGATCACGAGAGGGGCGCCACAGCTGGGCGCCTCGCTCAGCCTGCGAGCCGAGGGTCGCAGTCCGATCGTCTTGCGTGGTCGGCCGCCAGACCAGCGGAGCGCCATGTCGGGGCCCGGATGCGGCGAGCCGGGCGTTCCGAGCCCATGAAACGTATCAGGTCAGCCGGGTCGCGAACGCCCAGGCTCCTTCAGCTCCACGCTCTGCCTCGGGGTCGCCAGGCCTGCGAGGGTGGTCGTGTTGCAGCCGCCGTGCCGAGGGACTTTTCAGAAAGCTATCTCGCGGCAATCGCCGTCGAGGCTGCGGCTCGGCTGATGGTGCAGGCATCAGCCGTCGGCACCCAGGTCGTGTTGTTCATGAACAGATCGCAGCGCGTCAGCACCGTGCCGTGGTGGGTCTGCATGCACACGACCTCGCCCAAAGGATACTCGTGGCCCTGGTAGCGGCAGCGGCACGGAATGACGCGACCGGCACCGTCGATGACCCCGTGATAGGGCGAGGTGCGCCAGTTCTCCACCGGCGCGGCATCGCGCGATGGGCTGGCAGAGGGCGGCTCGGCAAATCCAGGGCTGCTGCCGCAACATGCAGCGCTCGCCGCGACGATGAGCGCAACGGCAGCCGACAACGGGTGCTTTGACTTCGCTACCCCATGGCACGAGGGTATCATGTTGCACTAGACAAACAAGGATCCGCTGGAGAGACACGCAATGCGCGCCTGGCAAATCGTTTCCAACAAAGGCATCGACGGGTTGCAGCTGGCCGAGCGCACGTCGCCCGAGCCGGGGCCGGGACAGGTCATGATCAGGGTGCGGGCGTCCTCGATCAATTACAGGGATCTCGGCACCGTGCGCGATCCCGAATCGCGCAAGCTGCCCTACCCGCGGATTCCCAACTCGGATGCGGCCGGCGAGATCATCAAGGTCGGGCCCGGCGTCACGGACCTGAAGGCGGGCGATCGCGTGGCCTCGTGCTTCTTCCAGCAGTGGACCGACGGGCTTTGCTCGGCACGGGCGATGGCGAGCGCCTTGGGCGGCGCCCTCGACGGCGTTCTTGCGGAGGAGGCCGTGCTTGCCGCCGACGGCGTCGTGCCGATCCCCGAGCATCTGAGCTTCGAGGAGGCAGCGACGCTGCCGTGCGCGGCGCTCACGGCCTGGCATGCGTTGGTCGAGGCTGCGCGCGTCAAGGCGGGCGACACGGTGCTTCTGCTCGGCACGGGGGGCGTCTCGATCTTCGCGCTGCAGTTCGCCAACCTGCTCGGCGCCCGCACCATCATCACGTCGTCGAGCGACGAGAAGCTGGAGCGGGCGAAGAAGCTCGGCGCTTGGCGCACGGTCAACTACCGCACGACGCCGGAATGGGACCGGGCGGTGCTCGAGCTCACCGACGGCGCCGGCGTGGACGCGACCGTGGAGGTGGGCGGCGCGGGCACGCTGCCGAGGACGGTCGCGGCAACGCGCGTTGCAGGCACGATCTCGCTCATCGGTGTGTTGACGGGCGGCGAGATCAATCCGGCTCTCGTCATGCGCAAGTCGATCAGGCTCTACGGCATCTATGTCGGCTCGCGGCGCATGTTCCTCGACATGAATAAGGCCATTGCCCAGCATCGGCTCGCGCCGGTGATCGACAAGACGTTTGCCTTCGAGGATGCCAAGGCGGCCTTTCGCACCATGGAAAGTGCGACGCACTTCGGCAAGATCGTGATCAAGCTTTAAAGAGAGGGCAGACGGGGAAGGGACGCAAAGTATGGCGGACACAAATATCGCGAAAAGCGCGCTCGACTATCACGAAGCCGATCCGCCGGGAAAGATCGCCATCGCTGCGACCAAGCCTCTGGCCAACCAGACCGACCTGGCGCTGGCGTACTCGCCGGGCGTGGCCCATGCGTGCGATGCGATCGCGCGGGATCCCTCCGCCGTGTCGCGACTGACGGCGCGCGGCAATCTCGTCGCCGTGGTGTCGAACGGCACCGCCGTGCTGGGACTGGGCGACATCGGTCCGCTGGCCGCCAAGCCGGTCATGGAAGGCAAGGCGGTGCTGTTCAAGAAGTTCGCCGGCATCGACGTGTTCGACATCGAGGTGGCGGAGAAGGAGATCGAGCCGTTCGTGGAGGCCGTGGCACGTCTCGAGCCGACGTTCGGCGGCATCAACCTGGAGGATATCCGCTCGCCCGAGTGCTTCGAGATCGAGAAGCGGCTCAAGGAGCGCATGCGCATTCCGGTGTTCCATGACGACCAGCACGGAACGGCGATCGTTGTGGCTGCAGCGATCCTCAACGGACTGAAGATCGTCGGCAAGAAGCTGGAGTCGGTGAAGCTCGTTTGCTCCGGCGCGGGGGCGGCAGCACTCGCCTGCCTCAATCTGCTTTGCGCACTGGGTCTGCCCCGCCGCAACATCTGGGTCGCGGACATCAAGGGCGTGGTCTACGTGGGTCGCACCGAGCTGATGGACGCCTACAAGGCACCCTACGCGCAGGAGACCAGCAAGCGCACGCTCTCCGAGGTCCTGGCCGGCGCCGACGTCTTCCTCGGACTTTCGGCGGGCCGGATCGTCTCGAAGGAGATGGTGGCGAGCATGAGCGACAAGCCGCTCGTCTTTGCTCTCGCCAATCCGATCCCCGAGATCCTGCCCGAGGATGTGAAGGCGGTCCGTCCCGACGCAATCATCGCCTCGGGCCGCACCGACTACCCCAACCAGATCAACAATGTGCTGTGCTTCCCCTTCATTTTCCGCGGCGCGCTCGATGTCGGCGCGACCACGATCAATGAGGCGATGAAGAAGGCCGCCGTGGAGGCCCTGGCGCGCCTTGCCGAGAGCGAGGCGTCCGATATCGTGCTCACCGCCTACCGCGCCGAGACGTTCGTGTTCGGCCCCGAGTACATCCTGCCGAAGCCGTTCGATCCGCGCCTGATCCTGGAGATCGCACCGGCCGTCGCCAAGGCGGCGATGGATTCGGGCGTGGCGACGCGGCCGATCGAGGACTTCCAGGCCTATCAGGAGAAGCTCTCACACTTCGTCTTCCGCTCCGGCTTCCTCATGCGGCCCTACTTCGAGGCGGCCAAGAGCGCGTCGAAAGAAACGGCCAAACGCCTCGCCTTCGCCGAAGGCGACCATCCCTACGTGATGCAGGCGGCGCAGCAGCTCGTCAGCGAGCGCCTGGCGCGCCCGGTGCTGATCGGCCGCCGCGAGTCGATCACGCGCATGCTGCCGCATTTGGGCCTGCGCATGCGGCCGGAGAAGGACTTCGATATCGTCGACCCCGAGACCGATCCGCGATTGGCGCAGTTTGCCGACGAGTATCACCGGCTCGTCGAGCGACGCGGCGTCTCGCCGTCGCACGCACGCCGCGTGGCGCGCAACGGCTCGACGGTGCTCGGCGGCCTGCTCGTGCGGCGCGGCGATGCCGATGCCATGATCTGCGGAGCCGTAGGGCGCTATCACACGCACTTGCGCCATGTCGCCGAGGTGATCGGCAAACGCGACGGCGTGCAGGGCTTTGCCGCGCTCTCGGCGCTGATCCTGCCGAGCGGGCCGTTGTTCTTCGCCGACACGTATGTGTCCTACGACCCGGGTGCGGAGCAACTCGCCGAGATCGCGCTGCTCGCTGCGGAGCAGGTGCGCCGCTTCGGGCTCGAGCCCAAGGTCGCGCTCGTCTCGCATTCCAATTTCGGCAGCGAGGACACGGGCTCCGCGCGCAAGATGCGCAAGGTGTTGAAGCTTCTGCAGCAGGCGTCGCCTGATCTCGAGGTCGAGGGCGAGATGCACGCCGATGCGGCGTTGTCGCCGTTCATTCGCGAGGAGATTTTTCCCAACTCGCGGCTGAAAGGGGCCGCCAACCTGCTCATCATGCCGAGCATCGACGCGGCAAATATCGCTTTCAACACGCTGAAGGTCGTCTCGGGCAGCGTCGCCATCAGCCCGATCCTGCTCGGAGCGGCGCTGCCGGTGCACATCGTCACGCCGTCGGTGACGGTGCGAGGACTGCTCAACATGTCAGCGATTGCAGTTGTCGATGCAGCCCGTCGCGCGAGCACGGCCGCCTAGAGCAAACGCATCTGTCTATCGATGCATCCGCAATCTGAACATTTTGTTACGTCGGATTCGGAAACTCGGAAGAAGTCCCCCCGCGGGGTGCCTACATTATGCTCGCGGCGGTGCATAACGATGCCGCAGTTCCGCATGCAGATTGGGTCAGCGACGTGAGGGGCCCGCCATGATGACATTATCGTGCAGGGCCAACTCCGTAGTTTCCACCGGAGCGATTAGGGTGTCCTCTTCGATTATGGAAGTGCAACTGATTAGGAGCTTGCAGGCCGAGCCGGAACTTCAGAAGCGCGGCTGCGGCGTGGCCGCGACGAGCGAGGGCATTTTGATTTCCCCCGCCGGTCGCAATCGCGGCGTATGGGCATGGCGAAACGGGACGTTCGCCTACACGCCGCAAGGCTTCACGGCGCCGACGGTCGAGGTCGAAACGGTTGCCGAAGCCGTGCAGCACACCGTGCAGGTGATCTGCGGCGACTCATAGCTCTGAAGCCGCAGTCTCCGGGCGCGCTCTACAGTTTCCGGCCGGCCGTCCAGCCGCCGTCGATCAGGAGCGTGGTGCCGGTGATGAAGCTCGCATCGTCGGAGGCGAGAAAGAGGATGGCTTTGGCGATCTCGTTGGGCTCGCCCCAGCGGCCGAGCACGTGGAGGTCGCGGACCCTCTGCGCGTACTCGGCGTCCTGGAAGTAGCGCTCGGTCAGCGGCGTGCGGATGACTCCGGGTCCGACGGCGTTGACACGCACGCCCTTCTCGCCGAGCTCCATCGCCATCTCCTTGGTGAGGCCGACGACAGCATGCTTGGAGGCGGTGTAGGCGGCGCGATTGGGAGCTGCGACGACGCCCAGCGTCGAGGCGAGATTGACGATGGCGCCGCGCTTGCCCGCGCCGGTGAGATGGCGCGCGAAAGCCTGCGAGCAGAGGAACACGCCCGTGATGTTGACCGCCATGACGCGGTTCCACTCCTCGAGCGGCAGCTCGAGCACAGGCCTGATCTCGCGAACGCCGGCACTGTTGACGAGAATGTCGGCGCGGCCGAGCCGGCTTACGGCAGACTCGACGAACGCGCTCACCGCCTTGGCGTCCGTCACGTCGAGGGCGAAGGCTTGCGCGGATCCGCCACGATCGCGGATCTCCTGGACTGTGCGCTCGGCGGCCCTCTGGTCGATGTCGGCGACGGCAACGTGCGCGCCTTCGGCGCCGAAAGCCCACGCGACCTCGCGGCCGATGCCGCTGCCGCCACCTGTTACAAGTGCACCCTGATCCTTGAAGCGCATGGTCCCGTTTCCTCTCCCCGTCTCAGCTCGCCGGCATTTGCCGTCCGATCAGATCGTGTCCTCGCACATAATGAGCTCGTGCTTCAGGCGGCCGATCTCGCTGGTGAAGAGTCGGTCGGCCTCGCCTTGTGTCAGGCGGCACTGTGCTTTGATCTTGCGGAAATCGAGGGCATCGAGATCGACGCCGAGCATGCGCAGGACGGCGCGCATGTCGGTCTTGGCGAAATCGACTCCCAGCGCCTTGAGGAAGTCGCGCATCTCGGGCGGAAGAATCTGCTCGATGAGCTTTCCGTCGCCGAGCTTGCCCAGGTCCTCGGTATTCTCGAGCAGCGTGCAGAGCTGATCCGCCTCGTTGCGGCTGAGGCTCTGCAGTTTCTGATAGGCCTCGATCTGCGCCTGCATGCGCCGCTTGCGCTCTGGCGTGCACTGATCGCGGCCGGGGAGCTGCGGGCCGGGCTCGGCGCCGAAGGGAGGAGGCAACTGGCTCTGCTGCAAGCGCTCGGCGCGAACAGGGTCCGCACTGATGCCGGAGCCAACCCACGTCGCAACGAGGCAAAGACTTGCAAGGATCAGCGTCTTGTAGGGCATGGCTCGACTCCCGCATGAACCGCCACTCCCCGCACCCGGCACGAAGGATACGGGCAAGCAACGTGACGCGCAATTTGGGCGTCGCAGCGGCGGTGCCGACGGGTGCCGGGCCGAGGTCCCTGTCAGCCGGTAAAGCCGTAAATCTGCCGGGCCGTCTCTGCCGTGACGAAGCCCTCGGCAACGTCGGAAGCGACCGCTCCGCGATCACGCTGCTTGGGGTCACCGAATCCGCCGCCGCCGGCTTCCAGCACGGAGATGCGTTGGCCGGGCGCGACCTCGATCCTGCCCTTGGCATGCACCGGCTTTCCATCCACCGCGTGCACGCGCAGCGCACCGCTGCTGCCGCCGAACAGACCCTTGGCCGGAAACTCGGTGCGATTGCCCATGCCGAGAATGGTGATCGGCTGACCCGTATCGTTGCGCAGCACGACCTCCTGACCGAGCCCGCCGCGCCAACGGCCGGCCCCTCCGGAGTCGGGCCGCAGCCGCTTGTGCTCGATCGTCGTATGCGTGAGCGTCTCCCAAACCTCGACCGGAACGACGGCCATGTTCGAGGGATGCGGAAGCGTCGCCCAGCCGTCCATGCCGTCGAGCGCTCCGTAGCCGCCGGCGGCGAAGTAGAGCGTGGAGAACGGCCGGCCGTCACGCCGGCGTCCCTGGAAGGTGATCAGGTTCATCATGCCGGAGTCGGCTTGAACCTGCGACGGCACCGCTTCGGCCAGCGCGCCATAAATCAGCGGCGTCACGAAATGGCCCATCGCATGCCGGCCGCCGGTCGGAAACGGCGGCAGCGCGTTGAGGATGCAGCCGGGCGGGGCCGATACCTTGATCGGGGCAATCGAGCCCGCGTTGTTGGGGATCGATGGCAGCGTCAGCGACTTGAGCGCGTGCAGCGCCATGGCATTCGTGTAGCAGAAGGGCACGTTGACGCCGGCACGCACGCAACCCGACGTGCCGTCGAAATCGAAGCTCGCGCCGTCGCCATCAATATCGACCCGCACCGCGAACTCGACGGGCCCCTCGAAGCCCTCGAGCTTGATGCGGTTGCGGTAGGTGCCGCTCTTCAGCTCGGCGATCTTGGCGCGCATCGCCGCCTCCGACTGCCCGCGGATCGCGCGCGACAGCGGCATCAGATCGTCCAGGCCGTACTCGTCCATGAAGGCATTGATCTCGCGGCCGCCCACCTCGTTGCAGCTCACGTTCGCCATGATGTCGCCCATCGTCTGCTCGGGCACGCGGACGTTGGTGCGGATGATGTCGATGAGCAGCTCGTTGGGCCGGCCCTCCTCGTAGAGCTTGCAGATCGGCAGGCGCAAGCCCTCCTGGTAGATCTCGCTTGCCGAGGAGCCGAAGCCATTGCCGCCGATGTCGGGAAGGTGCGTGATGCTGATCGTGTAGGCGACGATGCGGCCGTTGCGGAACACGGGCCGCATCATCGTGATGTCGAAGAGATGGCCGGTTCCCATCCAGGGATCGTTGGTGACGACGATGTCGCCAGGCTTGAGCGTCTCGGCCGGATAACGCTTCAGCATGTGGCGCAGCGTGACGGGAGCGCTGCCGATGAAGGCCGGGATGCTGAACGTGCCCTGCGCGATCGAGTTGGCCTCCGCGTCGAGGACGACGACGGACAGATCGTAACTCTCGTAGACGATGGTCGAGAACGAGCTGCGCACCAGCGTCGAGACGATCTCGTCGGTCAGCGAGACCAGGCGGTCCCACATGATGCTGAGGCTCACTGCATCGAAGCTGCGGTTGCTCATGTCTACTCCGCTCCGCTCGCCAGCTCGGCGATCAAGTTGTAACGGCTATCGACGGTCACCTGGTCACCCGAGCCGACGACGCAGGTGCTCTCCCGCTCCTCGATCAGCGCGGGGCCGCGGATGCTCATGCCGGGCGCGAGGGCATAGCGATCATAGACCGGCCACTCGGACATCCCGGCGCGGGCCGGATCGTAGGCGAGCCTGGTGCCCTTGCGCGCCTGGCCCGCACCTGCGGCGCCGGTCAGGCTGTAGCCTTCGCCCAGGCCCGGCGCGGGCCCGATCGCCTCGACCTTCCAGTTGACGATCTCCATAGGCTCGTCGAGCCGCAGCGAGTAGGCCTTCTCGTAGGCTTGCGCGAACAGCTCGGGAAGCTCGGCGAAAGCTGCCTGCGCGGTGGTTGCGGACGGCAGCGTCACCTCGATCTCATGTCCCTGCCCCTGGTAGCGCATGTCGAGGCGGCGCACGATGCGGATGTCGCGCTCGGCAACGTCGGCGCGGCGCAGGAAGTCGCTGGCGTCGGCTTCGAGCGCGGCAAACGTCGCGGCGAAATCCGCATCGTCGATATCATCGACGTGCACGCGGCGGGATCGCGCGACCTCGAAAGCGAGCGGGCTGATGAGCAAGCCGAGGGCGGACATGACGCCCGCTCCGACCGGGAAGATCACGCGCGGGATCTTGAGCTTGCGCGCGATCGACATGGCGTGCAGAGGACCGGAGCCGCCGAAGGCGACCATGCTGCCGCTGCGATAGTCGAAGCCGCGCTCGGTCGCATGCACGCGGAAGGCCCTCGCCACGTCCTCGCTGATCAGGTCGTGAATGCCCCAGGCCGCACGCAGGGTCTCGAGCTCGAGCGGCTTCGCTACGGCCTTGGCGATCGCCGCCTCGGCCGCCTGCTTGTCGAGGCGCATCGCCCCTCCCAGGAAGAAGCCCGCGTCGAGATAGCCGAGGACCAGGTTGGCGTCGGTCAGCGTCGGCCGCACGCCGCCGCGGCCGTAGCAGACGGGACCAGGATCGGCGCCCGCGCTATGCGGCCCGACGCGCAGCAGACCGCGCGCATCGAGCTCGGCGATGCTGCCGCCGCCGGCACCGATCTCGATCATATCGATGACGGGTATCTTCACCGGCAAGCCGCTGCCGTGCCGGAACTCGTGCACGCGCGCGACCTCGATCGCATACTTCTTGACAGGCTCGCCGGCGCGCACCAGGGCGCCCTTCGCGGTCGTGCCGCCCATGTCGAACGACAAGAGATTGGGCAGTCCGACAGCACGGCCCTGCCAGGCGCTCATCAGGACGCCGGCCGCGGGACCCGACTCCAGGGCACGCACAGGAAAGCGGCGCGCGGTGTCGGTGGTGAGCGTGCCCCCGCTCGAGGCCATGATGTAGAGCTTGCCGCGAAAGCCGAGGCTCGCCACGCCGTCCTCGAGACGCTGGAGGTAGCGGTCGAACATCGGCTGCGTGAAGGCGTTGACGGTCGTCGTCGTCCAGCGCTCGAACTCGCGCATATGCGGGAAGACGTCGGCCGAGCCACAGATGAAAAGATCGGGCGCAGCCTGCTGCAGGATGGCGGCGGCCCGCTGCTCGTGGGCGGGATTGGCGTAGGCGTGCAGGAAGCAGATGGCGACAGCCGAAACGCCAAGCGAGCGCAGGCGGCCGGCAGCCGCACGCACGGCGTCCTCGTCCAACGGGCGCTCGATGCTGCCGTCGAACCGCACGCGCTCCGGGATCTCGATGCGCAGCCTGCGAGGAACGAGCGGTGTCGGGTACTTGATCCTCAGATCGAACAGGTCGTAGCGGCGCTCGAAGCCCATATCCATGATGTCGCCGAACCCGGCCGTGACCAGCATGCCGGTCACGGCGCCCTTGCGCTCGATCACGGCGTTGGTGACGAGCGTGGTGCCATGGATCACGGCGGACACGTCGGCGATGGCAACGCGCTCGCGACCGATCAGCGTGCTGATCCCCTGCAGCACGGCCTCGGACGGATCGCGCGGCGTGGTGAGCTGCTTGTGGATGGCCATCTTGCCACCGCGCGCATCGTAGAGCGCAAAGTCGGTGAAGGTTCCCCCGATGTCGACGCCGATACGATACATCCAGCCCTATCCCCACAGTTGCCGAGGTCCGCGCCCGAGGAGGCGCGAGCCTGCGATCCTAACCAATGTCTCGCAGATGTGGAGCCGGTTTCTCAGATGGCGAAGGGGCGCAGGGCGGCAGCCACGCTCATCCCGGCCAAGTAAGCGTGGAGCGCGAACGCGAGCCGGGAACCAGGCCCGGATCTCCCGCGCCTTCGACGAGTCTCACGCTGGATCCCGCATCGGCGCTCGGCCCGCACGGGCCTCGCTGGTGCGGGATGACGGGGTGGGAGAGGCATTCAGATCAAGCACGACCTCTCCACTGGCGTCATCCCCGGCGCTGCTCGTGCGTGAAACGCACGAGCGGGAAAAGCCTGCCCCCGCGAAGGC
>JBLNBZ010000096.1:0-3582 GCA_050260355.1 Bacteroidota bacterium | reverse complement strand
AATATCTGGCGCAGATCGCCGGCGGCATCCCCATGAGTCAGGGCGAGATCGTTCGCCTTGGCCAGCTTGGCTTGCCCCGCGGGGAAATTGACAAGTTCCAGCAGGGCAGCGTCGCGGCATTGATTGATGCCGGTTGCGGCGATGCGGTTAAAGCGCGGCTCGCCGAGCTCATCGCCGAGCATCCCGAGGCAACCACGTTCGGTGAAGCCGGCATGGACGAGACGCACGCGGCCATGCGCGAGGAGATGCGCAAGTTCGCGCTGGAGCAGATTGCACCCCACGCGCACGAGTGGCACCTCCAGAACCAGTACATTCCGCTCGAGATCATTGCCCGCCTCAGCGAGATGGGCGTGTTCGGATTGACGATCCCCGAGAAGCTCGGTGGTCTCGGCCTCGGCAAGGAGGCCATGTGCGTCGTCTCCGAGGAGCTGTCCCGCGGCTACATCGGCGTCGGCTCGCTCGGCACGCGGTCGGAGATTGCCGCCGAGCTCATCATCAACGGCGGCACCGCCGAGCAGCAGCAGAAGTACCTGCCGAAGATCGCCTCGGGCGAGATCCTGCCGACCGCCGTCTTCACCGAGCCCAACACGGGCTCCGATCTGGCTTCGCTCAAGACGCGCGCGGTCCGCGAAGGCGACGTCTACAAGATCACCGGGCAGAAGACCTGGATCACGCATCCTGTCCGCGCCGATCTGATGACGCTGCTCGTGCGCACCAATCCCGAGGAGCCCGGCTACAAGGGCCTCTCCATGTTTCTCGCGGAGAAGCCGCGCGGCACCGACGATGACCCGTTTCCCGCCAAGGGTATGACGGGCGGTGAGATCGAGGTGCTGGGCTATCGCGGCATGAAGGAGTTCGACATCTCCTTCGACGGCTTCGAGGTGCCGGCGAGCCAGCTCCTGGGCGGCGTCGAGGGCCAGGGCTTCAAGCAGCTCATGGCGACCTTCGAATCGGCGCGCATCCAGACCGCAGCGCGCGCCATCGGCGTGGCCCAGTCGGCCCTCGACCTGGCGCTCAAATATGCGCTCGAGCGCAATCAGTTCGGCAAGGCGATCTACAGCTTCCCGCGCGTGGCCAACAAGATCGTGATGATGGCCGTCGAGGTCATGATCGCGCGCCAGATCACGTACTTCGCGGCCCGCGAGAAGGACCAGGGCCGCCGTTGCGACCTGGAGGCCGGCATGGCCAAGCTGCTCGCTGCGCGCATTGCCTGGGCCAACGCCGACAATGCCGTGCAGATCCACGGCGGCAACGGCTTCGCCCTGGAGTATCCGATCAGCCGCGTGTTGTGCGATGCCCGCATTCTGAATATTTTCGAGGGCGCCGCGGAGATCCAGGCCCAGGTCATCGCCCGCAGGCTTCTGGAAGGCGCCAATTGAGTACCTACATGATGCCCGTCCACAGCAGAGCAGCTTCGCAGTGACGGCATCCTTCCCGCTTTCGATCCTCGATCAGTCCCCGATCATCGGCACCGCCACCCCGGCCCAAGCCATCGCCTCGACCATCGAGCTGGCCAAGCTCGCCGACGGTCTGGGCTATCACCGCTACTGGCTGGCGGAGCACCACGGCCTGCTCGGGCTTGCCGACGCCAGCCCCGAGATCCTGCTCGCCAGGCTGGGGGCGGAGACGCGCACCATCCGCATCGGCACGGGCGGCATCATGCTGCCCTACTATTCGAGCTTCAAGATCGCCGAGCAGTTCAAGATGCTCGAGGCCCTCTACCCGGGTCGCGTCGATTTGGGGCTCGGGCGCGCTCCGGGCGGTCATCCTCGTACCGCGCGCGTGCTGTTCGACGGGCGGCCCATGGACAGCGAGGAGGGGTTCATCCGGCAGCTCTCGGAGCTGTCGGCGATCTTCAAAGGCACGGTGCCCGAAGGCCATCCTCTCGATGGAGAGATCGCCAATCCAGCCGTCGGCACGGTGCCTGAAATGTGGGTGCTCGGCTCCAGCAACGGCGGCGCCGTGTTCGCCAGCCATCTCGGCATGCGTTTCGCGTTTGCGCATTTCATCAACGCGTACAGCGGAGCAGAGGTGGCGCGGGCCTATCGCCAGCATTTCCGGCCCGGACACGAGGAAAAGCCGCATCTCGCCGTCGCGGTGATCGCGCTCTGCGCAGAGACCGAGGAGGAGGCCAAGGCGATCGAGCGCGCCATGCTCATGCGCTGGGTCATGACGGCGTACGGGCACAATCGTCCAGTGCCGACCATCGAGGAGGCCGCGGCATACACGTTCTCTCCGAGGGAGGAAGCCCACGCTGCGCGTGAGCGGCCTCGCGCCACCGTCGGCACGATCGACTTCGTCGCGCAGCGCATCGTCGAGATCCGGGAGCAGTTCCAGGCGGACGAGGTCGTGCTGGTCGCCATCGCGCCGTCCTACGAGCTGCGCACGCGCACGATCCGCAAGCTCGCCGAGAAATTCCGCCTGACGCCTCGCGAGTGAATCCGGGCTGCGCTCAACCGAGCGCGCTCTCCAAATCCGCGATCAGGTCGCCGATGTCCTCCAACCCGACTGAAAGACGCAGCAAATCGGGCGGACACGGCGTCCCCGGTCCTTCGACGCTGGCACGGTGCTCGAGGAGGCTCTCGACCCCGCCGAGCGACG
Source organism: Bacteroidota bacterium (assembly GCA_050260355.1). Taxonomy (GTDB): domain Bacteria; phylum Pseudomonadota; class Alphaproteobacteria; order Rhizobiales; family Hyphomicrobiaceae; genus CADEFX01. Next base: position 981 of record JBLNBZ010000096.1, on the reverse strand, counting down.
TGGCGCGCTTCCAGACCTTGACGTTCGCGGCGGTGCGGATGGCGGCAGCCTCGCCCGCCTTGACCCGGACCGACAGCATGCCGCCGAACCCGCCCTGCATCTGCTTCGCGGCGACGGCGTGACCCGGATGGGATTGCAATCCGGGATACAGCACCTCGGCAATGCGCGGGTCTTGGGCGAAGTGGCGAGCGATTGTCAGGGCCGCCGCCGACTCGTGCCGCACGCGCAGGTGCAGCGTGCGCATCCCGCGCAGCAGCAGCGAGGCCTCGAACGGGCCGAGCACGGCCCCGAGGCTCGAGCGCACGCGCGCCGCGCCCGCAAACGTTGCATCATTGCGCGCGAACGCGAGGGCGCCAGCCAGCACATCGGAGTGCCCGTTGAGATACTTGGTCGCCGAATGCATGACCACGTCGGCACCGAGCGACAGCGGCCGCGTCAGCACCGGCGTCGCGACCGTCGAATCGACGCCCAGGAGAGCGCCTGCATCGTGTGCCATCGCGGCCAGCGCGGCGATGTCGCTGACGCCCCACAGCGGATTGGCGGGCGTCTCGATCCACACCATCTTCGTGGCGCCCTTGCGGATCGCCGCGCCGATCGCCTCGTTGCTCGTGGCGTCCACGAACGTCGCCTCGATGCCAAGGCTCGGCGCGTCCTCGGCAAGCCATTTCCTCAAGGCCCAGTACATGACATTCGGCGCAACGACGTGCGCCGGACGCTCGAGGGCAAGGAAGGCCGCCGTCGCCGCCGCCATGCCAGACCCGAACAGAAGGCAGGCCTCGGCACCTTCCAAAGCCTGCAGCACGGCCTCGGCCTGGCGCACGGTGGGCGTGTCGGGACGGCCGTACGTGTATCCGCGCCGGTACTGGTTGTCGGGGTCGCGAATGAACGTCGTGGCGACATGGATCGGCGGCACGATGGCGCCGGTCGCCTCGTCCACGATGCCTCCGGCTTGCGCCGCGATCGTTTCCGGTTTCAGCTTGT
>JBLNBZ010000095.1:0-19300 GCA_050260355.1 Bacteroidota bacterium | reverse complement strand
GCGTCTCAGTTGGCGCCGCCCTGCATGACGTTGCGCGCGGTCGGCAGCGGCGAGTTGATCACGGCCTGTTGCAGGACGCGGAAGTCATTGCACGCCACTTTCTTCGGCGCTTTGTCGGGGTCTTTGGCATCGTAGAGCAGACAGGCGGGCCCGCGCACGTCGATGCCGGTGGGCGGCGAGGCGGGTGCGCTCTGGGCGAAGGCGCTGCCTGTCAGGGCGGCCAGAATGATGGCGCTTGCGATCAGTCTCATGGTGGTTCTCCTTTGTAGAGGTTTGCTCTCTGCTCGTTTGAGGCGCTCGTCAGCTCCGGTCCTCTGCGTTATTACGGCTCGCACATCCTTTACGGCACACTCTTCAAGATCGACTCACTCTGCATCTCTGGTGCTCTTGGCTATCTGATGTTTCACTCTCATTTTCAGGTGCCCTCCGGCAGTCCGTCTCGCTCCCAATATTCCGGCACTCTCTGGAACTTCGACTCGCTCCGACCTCTCGGCTCCCTCAATTACCGTGGCTCGCTCCTTCCCCTTGAGGCTCTCGCTAAGGCCGGCTCACATTGCTTGGTTCTGTTGCGCACTACGGCTCGCTCTCCGACAACGGCTCTCTCGCCAACTACGGCTCGCTCAGCCTGTTCGCCTTCGCCGCCAATTCCGATTCGCTCTACTACCTCGGTCCTCTCCCTCCACTTCCGCTCGCCCTTCCTCTGCGGCTCTCTCTCGGAAATCGGCTCGCTCCCTTACTTTGGTCCTCTTCCTTTCAGCGGCTCGCTCGACCGTTCCAATACCGTTTTGTCTTACGGCTCGCTCTGGACTGATATGGTTCCCTCGCAGTTCTCGCCTCGCTCTATAATTTCGGTTCCTCTCCGAGGCCTCGGCTCGCTCTTGCATTTCGGCGCTGTCGTCGTTCGCGGCTCGTTCCCGCTTCACGGCGCTCTCATCTGGCAACGGCTCGCTCTCGTTGTTCGGCGCTCTCATCACATGTGGCTCCAATGCGCGCCGGCGAAGTCTTGAAAGTCTAGACTTCGCCGGCAGCGCAACATTGCATTTAGGCGCTCTTGCGGCTCGGCTTGCGCTCGCGATCGAGGGCCTCCTGCAAGTCCTTGGGCAGGCTGTCCCAGATCACGACGTCGTAATGGGCGTGCTGGCCGGCCTGGCCGGACTGCACCGACAGGATGTAGGGCGCCGGCGGCAGTCGCTTGTAGTGCATCCAGTAGGCGACGAGGTGGTAATCGGACAGAAACCGCTTCACGGCAAAGCGCTTGGCGCGCAGATGAATGCGGGCCGGCGGCAGCAAGCCCTTCTCGTAATAGGCGCGCGCCGTCGTGTCGACGCCGTAGCGCTTCTCCGTGAGCGCGCGCTGGGCCAGTGGCGCGAAGTCGCCGGCCTCGTTCTTGGCGATCTCGCGCTCCTTGCGCTCCTTGTACAGGATGCCGTAGGGCGATGGGTCATCGCCGCCCGACACCTTGACGAAGGACTCGCCCACCAGGAACAGCAGGCGTTTCAGGTCGGCATTCCACGGCCGCTTTTTCAGATTGGCGAGGATCGGCTTCTCGTCGAACTCGAACTTGCCGATCAGGCGCTCGTAGCCGGCGACCGGGTTCTGCATGGCGAGCAGCACGCGGTCGGCATGGAACTCGCACCGCTCGGCGTAGGTTTCGGGCTCCAGCTCCTCCACCACGCTGCGTGCGTCCTCCACACTCGGGATACTCTCGATGGCGCCCACCTCGTGCAGGATGTGCAGCGGACGCTTGCCCATGCTGCGGCACACCTCGATGAGGGCTGGCCAACCCTTGCCGTGCGTTTTGCTGGCGTTGGCGTAGGTGTCGGCCACCCATTCGCCCTTGTGCCACACGCTGTTGGGGTTGAGGCCTGCGAACTGCCACACCGCCCCTGCTGTCGGGCAGCGCGTGATGTCGATATGCGCCATCAGACCGGCGGCAAACACGGGTCCGATGCCTTTGAGGCTGCGCACCCAAATGCCGATCTCGTGTGCCAGCGAGTAACGGTCGAGCGCAGCTTTGAGCTGGTTCTCCAGCACCTCGGCCTGATCGGTCAAATATTTGATGACCGAATGGGGCTTGCCGTTGCGCTCGAGCGCCTTGGTCGCATTGTTCATGCGAATGCGATCTTTTTGTTGGATGTAGTAGGCGTCGACGATGAAGCGTGCCTCATCGTCGGATAGTGTGGCGGCCGCCTGGCGCAGGTCGCGGCTGAGCCTCTGGATCGGCGTATCGGGGATGACGCTCATCTGCTCTTGCATGGTTCCTTCCTCTCTGCTGGCACACTTAATCTTGTTTCGCTCGCTCGCATCGTCTGGCCCTCTCAGCGCTCGTGGCTTGAAGGCGTTGGGGGCTTTTATGGCTCGCTCTCTCTTTGCGGTACTCTCCTTCTTGCAGGCTCGCTCGCACGGTCCGGCTCTCTCCGCGGGCCTGGCTTGAACAGCTTTATGGCTTGCTCTCGCCTAGCGGTCAGTGCTCGTGGCTCGCTCCCGGACTGCGGTGCTCTCCCTTGACGCTCGGCTCGCTCTGATATTTCGATGCCGTCCAAACATGCGGCTCGTTCTCAATCTGTGGCGCTCTCTCATCCAGCGGCTCAATCTCTATTCACGGCTCTCTCTATCCTGACGGCTCGCTCACTTTCCGCGGTGCTCTCCTGAAGCACGTCTCGCCAATCAGATACGGCACTCTCCCGCTACTCGGCTCGCTCGCGCGCCTCGGCGCCCTCATTCCTTATGTCTCGCCCGTCGCGTGCGGCACTCTCCGCCTACCCGGCTCGCCTTGCTTTCCCGGCACCCTCACCTTCTACCGGCTCGCCCAACCTACACGGCACTCTCCACCTACCCGGCTCACTCTCGTGCCTCGGCACTCTTGCGCCCAACGGCTCGCACCTGAATTGCGGCGCACCCAACTCCCCCGGCTCGCTCTATAGCTCCGGCGCTCTCTGCACTTGCGGCTCGCTCACATCTTTCGGTCCCATCTACATCCTTTGACTAAAGGATAGTCTCTCGTTTGTGGACCTGGTCGCGCAAGGCCTTCCTTTCTGCCGCTGTTGATAAGCGGAAGGCCGCGGCTAGCTTTGGGGCGAGACGCTTGCCAACTCCTCGAAGCCATCAGTCTTCATCGGCTCCGAAACAATCGATGACCTCGAAACCACTTTCGTCCTCCTCGACGGTGACAAACGTGATCGGTCTGCTGCTTCTCTGCGCATAACCGTCGACAGCATCTTGCGTTGGCTTCAACAACTCCGGCACGAGCTCGTCGAGGCCGTACTCGCGCCTTCGATGTTTTTGCGCCGCGATGCTTTTTGCCTCTTCGCGGCTGGCGGCTTCGACTTCGATCTCGACGCCAATTGCAGCGGAGGCCTCAAACCACACCCGATATTTCTTCATTCGATCCTCGCCAGCCTCTCGAGGCGCGCCGCCTCCTGCGCGCGCCGCAATTGCGGCAGGCGCTCATCAACGACATCGGCCACCTCTTCCCACTCCGCATCCGAAAGCGCACTCTCGAGATCCACAAGGCGCGCGCCTTGCTCGTCATGCAGGGTGTGGCCCTCGGTCCACTCGCTCAGAATGCCGACGCCAGGATCGGGCGGCTGCACGGCAAAACGCACCAGCACGCGCGCGCCGCGTACAATCAGATCGATCTCATTTCGCATGGGAAAATGCCCTCTCCATGCTGCTGGCCGACGCCTGGGGCGGCTCCGCCGGCGTCGACGCAATCAGCTGTGGAAACTGCTCGGGCGTCACCACCTCGAAGCGATGGTCTGGAAAGGCGGCCAGCCAGCCGCGCTTGATTTCCTCGGCCCTCTCGGGCTCGCTGGCGTCGACGTGGGTGAAGATGCCCCAGCCGTCCCGCGCCCGATAGCCGACGACCAGAAGCTCGCGGATATGATGGGTTTTGCTCGCCGGCGGTGATCTCAGTCTCATGTTGACGTGCTCCGCAAAAAAAATCATGCTGTCTGCTCCCTGCCACGGATCGGTCTAGAGTTCCTAGACTTTCCGGGCCACACCTGTGGCCTAATCGGTACGCACCGCGGGCGGGTGGCGCGAGGAAACAACACACCCGCCCGCGGTGGGCCGCGCCCTCATGACCCGCCATCGCAAGGTGGCGGGTCGGCTCTCAGCCTCATTGGGAGCACACGACTTGAGGCGTTGCGCCGAGGGCGGCGGGATCTCGCGTCACGCGGCCTTCAGGCGTGCGACATCCTCCTCGAGGCTGATAATGGCGCCCTGCAGGTTGCGCAGCTGGTTGCTGACGCTGTCCAGGCCCTCGACCGTCGCGTCGTGCGTTTTGAGGATGTACTGCTTGAGCATCTGCGCTATGGCCTCGAAGCCGACGAGGCTTCCGACGGCCGTCTCGCGCAGCAGGTTGGCGATCCCCTCGCCGATCTGCTGCTCGGGCGTCAATCGCTGCGGCTCGGCCTTTTCCAGCAGCGCCAAATGGCCTTGCATGCTGGAGGCGGACACCTCGAGATCGCTCTCGTCCAGGAACGATCCCCGGCGTGCGACCATGGCCAGCTTGGCGCGCTCCACCACCTCGCGAATGACGGCAGGGATGGCCTTGGCCTGAGCCAGCGCGGCGCCGATTTTGCTCAGCGACACGCTCTCGCCGATCAGGCCGCGCGCATACATGCGGATCAGCCGCTCGGCGGCCACCGCATCGGGCGGCGTGATCGAGATCACAGCGTCGAAGCGGCCGGGGCGCAGCTGCGCCTGGTTGATCTTGCTGACGTGGTTCGTCGTCAGCACGACCATGACCTTGGAGTGCTTCGACAGCAGCCCGTCCATGATGTTGAGCAGATCGTTGGCCTGCTCGTCGCGCACCGACGTGATGCGATCGATGTCCTCGGCGAACACCACGGCCGGCTCGTAGCGCTTGGCGAACTCGATCGCCTGGCGCAGCGACTGGGCGCGGTCGAGCATAATGAAGGTCCAGCCGTTCTCGGGTGCAATCTTGGACGTGATGGCCGAGATCAGCGTCTTGCCGCAGCCGTAGGAGCCCTCCAGCAGCACGCCGCGCTTCAAGGGGATGTTGTGGGCGAGGCACTCCTTTGTCCGCTTGATCGGCGTGAAGATGTTGGTCTCCACCATCGACATGAGGTGATCCGACAGGACCAGCTCGTCGGGCTTGATGTGGCTCGTATCGATGAACTTCGGCGGCACGTTCACGTCGAGGTTGCCGTCGCTGTTCATGCTCAGCCTGATCGCCTTGCCGCGATAGATGGATTGTTCCTTGACGATGGCGCGCGTCAGGTCCGCGATGCGCTTGACGACATCGGCGTCCTTGCGCCGTACGGTGCCTGAAATCACAAACGCCGGCCCGAACTCGGTCCAGGTCGTGCCCGTGGTGATCGGGCGCTCCACGTTGGGCACCTTGAACGTGCCCCAGGGGATCTGGATTTTGTCCTCGGGCTTGGGGCCGACATCGACCGTGATCATCTGCGGCGGTGTGGGCCAGAAGCCCGGCGTCGGGATGGGCGAGGCCCAGCCGTACTCGCGCTGCAGCGCCAGCAGGAAAGCGACGCCACCGTCGAGAGGATAGGCATCGACAATCTCCTGCACGGTGAGCACCTGCTCATCGTCGCGCTTGCGCTGCTGCAGGGCGGCGATGGCGGCATCGATCGGCATCTTGGCCGGGTCGGCCGGCAGGGTGATCTTGCGACCGATGTGCTCGATGTCCGGGTTGAGATGCTGCCAATCCAACACCTGCTGACCATTGACCAGCTTGAAGGCGCGCTCCGGCAGGGCGCGGTCCGAGGTGGTCATGTCGGCAGCGTCGGCGTGGCCGTTGGTCAATCCGCTCATTAAGTTGCTCCTTTTGCTCAGGGAAACCCCGCCTTGCTCCAGGGCGGGGCCCGAGGGTGTGCTCCCTCGGCAGAGGCGTCCGGGTGGGGTTCTGAAGCGCCTGCCGGCACGCAAGACCGTTTGCCGGCATGAGGGGGATGCGCTCGCCCGGACGCCTCGGCGGAGGAGGCGACACGTGCATGTCTTGTGAGGGGGAGAGGCCCTTCCTCGAGCCTCATGCCAAGTCTAGACCCTGTGGATTGGGATGTCAAATCAACCGCGGCGCCTTGTCGCAGCACCAGCTCTTGACAAGCGAATTGACAGTTCTGCCGATCGTACCTAGCCTCACTCTATCCTGCCGTTCCAGGTGGGTTTAATCCCGAAATCACCGCTGCTGAGTGGCCACCACCGTCCCTGCGATTGTGGGGAGAGGTTGGCGAGCGGATCTCGCGCATCGTAGGCGCGCTCGCGCAGCCCTGCCTTGCCCGTCAAGGGGTGCCACTCAACTTCATAAAAATGAACGCTGGCAATGACTTCCTCGATGCTGCAGAGAGGCGCAACGCTGTCGCCGTCCTCGTCGGTGCCGAGCATCAGCCCGCAGCCGGCGAGCGGCTGTTGGTAGCCGTCGAGGGCGAAGAAGTGGCGCGGCTGCTTGAGCAGGCCCTCGTCGTCGACGAACAGGGCATCGCTGCCGAACTCGACCACGGTGAACAGATCGAAGCGGCACAGCCTGTAGATCGTGCGGTAGTCGCCATCGTAGGCGGCCGGCGTGACGCTGCATTGCTGTGGATCAATGAGCCAGCCGACGACCGGATTGGTCGCGGACGGCTTGACGCGCTGGGCGGTATTCTGCATAGTCGACGCGCTCCTTTGATTTCAGGTGCCACTTGCTCGGTGGCCGTTACGACCTGGGATCAGGACATGACCCCGATGAGTTGCTCCATCGGGTGCTCTTTTGCTCTGAAAGTCCGGGGTGGCGTGCTCGCGCCACCCCACTTTTTGTTTTTGGGCTCCCTCCCTTTCACACTCGGTGACGTGTCCTCCCCGCGCTTTTGCAGCGCTCTTGTTGCGTCCCCTCGCGTGATCTCTTTGTCGCCGAATACTAGACCACACTGATCGTCCGTCGTCAACAATGACTGGACTTGCCGCGCGGGGCTGTGGATGACACGGGCTCGTTGCGTTCCGTCAGGATCAAAGTGTTCCAGACCCGCGTGCCGAGGTCAAATCAGCGCCGCGCAGTTCTTCTCCGATCAACCCGCTCAATCGCTCTTAGGGAACCACACTCATGGCCAGTGCTCTCTACCCCAAGTTCAAGGAGCTTCTGCTCGGCGGCGACATCGATCTGATGGCCGACACCATCAAGGCGGCCTTGGTCGACTCCAACGATGTCTCCTTCAACACGGCGCACGATTTTCTTGACGACGTGTCGGCCGGCATCGTCGGCACGCCGCAGACGCTCAACAACAAGTCGATCACCAACGGCGTGTTCGATGCTGACGACATAACCTTCCCGTCGGTCACCGGCGACCAGGTCGAGGTGATCCTGCTCTACAAGGACACTGGCAACCCGGCCACCTCGCCGTTGATTGCCTGGATCGACACGGCGGCGTCGGGACTGCCGGTCACGCCCAACGGCGGCAACATCAACGTCGCCTGGTCCAGCGGCGCCAACAAGATCTTCTCCCTCTGAGAGCGCGGCGCTCCTTGCGCATGGAGCAGCGCAGAGCGCCGGCGGACATGAGGCTCGCGTCCTGATGGCCAAGGTCACTCTTCCCGGCGTGGGACTGATGTTCCCAACCTACCGCGACCTGACGCGTGGGGACGACGCCACGAACCTGACGGCCGGGACCATCGATGCGACCGGCGAGAAGATTGCCTACTGCGGCCGCGTCTTCATCGATGGGCGTCCCGCATCGGCCAAGACACTCAGCTCGTCCGGCGGGAAAATCCATTTCCGCACCGGCGCCGTCACGTTCGCCAACGGCGGCACCACCGTCGACATCGGCATCCAGGACATCGACGCGACGGTCGGCCCGGGTCCGCGTCCTGACGGCACTTTTGATGTCAAGACCACGCTGACAGGCGGCGTCGACACGTTGAGCGCAAACTCGTGGATCACCCTTGCGATGGCCACGGGCTCCAAGAGCATCGCGCACGGAGATTATATCTGCATCGTGTTCGATATGACGGCGCGTGCCGGGTCGGACAGCATCGTTGTGCAAGGCATTCAGCGACGCATTGGCGGAATACCCTTCACCAATACGTTCACGGGTGGCGCCTGGTCGATCGACGGCGCCAATACAATAGGGACTTGCCTGATCGAGTTCGACGACGGCACGCTCGCCACGCTGATGGGCGTCATTCCTGGTGCACTCGGCGCCGACCTTTTTGGCGATACAAGCAATCCAGACGAGCGCGGCTTGCTGTTCCGTCTGCCGTGGGATGTCGATATCGAAGCGCTATGGCACGCTTTTGGCAGCAATGGTCAGTCGACGCCCGATGGCACGCTCACACTGTATGAGGACCCGCTCGGCACGCCGTCGGCCCTAGAGACCTTTCCCTTGACCGCCGAGGCCGACATCAACGGTGTGGCGTTCCTGCCGCTCGATGTTGCCGTGTCGCTGGCGCGCGACACGGACTACTGTCTCGCAATGAAGGGGACGGCGACTGCAGGCGTTCGCATGCCGAGATTTCAGTTCGCCAATGCGGCGTATCGCAGATTTATATCGAACGGCCTCAATCTGCGCCTTGGCTCGCGCAATAATCTCTCCGGAGCCTTCACCGAGGATGCCACCATCATCCCGGTTATGGGTGTGGTCATCTCCGCCTTCGATGATGGCGCGGGCGCCGGCGGCGGCTCCGGCAATCCAATCGGCATGATCGGAGCCCTGTGATATGAGCGACAAACTGCAGGGCGGCGTGCGCGCGGGCTCGACCGACGTCTCATGGACGATCGTGCTTCGCGCCACCTCCGACAGCACGGAGATGACGGGCAAAGCCGCGGCCGACATGACGCTGTCCTACCTGCGCCAGGGCGGCACGCGCACCGCCGTCGCAGCAAGTGATCTGGCCGCCGTCAACTCGGCGCACAGCGATGGCGGCGTCAAAGAGATCGACGCCACCAATATGCCGGGCACCTACCGCGTCGACTGGCCCGATGCCGCGTTCGCGGCCGGCGCCGACTGGGTGCAGCTCACGGTCAAGGTGGCCGGCGCGTTCGTGTTTAATGAGCGCGTGCCCCTCACCACCAACGTCGTCCAGAGCGGCGATGCCTACGCACGTCTCGGCGCACCGGCCGGTGCATCGGTGTCAGCCGATGTCGCCGCCGTCAGCTCGGTGCTTGCCACCATCGCCGGCTATCTCGACACTGAGATCGCGGCGATCAAAGCCAAGACCGATAATTTGCCGAGCTCTCCGGCGGCCACCGGTGACGCCATGACGCTCACGGCGGCCTATGACTTCGCAAAAGGCACCGCGCCGATGACCGAGAGCTATGCCGCCAACGGCGAGGAGGCGAGCCCGATCCAGCTTCTCTACGGCCTGCAACAGCTGCTCAGCATGTTCTCGATCAGCGGCACCTCGCTCACCGTCAAGAAATTGGACGGCGTCACGACCGCCTTCGTGGTCACCCTCGACGACGCCGAAACCCCGACCGGCGCGGCGCGTACTTAAACGCCTCTCGCCGTCGCAGCCACCAAACCTGGACGACGCCATGGGACAAGTCAGCGCCGCTCTGCGCCAGCACCAGCACGGCTACAGCCACTGGTGCCCTGGCTGCAAGCAGATGCACGTCATCGCCACCGCGCCATCGCGGCCCGGCGCGCCGGTCTGGTCGTTTGACGGCAACGTCGATCGGCCGACCTTTGCGCCATCCATCCTGATCCGGAGCGGGCATTTCGTGCCCGGATGGCAGGGTAAGGAATGCTGGTGCACCGAGAGCGATCCGGACTTCCGCTGCGGCATTTGCCACTACTTCATTCGCGACGGCCGCATCGAATATTGCAGCGACAGCACGCACAAGCTCGCCGGCCGGACGGTCGATTTGCCGCCCCTGCCCGATCATTTGCGGGGTAGTGCGTAGTGGCCTTCCCAGCAATCGCAGCCTTCAATACGAGTGCGGTTGGTCCCTCCAGCAGCACGACGCACAACGTTGCGCTGCCATCCGGCATCGTCGCTGGCAATCTGCTGCTGGTGGTGATCTGCACCTACGGCGGCCAGGTGCCTGCCACACCGGCGGGCTGGGCCAGCCTCGGCGTCGTGACGTGGGCCAACTCGATCGGCGGCCCGGGCAAGCTCTGCCTGTTCCGCAAGACGGCGACGGGCTCGGAAGGCGCAACGCAGGCCTTTACGACATCCGTCGCCGACAACTCGGCGCATATCTCGCTCAGGATCACGGGCTGGAACGGCACCGACATTGCGGCCAGCGCTGGCGTTGACCAGGACAATACGGCCTCGCCGAACCCGGATGCGCTGACGCCAGGTTGGGGCGCGGCCGACGATCTGTGGCTCGCCATCATGTCGTGTGGTGGCGCGGCTCCGGCCATCTCGAGCCCGCCGGCGGCCTACACGACGGCGGCGCAGGTCACCGTCAACGACGGCGGCGGCACGTTCCGCCTCGCCGTCGCCTCGCGCCAGCTCAATGCGGCGAGCGACAACCCCGGCGCGTTCACGCTGGCCGCGAGCGAGTTGTTCACCGTTGCGCAGACTGTCTCGCTGCGGGGCGCGTCCGCTTCGCTCGTGCCGGTCCTGCGCGAGCACTATCGACGCATGAAGGCGGCCTGACATGGCAATGCACCTGAGACAGTCCACGGCCAGCCAGTCGGTCAAGATCGGTCCGTTCGTGAGCAGCACGGACGGCGTCACGGCGCAGACCGGCCTCACCATCGCCAACACCGACATCAAGCTCAGCAAGAACGGCGCCGCGTTCGCCAACAAGAACTCTGGCGGCGGTACGCACGATGCGTTGGGCTTCTACACGATCACGCTCGATGCGACCGACACCGGCACGGTCGGCCGACTGCAGCTCGCTTGCCAGATGGCCGGCGCGCTGGTCGTCTATCACGAGTTCGAGGTGCTGACGGCCGCGGCCTACGACGCCATCTACGGCAGCTCGGCTGCGCCTGCCACCGACGCCGGCGTAAGCGCCGTCGGTACTGCCGTCGCCGGGCTCAACAATCTGTCCGCGGCCCAGGTCAATGCCGAGGTCGTCGACGCGCTCAACGTCGATACCTACGCCGAGCCCGGCCAGGCAACGCCCGGCGCCACCCTCAGTCTCGCTGCCAAGATCGGCTACTTGTACAAGGCGTGGCGCAACAAGGTCGAGCAGACCGCGAGCGAGTATCGCCTGTTCAATGACGACGGCTCCACCGTCGGCCAGAAGCGCACGGTCGGTGACGACGGCACCGTGACCACGCTCGGCGAGATGACGACGGGCACCTGATAGGACCACGCCATGGCGACGTTCACGTCTGAAACCGCAGAGCTGCCGGCCGCCGGCGAGGATGTCGAGGGCATCCGTCAAACCTCGGGCGCATTCCGCCAGGTGGTGTCGATCGGCGGCGCCGGCGACAACAGCGACGACGTGATCGGCCCGCTCAACGAGACGGCGCCGGCCACCGACACCGCCGCCTCCGGTCTCAACGGCCGCCTGCAGCGCATCGCGCAGCGGCTCTCGACCATCATCTCCTCGGGCCTGGCGCTGGCCGCCGGCGAGAATTTCGTCGGCGCCGTCGGCGGCGTGATCGCCAATCCGGCCTCGACCCTGACCAGGCCCGCCAACACCACGCCCTACACGGCCAACGATCTCATCGCCAACAACACCACGGCCGGCTCCATCACTGTGCCCTCGTTCACCGCCGCGCGCGTGGCGGCCGGCTCCTTCCTGATGCGCCGCTTCCGGCTTTACACCAACAAGACCTCGGGCATGGCCGGCATCGTGCTGCGCGTCGAGTTCTGGTCGGCGGCGCCCACCTTCACGAACGGCGACAACGGCGCCTATGCGGTGGCCACGGGGGCCGCCAACTGGCTCGGCGCGGCTGACGTGGTGCTGACCCAGGTCGGGGACGGCGCCTATGGCGTCGGCGTGCCCGACATCGGCGGCGATATCGGCGTCAAGCTCGCCTCGGGCCAGACCGTGTACTGGTCGATGCTGGTGACCAACAGCGGCGGCTTCACGCCGGCGAGCAGCCAGACCTTCACGCTGGTTCCCGAGATCGTCCAGAACTGAGGGCCTGATGCAGCCGCTGTTGCGCACACCGCTGACGCCCAGGCCCTACATCGGCCAGCTCGCCACGCGCTGCCGCATCCCGACCTCGCTGTTCGATTTCGGCAGCTCGGTCACGTTCACCTCGCGCACCTATCACTTCGCGCGCGACACCATCACGGCGCTGCAGGTGGCGCTGCCCAACTGGTACGTCAACCGCACCATCTTCCCGAAGCTCGAGGCGGCCTCCGGCAACTCGCTCACGCTCGCTGCCTCGATCGAGTATCCCGTCGGCGTCTTCACGCAGCTCAAGTTCGGCGGCGCCGCGACCATTGCCGCTGCCAGCGGCACCACCACGTGGACCGATCTCGCCCGCGTCTACATTCCCCGGGGCGCCAAGTTCTACGTGCGCATCGCCTACACCGGCCGCTTCATCCCCATGTGCATCGCCGCTGACAACGTGTCCAGCGGCGCCGTCACCTCGACCTACCTCAACGAGGCGCAAGGCGATGCCATCCAGGCCGGCTCCGACCTCACCATGTCGGGCACGCTGACCAACACGGAGGCCGATTGGTGCGGCCCGCTCGCCATCGTCGGGCCGACACGGCGCCCCTCGTTCGCCCTCATCGGCCCTAGCCTCGTGCACGGCGTCGACGACACCGCCACTGGCGACGATAGCGGCGACATGGGCGAGATGGCCCGCTCGGTCGGGCCGACGCACGCTTACATCAACTTCGGCGTGTCGGGCCTGGCCGCTGTCGAGTACACGCTCGCCGCCTATCCGCGCTCATTCGAGCTGCACCGCTACTGCAGCCACGTCATGTCGCTGATCGGCGCGACCGACATCGTTGACAACGACACCACGGCGGCCGACGCCCTGGCGCTGGAACGGGCGGTGTGGGACCACCTCGCGCCGCGGCCGATCCACGTCTGCACGCTCAATTTTTGCGATGTGGGCGCCGGCCCGGAGGCGCAGCGCATCGCCTACAACGCCTCCGTCCGCTCGCGGCCTTTGCCGACGGCCGGCTATTTCGAGATCGCCGACGCAGTGGAGACGGCGCGCGACAGCGGCGTTTGGATCAGTGGCTACACGACCGATGGCGTGCATCCCGACGTCGATGGCCATCTCGCCATCAAGAATTTCGGCGGCATCAACCTGCGCCGCATCGGCGCGCACGTCTATCACATGCGCTGACCGATCCCCGGACGATCAAGGACCTGCGGTGAGCTGAGCCATGCTGCTGCTGCTTCTCAACCAGGCTGGCGGCGGCAGCAGCGGCGGCGGCCTCGATGCCGCCGGCAAGCGCCTGTCGGCCATCAACGTCGGTTTGCCCTGGCGCTCGGTCGTGCCGCCGCCCGACGGCGGTCTCGATGCCGGCGATCGCGCGACGCTCGCCGAGCTCTATCGTGCTCCGTTCGACACGACGGCGGATCAAGACATCGCCGTCAGCGGCCTGGCGTCGACGGCCGCATTTGGATCGCCGGCTGTCACCGCATCCAACGACATTGCCGCGCAGGGAATTGCATCGACGGCGGCCCTGGGCAGCCCCCTCGTCGCGGCATCCAGCAATATCGTCGCGCAATCCATCGCGTCCACGGCGGCTTTCGGCAGTCCTGCCGTCTCGGCGAGCGTCAACGTCGCCCTGCAGTCGATCGGCGCTACCGCCGCCTTTGGCGCGCCTGCGGTAGCAGCCAGCAACGACATTGCCGCGCAATCGATCGCGTCGGGTGCCGCACTTGGCGCGCCGAGCATTACGACCGGCAGCGTCACCGTCACTCTCTCCTCCGTTGCGCCGTCGGCCGCCTTCGGCCTGCCTGCCGTCCGACTGCCGGTCGCAAGCGTGCTCGTCACACGCGGCTATGGCAACTACGGTATTGCCGCCGTCGTCACGCGCGGCTTTGCCGCTAGCATGGCCAATGTCGTCAGTCTGGATGGCATCGCCTCCACGGCCGTCTTCGGCGCGCCGGCTCTCTCGCTCACGGTTGAGCTCGACGCGATCGCGTCAGGCGCCGCGCTCGGCCAGCCGAGCGTCATGCCCGGCACGGTCACGGTTCAGCCCAATGGCATGGCTAGCACGGCCGCCTTCGGCGCGCCGGTCATTGCCACCAGCAATCAGATCTCGCTCAACGGCATCGCCGCGACGACGGCGTTTGGCGCGCCGAGCGTGGTGCCGGCCACCGTCACGATCGCGGCAACGGGCATCGCGCCTACCGCCGCGTTCGGGCTGCCGACGCTCGCCGGCGGCATCCTGGTCTCGCTCGATCCCATTGCGCCGACAGCCGCGTTCGGGCTGCCGACGCTCGTTCCCGGCGCGGTTGCGGTCACCCTGCAATCGCTGGTGCCGGCAACGCAACTCGGCGCGCCGCAGGTCGTCCAGGTCATTGCCGGCGCATCGATCGCGTCCAGCGCGCAATTCGGCGCGCCGGCCGTCACCGTCGGCGCCGTCGGCATCAGCCTCGAGGGCCTTGCCGCGACGGCCGTGCTCGGTGAGCCCGTGGTGGCGTCCGGCGCCATTGTCCAGCCCGACTCGCTCGCACCGGCAACAACCTTCGGTCAGCCGACGCTCGTCGCCGGCGCTGTTTCCATCGCTCTTGATGGCCTTGCGCCGGCAGCAGCCTTTGGCCAGCCCGCGCTTACCACGAGCAGCGCCATCGCGCTTGCGGGCCTTGCGTCCACGGCGGCGTTCGGCGCGCCGACGATCGAGATCGGCACGGTCAGCGTCTCGCTTGCCGGCATCGCCTCTGGCGTTGCGTTCGGCGCGCCGGCGCTCAGCACGGGGGCGGTCGGCATTGCGGCGAGCTCCCTTGCGCCGGCGGCAGCCTTTGGCCAGCCCGTGGTCGGTGCCGGTGCCGTTACGATCAATCTCAATGGCCTTGCGCCGACCACGCAGATCGGCGGGCCGACAGCGACGGTGGGACCCGTCAGCGTTGCCGCGCAGGGGCTTGCGCCTGCGGCGCAGTTCGGCCTTCCCGATTTGTCGGTTGGGGCCGTCGTCATCACGCTCGATGGCCTGGCGCCCAGCGCGCAATTCGGTCTGCCGCACGTGGCGCGCGTTGTCGTGCCGCAGAGTGTCGTCAACGCGTCTCAATTCGGCGGGCCGGTGGTCACCACGGGCGGCTTCGTCATCGATGCGGCGAGCCTGCTTAGCGTGCAGCAGTTCGGCCTCGCCCTGGTGGCGCTGGCCGACCGGCCGCGTGGCAAGGTGCGTTTTGAGGTTCGCGCCGGCAGCTTTGTGCAGGCGACGGTGGCGCGCGGTGCGCGGGCTGAAGCTCTGGTCTCGTAGGAGCCCTCCATGGTCTTTCAGTTTGGCACGCCGGTTGTGGTGACGGCTCGGTTCTTCGACCAGAACGGCGTTGCCGTCGATCCGACGGCCGTGCGTCTGCGTCTCAAGCATCGCACCAACGCGCAGATCCTGCCGCGTGTCTTCCGCTATGGGACGGACGTGGAGATCGTCAAGAAGGCGGTTGGCGTCTATGAGTTCCAGATCGTGCCGTCGGCATCGGGCAACTGGCTGTTCCGCTGGGAGAGCGATGGACCGGACTCGGCCGACGAGGGCGGCTTCAACGTGAGGTCGACGCCGTTTGCGGATGCCGAGCAGGTTTAGTCCGGCTCCTCGGTCGTGATGTGCTTGATCACGCTATCGAGGCCGCTGAACAGCTTGTCGGTGACCGCCTTCAGCTGGCCGGTTGCGCTGCACAGGGCGCCATAGTCCATGGTCTGCAAGGCCCGCTCGAACTGGCGAACGATGTCCTCCTGATCCCGGCGCCAGCCTTGCGACCAATCCCGCAGCAGGGCAAGACGCATCTCTGGTGATTTGGCGCGTCTGATCCGATAGCCGATAGAACGTTGTTTCAATCCGCGTCCTCCTCGAGGAGGGCGACTGCCCGTGCGCTTTTTGCTGCGCTTGCTGGTTTGCTTTGTTCCAATCCACGTCCTGCGCGAAGCAGGGCGACGCTTTGATTGAGGTCTAAGATTTTCTGCTTGTCAAGGGGCTTTGCGCGAATCCCCCCTCCTGCGCCGCAGAACATTGGCCTTTATCATAGCCGGTGGGCATCAATTCGGCTCGATGGCTGTTGCGATTGCTCGGCAAAGCAGATGCGCCTCATCGTCGTCGATAGCTGTCTGGATGGCCTGCCTCCAATGCCGCGCGTCCTCGCCGATCAGGCGGACGCCGCCGCCCTTCTTGTTGCGGGTCACGACCAGCGAGCCGTCGGCCATGATGCAGGCCGTGTAGCGGCGGCCTTCAAAGATGATTTTTGTGCGAATCGTGCGAGCCATCTGTTCGCGCTCGTCTACTCCCTGGTGAACTCATCTGCATAGGTCTTTATGCGCAGCGCTGCATGTATCCAGCCGCGCTCGAAGGCTTTGGCGCCAAAGTCCTTCATGAGGCGCAAGGCTGTCACATCATCGGCTTGGCGAATCCGGCGAAGGCACCCTATGGCCAAGTCTTCGAGTGAGTTGTTTTCCATGGCGACCTTCTTCTTTTGCTCAGAGATGTGGGTTGCGGCCTCATTTCTTATTCCCATCGAGTGCGGCGAGCTGCGCGGCTAGCGATCGGACCTGGGCCGTGACGTAGGCAAAGTCCCGGTATGCGCCGGTTTGCACATAGCGGTCGGACGGACACAGGTCGTCGACGTGCCCGCAATCGAACCCCAGCCACCACACATCATCATCCTCCCCCGGCTCCACCTTGTGGCAGACGCTGCTGGCTTCTACCCACGCCAAAAAGGCGTCGTAGTCGTCGAGCTCTCTGGTCAGCTTGGCAAGCGCGTGCGCCCTATGACTGCGAGGATGCGCTTGCGCAGTCTCGCGCGACATCCGGCGCCACTCCTCCCACATCTCTCGCGTTGGTTTCGGCGCGCATTGCCTTGCGAAGGTCAATCCACCGTGAACGCGCACGTCGACGTCGAAGTAGTCCTTGCCATAGGCGGGGTGCGACTTCGACACGCCCACGTAGCCGCACAGTGCGCCGAGCGAATTGCGTACGATCAGGCACGGCAGGCCCGTGGCCTTGTCGACCCACTGCCGCTTGTCGGGCTCTGACATCCAGGGGCCGTCTCCCCAATCCGATTTGTCGGCGACGGCGATATAGTCGATCGTCTTCATGACATTGCCTCCTGTCATCGGCTTCCGCCAGCCTCTACATCCGGCCACTCAGCGCGAAGAACGGCTCATTGAGGATTTCGTCGGCAATCGCCTTGGCCACGGCCTCGCGCAAGCCGACCGCCATGGCTTCTGGGTCCGCCTGATCTGCGGGGCGGGAAAACTCAGTCATCATTTGCTTGCCGCCGATCTTGAACACCGCGCGCCAGGTGACGGTGTAGGACAGATGCTCCCGCATGACATGCACGACGCATTCAAAATGCGTGCTGCCCACCTTGACGGCTTTGATGACTTGATCTTTCGCCTGCTGCTCCATGTCACGCAGCAGGCGCACGCTCTCATCCGTCGGCGCGCGATTGATATTGATGGTGTGGTTGACGTCGTGCGTCTCGTCGACCGATATAGGAATGATGACGGGCGGATTTTTCATGTCTCTCTTCGATCTTTGCGGCGCTGCGCCCGCAGCTTCTCGATCCGTGCACTGAGCCGCCAGACGCGCGGCCGGCCTTTGCTGCGCATGCAACGCGGGGACTGCGGATGTGGCCGGCAGATGATGCGCATGCCCCTCTGCGACTTTGGACGCCAGTCCCACGGCTTGTCCGGGCGATCCAGAACCGGGAGAGGCCGCATCGGCCACGTCATCGGCACGTAGAACGACGCGCGCTGTCGATACATGGTCCGCCTAGCTCTGGACCGTCTCGCGCTGCAGTCGGGCCCGCCTGATGATCTCGGCGATGTCCTCGGCCAGGATGCCCGCCGGGCCGTACTCGACAAGTGCCGGATGGCTCCAATTGCCCTGCACGCGCGCCTCGATGGCATCGAGCGCGCGCATGAGCCGATTGGCCGGCGGCGGCTCGGTCTTGGCCTTGGCGAATTTCACGCCGGCCATGAAGGCGTCCAAATAGACAGCCGCGAGCCTGCAGATCACCGGCATCATTTCCGTCATCTCCTTGCGCGTGCTGATGTCGAGTGCGCGCAAGGCGCGCTGCGTGGCGACATAGCTGATGGTGTTGATGTCGACATGCGGGCTCATGATCGCGATGATGGCGTTGCCGCCCCCGCCCTTCGTGACGGCCTGCGCATCGACATCCCGGATGATCTGGCTCAAAAGATCGAAGTCGGGGTGCTTGGGGCGGCGGTGGGCGAATGGATCACTCATGACTACTCCTCCTCCTTGCCGGCAAGCACCCGGCCGATTTTGGCGCTCAGCGCACTGGCTTGCCGCTGCTCCACCAGCGGTAGCAATGGCTTGATGTTGTCGAGCAGGTGATGCGCCTCCTCGAGCAGCTCGACCATGATGCGCACGCGCTCCGCCGACATCGGCGTCTCCACGCTCTGCGGTCGATCAGCGCTCTCGGCCTCGCTGGCAGGTCCGCTCAATGCCGACCCCAGCTCCAGGCGCTCCAGGACCATCGACAGTCGCTCGGCCTGCTGGCGCAGCCGCGCCACGCTGAATTCGATCTTGTCGAAGGGCGGGCCCCCGCGGTTGCTGCGCCGCGCGTCATCGACGACCACCTGCAACGTGCCGGCGATGTCGAGCAGGTTGCGTTGGACTTGGAGAATGATCTCGTGCCCTGGCGTGCTCACGCATGCGTGCATGGTGCTACTCCTTGGAGAGATTGCCGACGGTGGTGAGGGCGTAGACGGGATAGCGCTTGCCTGCGCCCGCCTTCATCGCTTCGACCTCGTCCAGCTTGGGGCTGTAGCCGAAGTGGCCGAGCACCCGCATGCTGTCGTCGTTGTCGATCGCGATCAGGAAATTGCTGCTGTAGGACACCGCCGTTTTGGGCGGCGCCAGTGCCGCCTTGGGCGGGGCCGGCGGCGCCTGGCGCGGCGTCCCATGGGTTGCGCCGAGGTTCGTCGCACAGCGGTAATGCGCCCGGTAGGCCTGCTCGTACTGCTCGCAGTAGGGCACCTTCTTGACGAGGCCGTGCGGCAGCAGCAGGCATTTGGCCTTGTCGTTGGTCGGGTCGCGCTGCCAGCCCCAGTTGTGAATTTCACCCTCCTTCTGGCAATCGTTGAGAAGGGTGTGCACGGCATCGTCGGCGGCCGCCTTGCTCGGGGCGTCGACGGCGATGATGACTTGGGCGAGATAGGTCGGCATGGTTGTGCTCCTTTGCTCTCAGGTTGCTCGGCGGACGCGGTGCTCGCCGCGCCCGAGTGATCGTTACGCGTTGCTGTCCGGCGGCGCGCGCACGTCGCGCGCCGCCAGCCGC
>JBLNBZ010000094.1:0-9586 GCA_050260355.1 Bacteroidota bacterium | reverse complement strand
CGTCATCCCGCACCAGCGACGCCCCTTCGGGCCGAGCGCCGATGCGGGATCCAGCGTAAAACTCGTCGAGGACACAGGAGACGTGGGCCTGGATCCCTGCCTGCGCAGGGATGACGCAAGTGGGCAGGTTCGTGCGCATTCACATCCATCCTCCTGCGCCGCGCCGCCTACGCGCACACTCCCCATTTACGTCATTCCGGCCCCGCATGCGCAGCCGCGCATGCGGAAATGGGCCGGGATCCAGATGCGCCTCCGCTTGCTCAGTGTACGTTTGCGCACACGTCCCGCGCCGCTCGTGCTCAATCCGGCAGCGGAATGAAGTCCTGCTCGTCGCCGGCCACGGGCGCGAACCGCTTCTGCCTCCAGTCCGCCTTCGCCGCCTCGATGCGGTCCTTCGAGCTCGAAACGAAATTCCACCAGATATGGCGCGGCCCATCCATGGGCTCGCCGCCGAGCAGCATGATGCGCGACTGCGTGTTGGCCAGGATGGAGATGCGATCGCCCGGCTTGAAGACGAGCAGCCGCCCGGCCTCGAAGCTCGTTCCGGCGACGTCGATCTCGCCTGATGCCACGTAGACCGCGCGCTCGTCATAGTCCGGATCGAGCGGCAGCACCGCCCCCGGCGCCAGCACGGCCTCGGCATAGAGGCTCTCGTGCGGAAACTGCACCGGCGAGCGCGCACCGTACGCGGAGCCCATGATCAGGCGCACGCGCTTGCCGTCGCCCGTGATCCGCGGCAGCTCGTCCGCGCCGTGATGCGCGAACGCGGGCGCCATCTCCTCATGCGCCTTGGGCAGCGCCACCCAGGCCTGGATGCCGAACAGGCGGCGCTCGTGCTGCTTGGCCTCGCTCGTCTCGCGCTCGGAGTGTGCGATGCCGCGGCCTGCCGTCATCAGGTTGACCTCGCCGGGACGGATCGCTGCCGATGTGCCGAGGCTGTCGCGATGCCAGATCTCGCCCTCGAACAGGTACGTGACCGTGGCGAGGCCGATATGCGGATGCGGACGCACATCGATGCCATTGCCGATCAGAAACTCGGCCGGTCCCATCTGGTCGAAGAAGATGAACGGTCCCACCATGCGCTTCTGCGCTGAGGGAAGCGCGCGGCGCACCTCGAAGCCGCCGAGGTCGCGCGAGCGCGGCACGATCACCTGCTCGATGGCATCGCACGAGCGCGGATCGCCGGGAACGGGGTCTTCGCTTGCCAGCCAGCTCATGGCTTATCTCCACGCGAGAGAGTGAGGGCTCAAGTGCTTGCAGCCGCCCTGGGTGCCGGCTTGCGCGAAAGCTTCTCGATCGCCTCCGCCAGATGCTCGTCCGCAATGTTGCGCGCCCCCCGCTCGACCCTGACGTTATGCGCCTCGCGCAGCACGTCGGCGTGTGTGTGGCCTGCCGGAGGCTCGAACTTGTAGCACGCAAGCTCCAGTAGCTGGCCCAGCGGATCGCGGAAGTAGAGCGAGTGCATGAAACCGCGGTCGACCTCGCCCGAGTTCGCAAAGCCGCGCTCTTTGAGCTTTGCCACGGCCTGCGTGAACGTCGCGCGTGATACCGCAAAAGCGATGTGATGCACGTTGCCGACATTGGTCGGGTTGGGGCGCGGATCCCGCTGCCAGCTTTCGTTCGTGAAGATCGTGATCAGCCGCCCGTCGCCCGGGTCGAAGTAGAGATGGTTCTGCTCCGCATCGTCGAGGTTGGGCTGCTCGAAAACGAACGGCATGCCGAGCACGCCTTCCCAGAAGTCGATCGAGGTCTGCCGGTCGGCGCCGACCAGCGTGATGTGATGAACCCCCTGCGATTGGAATTTCTGCATGTGTGCGCGCTCCTGTCGCGCTCAAGGTAGTGGCGCGACCGTGATGTGCAAGCCCACCTCGCGCGGCATGCGGCCGATGAGGCCATGCAGGGGATATGGAATCGCGTACGGCTCCGCAACGTTTCCGCTCGGAGCTATTCGGAGACTTTGCGCAAAAGAGAGGAGCCGGGCATCGCCTGGGCCCGCTGACCTGTTGCGCTCATGATGGGCGTAGGCTCGCCCGGCTCGCCGTCTCCGGGTCCCGCTCCAGCGCTCCGCTGGTCTGGCGGCCGACCGGGCCGGACGGTCGGACGACGGCCCCCGGATCACTGGGTGAAGGCTTGCCTCTGCAGAGCGGCGCGCCTTCACGATCCGGAACGCGAGCAACTCTGCCACAAGCCCGGCAACCCGTGGATAAGTTTGCCGGCGCCGTCAGCAGCCGAGCCGATCCCCGAGCTCCCCGAACGTGTCGACGACCATGGTGCATCCGGGATTGGGCACGGGATCGGGCGGCCCCGCAGGACCCCACTCGTCGGGGCGTTTCACGAAGCAGGTGTTGAACCCCTCCTTGCGCGCGGCATCGAGGTCGAAGTTGTGGCACGCGACCATCAGGATCTCGGCCGGCGCGAGTTGCAGCAGCTTGGCGGTCGCGCGATAGGCCTCCGGCCGCACCTTGTACACGCCGAGCATCTCGCACGAGACGATGCAGTCCCAGTCGATGCCGTTCTTGCGCGAGACGGCGATCACGAGCGCGGGCGTGAGCAGCGTGAACGACGCGCACGGATATTTCCTGCGCAGCCGCTTCAGCGCCGGCGGAAAGTCGGGCCAGGCATCGAGCTCGTGCCATGTGCGCCAGATCCGCTCGCGATCGGCCGCATCGAGCGCGGCGAGACCCTTGTCATCGAGCACGCGGTCGAGCTGATCGCGATGCACGTCGTCGAAATTGAAGCGCGGCCCGATCCGGTTGACGATCGTGCCGAGCGAACGGCGCCGGTACTCGTTCGCCACCTCACCCCAGTCGGCCTTGATGCCCCGCCGCTCGCCCGCTTCCCCCAGCGCCCGGCTGAGGCCGGAATGCCAGTCGAGCACGGTGCCGCCGGTGTCGAACGTGAGGGCCTTGATACCGTCCATGCCGTGGCCGCTCCCTAAGTGCTTGCAACGCCAGCCCGGTCCCGTCAGGCTGACCACCTGCTCTCCCGGAGGCCATGCGCATGGAAACCCTTCTTCCCCTCGCTGACAAGATCGCGGCCCGGCTGAAGGAGCGCCGCGAGACAATCGCCGTATCGGAGTCCTCGACCGGCGGCCTCATCTCGGCTGCCCTGCTGTCCGTGCCCGGCGCCTCCGCGTATTTCCTCGGCGGCGCGGTCGTCTACACACGGCAGGCGCGCAGCGCCCTGGTCGGCATCACCGACGCCCACATGACCGGCATCCGTTCGGCAAGCGAGCCCTACGCGGCGCTGCTGGCACGCACGGTGCGCGAGCGCCACGGCGCATCCTGGGGCTTGAGCGAGACTGGTGCCTCCGGCCCCACGGGAAACCGCTACGGCGATCCCGCGGGCCACACCTGCATCGCACTGAGCGGCCCCGTCGAGCGCACGCTGATGCTCAGGACCGGCAGCGCCGATCGCCGCGCCAACATGCGGGCCTTCGCGACACGCGCGCTCGAGGAGTTGCTCGCCTCGTTGGCATAATCGCGACTACACGCCCAGCGCCTTGCCGAGCCGGCGCGCCCATCCGCACATCTGCGCATCGCTCCCCGGCCGACCCGCCACGATCACGCCGAGTGGCAGACCGTTCGCCGCCTTGCCCGCCAGCAGCGTCAGGATCGGGCCACCCAGCGCGGTCCAAGGCGCGATGTATTTCGGATCGCCCGTCCACGCTAGGCCTTCGGGCGCGGTGCCGGGTGCTGCCGGCCACAGGAAGAGATCGGCAGTCTCGCGCGCGAAGAACGTCTCGCGCATGCGATCGATCTCGCCGCGCTCATCGAAATAGCGCTGATCGGAAATGCCGAGCCCTTCTTTCACCGCGCCCAGAATCTTCTCGCCTACGCTGCCTTGCGGCTCGTCGAGCAGATGGCGCAGGGCACGGCCCGCCTCGTACAGCATGGTCGAACGCTGCAGCGCGAACAGCTTGCCGAACGAGATCGGCGCCGGGCGCCGCTCCACGGCATGCCCGGCTTCGGCGAGCTTGTCCGCCGCGCGCGCGTACGCGGCCTTCATCTCCGCGCTCGCATCGGCCAGATGCTCATCCTGCGGCACCGCGATCGTCAGCCTGCCGCGGACAGGCTGCGGCTCGCTCGCGCGCACAAAGGCTGGTGCCGCAGCTTCGAATGCAATGACGGCATCCTCGATCGTCCAGCCATAGAAGCCTGCGGTGTCGTAGGAGGGTGCGAGCGGCTCGATCCCGAATGTCGAAAGGCTGCGGGAGCTCGGCTTGAAGGCGGCGATGCCGCAATAGGCGGCCGGCCGGTTCACCGAGGCCACTGTCTGCGTGCCGATGGCAATAGGCGCCATGCCGGCCGCAACTGCTGCGGCCGAGCCCGAGCTCGATCCGCCCGGCGTGTGCGCCAGATTGTGCGGATTGCGCGCCGGCGAGGGATCGAAGAAGGCGAACTCCGTCGTGTGCACCTTGCCGAGCACGATCGCGCCTTTCGCCTTGAGCGCGAGCACGACCTCGGCATCCGCCGTCGCCGCGGCGGCATCTGCGCGCGAGCGGCTGTTGCAGCGCGTCGGCAAGCCTTCGACGTCGATGATGTCCTTGATCGCCACCGGGATGCCGTGGAGGGGTCCGCGAATGCGGCCAGCCTCCGCCTCCCTCTGGCGCTCGCCGGCAACCGCCAACGCGCGCTCGCCATCGACGAGGCGCCAGCATTGCACCGCGGGGTCGGCTTGCGCGATCCGGTCCAGGTACCGGCGCACCAGATCCACCACGGACAAACGCCTCTCCGCGATCGCCTTGGCGAGATCACGGACACGACCCGGGTCCATTGCCCAGCCTTGCGATTGACCATCCTCACGCATCATCCATCCCTCGCTTCCAGCTCGCGACCTTTTGCAGTCGCACTTATCCTGCACTGCGGAAACGCCCGAAGAATTGCCTAAAGGCTAAGCACACTGCCGCCATCTCGCGCCTTGACAGTCGGCCATCCTCCGGTGCGAACTGCGCCTTAAGTGTACACACGGCGCATCTATTTTCGCCCGTTGCCATCATTTTGGGCTGCAAAATGTCCTGACCAAGACTTCGGCACGCAGCCACATCAAGTGGCTGGTCAAAGGGGAGTAGCACGATGGACCGCAGAGGCTTTCTCAAATCCACGCTCAGCGTCGGGGCGCTCGCCGCATCAGGTCGGCTTGCGGCCCCGGCCATCGCCCAGGGAGCGGCTGCCCGCACCCTGAAGTTCGTTCCGCAAGCCAACCTCGCCAACTTCGATCCCGTGTGGGGGACACAGTACGTCGTCCGCAACGCATCCCAGCTCGTATGGGACACACTCTACGGGCTGAACAGCAAGCTCGAGCCCAAGCGCCAGATGGTCGAAGGCGAGGAGGTGTCCGCCGACGGACTGACATGGACGTTCAAGCTGCGCGATGGCT
The DNA here is from genome assembly GCA_050260355.1 of Bacteroidota bacterium. Classification (GTDB taxonomy): domain Bacteria; phylum Pseudomonadota; class Alphaproteobacteria; order Rhizobiales; family Hyphomicrobiaceae; genus CADEFX01. Next base: position 4,207 of record JBLNBZ010000094.1, on the reverse strand, counting down.
TGAAGTTCCACGACGGCGAGAAGGTCCTCGCCAAGGATGTCGCGGCCTCGATCCAGCGTTGGACCCATCGCGACGGCATGGGCCAGATGCTCAAGGCCATCAACAAGGAGCTGACCGCAGTTGACGACAAGACGGTCAAGTGGGTGCTGGCGAAGCCGTATCCCAAGATGCTCTATGCCCTCGGCAAGGTTGGCACGCCCTGCTGCTTCATCATGCCCGAGCGCGTTGCGAAGACCGATCCGTTCAAGCAGATCGAGGAGTACATCGGCTCGGGACCGATGAAGTTCACCCGCGCCGACTGGAAGCCCGGCGCTTTGGCTGCTTTCGAGAAGAACAAGGACTACGTGCCGCGCAACGAGCCCACGGATTGGTGGGCGGGCGGCAAGATCATCCATTTCGACCGCATCGAATGGGTCATCATGCCCGATCCGGCGACGGCGTCCGCGGCGCTGCAATCCGGCGAGATCGATTGGTGGGAGACCCCGCTCACCGACCTCATTCCCGTTCTCAAGCGCAATCGCAACATCAAGGTCGACATCGCCGATCCGCTCGGCAACATCGGCTCCTTCCGCTTGAACCACCTGCACCCGCCGTTCAACAACGTGAAGATCCGCCGTGCGGTGCAGATGGCCCTCAACCAGGAAGACTACATGCGCGCCGTCGCCGGCTCCGACACCAACCTGTGGAGCAAGCTCGGCAGTGTGTTCACGCCCGGCACGCCCGCGTTCACGGACGCGGGCGGCGAGGTTCTGACGCGCCCGCGCGATATCGAAGGCGCCAAGAAGCTGCTCGCCGAGGCCGGCTACAGCGGCCAGCCGGTCACATGCTTGGTGGCGCAGGACCAGCCGCCGCTCAAGGCGATGGGCGAGGTCACCGCCGACCTTCTCAAGAAGATCGGCATGACCGTGGACTTCATCGCCACCGACTGGGGCACCGTCGGCCAGCGCCGCGCATCCAAGTCGCCTCCGGGACAGGGCGGCTGGGGCATGTTCCACACCTGGCACGCCGGTGCAGACGCAGCCAATCCGGCGGGCCACATCGCGGTGCGCGCCGGTGGAGAGAAGGGCCCTGCCTGGTTCGGCTGGCCGGACGATCCGGACGTTGAGAAGGGCGTCGCTCAGTGGTTCGACGCCAAGACGCTGGAGGAAGAGAAGGCCGCCATGGCCGTCGTCAACAAGGCGTCCATGTCGAGTGTGACCTGGATCCCGACCGGCTTCTACAAGACGTTCCAGGCCTGGCGCAGCAATCTTCAAGGCGTCAGCGACGGCCCGCTGCCGTGGTTCTGGGGCGTCAAGAAGACATAGGCTGCACGATTGCGCCTCTCCCCGGCGCATGCCGGGGGGAGGCCGAGGGCCTTCCATGCTCGCCTATATCGTTCGACGATTGCTCGCCACGCTGGTCGTGATGGCTATCGTGGGGCTGTTCGTGTTCAGCCTGCTCTATATCGCACCCGGCGATCCCGCCGCTGTCATCGCCGGCGATCAGGCCAGTCCCGAGGACGTTGAGAAGATCCGGATCGCGCTCGGCCTCGACCGCCCTTTCCTTGTTCGCTTCACGGAATGGTCCTGGCAGATCGTGCGCTACCAGAATCTGGGCACGTCCATGTTCACCGGGCTTCCCGTGACTGAGCTCATCGCTCAGCGCATCGAGCCGACTCTATCGCTGGCGTTCCTGACGCTGGTTCTTTCCATCGTGATCGCCGTCCCCATGGGCATCGTTGCGGCCTGGCGCGCCGGCGGATGGATCGACCGCATTCTCATGGCCTTCGCTGTGGCCGGCTTCTCGGTCCCGGTGTTTGTCGTCGGCTATCTCCTGTCCTACTTCTTCGCCCTGCGGCTCGAATGGCTACCGACCCAGGGCTACACGCCGATCAAGGAAGGCGTCTGGCCCTGGCTCGAGTGCCTCATCCTGCCGTCCGCGGCGCTCGGCTTCATCTACATCGCACTCATTGCGCGCATCACGCGAGCTGCCATGCTGGAAGTGCTGTCGCAGGACTACGTACGCACGGCCAAGGCCAAGGGTGTGGGTCAGGCCAACATCCTCTTTCTGCACGCCTTGAAGAATGCTGCCGTGCCCATCGTCACGGTCATCGGCATCGGCGTTGCGTTGCTGATCGGCGGAGCCGTCGTCACGGAAAGCGTCTTCGCCATCCCAGGTCTCGGCCGACTGACCATCGATGCCATCCTGCGGCGCGACTATCCGGTCATCCAGGGCATCGTTCTGATGTTCTCGTTCGTCTACGTGATCGTGAATCTGTGCGTCGACCTCATCTACACCGCACTCGATCCGAGGATTCAGTATTGACGCTCACGACCTTACCATCGGCCCCGTCACCTCGGTCCGGCGCGGCGGACCTGCCCGACATCCTGCCGCCCGTCAGGCAGCGCCGCGGCATCTCGGGTTTCATCTACCGCCATCCCACGATGGCCATCGGCGGCATCATGCTGCTGCTACTCATCTTCATCGCCGTATTCGCGCCCCTGCTCTGCACGGCCGATCCCAACGCGATCGCTCCGGCCAAGCGCAACCTCGAGCCGTCCGCCGAGCATTGGTTCGGCACTGACGCCTACGGCAAAGACATCTACGCGCGCGTGCTCTACGGCGCCCGCGTCTCCCTGATCGTCGGCTTCGCGGTGGCCATGATCGCCTCCGTTTCCGGCCTCGCCGTCGGTCTCGTCTCCGGTTTCATACGTTGGGCGGATGGGCTCATCATGCGCGTGATGGACGGGCTCATGTCTGTACCGTCCATCCTGCTCGCGGTCGCGCTGATGGCGCTCACGCGGGCAAGCGTGGAGAACGTCGTCATCGCCATCGCCGTTGCGGAGTTCCCACGCGTTGCGCGGCTCGTGCGTGGCGTCGTTCTGTCCCTGCGCGAGCAGCCTTACGTCGATGCCGCCGTCGCCGCCGGGACGCGCACGCCGATGATCATCCTGCGCCACATCCTGCCGAACACGATTGCCCCTGTGACCGTACAGGCGACCTACATCTGCGCCTCGGCGATGATCACGGAGGCGATCCTGTCCTTCATCGGCGCCGGCGTGCCGCCCACGATCGCGCCCTCCTGGGGGAACATCATGGCGGACGGGCGTGCCCTCTGGGAGGTCAAGCCGTACATCATCTTCTTCCCCGCGGTATTCCTGTCGCTGACCGTGCTCGCGGTGAATCTCCTGGGAGACGGGCTGCGCGACGCCGTCGATCCGCGTATGGCCAAGAGGCTTTGAGGAATGGCCCTGCTGGAAGTCGAGAGCCTGCAAACCCACTTCCGCACGCCGGAAGGCGTCAACCGTGCCGTCAACGGCATATCGTTCTCGCTCGAAGCCGGCGAGACGCTGGCCGTCGTCGGGGAGAGCGGTTGCGGCAAGTCCGTGACCGCCATGTCGATTTTGCGCCTGATCCCGCAGCCGCCGGGAAAGATCGCCGGGTCCATCCGCTTCCAGGGACGCAATCTCCTCGAGCTGACCGAGCGCGAGATGCGGTCGATCCGCGGCAACGACATCTCGATGATCTTCCAGGAGCCGATGACGTCGCTCAACCCCGTGCTGACGATCGGGCGCCAGATCACCGAGACGCTCATTCTGCACCAGAAGCTCTCGCGCGATGACGCCAACCGGCGCGCCGTGGAGATGCTGCGGCTCGCCAACATCCCCGAGCCCGAGCGCCGCCTCACGCAATATCCCCACGAGCTGTCGGGCGGCATGCGCCAGCGCGTCATGATCGCCATGGCCCTCGCCTGCAATCCGAAGCTGCTCATTGCGGACGAGCCCACCACCGCCCTCGACGTGACCGTGCAGGCGCAGATCCTCGACCTCATGCGCCAGCTCAAGGCCAAGACCGGCACGGCCATCATCCTCATCACGCACGATCTCGGCGTGGTGGCCGAGATGGCCGAGCGTGTCATCGTCATGTACGCGGGCAAGAAGGTGGAGGAAGCGAGCGCCAAGGCCCTGTTCGCCACGCCGCGGCACCCCTACACCAAGGCCCTGCTCGGCTCCATGCCGCGCCTCAACTCGTCCCGCGAAGGCCGCGCGGGCAAGGCGCGCCTTGCCGAGATTCGCGGCGTCGTTCCCCCACTGACGCAGAGGATCCCGGGCTGCATCTTCGCGCCGCGCTGCGCGTATGCGACCGACCTTTGCCGCCAGGCTTATCCGCATTACGAGGAGCTGGCGCCCAGGCTCTGGGCCGCCTGCTGGGAGGCGGCCCGCGTTGC
>JBLNBZ010000093.1:0-37485 GCA_050260355.1 Bacteroidota bacterium | reverse complement strand
CCGCCTTGCGGTTCTCCTCCTGGATCTTGCGCTGGGCAGCCCGGATCGTCTCCGCTGCGCGCTGCGCTGCTTCGGCGATCCCGGCCGCCTCGACAGCTTGTCGCGCCTCCTCCTGAGCCTTGGCCGCTTCGGCCTTTCTGGCTTCCTCGGCCTCTCGTGCCGCGGCCAGCCGAGCCTCCTCCTCAGCCTTTCGCGTCTCCTCGGCCTTCCTGGCCTCCTCGGCCTGCCGTGCGGCAGCTAGGCGGGCCTCCTCAGCTTTCTTGGCCTCCGCTTTTCGGGCTTGTTCGGCCTTTGCCTCTTCGGCCATCCGCGCCTGCTCGGCCTTCCTGGCTTCCTCCTCGGCCTTCCACGCTTCCTCGGCCTTCCTGGCTTCTTCGGCCTGTCGTGCCGCAGCCAGGCGGGCTTCCTCGGCCATCCGCGCCTGCTCGGCCTTCCTGGCTTCCTCCTCAGCCTTGCGCGTCTCCTCGGCCTTCTTGGCCTTGACCTCCTCCGCCTGCTTGGCCGCGGCCCGCAGAGCTTCCTCTGCCTTGCGCGCCTCGGCGACCTTCTGTGCCTCGGCGGCCAGCCGCAGCTCCTCGGCCTTCCTCGTATCTTCGGTCCGCCGAGCCTCCTCGATGCTGCGATCCGGCTGCGACAGCTTGCGCATGATCTGCTGATAGTCGCGCCCCGCCTTGTGCAGCCAGTTGAGGGCTGTATCGATCACGCCCCCTTCGGCCGCGAGCGGGTTGGGCACTGGATCGGAGAGGGTGCCCGTGGCGTCCTTCGCTTGCCGAGCGTCGGGGGCTCCGCTGTCAGCGCGCCGCCCCGCCTCCCTCTCCTGGGTCTTGGCCGCCTCCACGACCGGATTGACGGGCGCAGTCTGCGACAGACGACGGATGATCTCCTGGTACTCACGGCCCGCCCAGGACACCCAATCCGACCCGCGCGGACCAGCCTTGGGTGGGGAGCTGGACGTGGCCTGAGCAAGGATCACGCGTGCGCCCTCGCGCGGCGACGCGCTCGTCCCCCAAGCGTTGCCGTCGCTGGCGTGTGCCACGCCCCAAGCCGCAAGCGGCTGCGCCAAAAGGCAGGCCAACAACCTCAGACACCACATCGGCTGATCCCCCCTTTTCGGCACCGGCGCCACGCGCCGTGCTGTGCCGGAGTCCCCACCCCGTGCGCCCGTCTGAGGCTAGATCATCCTACGTCCGACGCCAATGTTCGGCGTATCTGCAACCGATCACACAAAAAAATCCCGTCACCACTGGCCCGCGAGGCGCCGACGCCCCATTTAATCAATCCGGCCTCGCGAGGGGCAAAAGGGCAGGCCGGCCTCGGCTCTACCGTCGCCATAGTTTGCGACACAGGAAAGACTTAGACTTCAACTCATGCAAAAGCATCACGCCCCGAAGCGGCGGGCACGTCAAACTCAATTGCACCGCACAATTTCAGGTCCTGATCCTGGGCACCCACTGCGCAACATCTGCGTTTATTGCGGCTCGGGCAGTGGCAAAAATCCCGCCTACGCCAAAGCCGCGCAGACATTGGGCCGGACCATGGCCGAGGCCAACGTGGGTCTGGTTTACGGCGGCGGCAGCCTTGGCCTCATGGGCGAGGTGGCCCGTGCGGTACTCGACCATGGCGGCCGTGTCACAGGGATCATTCCTGCATTTCTATCCGACAAGGAGCGCATGCTGCGCGATGTGAACGAGCTTATCGTCGTCGAGGACATGCACCAGAGAAAGCGCCTCATGTTCGAGAGATCGGACGCGTTCGTGGCGTTGCCCGGGGGCATCGGCACACTCGAGGAGCTCGTAGAGCAGCTCACCTGGTCGCAGCTCGGCCAGCACGACAAGCCAATCATTCTCGCCAACATCATGGGCTTCTGGAAGCCGTTTACCGGCCTGCTCGAGCACATGCGCCAGGAAGCGTTCATTCGGCCCGGCCTCGAGGTCCGCTTCGCGGTCGTCGATGAGGCGGAGAGAATCGTGCCCGCTGTTGCCGAGGCGATTGCGGCCGCCGGCAACGGTCGAAAGGGCGAGGATCTGCCGGAGAAGTTCTGAGCGCTGAGCCGCGCGCGGCAGGCTCGCCTTGCTGCCGTCGCGCGCGATACCATATGCTCAGTTGCGAGCATGTCCATCAGCAGTCCACTTCTGGAGCCTGAGCGCAGCCGTGAGCACAAGCGGCGCAACATGGTGCATTCCGTGCTGCTGGTGGTCGGCATCGGCCTGATCATGCTGGTGTCGGCCTCGTTGATCTGGTCGTGGACGGGCGCCCTGATGGCTTTGCTGCTGGCGCTCGCTCTCGCGGCATTCGGGCCGCGCGTGCCGCCGGAGGTGATCATGCGGCTCTACCGCGCCAGGCCACTTGATCCGCGCCATGGCAGCCAGCTCATGCATATCGCGGAGGTGCTGGCGGATCGCGCGGAGCTGCCGGCACACCCCAGGCTCTACGTCGTTCCGAGCATGACGCTCAATGCCTTCGCCACGGGAAGGCCCGATCAGGCCGCCATCGCTCTGACGGAGGGGCTGCTGCGCAAGCTTTCCCTGCGCGAGGTCGCCGGAGTGCTGGCCCACGAGATGAGCCACATCCGCAACAACGACCTCTTCGTCATGGGCCTCGCCGACATCATGACGCGCTACACGCAGGTCATGTCGTACGTGGCGCTGCTGCTCGCCATTCTCAACGTGCCGTCATTGCTGTTCGGCGGCCCGACGTTCTCTTGGACTGCGATCCTGCTGCTGTATTCGGCGCCTGCGATATCGAGCCTGCTCCAGCTCGGCCTTTCGCGCACGCGGGAGTACGACGCCGATCTGGAGGCAGCGGGCCTCACCGGCGATCCGTTGGGTCTTGCTTCCGCTCTGCGCTCGCTCGAACGCCATCAGGGACGGTTCTGGGAGGACCTCATGCTCCCGGTGCCGGGGCGCCGGATTCCGCAACCATCCGTTCTGCGCTCCCACCCCGACATTGAGGATCGCATCGCGCGCCTGCTCGAGCTGCAGCGCCGCCCGCAGCTCGCCACGCCCATCAAGGTTGTCGACGAGCCGATGTTCTCGCTGGTCGGCGTCGGTCCGATCGAGCTGGCGCCGCGCTACCGCTGGCCCGGCGTTTGGTTCTGAAGCGGGGCGGGGGGCTTAGCGGGAGTATGCCTCAGTAGCAGTACTGCTTGAGCGTCCAGCTGGTGACGCGGCATCGTTGTTTGCCGGAGGACGTGCGCTTGCACTCGCGATTGGGCAGCCTCTGGTAGTCGCAATAGAGGCTGCGCGCGCCAAACCCGGCCCAGCCTGAATAGCCGTGCACCGGGCGGTCGGACTCGGTCTGGCGCTCGTGGTACTGGCTGGACGGGCTGCGATCACGGGCGCTGACGCCAGTGGCGGCCAGCATGATGCCGAGCACCACCAATGAGGCACCGGCCAAAACGCGGAAGTGATCCATACCCGGCTTCCTCGCCTTTGTCTGCATCCGCCGATATGCAACTCGGTTAGGCTTCGTAATAGGACTCATGCATGTAGGTAGTGGGCAGGCAGACAGCCAGGCTTCGGCGTTCACCTCGCTCGACCAAGTTGCGTTGTCCGTCCAAGACACCTAGGAGCGGCACATGACCGGCCCCACTCCCCTCGACACACGGACCGACGCGGAGGCGCTTGTGCAACGGATGCGGGCGAACGAGCGCGCTGCCATTGCCCGCGCTGCGACCGAGCTCGAGCGGATGTCGCCCGCCGTCCCGGCGCTCATCGCTGCCATGCGCCCGTATCTTGGCCATGCCGTGATCGCCGGATTGACGGGGCCGCCCGGGGCCGGCAAGTCGACGCTGGTGAATGCGCTGATCTCGCACGTGCGCAGTAAGGGACGCACGGTCGGGGTCATCGCGGTGGATCCCTCGAGCCCGATCTCCGGCGGCGCCATCCTGGGCGACCGCGTGCGGATGACCGCCGCTCTCGACGATGACGGCGTGTTCGTGCGCTCGCTGGCGGCCCGCGGCTCTCTGGGCGGCTTGTCGCCTGCGGCTGTGCGCATCATCGATGCCATGGATGCGGCCGGCAAGGACCTGATCCTGATCGAGACCGTCGGCACCGGGCAGAGCGAGATCGACATCATCGACGTGACGGACGTGCGCATACTTGTCACCGCACCGGGCCTCGGCGACGACATCCAGGCCATGAAGGCTGGGCTGCTCGAGGTCGCGGACATCCTCGTCGTCAACAAGGCCGATCGGGACGACGCGGACCGCACGCTGCACCAGCTCAAGAGCGCGCTCGCTATGCGAGCGCACGGCCTGAGCAACGTGCCGGTGCTGAAGACGGTAGCAACGACGGGGGACGGCGTCGCATCCCTCGGCGATGCGATCGATGCATGCGCAGCGTCACGTCTTGCCGAAGGCGCCGATGCACGCCGGCGGCGCCGCGCTCGCTATCTCATCGCGCGTGCCGCCGCCGATCTCGTTGCCGAGCGCATTCGCCGCGGCGCGGGGGCCCAGCTCGATTTGCTTGCCGACGCGGTGCTGGAGGGACGGGTGCTCCCTGTCGCCGCCGCACAGCGACTGATCGACAGCCGCTAGCCCCGCATTACGACGCCAGCCTCCGCGACGGCATCGTCGATTCACGAGCGCGACGGCGCCGGCTGAGCATCCCACATGCTGGACACGGTGGCCCCCTGGCTGGCCAACCTGACCCGCTCTGTAAGCCACGACGCGAAGGCTGAAGCGCGCTGCACGACGACCGACCGTTGCCGGTCCATGGTGATCACGTGATAGCTGTCGTCGAGCACGCAGGTGTCCACGATGCCGCCGAGCCTTGCTTGCAGATAGGCCGCGTTACCGAGGCCGGCGCGGTCGTCCTCCCTGGGGTGGAGAATGAGGGCCGGCTGCTTGATGGACGCCAGCTCGCGCTTCACCAGCTTGACGAGCCAGCGCATCTCCAGAATGACCCCACCGGGGTTGGTGAGCTGCCCGACCTGCGAGCTGTCCCCACTATGGATGGCCGCATCGACCAAGGCGCGTACGCGCGGATCCTTGATGCCGTACGGCTCGCGTTCGGAAAACTGGATCAAGTTGGCGAACCACTTGTGCCTGACCAGCCTGAAGAGGGATGCGTACCAAGGCACGCCCCAGCCATCGAGTTTCAGGGTGGGCGCAAACAGCGCAGTGCCTTGCACCTTGTCGGGCCGCTGGGCCGCCAGGTGCAGTGCCAGCAGCGCGCCCATCGACAGGCCGCCGACGATCACCACGTCACACGATTTGCACAGGGTGTCGTGCGCCGCCTCGACCGAGGCATACCAATCCCTCCAGCCCGTCTCGCGCAAGTCCTCGTAGCTCCCGCAGTGACCGGCGAGTTGCGGGCAATGCACGGTGTAGCCATTGCGTGCCAGTCCCATGGCGACGAAGCGATGCTCGATCGGCGTCCCGCCGAGGCCGTGGATCAGCAGGAAGCCTGTGCGGCCTGCCTCCATCGTGAAGCTGCGCTCCTGAATCGTCATCGACGCGCGTCCTACCGGGTCCAATGTCAAATTGCGGCCGCCGATCGCCGCCAGCCGGCAACGACAACGCTCGTTTCCGCGGTGTCGAGCCAGCTGCTGAGCGCAGCACCGGCGTCCGAGAAATTCTCGATGTGCGCGTGGGGCAAGCCCATGCGTACGCAGTGGCTGGCGAGCGCACTCTTGGCGAGGACCAAGTGTGCCCGCTCGGCAAGGCAGAAATCGGACCGGCCGTCACCGACCATCACCTCGAGCGAGCCCGGGCGCGTGCGCCGGTGCCCGCACTTGCAGTTGCCCATGGCGGAACGGCAGTCGAGGCGCGCGTGCGGAAACTCGAGCGTCCAGCGATCGCCGCCCTGCCACTTCAGCCGGTTTGCGAAGAAGGGCAGCTCGAGGCCCGCGTTGCGCAGGGCTGAGCCGACAACGCGATCGAGGCCGTCCGACACGACGATCACCCGCGCGCCACGGGCGCTGCAAAGCTTCACGAACTCGGGAAAGTGCGGGTCGATCTCGACGCCGCGCAGGAACTCGTCGACGACTGTCGGCGTGGCGCGCAACAGTGCGACCTGTCCGCTCATGCACTCGCGCGACGACAGCCGTCCCTTCTGCCACTCGTCCTCGATCTGGCGCCAGCTCGGGTCTGCAAACTGATCGAAGAGCGCGTCCGTGGGCTCGCCCGGAGCAATCGTTCCGTCGAAATCAACGTACACGTTACAGAACATCATCGACCTTTCGGAGGCGAGACAGGCTATCGCCTCGAAAGCGTTCCACAGCTTCGCGGCAATGGGCGCTATCTAATGGGAAATATGGGAGAGGCTCCGCGGCATTTTGTCGAAACTGAGGGTCTCGCTGTCATCTTTCGTTGAAGAGGCTTAACGCGGGACCGGGTTTGCTCTCCGCGCAACTCAGCGCTGCACCATCGACATGGACGCGCCGACGATCCTTTGGCGCTCAAAATCGCGGCGCGGCGGCTGAGACGAAAGTCGCCTGTTGCGCCTGCAAGTCCGATCGCGGTCGCGCTAAAGAGCTCGAGCCGCGTCGGCGCGCTCCTTGAGCAGCTTGAACGTTATGGAGTCGATCAGCGCCTCGAAGCTGGCATCGACGATGTTCGCGGAGACGCCGACCGTAAACCACCGCGCGCCGGACTGCCTGTCGCGGCTCTCGACCAGCACGCGCGTCACGGCTTCCGTTCCTCCCGTCAGGATGCGCACCTTGTAGTCGACAAGCTCGACATTCTCGATGTGCTTCTGATAGCGGCCGAGGTCCTTGCGCAGGGCCTGATCGAGCGCATTGATCGGGCCGTTGCCCTCAGCGACCGACCACAGCGGCTCGCTGTCGCCGTTGATGAACACCTTTACAGTGGCTTCCGACACGGTGATCAGCTTGCCCAGAGCGTTGTGCCGCCGCTCGACCATCACGCGGAAGCTGTCGACGGTGAAGAAGTGCGGCACCTCGCCGAGCAACCGGCGCGCCAGCAGCTCGAAGGAGGCGTCCGCGCCCTCGTAGGCGTAGCCCACGGCTTCGCGCGCCTTCACCTCGTCGAGCTGGTCAGCGTTCCGCGTATCGCTGCGGTCGATATCGATGCCGAGCCGCTCGAGCTCGTGCACGAGGTTCGATTTGCCGGCCTGGTCCGACACCAGCACACGGCGCCGGTTGCCGACTGCCTCGGGCTTGACGTGCTCGTAGGTCTCCGGCTCCTTCAGGATCGCCGAGGCATGGATGCCGGCCTTGGTGGCGAAGGCCGCCTCGCCCACGTACGGCGCGTGCCGGTTCGGCGCGCGGTTCAAGATCTCGTCCAGCACGCGGCTCGCGTGCGTGAGCCTGGCGAGCTGTTGCGGCGTGACCGCGATCTGGAAGCGGTCGGCGAACTCGGATTTCAACAGCAGCGTCGGAATGATCGACGTCAGGTTGGCGTTGCCGCAACGCTCGCCGAGGCCATTGAGCGTGCCCTGGATCTGGCGGCAGCCGGCTTGCACGGCCGCAAGCGTATTGGCAACCGCGTTCTCGGTGTCATTGTGCGTGTGGATGCCGAGATTGGCGCCCGGCACGTGCTTGGCAACCTCGGCAACGATGGCGGCTACCTCGTGCGGCAGCGTGCCGCCGTTGGTGTCGCACAGCACCACCCAGCGTGCGCCGGCGTCGAATGCAGCTTTTGCCACCTGAAGGGCATAGGCGGGATTGCCCTTGTAGCCATCGAAAAAGTGCTCGCAATCGATCATCGCCTCGCGGCCGGATTGAACGACAGCGGCGACCGACTGGCGGATGCCCTCGAGGTTATCCTCGTTGCTGATGCCGAGCGCGACGCGCACGTGATAGTCCCAGGCCTTTGCAACGAGGCAGATGGCCTCGGCCTTCGATTGCAGGATGGCCTGGAAGCCCGGATCGTTGGATGTGGAGCGGCCTGCACGCTTGGTCATGCCGAAGGCGGTGAAGCGCGCGTTCGCAAGCGCCGGCTTGGTGGAGAAGAACGCGGTGTCCGTGACGTTGGCGCCAGGATATCCGCCCTCGATGTAATCGACGCCCAGCTCATCGAGCGTCTTGGCGATCAGCCGCTTGTCCTCGAGCGAGAAGTCGACGCCCGTGGTTTGCGCGCCGTCACGCAGCGTGGTGTCGAACAGGTAGAGGCGTTCCCTGGTCATGCGGCGGTCCTCGCGAGCTCAGGCCATCCCGAACCAGCGCAGCGCAAGCGCCAGAGCCACCAGCAGCACGATGACCTTGAGCGCCAGATAGTAGTAGCGGTGCTTCCAGAACGGCGGACGGACGTTGGGATCGGAAGGGCCGGGCGTGCTCATGGCGTGAGCGTCCCTGTGAGCAGGCGCGCGTCGCCCATTCCCCGTCCTTCACGCGATAAGGAGCGCTGGCCGTGTGCTTCGCGTCCCCGCCGCGTCATCCCGCACCAGCAAGACCGGTGTGGGCCGAGCGCCGATGCGGGATCCAGCGCAAGGCTCCACGAGGACGCGGAGACGTGGGCCTCGATCCCGGCTCGCGTTCGCGTGGTGCGCTCACTTGGCCGGAATGACGGAGCGGAGGAGAAGCGGCTCACCGCTTCACCTCCCACGTCGTCACGATCTCGCCGGTAGCAGGGTCCTTGGAGTCCTTGAGCTGGATGCCCATGGCCGAGAGCTCGTCCCGGATGCGGTCGGCTTCCTTGAAGTTCTTGGCTTTGCGGGCGGCGGAGCGGGCGGCGATTCGGGAGGAGATTAATGCCTCATCGACTGCCGAAATTCGAGGTGCCATCCATTGGTCGTGTGTATGGCCCAAAATTCCCAATAACTGACCTGATCGGATGATCGTCCGTTTCAGTTCAATTGCTGGGCCTCCAGAAATGGGCCCCTGAGCCTTCGCAATCAAAGCCATAAGACGGCTAATCGCTCTCGGCGTGTTCAAGTCATCTGTCAATGAGCTGATGAATTCAGCGTCAGGCTCTTCGTTGTCTTTTGAAGATGCACCACGCGGCTTCAACTCCTGATACCAGCGATCGAGCAGTCGATACGCCTCATCCACCTTCCGAACTGTCCAATCAATGGGCTGCCGGTAGTGCGTCATGAGCATCGCCAGGCGGAGCACTTCGCCAGGCCACCGCCGCCCACCAAATTTGTCCGTTACCAGCAACTCGTTGATCGTCACGAAATTCCCGAGGGACTTGGACATCTTCTCGCCCTCGACCTGCAGGAAGCCGTTGTGCATCCAGTAGTTCGCCATCACCGGGGTGCCGTGCGCGCAGCGCGATTGCGCGATCTCATTCTCGTGGTGCGGAAAGACGAGATCGATGCCGCCGCCGTGGATGTCGAACACGTGCGGCTGCTTCAGCCCCGCCTCCGACAAGAGTCCCTTCAACTTCGGCTCCTGCCAGAGCCAGCGGTCAGCCATCGCCGAGCACTCGATGTGCCAGCCCGGTCGCCCCGGCGCCGCGATGCCGGCCGGCGAGGGCCACGCGGGCTCGCCGGGCTTCGACGGCTTCCAAAGCACGAAGTCCATCGGCCCCTTCTTGTAAGGCGCCACCTCCACCCGAGCTCCGGCCTCCATCTCCTCCAGGCTGCGGTTGGCAAGCCGCCCGTAGTCGGGCATCGAGGCGACGTCGAACAGCACGTGGCTGTCGGCCACGTAGGCATGACCCTTGGCCACCAACGTCTCGATCAGCGCGCGCATCTCGGGAATTGACTGCGTCGCGCGCGGCTCCACGGTCGGCTCGAGCACGCCGAGCGCTGCGATGTCCTCGTGGAACTGCTTTTCGGTTTTCTCGGTGACCCTGGCGATCGCCTCGTTCAGCGGCAGGTCCGGATATTCCTCGGCCGCGCGCGCGTTGATCTTGTCGTCCACGTCCGTGATGTTGCGCGCGTAGGTGACATGATCGGCGCCATAGATGTGCCGCAGCAGCCGGAACAGCACGTCGAACACGATCACGGGCCGCGCATTGCCGATGTGCGCAAAGTCGTAAACCGTCGGCCCGCACACATACATGCGCACGTTCTTCGGATCGATCGGCCGGAAGGGCTCCTTGCGGCGCGTCAGCGTGTTGTAAAGTGTGAGTGTCACGGTCACCCCTTCACCGGCTGGCGAGGGGCGGTTCTCTGTCTAGGGATGAGGCAAAGAAGCAGGCCGCGCGCCAGCGGATCAGCTAGCTCGGAATAATAATGCCGCAACAATCGTTGACGGCATGTTTCGGCGCGTTCCAGATCATGGCCCGCCTTATGGGCGAGGCCGGTGCCAGCGTCAAGGCCAATGCTCGTGCCGTGAGCATCGGCCTGGTTGCGGGGCGCGATCCTGGCGCTGTCCGGAGGGCGAGGTCGCGCCCGGCCTCTACTCGAACCGCATCTCGATCTTGCCGAGCGTGCCGAAGTCCCCGACCGCGGTCTGACCCGCCTGCAGGGGTACGACGCCGGTGCACGTTCCGGTCGAGAGCACCTGGCCCTTCTCCAGGTCCACGCCGTCCCGCGACAGCTTGTTGACGACCCAGTCGAGCACATTGCGCGGGTCGCCGAGTGCCGAGGCGCCTGTGCCCTCGCCTTTCACCGCGCCGTCGACGAGGAGACGGACGGTATGGTTCGGCACGTCCAGGGCCTGCCAGTCGACAATCGCGGCTCCGAGCACCAGCGCGCCATTGAGCCCGCAATCCGCGATCGCGAGCGGGGCGTTGTCGAGCGGAAGCGTCTCGAGCCGGCAGTTGATCAGCTCGAAAGCCGGCACAATGGCGTCGACGGCGGCCACGATCTCGGCGCGGGAGTAGCCCGAGGGCCGGGCGGGCAGCGGTCGCCCCAGGCGGTAGGCAAACTCGGTCTCGATGACGAGATGGTTGAAGCGCTTGGCCGGCAGATGCGCGGGACTGGCGTGCACGGTCGCCGCGTAGCACGGGCCCATGAACGGCTCGGCAATGCCGAACTTGGCCATCACCGGCTTGGCCGTGGCGCCGATCTTCCAGCCCGCGATCTTGTCCTTCCACAGCTTGCGGAAGGCGGCTTGGACCTGATAGCCCTCCTCCACGCTTTTGGGCCTAATGTCGTCAGGAAACCCTGCGACCGCGCGCCCCGAGTTGCGAGCCTCGACGAGAAGACCCGCCGCCCGCTCTGCCGTTTCCTGGTCCATGCCCTCTGGCTCCCTCGCGCGGGCGCCGCCGCAGCCCGACAGGCTGTGCACGGGCGCGCCGCCGCAATTGCTCCCAATTGACCCTCTAATCCAGCATCCGCAATATGTCGGCACAAGGGGTGATTGAGGATTCGCCGGCACGCAGCGTCGGCATGAGGGACGCCCGAGCATGGCATGACAATCCGTCCGAGGACAAAGGCTGTTGCCGGTCTCAGCCTGCTGCTTGCATTGGCGGCGCCGTTTGCCATGCCGCAGGGCTCGGCCGTGGCGCAGGGCTGGTGGCCGTGGGCCAATCCCGATCGGCCGCCCGTGCCGCGCGAGCCCATGTGGCGGCCCAGCCCCCAGCAGCAGCCTGCGCCGATCCCTGCGCCCAACCAGCCAGGGGCCCCGCAGGCCCCGCTCGCCTCGCGCAACGCGAACCCTATCTGCCTGCAGCTCGAGCAGCGGCTCGTGGCCGAGAGCCAGCGGGGTAACGTATCGCGCGAGATGCTGCCCAGGATCGAGAGCGACATCCGCCAGGCCGACAGGGCGAGCCAGATCGCGCAGGCCCAGCTCGACCGTGGGGACTGCTACGATTATTTCCTGTTCTCCAAGACGCTGCGCCGCACGCGCCAGTGTGTGGACCTCGCCAACCAGGCCGAGGCCGCCAAGCGCAAGGTGGCGGAGCTCGATGCCCAGCGCCAGCAGATCCTGGGCTCGCGCGATCGCTCCTATCAGGACGACATCATCCGCGAGCTTGCCCGCAACAACTGCGGCGCGAACTACCAGCAAGAGGCGCAGCGCAGGGGCGGCTTCAACCCGTTCTCGTCGCTGTGGCAGGACGAGGATAGCGGGGCCGGTGGCGGTGCCAACCAGTTCGGCGCGCTACCGTTCGCCACCTATCGGACGCTCTGCGTCCGGCTTTGCGATGGCTTCTATTTCCCGGTCAGCTTCTCGACGTTGCCGAACCACTTCCAGCGCGACGCCGAGGTGTGCCAGTCGAGGTGTGCTGCGCCGGCAGAGCTTTACTACTATCAGAACCCAGGCGGGGCCGTGGAGCAGATGGTTTCCGCGAACAGCCAGCAGCCATATACCAGCCTGAAATCGGCCTTCCGCTATCGCAAGGAATACGTCCCCGGCTGCTCGTGCAAGCAGGCCGAGTACAACCCGTCGGCCGGCGAGCGCCCCGATCGCAAGGCGGAGGCGCCGCCGCAGCAGCCGACAAAGCAGGCCCAGCGACAATGATGGTCACCGGGATCGAATGAGACCCTAGCCTCGCAGGCATGCGTCATGGTCAAAGAGTCGAGCTCGCAGGCGATGCCCGGTGCAGCCGATCGAATCGCGCTCCGGCCTGTGGGCCTCGATGACTGGGCCAGCGTGCGCTACGTGCACTCTGCGGCCTTCCGCGCGCACGCGGGTGGGCATTTCACGGAGTCGGAGTGCGATGCCTTCACCAATTTCGTGCGCTCGCAGCGTTACATCGACCGGCTGATCGGGCAGAACGTTCACGCCGCCTGGCTCGATGGCGAGCTGATCGGCACTTCGGGCTGGACGCCTGCCGACGACAACGGTGCGCTGGCCCGGATCACCGCGGTGTTCGTGCGGCCGCTGTTCACGGGCATGGGCGTCGGCCGCCGGCTCGTCTTGAATGCGGAATCGCACGCACGCACAGCAGGCTTCGAGCGTTTCAGCGCGCGCGTCCTCGTCAATGCCGTCGGTTTCTTCGAGAAGCTCGGCTATGACGTCACCTCGCACGGCGTACAAACCATCAGCGCCGATCAGGACTTGCCGATCACCTACATGCGCAAGCACGCCGCGACGGACGCTCCGGCTGAGGGCGCAGCGAAGGCAAGCAGTAATGTCGGGGCAGACGGAGCGGCGCCGGAGGGCGAGCCGCCGCCGAGGCTCGTAAGCCTCGTCACGCCGCGCGCCCGTTGAGCCTTTCGAATGTGCGGGATCGGCCGATCAGCGGCAGCAGCGCCCTGAGCTCCGGTCCGGTTTCAAGACCGGTCAGCGCGAGGCGCAGAGGGTGAAAGAGGGCTCGCCCCTTGGCGCCCGTCGCGGCCTTCACAGCCTCGGTCCATGCGCCCCATGTGCGCTCGTCCCATGGCTCGGGGGGCAACAGATTGGCAGCCTCGGCAAGGAGTGCGGGGCTCTCGATGACGGGGGTCACGGGTCCTTCGACGACCTGCCACCAGGTCCGTGCGTCGGCCAGGACCGTCAGATTCCCGCGCACGGCCTCCCAGAATGGGCGGCCTCCCGTCACGCCGAGCGACTGCAGGCGGTTGCTGACGGCGGAGTAGGGAAGCTGGTGCAGCAGCTTCGCGTTGAGAGCCTGCAGTTCCTCGAGCGCGAAGCGGGCGGGCGCGCGTGAGAGCTTGGCGAGGTCGAACAGCTCGGCAAGCTCGTCCAGGTTTGCGTGCGCGGTGATCGCATCCGAGGTGCCGAGCAGGGCGGCATGGCTCGCGACCGCCATCGGCTCGAGGCCAGCCGCGCGGAAGCTCTCGATCGACAGTGCGCCGAGCCGCTTGGAGAGCGCCTGTCCGTCGCTGCCGACCAGCAAACTGTGATGGGCAAACTGGGGCGGCGCAGCCTCCAGTGCCTCGAACAGCTGGATCTGCACGGCCGTGTTGGTCACGTGATCCTCGCCGCGGATCACATGCGTAATGGCAAAATCGATGTCATCGACGACGCTGGTGAAGGTGTAGAGGGGTGTGCCGTCGGCGCGCAGCAGCACCGGGTCGGACAGCGACCCGATATCGACGGCCTGATCGCCGCGAATGAGGTCGACCCAGCTCACGAGCGTCGGCACCGGATCGAGCGGCCGGGTGTCCTCAGAGTTTGCCAAGCGAAAGCGCCAGTGCGGCCGCAGGCCTTCCGCCTCGAGCTTTGCGCGCGCGTCCGCGTCGAGCTTGAGCGCGGCGCGGTCGTAGATCGGCGGGCGTCCGCGAGCCAGGTTGCGCTTGCGCCTGCGCTCGAGCTCCTCCTCGGTTTCGTAGCACGGATAGAGGCGTCCGGCCTTCTTGAGCTTCTCGGCGGCGAGTGCGTACCGGTAGAGGCGGGCGGACTGCCGCTCCTCCAGGGCCCATGTCAGTCCGAGCCACGTGAGGTCCTCGCGGATCGAGGCGGCATGCTGCTCGCTCGAGCGCTCCTTGTCGGTATCATCCAGACGCAGCATGAACGTTCCGCCGTTCTTCCTGGCAAAAAGCCAATTCAGAATGGCCGTGCGGACGTTGCCGATGTGGAGCCTGCCGGTCGGGCTCGGCGCGAAGCGGACAGTGGAGGCCATGGTCAAGGTCGTGGTGCGCTTTGGTGTGGGGATCGAGCGCGAACCGCCGCACCCTATCCACCTTGCGTGAGAACTCAAGCGCGACCAGCGGCTCAGCGGTCCTCAAGACGACGAAGCCGCGCTTTGGCCTCCTCGGCACCCAGCTCCAGAGCCTTCTGGTACCAGCGCCGGGCAGCGTCAACATCCGGCTGCAGTCCGACCACCTTGAGCTTGGCGAGCTCGTTTGGATCGTAGGTTGCCCCCAGCGCGAGAGCGCTCTGCGCCAGCCCGGCCTCGGCGGCCCGTTTAAAGAACATTCTTGCCGGATAGATGTTTCCGCGTTCGAGCAACTCCTGCCCCTTGGCATGCAATCCGAGCGCTTTTTGCTGCTCGGGCGAGGGGGGTGGAGGCGTGGCGGTCCCCAGCGAGGCGACGTTGGTTTGCTGCGTATCCTGGCCGGTTTGCGGTGTCGCGATAAGTTGGGCCGGTCCCACGATGAGCACGGTTTTCGCCTCGGCGAGGACCGTACCCTCGAGGTTGACGAGAGCGATCGTCACATTCCAACGGCCCTCGAGGCCGACGGGCAGGACGACCGCCAGGCTCGGCAGGCCGACGAGCGGCACGGCCCAGGCACCCGGACTGATCGCATGCCCCTCCGACAATGCTGCCGCCGGCGGCAAACCGCGAATACGCAGGAAGCTGTTCTTGAGCGGCGCATCGTAGGGACCGACTTGGATCGGCAGCGGGGCCTTGGAAGCAGGCTCAACGAGCATGACCGGGGCAACGTTGATCAAGGCGCGCGGCTGCTGGGCGGCGGCCGAGGTCCAAGAGCCGCTTGCGACCTCCGAAGCTGTCCATATCGCGGCCGAGGCGGCAGCCAGCATCGCGCACCGGCGCCAGCCCGGTAACGCTCGGGCGGAGACTGCCCCCCGCGCCTTGTCTGCTGAACTTCTCTGCTGCGTGGACAAAGGCGCCTCTCCCTTCCCTGCATCCTCTTGTTGCCGAGGCATCGCAGGTCGAAAAATCGTTTCTTGCTATCTCCTTTGCTGCCGGCTCCACTCGAGGAACTGCTGGAACAGGCGCTCTTGCTCAGCTTGATTATTGGGCGCCGCCCGCGCAGCTTGCGCCCGTGCGAGCACCGGATCAATGGTGACGTTTGCTGCCTTGGCGGCCGCCTTGTCCAGCAGCGCCTGGGCCGGTGGGAAACGGGTCCACCCCGGGATGAGGCCGGCCAGGTTCATCTGCTTCCAGCCCGGTTGGAAGGGGCGCTCGCGCAGCTTGTCGAACCGATCGAACAGGTACTCGACGAAACGCACACAGCGCCGGTAGCGATCGGTATTGGGGTTCCAGTTGTACACGGCCAGGAGCGCCGGCACGGAGATCGTCTGTACGGATTGCCCCTGCGGGATGAGATTTGGATAGTCGGCCGACGTCAGCTCCGCCGGTACGTAGTAGTCCTCGAACTTTTCTGTGAACTCGACCGGCAGGAAGTGAAAGCCGGGCTCAGGCTTCAACTTGGCGAACAGATCGTTGGGTTTGCCGACGACGTGCACGATCCCGGCGATCTCGCCATTGCGCATGGCCTCGAGCGCGATCGAGTTGTTCTGATAGATACGCTCGACCTTGATGCCGAGGCGGTCGAAGACGATGCCGCCCGTATAGTTGGCGGCGCTGCCGACCGTGTTGAAGTTGACCTTCTTGCCCACCAGATCAGCGAAGCTCTTGATCTCCGGGCGCACGAACACGTGCACTTCGCCCTGGAACATCGGGATGATGTAGTTGACGCGCTTCTCGATGTTCGGGATCTTCTCCACGTTCTTGAAGTGATCCAGCACGTCGGAATAGGTGATCGCGAAGTCGACGCCCTTCAGATAGATGAGGTCGCTGACGTTGCCGACGGCTCCGTAGCTGACGATCGGCAGCACCCGCAGGTTCTCGCCGTCATCGAGTGCCTTGGCGAGATCGGCGGCATAGCGCACGAACGTGCCCTCGAGCAGTCCACCGGCCAGCCCAATCGTCCAGTTGTTGATGCGCGCCGCCTTCGCCGCCTCGTCCTCGCTCACGGGCTTGTTCGGGATGGGGAGCGCGCGGCGCGGCGCGTTTTGTGCGAGCTGGATCGGCCGCATCGTCAAAGCGGCCTCTGGCCCGCTCTGGGCCATAGCCACTGACGCCGCAAGCACAATTAGAGAGAAGAGAATGCCTGCTCCGATCGCGGCGACGCGCACTGTTCACCCCCTAGACACAGTCGTTTGATGGCAGTCGGATCTGCTCGAGCCGAGCTTGTTCGATCTGATCACTGTGACGCCAAATGCTCGGTATGCCCCATAGTAGGAAGTTTCTCGTCGAAGCGCCAAGACCTGGGTGCGCCCACACCCATCACCAAAAGAGGCGCAAATTCAGGCGTTTTATGTCGGGCTCCCGCGGCCGGCCGTCGAATTGTGGCAAAGTCGAGGCTGCAGATTGCGAAATGAGCGTGCTAAGCTCTGCAGCAAGGATGCACCGAAAAGGCATCCGCATCGATGACAAGACACGGGAGGAAATATGCTCAAGCCGTTTGTGATTCCGGCCATTGCGATCGCCGTAGCGCTGGGCTCCGCGCCGGAAGCTGCAGCCCAGAAATCAGGCGGAACGCTGCGGACCTATATCTGGGACAATCCGCCCAGCGCATCGATCCACGAGGAGGCCACGATCTCGACCGTGTGGCCCTTCATGAGCGTTTTCAACAACCTCGTGCTCTACGATCAATCCAAACCTATCAACAATCTCGACACCATCGTCCCCGACCTCGCCAAGAGCTGGTCGTGGGATGCAAGCAAGACCAAGCTGACGATGCAACTCGAGCGGGGCGTCAAATGGCATGACGGCAAGCCGTTCACAGCCAAGGACGTGCAGTGCACGTGGCACATGCTGATCGGCAAGCTCCATCCCGAGGACTTCCGCAAGAACCCGCGCAGCGTCTGGTATCACAACCTCTCTGAGGTCACGACCAACGGCGATTACGAGGTCACCTTCAACCTCAAGGAGCCGCAGCCGTCGTTCATGGCTCTGTTGGCCTCCGGCTATTCGCCGGTCTATCCGTGCCACGTGTCTCAACGCGACATGCGCACCAAGCCGATCGGCACAGGCCCGTTCAAGTTCGTCGAGTTCAAGCGCAACGAGATGGTGCGTGTCACGCGCAATCCCGACTATTGGAAGAAGGGACGCCCGTATCTCGATGGCATCGAGTTCAAGATCATCGACAACCGCTCGACGCGGGTGCTCGCCTTCATTGCCGGCGAGTTCGACCTGACCTTCCATTCCGATCTGACGATTGCAGGGCTCAAGGATGTGGCCGCGCAAGCGCCGAAGGCCATCTGCAAGCTGCTTTCCTCCAACAACACGATCAACATGATCGTCAACAGCAGCGCACCGCCCTTCGACAATCCGCAGGTACGCAAGGCGATGGCGCTGGCGCTCGACCGCAACGCCTTCAACACGATCCTCGCGGAAGGCAAGTCTGCGCTCGGCGCGGTGATGCTGCCGCCGCCGGAAGGCGCCTGGGGCATGCCGCCCGAGGAGCTGGCCAAGCTGCCCGGCTACGGCACCGACGTGGAGAAGAACCAGGCGGAAGCCCGCAAAATCATGGAGGGTCTGGGCTATGGGCCGAGCAAGATGCTCAAGGTCAAGGTGTCCACGCGCAACATTCCGCTCTACCGCGACCCGGCCGTCATCTTCATCGACCAGATGAAAAAGATCTTCATCGACGGAGAGCTCGATGTCGTCGACTCGACGATCTGGCACGCCAAGGTGCAGCGCTCCGACTACACGGTGGGTCTGAACACGACCGGCGTCGGCGTGGATGATCCGGACGTCAATCTGGTCGAGAACTTCACCTGCAAGTCCGATCGGAACTACACGCGATACTGCAATCCTGAGGTCGACAAGCTGATCTTCGCGCAATCCCGCGAAACGGATGTTGCCAAGCGCAAGCAGCTCGTATGGGCCGCCGAGCGCAAGATCGTCGAGGATGTGGCGAGGCCCATCATCCTGCACAACCGGGCGGGAACCTGCTGGTATCCGCACCTCAAGGGCGTCGTGCCGAGCGGCAACAGCATCTACAACAGCTGGCGTTTCGAGGACGCGTGGCTGGACAAGTAGCGGGGCGGGCGTCTAACCGACGCCGCCGTCCGCACGCGGCGCGACGATCTGAGGTGACGATTGCACCCGCGTTGCAGGCGCGGGTGCGGCCAGATCCTCGCGGAACTTGTTGGTGATCGGATAGCGGCGGTCGCGGCCGAAGTTGCGCCGGGAGATCTTCACGCCCGGCGCCGCCTGCCGGCGCTTGTACTCGGCCAGATAAAGCAGCCGCTCGATCTTCTTCACCGTTTCGGCAGCATGCCCGCGCTTGATGATCTCGGGGAGCGGCATCTCGTGCTCGACCAGGCAGGCAAGGATGTCGTCGAGCACGTCATACGGCGGCAGCGAGTCCTGATCCTTCTGGTTCTCGCGCAACTCCGCGGTCGGCGCCTTGGTGATGATGTTCTCGGGGATCACGACGCCGCGCGGACCTTTCGCGCCCTTGGAGAGGTTGGCGTTGCGCCAGCGGGCCAGGCGGTAGACCTCCATCTTGTAGAGGTCCTTGATCGGGTTGAAGCCGCCGTTCATGTCGCCGTAGATCGTGGCGTAGCCCACCGACATCTCGCTCTTGTTGCCCGTGGTCACCAGCATGCTGCCGAGCTTGTTGGAGATGGCCATCAGCGTGGTACCACGCACGCGGCTCTGCACGTTCTCCTCGGTGAGATCGGGTTTGCGGCCCTTGAACATCGGCGCAAGCATTGCGTAGAGCCCATCGACGGCGGGCGCGATCCCCACCGTGTCGTAGCGCACGCCCAGCGCCTCGGCGCAGGTTGAGGCATCCGACAGGCTCTCGTTCGACGTGAAGCGGTAAGGCAGCATCACGCAGTGCACGCGGTCCGCGCCGAGCGCGTCCACCGACATCGCCGCGACCAGCGCCGAGTCGATGCCGCCGGAGAGTCCGAGCACGACGCCCGGAAAGCCGTTCTTGTTGACGTAGTCGCGCAAGCCGAGAACGCAGGCGTGATAGGCCGACGCGTCGCTCTGCTGGAGAACCGCTTTGAAGCCTGGCTTGCACTCCCAGCCGGACGCCGTCTTCTCCCACTCGGTGACGACCAGCGCCTCCTCCCAGTCGGGCAACTGCACGGCCAGGCTGCAGTCCGCATTAAGCACGAAGGACGCGCCGTCGAACACCAGCTCGTCCTGCCCGCCGATCTGGTTGAGGTAGGCGAGGGGAAGACCGGTCTCGGTGACGCGCGCGGCAGCAATGTTGAACCGCACATCCTCCTTCTTCCACTCGTACGGCGAGCCGTTCGGAACCAGCAGGATCTCAGCGCCGCACTCGTCGAGGCACTCGCACACCTCCTCTTTCCAGATGTCCTCGCAGATGGGAATGCCGAGCTTGACGCCGCGGAAGCTGATCGGGCCAGGCAAGGGGCCGGGATCGAATACCCGCTTCTCGTCGAAGACGCCGTAGTTCGGCAAATCGACCTTGAAGCGGACGGCCGCGATGCGCCCCTCATCGATCAGCGCGACGGCGTTGTAGACCTTGTCGCCCTCGGGCCAGACGCAGCCCACGACGAGGGCCGGCCCCGGACCGGCTTCGGCCGCAAGGCGCTCGACAGCGAGGCGCGAGGCAGTGGCGAATGCCGGCTTGCGCACCAGATCCTCCGGCGGATAGCCGGTGATGAAGAGCTCGGGAAAAACGACGAGATCGGCGCCCTGGGCGGCCGCACGCGCGCGCGCCTCCTTGAGCTTCGCGACGTTGCCGGCGATGTCGCCCAGCACCGGATTGAGCTGCGCCAGCGCAATTCTGAGGCTTGTCGTGTGTGACATGGGGTGAATGTAGTGCTCAGGGGACGGTTGGTGCAACGCACCATTTTGCATCCGTCCCCCGCCGCGTCGCCTGGTTTCAGGCGCCCTTGCGCTGACACCCGCGAGCGCTCCAGCGCGGTCGCGATCTACTCCGCGGCTGCGCTCGGGACCGCGTTTGCCGCCAGGGTGCGCTCCTGCTTCAGGCGCTGGGCCATGAGAAATGCCAGCTCCAGCGCCTGATCCGCGTTGAGACGCGGATCGCAGTGCGTGTGGTAGCGGTCCGACAGGTCCGTCTCGCTGATGGCCGTCGCTCCGCCGGTGCACTCGGTCACGTTCTGCCCCGTCATCTCGACGTGGACGCCGCCCGCATGCGTGCCCTCGCCCTGATGCACGGCGAAGAACAGCTCCACCTCCTTGAGGATGCGCTCGAACGGCCGCGTCTTGTACCCGTTGGCCGCCGTAACGGTGTTGCCGTGCATGGGATCGCACGACCACACGACCGTGCGTCCGGCCCTGCGCACCGCGCGGATCAGCTTCGGTAGCTGCTTCTCGACCTTGTCGGCGCCGAAGCGGCAGATCAGCGTCATCCGGCCGGGCTCGTTCTTCGGATCGAGAATGTCGAGCAGCTGGAGCAGGCCGTCCGGCTCCAACGTCGGCCCGCATTTCAGGCCGATCGGGTTCTTCACGCCGCGGCAGAACTCCACGTGCGCGTGATCGGGCTGACGCGTGCGGTCGCCGATCCAAATCATGTGCCCGGAGCAGGCGTACCAGTCGCCGCTGGTGGAATCGAGCCGGGTGATGGCCTGCTCGTAGCCAAGCAGCAGCGCTTCGTGGCTGGTGTAGAAGTTCGTCGTCCTGAGCTGCGGCGTATTCTCCGATGTGATGCCGCACGCGCGCATGAAGCCCAGCGTCTCGGTGATGCGGCCCGCCAGCTCCTCGTAGCGGTGGCTCTGCGGGCTGTCCTTGACGAAGCCCAGCGTCCACTGATGCACGCGTTCGAGATCCGCATAGCCGCCTTGCGCGAAGGCGCGGATCAGATTGAGCGTCGCCGCCGACTGCCGGTAGGCCTCGAGCTGACGCTGCGGATCGGGCGTGCGCGCTTCCGGCGTGAACTCGGGGCCGTTGATGATGTCGCCGCGGTAGCTCGGCAGCTCCTTGCCGTCCTTCTTCTCGGTCGGCGAGGAGCGCGGCTTGGCGAACTGGCCGGCAATGCGTCCCACCTTCACGACCGGCGAGCCGCCGGCGTAGGTGAGTACGACCGCCATCTGCAGGAACACCCTGAAGAAGTCGCGGATGTTGTCGGCGCGATGCTCCAGGAAGCTTTCGGCGCAGTCGCCACCCTGGAGCAGGAATCCGTTGCCAGCCGCGACCTCGGCCAATGCCTTCTTCAGCTGGCGCGCCTCGCCTGCAAAAACCAGCGGCGGAAAGGTCGCGAGCCTGGCCTCCACAGCGGCGAGCAGGGCCTTGTCGGAAAACTCCGGCACCTGCACGATTGGCTTGCCTCTCCAGCTGTCGGGCGACCACGGTGCCGGCATGAAACGTCTCCTAAGCCAACTGCAATGGCGGTCGGCGGCCGGATTGCCGCCGCGCCATATCGCGCGCGTCATTCTCGCATGAACGGGCTTGATAAGGGCCGCTTATAGGCGATCGGGGGGGATTGGGCCAGAGGCATCGGGCGTTTTTGGAAGCGCTTTTCGGACCCGGCCGCGGCGTCCGCCCGAGGCCAGCGACGATGTCGCAGCCGGGGATATCCGGTCTGAAGGATTGCGCGGCATGCTGAGCCCGTGTGACAGCCTGGATCAGGTGCCATTGCCTTAGGCATGCGCCCATGGAACCATGCCGGCCTCATGTCGCTGATCGAGCCGAAATTCACCGTCGGGATCGAGGAGGAGTACCACCTCGTCGATCGGCAGAGCCGCGATCTGGTGGCCGAGGCGCCGCAGGCTCTCATGGGCGCCTGCGAGGCCACGCTCGGCGGCCAGGTCAGCCCCGAGTTCCTGCGCTCGCAGATCGAGATCGGCACCCGGCCCTGCGCCACGATCGGGGAGGCCCGGGCCGAGCTCAAGCGGCTGCGCGGCACCATTGCGCGCGAGGCCGCGGCCCACGGCCTCGCCCCGATCGCGGCCTCCACGCACCCCTTCGCTCGCGCCAGCCAGCAGATGCACACCGACAAGGACCGCTATCACGTGTTGGCCAGTGACCTGGCCGGTGTCGGGCGGCGCCTGGTGGTCTGCGGCATGCACGTGCACATCGGCATCGAGGACGACGAGCTGCGCGTCGATCTCATGAATCAGGCGCGCTACTTCATGCCTCACCTGTTGGTGCTGGCGACCTCATCGCCGTTCTGGGAAGGCGAGGACACGGGCCTCAAGAGCTGGAGGCTTGCGATCTTCCGCGAGCTGCCGCGTACTGGCCTTCCGGGCCGGTTCGAGAGCTTCGATGCCTACCGCAACACTGTAGACGTGCTGGTCAAGGCCAAGGTCATCGAGGATGCCTCCAAGATCTGGTGGGACTTGCGGCCCTCGGCGCTGTTTCCGACGCTGGAGATGAGGGTCACGGATGTCTGCACCAGGCTCGACGACGCTTTGACCGTCGCGGCGCTCTTCCAGTGCTTGTGCCGCATGCTGTTCCGTCTGCGCCGCAACAATCAGAGCTGGCGCACTTATCCTGTGTTCCTGCTCGAGGAGAACCGCTGGCGCGCGCAGCGATACGGCGTCGAGGGCACGCTGTTCGATTTCGGCAAGAGCGAGCTGGCGCCAATTGCGGGCCTGCTGGAGGAGATCCTGGAGCTCGTTCGCGAGGATGCGGCCGCCCTCGGTTGCCAGGCCGAGGTGGCGCGTGCGCGCGAGATCGTTGCGAACGGCACAAGCGCCGACCGCCAGCTTGCCTGCCTGAGGGATGCGCTTGCGCGCGGCGCGACGCGCGAGGAGGCGCTACGTGCTGTCGTCGATCACCTGATCGCGGAGACCAGCGCCGGCCTCGATCCGTGATGCGTAGGGAGCGCCCGCCCGCTCACGCAAACGTCGCGGTCGCCTGCATGGCGATTGTTCCCTCGGGGGTGAGCGCCCAAAGCTCCGCGCCCTTGCCGTCGGCGGTCGGACGGCCGACCAGATCGAATGACGCGGTATCGAACAGCGGGGCGCGCGCCCGCTGCGCGAAGGAAGTCATGCGCCGCGAGGCATTGTGATCCCGCGCGAAGTCCATCAGGCATTGCTGCGAGTAGGGGCCGTGCACGACCAGGCCGGGGTATCCTTCAACCGTCGTCGCATAGCCGCGGTCGTAGTGGATGCGGTGCGGATTGAAAGTCAGCGCCGAGTAGCGGAACAGCGAGACCGGATCCACCTCAATCGTGCGGCGCCAAGGCAGGCCGGCGGGCGGCTGCTCGCGCTTCGGCGTGCCGCTCTTGGCGCCGGCAGCCACCTCCTCGCGAAAGACGACGTGACCCTCCTCGGTGATGGCGAGGCCGCGCTCGGTATAGATGCGGCGCGTCTGCACGACGAAGATCAAGTCGCCCGTGCTGCCCGACCGCAGCGTGATGTCGGAGAGCTCCGTTTCGCGCCTGAGCTTGTCGCCGACGCGGACCGGCTCGTGAAATGTGAGCGATGCGCCGGCATACATGCGGCGCGGAAACGGCATCTGCGGCAGCAGGTCGGACTTGGTCGGCAAACCGTCGAGGCCAAGCGTGGCCTTGCGCGACATCTGCAGGAAATAGGCGAGGTGCCAGCCCGGCTGGATGATATCGCCGTCCTTGGGCACGGGATCATCGCGATCGAACGTGACGATCAGGCCGTGCAGCGGCGCCGCGGTGGCGACGTCGTGCTCCACGATCTTCCTGCCGATGTGCTGCCGCAGCGCCTCGATGTCGACTTTCATGCGAGAACCCTCACTGCGAGCCTGCGGCGACGAACGCCGGCAGCGTCAACCCGTCCTTGGCACGCTCGAACGTAATGCGCACGGGCATACCGATGCGCAGGTCCTCCGCCTTGACCCCACGCAACGGGGCCTGCATGCGTACGCCTTCAGTCAGGTCGACCGTGGCGAGCACATACGGCAGCTCCAGCTTGAACCCGGGATTGAAGGCGTGATGCGTGATGGTCCAGCTGTGGATCGCGCCCTGGCCCTTGGCTTCGATCCACCTCACGTCGAAGGAATAGCAGGCATCACACAGTGGCCTTGGATAGTGTCGCACCCGCCCGCACGCTCCGCAGCTCTGCAGCAGCAGGCGGCCCTCGTTGAGAGCATCCCAATAGGGCTTCGACTCGTGCGTCGGCTCCGGAACCGGCTTCAAGTATGCGTCGGTGGTCATGCTCATCCCCTGCGCATGATCGCGATGGAGCCGTCGCCCATGTCGCCGTAGCCGGTTACGAGACCGATCTCGGCATCTGCAACCTGGGCCGCACCGGCCTCGCCGCGAAGCTGGCGTGTCAATTCGACGATGTGGTTCATGCCGACCATATGCGCCTGGCTGAGCAGTCCGCCATGGGTGTTGAGCGGCAGCTTGCCATCGAGCGCGATTGTGCCGCCCATCACGAAATCGCCGCCCTCGCCCTTTTTGCAGAAGCCCATGTCCTCGAGCTGGCACAGGACGATGTAGGTGAAGCAGTCGTAGACTTCCGCCACATCGATATCGGCATGCGTGACGCCGGCCATGGCGAAGGCCTTGGGTGCCGCCTTCGCCAGCCCGAGCCTGGTCATGTCCGGGCGCTGCGTGATGACGCTGGGCGAGTCCGGGTGGCCTTCGGCGATGCCCATGACGATGACCGGGCGCTGCTTCATGTCGCGCGCGCGTTTCGCCGAGCTGACGACGATGGCGCAGCCGCCGTCGCTCTCGAGTGAGCAGTCGAAGAGCCTGAGCGGATCGGAGATCATGCGCGAGGCCTGATGCTCCTCCACCGTGAGCGGCTTGGTCATCATGCCGCGTCCGTTGAGCAGGGCGTGCTTGCGCGTATTGACCGCAATCTCGGCGAGCTGCCGGCTGGTGGTGCCGTAAAGCTCCATGTGGCGGCGCGCCATGGGCGCATAAAGCTGGGCGGGCGCAATGGCACCGAGCGGCATCTCGAACTCGCCGACGGTGCGGAACTGCGGCATCTGTTGCACGCGCGTGCCGATGCGAGTGCCGGAGGAGCCGTTGCGTCCGATCGGGATCAGCACATGATTGCAGATGCCGGCGCTGATGGCCGCGATCGCGCACTGCACGGCAGCGACGCAGCTTGCTCCGCCCATCGGCGTGGCGGCAGAAAAGCGCAAGTCCTCGATGCCGAAGTTGGTGATGAAGTCCTCGGCGACCGTGAGGCCGGGGCTGTAGGCGATGATGCCGTCGATGTCCTTCGGTGTGAGGCCCGCATCCTCGATCGCCTCGAGCGAGGCTTCGAGCTGCAAAGCGAGAACGCTCTTGCCTGAAGCGCGCGAGTATGCGGTCTCCCCGACGCCGGTAATGGCGCCCTTATCCTTCAGGGACATGCGCTAGTTTCCTCCATTGCCGCGGACTTGGCGCCGCTCGGCCGCAACTATCGGGTGCCCGCGAGAGTGTCGTCAATCTCGGCGCGGAGCGACGGCGCATGCAGCCTGGCGCTCGCGCAGGAAGATCGCGGCGCACTTTTCCGTGGGCAGGCGGCTGTTTTTTGGAGCCGCACCTCCTATGTTGCGGGCATGACTCCATCAGGCGGCATGGCAGCCGCCGGGGCGCAGGCACCGGCGGAAGGGACGGTTTTTCGCACCGAGTTGATCGACACGATCAGGTTGGCGGCGCCGATGGCGCTTACCCAGCTCGGCCAAGTCGCCATGATGACGAGCGATCTCATCCTGCTGGGCCGGCTCGGTGACAAGGTGGTGGCCGCGACGGCGCTTGCGCACACGGTGCTGTTCGCCGCCTTCACTGTAGGCATGGGGCTGGTCTCCGCGGTGGCGCCACTTGCCTCGCAGGCCTTTGGCGCACGCCAGCCGCGCATGGTGCGGCGCGCCCTGCGGGTCGGACTGTGGGCAGCGATCGTGGCAGGCGTGCCACTCACCATGCTGCAACTATGGGGTGAGGATATTCTGATTGCGCTGGGCCAGACGCCGGAGGCCGCGGCACTCGCAGGCCGCTATCTCGCCAGTCTCGGCTGGAGCCTGGTGCCGGCGTGGGCCTTCATGGCGCTGCGCAATTTCATGAGCGCGGTGAACCGTCCCGAGCCGGCGTTGTGGATCACGCTGGCGGCGGTTCCGGCCAATGCGCTTCTGGCCTATGCCTTGATCTATGGGGCGTTCGGGCTGCCGCAGCTCGACCTGCTCGGCGCGGGGCTCGCCACGACGCTGGTCAACCTCGGCATGTGCATCGCCGCCGTCTGGGTGTGCTATGCGCGCGCGCCGTTCAAGAAATATCGCGTGCTGGGCCGTTTCTGGCGGCCGGACTGGCCGTTGTTCCGCAAGCTGCTCGAGGTCGGCCTGCCGATCTCCGGATCCTACATGCTGGAGTTCGGGGTGTTCGCCGCGGCTGCGCTGTTGATGGGCCGCATCGGCACGACGGCGCTGGCTGCGCACCAGATCGCGCTGCAAACGGCTGCCGTGATGTTCATGGTGCCGTTCGGCATTTCCCTGGCAGCCACGGTGCGCGTCGGGCAGGCGGTGGGACGGCGGGACCCGGAGGCGACACGGCGCGCCGGCTTCGTCGCCATCGGGCTCGGCATCGTCTTCATGGCGACCATGACGGTCTTGGTGGCGCTGACCCGGCACCAGATTCCGCTGCTGTTCCTCGGTGCCAACGCACCGGGCTCCGCAGAGACGGCGGCGCTGGCGGCGCTGCTGCTCGTGATGGGCATGAGCTTCTTCATCGCCGATGGCGTGCAGACAGTGGCAGCCGGCGCGTTGCGCGGCCTCAACGACACCCGCATTCCGTTGCTGTTTGCCGCCGTGAGCTTTTGGGGTATCGCCTTTGTCAGCTCCTACTGGCTTGCCTTTCCGCGGGGGATCGGGGCGCTCGGCGTATGGATCGGCCTTTCTGTGGGGCTCGCCGTCTATGCCGTCCTGCTGGTGTCGCGGTTCCACGTGCTGACGGCCCGCGGCTATCTGCCGGAGGTGGCCGATACAGCCTAACGGGGGCGTGAGCGAACCGACCGGGCGGCTGCGCAGTTATACGTGCCGTCGTGGGTGCACGCTCACGTCATGATCCGTCCAGTGGCGCAAATCCATGGGATCGCATGAGCAGTTCTGGCGCGTCGTCGCCTTTGCGGCCCTCCTCCTGTGCGCCGCGCTCGTCGGCGAGCGCTACGCGAGCATCTACTGGCTATCCGCCACGGAGCCGCGACCGGTAACGCCGCCCACGAATCTGGCCGGTGACGAAAAGCGCACGACCGAAATCTTTGCCCGCATCGCCCCTTCGGTCGTCTCCATCTACGCGCGCAAGGAAGGAAACGGAGTGACCGGCTCGGGCCTTGCTACCGGCTCCGGGTTCGTATGGGACCGGGCCGGGCATATCGTGACCAACAACCACGTGGTGGCTGATGCGCAGGAGATCGGCGTCCTGCTCGGCGGCGGCGAACGTGCGATCCCGGCCAAGGTCGTGGGAACCGCGCCATGGGCCGATCTCGCCGTCGTACGCATCACGTCACCGCCGCAGCATCTGACGCCCATTCCTGTCGGCACCTCCGCAAACCTGGTGGTTGGCCAATACGTGTACGCGATCGGCAACCCGTTCGGGCTTTCCGGCAGTCTGACGCAGGGCATCATCAGTGCGCTCGACCGGCGGTTGCCGACCGCCGGGGGCCGCGAGGTCTCCGGCGTGATCCAGACCGACGCCGCGATCAATCCCGGCAACTCGGGTGGGCCACTGGTGGATGGAGCGGGCCGCCTGATCGGCGTCAACACCGCCATTCTTGCACCGAGCGGCACGTTCGCGGGCGTCGGATTTGCCATTCCGGTGGACACCGTTAATCGCATCGTGCCGGAGCTGATCCGCGATGGACGGGCGCGTCTGCCGGGGATCGGCATCATTCCGCTGCCGGAGGAGGTCGCAAACAGATACGGGCTGCGCGGCGTCGTGGTGCAGGACGTGGGACCACAGACCAGTGCGGCACAGGCGGGTTTGCGCGGGATCGACGAGCGGGGGCGGCTCGGGGACGTGATCGTGGCGGTCGATGGCAAGCCGGTCGGTACGGTGGCGGAGCTCGCCAGTGGGCTCGAGCGGGTTGGGATCGGAAACACCGCGAAACTCACCGTGCTGCGGGGCGGCAGCCGCGTGGGCGTCGACGTGAAGGTGCAAGATATCAGCGCTGGTTGACTTGCACCTTTGCCCCCCGATGGTGCTAATGTCCCCGCTAAAACGCCACCCAGGGAGGAGCGCTTATGAAGCTCACGCCACAGCAGCTCGAGGACTTCGACGAGCAGGGCTATATCGTCATACCGGATTGTTTCTCCGATGCGGAGATGGCGGTGCTGCGCGCGGAAGCGGAGGCGATCTACAAGTCGAACCGCGAGGAGGTCTGGCGCGAGAGGTCGGGCGCACCGCGCACCGCATTCGCCGCCCACAAGTACAACGAGGCGTTCGGCATCCTGGGCCGGCACCCGCGCCTGATCGAGCCGCTCGAGCAGTTCTTCGGCGAGCCGGTCTACATGCACCAGTTCAAGATCAACGCGAAGGCGCCTTTCGACGGCGAGGTGTGGCAGTGGCACCAGGACTACGGCACCTGGAAGCGCGACGACGGCATGCCCGAGGCGCGCGCCATGAACATCTCGGTCTTCCTCGACGAGGTAATGCCGATCAACGGCCCGCTGATGTTCATCCCGAAGAGCCATAAGCGCGGCACGCTGGAGGCCGGCCATGACAAGGCCACCACCAGTTATCCGCTGTGGACGCTCGACAACGAGACGGTGACGAAGCTGGTGGCGGAGGGCGGCATCGTTGCGCCGACCGGCAAGCCGGGCACCGTGCTCATGTTCCACGGCAACCTGGCACACGCCTCGCCGCCCAACATCACGCCATTTCCACGCAAGATCGTGTACCTGACGTTGTGCGCGGTCTCCAACCACATCACGCAGTTCAAGCGGCCAGAGTTCATCGCGCATCGCGACTTCACGCCGATCAAGATGTGCGAGGACAATGCGCTGCTCGAGTACGCGCGCCGCTACAAGATTGCGGCGGAGTAGGCGGCAGGGTCCGATCGGCACGCCGTGACGCCGGGCCGAGGCCAGAGTGGGCCGGCGCACCGGTGGACGCCCCGGTGGCCAAGTGGTACGTAGACGGAGGGTCGGCGCGGCCGGGACGAGGAACGCTCGTTGAGCGGAGGCAGGTATGCCCCGGATCCTGGAAGGACTGACGGAGTACGAGCTGCGGCGCGCCATGTCGGCCATGGCGGCTCTGGCGGCCGAGAGTGATGCCAGCCGCGTGTTCGTAGAACGGTCGCTCGAGCGGTTGCCGCGATTGGTCGCCTCGGATCTGACGACGCTCAGCGCTTGCGATCTGAGCCGCGGCACGCGCACGGTGTTCGGCCGGCAGGCCGAGACGCTGTCCGATGCAGACCGCGCGGCGTTCGACCATCACTTTCGCGATCATCCCCTGGTGCGATTTCACAGCTCTCACCCGGGCGGCCCGACACAGCGGATCTCGGACTGCATGACGGCATCGCAGTTCCAGCGCCTGCCGGTCTATTCCGACTACTACCGGCGCATCGGCATCAAGCATGTGATGGCGCTGCCGCTTCGCATCGACAGCGGCAACGTGATCAGCATCGTCTTCAATCGCAGCACGTCGGATTTCAAGGCGGGCGAGCGCGCTGTGCTGGACGCGATCAGGCTGCCGCTGGCGGCGCTCTACCGCAATCTGGCCGCGCGCGAGGCGGCCGGCGTCGGGCTCGACTGTCTGGGCAATCTGGTTGCGCGGGCCGGCTGGTCGGTGGTGCGCGTTACGTTGGGTGGACGGGTACTCGATGCCTCGGCGTCGGCGCTGCAGCTGCTGCAGCGGTTCTTTCCCGGCTTCGCGAGCGGCTATGCCGTGCACCTGCCAAGCCCGCTCGCCAACTGGCTCGCGCGCTGCGGCAGCCTTGAGCTCGGCGGCGCTGCTGCGCGCGCAACCCAATGCTTCACGCTCGCGCGCCGCGGAGCGCGGCTCGAGGCCCACTTCGTTGCCGATCCCGTCCGGCCCGAGTGCGGCTATCTCATCATCAAGTGCGAACGTCAGCGCGTGGACGCGCAGCAGATCGCGGCGCTGCCGCTGACCAAGCGCGAGCGCGAGGTGATGGCGCTGGTCACCGCCGGCAAGACCAATGCCGAGATCGCGCGCATCATCGACATCAGCGCGCGCACGGTGCAGAAACACCTTGAGCACATTTTCCAGAAACTGGGCGTCGAGACGCGCACCGCTGCGGCGATCAAGGCGATGACAGCCGCCGAGGAGCAGATCGCGGGCACAGCCTAAGCGGCGGTCGCGCGCGCCTCCTTCGCGTAGTCGATCATGCCTTGGAAATCGACGACCACCGCCGGCTCGTTGCCGACCACCCAGGCGTCGTGGCCGGAGGGAAGCAGCGACACGTCGCCGGGGCGACAGTCGAACTCGGTGCCGTCGTCCATCTTGATCCGCAGCACGCCCGACACGTGATACTGGAAGTGCGGCGCCTCGCAGCTCTTGGTTTGGGCCAGCGGCTGCACCGAGGTCGCCCAGCGCCAGCCGGGCTCGAAGACGGCGCGGCCGATCATGGCCCCTCCGACCTTGACCAGCTCCAGCCGGCCCTTCGGAAACGTGCGCACATCATCGGGCTTGCTGAAGCTTTTGAGCTCCGCCTTCTCCGCATGTTCGGCAAGTTTGTGCTGATCGGCCATGACATTCTCCTGTCCAAGGCGGCATCGCGCCAGAGCCAGGACGATAGGGACACCGGGACGGGGCCTGAATACGCATACCGGCGTATGCAAGGAGGACTCGTGCCCGCGTCAGCAGCGGGAGATTTTGCGTCCCTGTTCCCAGGGTAACAGCGACAGACACCGGGTCTCGGCAAAGATCACGATGGGATCACGCCAAGGTGTGATTCAGACGTTGCTTTGAACCATTGCGGAGAAGTCCCATGCCCTCGCCCAAGCCTGGACTGCTGAGCCGCGTTGTTGAAATCGTGACCGTCTGCGCGCAGGCGCGCGCTGCCGCCCACCAGTATGAGCATTTGCATGCGATGTCGGATCAGGCGCTGGCCGAGCGGGGCCTGAAGCGCGCGGACCTGACGCGAGCCGCATTCGACAAGCTGTGCGAGAAGCCGCAGGGCCTGAGCACGGCGGATGAAGGGCAGCGCGCGCTGTCCATCGCCATGCGGATCGCCTGAAGCCAAGCCGCTGCGTTGCGGAGGGCGGCGCAGCGGCTCTTAGCGGCCCTACATGCGCTCCTTCAGGTCGCGGATCTTTCTGAGCTGCCAGAGCGTGATGCGGTTCGGCATGCGCCCGAAGACGGCGAAGGCGTGCGCGGCGATGCCGATACCCCACCCCAGGAGCGGCCACTGCACCCACCAATCGGGCCCGTCGGCATAGTTGATCGCAAACAGCAGGATAATGACGAGCGTGAATACGATCAGGTGGATATAGAAGCCCATCATGGCTTCGACCTTCTGCTTCGCGCGCGCGAGCTTGGCTTGTTCGTCCATGGGGGTCTCTCCTAACGGGCCTTCCAGCGCAGGATGCAGCACAATTGTAACGCTCAAGAGGCGACATGCAGCACAATTGTAACGCTCAAGAGGCGATTTCGGGTGCAACGTGGACGAAACGTCGCGCCTGCAACAAATGGGCAAGATGGTCAAGGCGAACACCCCCGTGCGGCCTGATCGCGACGACTAGCCCGGACGCCCAGCACGGGGGGCAGCCCGAAGCCGGCCCCGAGCGGTAAGCCCTGGTCCAACGCACGGGGCCTTCTACGCCACCGCCAGGCTCCGGGCAGCGGGCGGGGACCGGTTCAATCGAATACGACGCCCATCGCGGCCGGCTTGCGCCAGGCGACCGTGGCAGCCTTGCGCTCGCCGGTCGTCGTGTCGAGCAGATCGAAGTGGTCAGGAATCCCGACGACGCTGGCGACCTTGATTTGTGCGCCCTCGTCCGAGCGGTTGCGGATGGTGCAGTCGATCACCTGCGTACCGCCTCCAAAAACGATCTTGGCGCCCTTCAGCGCTCTGGTCCGCGCTATGTGTCGCTTGTCATCCATGACCGAAGCCTCGATGTGTCGTGGTGCCGATGACCCCACGCCCGGTAGCCGTCTGGCGATGCTGTGCGGGGGGCATCCTGCCGGATTCGAAGGCTGCTCGAGAGCTGCCGGCCTGCGATCTGGTGCGAGCCAGGACGGTATTCGGCCGTGGGTTGCGAGCCGGCGAAATGGCTCCGCGGGTAGGATTCGAACCTACAACCAACCGGTTAACAGCCGGTTGCTCTACCGTTGAGCTACCGCGGAATGGGAGCCGTGCGGCTCGGAGGCCGCCTCATAGCAAATCGCGGCGTCCGTCGCCAGGACGAGATAGCGCAGATCGGTGCGCAAAGCTACCCGTTGCCAGGCTCGGTGTCTTGCCATGCCTCCGGCTCGATGTCTTGACCCGGACGTGGGCCATGGCGAGGCGAGCTCACGCACTTGGGGGAGTTGATCGGTCTCACGGCTTACGCCGCACCGGGGCTGCTCAAGCCGGGAGCTGAGAAGGAGATATCGGCGCGCCCGGTCCGTCGGAGGTCGCGCCCGCTGTGTCCGCGGCTCAGGCCGCGTACGCCAACATCCCTAGAGAGACGCGGGGCACCAGCGTCTTCGGCGCTCCTCGGACGGGGCAAGCGGGGCGGACCGGCGCGCGCAGCATGGCCTCTGCGGACGGCTGACGGCCCCGCGGCCACGCAGGCCAGATGCGCGGGCCATCTATGGCGGCGCGCCCGCAAATGCGCTCTAATCGCGTCCAGAGTTCGCCCGCGGCCTCTGCTTCGGCCGGCTCCAATGCGTGGGACAGCGCAGCGCAGGAGGAAAGCTCATGCCTAAGGTTTCACGTCGCGGCTTCTTGCGGCTATCAGGCGCCGGGGCGCTCGGGACCACCTCCGGACTGGCCGGCATTCTCGCCACCGGCAGGGCGCCGGCCTACGCACAAGGCACGACCGTGCACTGGCTGCGGCTCGGCGATTTCGTTCCGGCCTCCGACGCCCTGCTCAAGCGCGAGCTGCTGCCGGAGGCGGAGAAGGCGCTCGGCGTCAAGATCAACTTCGAGGCCATCAACGGCAACGACCTGCAGCCGCGCATCGCCTCCGCCATCCAGTCCGGGACCGGCGCCGACGTCGTGCATGCCCAGCACAACTGGCCGCACCTTTATGCCGAGAGCGTCGTCGATGTCACCGACGTCGCCGACGACATCGCCAAGGAGCAGGGCGGGTTCCACGACATTCTGACTACGGTCACCAAGGGCGATCACGGCTATCTCGCCGTGCCGTGGTGCGCGCTCGGCATTCTCCTCTGCTATCGCAAGTCGTGGTTCGACGAGATCGGCTACAGCCAGTTTCCGACCACATGGGAGACCTATCGCGACGCAGGAAAGAAGCTCAAGGCCAAGGGCTTGCCGATCGGGCAGACAGTCGGGCACACCTACAACGATGCCCCGGCCTTCTCCTACCCCTACCTGTGGTCGTGGGGCGGCAAGGAGGTGGAGAGCGACGGCAAGACGGTGGCGCTCAACAGCAAGGAGACGCTGGAGTCGGTCAAGTTCATGACCGGTTTTTGGAAGGACGCGCACGACGAGGGTGGGCTCGCCTGGGACGACAGCAACAACAACCGCGCGTTTCTCGCAGGCACCATCTGCGCAACCAGCAATGCCGCCTCGATCTACATCGAGGCGCTGCGCAAGCCGGATCAGTACAAGACCGAGAAGGGCACGCCGCTCAAGGACGATATCCGGCATGCGCCTTATCCGCGCGGACCTGCGGCACTTGCCACTCTGCATCCGCCGCAGTCGCACATGGTCATGAAGTATTCCAAGAACCAGAAGGCGGCGAAGGACTTCCTGCGCTGGCTGAGCTCGCGCGCGGTGTTCGAGAAGTGGTTCGTGTCGCAGCAGGGATTCTCGATTCCCGCCACACGCGAATGGTCGAAGCATCCGATCTGGGAGAAGGATCCTGTGATGGCGCCCTTCAAGGATGTTATTCAGTCGGCCCGCGCCCCGGGCTGGCCGGGTCCCGCCGGCCGCAAGGCCGCCGAGGCCGTCTCCAAGTACATCATCACGGATATGTACGCGAAGGCGATCCAGGGCATGCCGCCGGAGGATGCCGTGAAGTGGGCGCACGCCGAGCTCGAGAAGATCTACGGCGCTTGATGCAGGGAGGCTGAGGGGGTGGCTCAATACGACCGAACCGAGGAAGATCTCGGCAATATCGTGGCTCTCGAGCACGTCAACACGCGTGTTCCCGATCAGAGGCTCGCCACGCTGTTCTATGTGATGGGGCTCGGCCTCACGCGCGACCCCTACCTGATGACCGGCGTCGGCAACATGTGGATCAACGTCGGGCGCAGCCAGTTCCATCTGCCGTCCGGAGAGCCGCAGGTCCTGCGCGGGCATACGGGCGTGGTGATCCCGGATCGCGAGGCCCTGCTGCGGCGGCTGCGGGAGGTCGCCCAGCCGCTCGAGGGTACGCGCTTCGCCGTCAAGGAGCACAACGACTTCGTCGAGGCCACGTGCCCGTGGGGCAACCGCATCCGCTGCTACGAGCCCGGACCGCGCTTCGGCCGTATGATGCTGGGCATGGCCTATGTCGAGGTCGATACGCCGCCTGGCACGGTCGACGGCATCGTGCGGTTCTACACGAGCATCGTGCGCACCAAGGCTACCGCCGCAGAGAGCGGCGGCGTGCGGTATGCGCGCGTATCAGTCGGCGCGGGCCAGGAGCTCATCTACCGCGAGACGACTGCGCCCCAGCCGGTCTTCGATGGCCATCACATCGCCATCTACCTCGCCGATTTCTCCAGCCCCCACCGCTGGCTCCTGCAGCGCGGCCTCATTACGCAGGAGAGCGACCAGCATCAGTACCGCTTTCAGGATATCGTCGACCCTGATGATGGGCGATTGCTCGTCACGCTGGAGCACGAGACGCGCAGCATGCGCCACCCGCTTTACGCACGGCCGCTCGTCAATCGCAATCCGGCCCAGACCAATCGCAGCTATGCTCCAGGGTACGAGGAGCTGAG
Source organism: Bacteroidota bacterium (assembly GCA_050260355.1). Classification (GTDB taxonomy): domain Bacteria; phylum Pseudomonadota; class Alphaproteobacteria; order Rhizobiales; family Hyphomicrobiaceae; genus CADEFX01. The sequence continues at coordinate 2,200 of JBLNBZ010000093.1, read as the reverse complement.
CTGGTCGTTGCCGGTCGGCTAGCGCCGGTCGCCATTATTCGCAGTCGAGGGAATAAATAGATGCATCCAACTCCAAGCATGCAGCGCGAGATGTTGCGCTTGATGCAAACCATCCGCCGCTTCGAGGAGCGGGCTTCGGCCGACTACCACGCCGGCAAGATCTACGGCGTGGTGCATTGCTATATCGGCGAGGAGGCTGTGGCCGTCGGCGTGTGCGCCGCGCTCAACAAGGACGACCAGATCATCAGCACGCATCGCGGGCACGGCCACTGTATCGCCAAGGGCGCCGACCTCAACCGCATGATGGCCGAGCTCTACGGGCGCGAGGCCGGCTATTGCAAGGGCAAGGGCGGCTCGATGCACATCGCCGATTTCGGCATCGGCATGCTGGGCGCCAACGGCATCGTCGCCGGCGGCATCTCGATCATCACCGGTGCGGGGCTTGCCGCCCAGCTCGAAGGCAAGGGGCGTGTGGCGGTCTCGTTCTTCGGCGACGGCGCGTCAAACGCGGGGCCCTTCCACGAGTCGATCAATATCGCCGCTGCCTGGAAGCTGCCGGTGATCTATGTGTGCGAGAACAACCTGTACGCGGCGCAGACCTCGGCGGCGTCCACACACGCCATGCGCGATGTGGCCGGCCGCGCCGCGGGCTACGGTATCCCGGGCGTCGTGGTCGACGGCAACGACGTGCTGGCGGTGTATGAGGCCGCGCGCGAGGCGGTTGCGCGAGCGCGGGCGGGTGAGGGACCGACACTTCTGGAGTGCAAAACCTATCGCTGGCGCGCGCACACCGAGCGCAAGGGCCAGCCCGACTACCGCCCGAAGGAGGAGATCGAGGCGTGGAAGAAGGAAGATCCGATCGCCCGGCTCATCAAGCACCTGAAGGCCCAGCAGGGCCAGCTGAGCGAGGAGGAATGGCAGAAGATGGACAAGGAGATCCTGGCGGCGATCGAGAAATCCGTCGCTTTCGCCGAGGCCAGTCCCTTCCCGGCGCCCGAGAAGGCGCTGGAAGACGTGTTCGCCGATTGAGCGGGAGCCGATGATGCGAGAGATCACGTATGCGCAGGCTGCGCTGGAAGCCGTCACGGAAGAAATGCGGCGCGACCCCAAGATCTTCTACATGACGACGGACGCCATTCCGAGCCTGCTCGAGGAGTTCGGCGAGCGCCGCGCACGGGCGACGCCGATCACGGAAGGCGCGTTCACTGGCATGGCCATCGGCGCCGCGGGCTCGGGCTTTCGGCCGATCGTGGACTGGCGGCAGGTGACGTTCTCGTTCGTGGCCATGGACCAGATCGTCAATCAGGCGTCGAAGATCCATTACATGTTCGGCGGGCAGGCGAAGTTCCCCATCCTGTTTCGCGCCGGTGTGGGCGGCGGCACGCGGCTTGCCGCGCAGCACTCGCAGAGCCCGTACTCGATGTTCATGAACCTGTCGGGGCTCAAGATCATACTTCCCTCGACGCCCGCCGATGCCAAGGGCCTGCTCAAGTCGGCAATTCGCGACAACAACCCGGTCATCTCCTTCGAGTCGAACCGGCTGGCCGGCCACAAGGGCACGGTGCCCGACGGCGACTACACGGTTCCGATCGGCAAGGCCGACGTCAAGCGAGCGGGCAAGGATGTGACGGTGGTGGCGCTCGCCTGGCTCGTGCACGAGGCGCTCGCCGCTGCAGAGACGCTGGAGAAGGAGGGCATCTCGGTCGAGGTCGTCGACCCGCGCACGCTGGTGCCGATGGATGCGCAGACGATCCGCGAGTCGGTGCGCAGGACGGGCAGGCTCGTTGTGGCCGACGAGGCGGGACCGACCGCGGGCGCGTCGGCCGAGATCGCGGCGCTGGTGACGGAGGATGCGGCGACGTTCGCCAGGCTCAAGGCGCCGGTGAAGCGGGTGTGCGCCTTGGCAGTGCCGATCCCTTACAGCCCGGTGCTGGAGGATCACGTGTTTCCCGACCGCAATCGCATCGCCGCGGGCGTGCGGGAGGTTCTCAAGGGGTCCTGAGCTGGGCGAAAATGGGTAGGGCGAAGCCGCGCTCGATCGCTCGGGTGATGCGGGCGCCGCTCTTGCTCGAACCACCGCTTGCGTCGTCGCGGCCAAGTGAGCGCAAAGCGTGAACGCGAGCCGGGATCCGGGCCCAGGTCTCCCGCGTCTGCGACCGAGTCTTGCGCTGGATCCCGCATCGGCGCTCGGCCCGAAGGG
>JBLNBZ010000092.1:0-14904 GCA_050260355.1 Bacteroidota bacterium | reverse complement strand
GTGCGTCTCCAGGTAGCTGCGGTTGGGGCAGGCCGCGAGCAGTTGCACCGTCACATCATGGGCGCCGTGCGAGGTCACCGGCAGATTGAAGGCCTCGGCTAGATGGGCGACCTTCATGAAGACTGTCACGCCGCCGCAGTTGGTGACATCGGGCTCGGGATAGGTGACGCCGCCCGCGGCGATCATGTGCTTGAACTCCCACAGCGTGCGCATGTTCTCGCCGGTGGCGATCGGCATGCCGCCCTCGCGCACGATGCGCGCGTGGCCGGCCACGTCGTCGGGGATGGTCGGCTCCTCCAGCCACACGAGATCGAATGGCTGAAACGCGCGGGCGCGCTTGATGGACTCGTCCACCGTCCACTTCATATTGGCGTCGACCATGAGCGGAAAACCATCGCCCAGGTGCTTGCGCATGGCGGCGATGCGCGCCACGTCCTCCGTCAGCCGCTCGCGCCCGACCTTCATCTTGATGGCGCGGAAGCCCTTCTCCAGATTGCCGTCGGTCTGTTTGAGCAGCGCATCGATGGTGAAGTCCAAGTCGATGCCGCCGGCGTAGCAGGGCACGCCCGGATCGTTGCCGCCGAGCAGCTTCCACAGCGGCAGGCGCGCACGCCGCGCCTTCAGGTCCCACAGCGCGATGTCGAGCGCGGAGAGGGCCAGCACGGCCGGACCGCCGCGACCGCCATAGTGCAGGCCCCACCAGACCTTGTTCCAGATTTGCTCGATGCGGTCCGCATCGGCGTCAGCGGCGATCTCGGGGATGTCATGCGCGAGCGTGGCGTAGATGGCGCGGCCATTGTGGCCGGTGGTGTAGGTGTAGCCGACCCCCTCCTCGCCGTCGGCATCGCGCACGCGCACGGTGACCAGCTCGAAGGCTGTCATGACGCCGTGCGTTGAATCCGACAGCGCCACGTCGAGCGGGATGCGGTAGTGCCCGGCGGTGATGGATGCAATGCGCGCCAAAGTCCTCTCCCCTAGTACGTCGCGAACATGCGTTCGATCTCTGATGGCTCGCTGGTCCTGGTCAGCGCCAGGGCCAGCAGAATGCGTGCCTTCTGCGGCGTCAGATTGTCGGCCGTCAGGAAGCCTGCATCGCGGGTCCTGCTCGACTTGAAGACCCGCCCCGAGCCCGCGCGCGACGACATCAGCACGACCACCCCGGCCACGCGTGCTTCTTTCAGCGCCTCCATCTCGGGCGGCGACGGCAGCCCCGGCGCGAAGGCGGCCATGACAATGCCCTTTGCGCCCGCTGCGACGAAGGCCCGGATGGCCGTGCCGTCGTCGCCCGCATACGCGTACGCAATGTCGACGCGCGGCAGCGCATCGAGCCCGCGAATGTCGAACTCCGTGTCCGGCGCGCATTTGCGGATGGGCCTGCGATAGAACATGACGGCATCGCCATCGGCGTGGCCGAGGACGCCGAAGTCGGCGCTGCGGAAGGTCTGCAGGCGCGCGGTCGATGTCTTCGTCACTTCGCGCGCACACTGTACCTCGTCATTGAGACACACGAGCACGCCGAGCCCTCGCGCCTGCGGCGATGCCGCGGTACGCACGGCATTGACGAGGTTGAGGCCCGCGTCCGTCGAAAGCGCGCTTGCAGGCCGCTGCGCGCCGACCAGGACGATGGGGATGCTGACCTTGGCGGTAAGATTGAGGGCGTAGGCGGTCTCCTCCAGGGTTGCCGTTCCATGCAGGACGACGATCCCAGCGAGGTCAGGATGCTCGGCGGCTGCCTTGTCGGCCTCCAGCACGATCTGCTTCCACTCGGGAAACGCCACGGCGGTGCTTGGCACGGCCTTGAAGCGGATCGGCACGATTTCCGCCACCGTGGCGACATCTGGAAACTTGGCAACCAGCTCGTCAGCCTGGAGCATCTTGCCGGTGGCGATGTAATCGAAGAGATCGAGCGGCCCCTTGCCGATGGCCGTAATCGTGCCGCCGGTGCCGATCACGGCAACTTTCGGTTTGCGCGTCATCCGCTCGTCTCTTCACCGCTGCCGGCCGGCGGGCCAATTGGCCCGCTTGTGCCCCGTGGTCATTTCGTGCGCGCCTGGCCGGCCTCGCGATCGAGCACCGCGTATACGGTCGCCGCCGTATCCTTCGACGGCGACACGGGCACGATCTCGAACTCGGCGAGATCCGACCAGCTCATGGTCCATTCCTGCAGCAGTCTCAGGTCGTCGCACTCCATGAGCTGGAAGCAGCGGTCGAAATTCCCCTCGATCCAACTTCCATGCACGACAACCCCGTCCGGAGCCATGCGTCCCTTCTCGCGAAAGCGAGCATAGACGGCCCTGGCGTCCTGGCGCTTGAACCGCTCGATGACCATGAACAGCATGCGGGCTTCCCCTAGAACGCGACCTTGTCGCCGCCCTTGAGGCCAAGGATCTCGCGCGCATCGTCGGGCGATGCGATCTCCAGGCCGAGCCCCTCGATGATTTGCCGGGCAAGCTTGACTTGCTCGGCGTTGGACGTGGCGAGCTTGCCTGGACCAGCCCAGAGCGAGTCCTCCATGCCGACCCGCACATTACCCCCCATGGCAGCCGCCATGGCGGCGACGGGGAGCTGATTGCGGCCGGCTCCGAGCACCGACCAGTGATACTGGTCGCCGAACAGGCGATCCGCCGTGCGCTTCATATGCGCCACGTCCTCCGGGTGCGGCCCGATGCCGCCCAGAATGCCGAACACCGACTGGATGAAGAACGGCGGCTTGACGATACCGCGGTCGGCAAAGTGGCGCAGCGTGTAGAGATGGCCGATGTCGTAGCACTCGATCTCGAAGCGGGTGCCGTTCTCCGCGCACGTGGTCAGAATGTACTCGATGTCGGCGAAGGTGTTCTTGAACATGCCGGCCTTCGAGGCTTCCAGGTAGGGCTTCTCCCAGTCGTACTTGAACTCCTTCTGGCGCTGGAGCATCGGGAACAGTCCGAAATTCATGGTGCCCATGTTGAGGCTGGCGACCTCCGGCTTGAACGTAGCCGCGGGTTTGACGCGCTCCTCGACCGTCATGGTGGGTGCCCCGCCCGTGGTGATGTTCACGACGCAGGCCGAGCGCTGCTTGATGACCTTGAGGAACGGGGCAAACGCCTCCGGCGACTGGTCGGGCCGGCCGTCCTTGGGATTGCGGGCGTGCAGATGCACGATGGCGGCGCCGGCCTCCGCCGCACCAATGGCCGCGTCGGCGATTTCCTGCGCCGTGACCGGCAGATGCGGCGACATCGATGGCGTGTGGATCGATCCGGTGACCGCGCAAGTGATGATGACCTTCTTCTTCGCCATAACGCTTCCTCTCAGCTTTCGAATGGTTTCTGCGCGCGCTTGTGAGCCTGCAAGGCCGCCAGCCGAGCATCCCGCCAGCGGCTCTTCTTGGCGATCTCGGCAGGACTGGGCGTGCTGCCCCAGCTTTGCATGATGCGGGCAATGTTCTCGGGGCCCCAGACATCGGGCGTGACGGGGCGCGAGGAAAGCCCAAGCAGCGTCTTGCCGAAGCGGGCGCAATAATCCGGAGTGCCGCCCGGAGCGTTGAGCTCGATGGTCTCGAACGGGCCCATGAAGCTCCAGCGCAGACCCAGGCCGTGCGCGATGGTCTTGTCCAGGTCGGCAGCCGAGCAATAGCCCTCGCCCACAAGGCGAAACGCCTCCGACAAGAGCACAGCCTGCAGCCGGTTGAGCAGGAAGCCGTCGATCTCCTTCTTCACCTCGACGGGAACCTGACCGACGCTCTCGAAAACCCCCCGGGCACGCTTGACCGTCTCGGGAGACGTCCAGGGCGCGCCACATAGCTCGACGATCGGCACGACGTGCGGCGGATTGACGGGATGGGCCACAAGGCAGCGGTCGCGGCCCTTCAGCTTCTCGGTGAAGCGCGAGGCAACGATGGCCGACGTGGATGACGCCAGCACGGTCTGACGCGGCGCTGCGGCGTCGAGCTTGGCCCAGATGGCGACCTTGTCCTCGATCTTCTCGGGACCGCTCTCCTGCACGAAATCGACGCCATTCACGCAGTCGTCCAGCGAGGCGGCGGTGCGGACCCGCGCCGCGGCCTGCTCAGGCTCGGTCACGAGACCATGTCGCGCCAGATCATGCAGGGATTCGGCGACCAGTTTGGGAGCTGCCGCTGTCGTTGCCGGATCGGCGTCCCAAAGCTTCACATCCCAGCCCGCGCGGGCGAAGACGTTCGCCCAGGCGCGGCCGATCAGCCCGACACCGACAAGCCCTACGGTTGGCATGGCTCCTCCCATCTGGATCCCTTCCGCTCACCCTACCACGCGGTGTCCCGGACGCCAGGAGGGAGGCAGATGCAGCACTGTCGCGCTGTACGCAACGGCGAGCCGGCACCATCGCCGCGACTTCGTGACGCCGCGCTGCCAGGAGCCAGGTCGGAGACCCGCGCGCCGTCAGGCCTTTTCGAGCACCCGCTCGTCGTCCGCGGCGACCTCGGCCGGAGCTTGGGCCGCGATCACGATGGGACTGTCGATCAGACGCACGTCGATCGGGACGGTCGGCACGAGCTGCGGATTGTGAGGCGGCTGGGGCTTGTTCTTCGGCGGCGCTACCCAGTGCCCCATGCGCGGAATTTTGTCGACCCCCAGCGGGTAGATCGTGAGCTGATGCGGCTCGAACTTGAAGCGCAGGAAGTTCTTGTAGTCCCTGATCCTGAGCGCGGCGAAGGCATCCTCCGCGTGCATGCGCCCGAACAGGCCTGTCACCACCCAGTAGAAGCCCCAAATGAAGCCGCCGACGAACCCGCCGATCAGGGTCATTTCGATCGGATAGAGGAGCAGGCCGACGAACTTTCGCACCTCCGAGTATTCAACTCGCCCGGCAGCGTCAGGGGAAGCGGGCGGCTCGGCGGCCGTGCGCGGAGGCGGCGGCCTGTCCCGCCCTGGCACGGCTTGGTCGCCACGTCTGCCCTCCATTTTGTAGCGACGCTCTGCTCGCTCCTGGGACAGCGGCTCGAGCGTCTCCTGCAATACCTCGCGCACCACCACGTTGCGCTCGCCGCGGGTGCGCCAGAGATCCTGAACCTGCTTCTCGATGGCTGGGGTGATCTGGTTGTGGAACGAAAGGAACGCCAGGGCCAGGGCGAACATGGCCACGAGATGCACGAGCGCATGGACTGAACCGACGACGCTTTTCACGAGCCAGCGCCGCCACCTCGGCTTCTCGACCGCATCCACGTACCACAGCAACGTAAGGAACAGCCCGCCTAGCATGAGTGCGAACGGGATCGATAGGATCACACCCTGCATCAGATAAAGCGGCAGGCGCGCGAACGTGGTCAGGTACGATTCAGTCAAGCCGGTCGCGTCGATCTTGCCGGACGAGATGTCATATTGGCTGACAACAGAAAAATACTGCCACGTGATGATCCAATAGATCAGCCCGATGCCCATACCGAAGCCGAAGTTCTTGAACGGGAAGGCGAGGTTCTTGAGGCTCAGCAGCAAGCTTCTTGCCTTGCTCGGATAGCACTTCACGGTCTGCTTGCGCGCCCCGCGCCAGCCAGCATGGCGTCGCACCGGCTCGACATAATCCTCGACAGCCTCGGCCACCGCGCCTGAGCTGCGCTTGTTCTTGAGCCTTATGTCGTAGTGCTCCGCAGTCCACTCGCCGCGCCGCAACGCGCCCGTGACATCGCGTGTCTCACCCGCCGAGGGCGCGCGCTCAGGCCAGCGGACGGTGATCTGGTTCTTCAGAACGTGCGTAGGATGCATGAATGCGCCGCCGCCGCCCGAGGTGAGGAAATGCACGCCGAGATCGGGCGTGTAGTAATGGGCATAATGGTGCCAGTCGCCGGCGATGACGGCTCGGATGCTGGCACCGCTCTCGCGGGCAAGCGCCGTGATCTTGAAGAAGTTCTCCTCCTCGTCCTGGCCCTGCTGCTCGGCCAGCATCCAGGCGGGCTCCGCCAGGCAGATGATGAGGTTGTCCTCCTTCCCCATCAGGCGGGCGATGGTTCTGAAATAGTTGACCTGCGAAGAGTCGAGGTACTTCGAGAATTGGATGTCCGCTCCCCAGATCCACCAGTTGTACGGCAGCTTGATCGCCCAGTAGCTGCGATGCTGCTGAGGCTGCCAGCCCCCGATCCGGTTGGTGTTCTCGCCCGAGAGCTTGTCACGCGCCGCGCAGAAGAGGCTGTCGAACGAGGCTAAGCCGTCATACCAATCGTGGTTGCCCGGAATGGCGAACAGCTTGCGATCAGGCACTGCAACGTTGTAGGCCCAGCCGTACGGCTTCTGTAGCCTGTTCTTGTAGCCGTCTCGAGTCGCCTGCGGATAGCACTGGTCGCCACCCATGATGAGGAGGTTGCCGGCCTTCAGCTCACCAGCCGACGGCACGGTGAGGCTTTCCTTTGCGAGAAGGTAGGCCATGGTGTAGGTCGACTCGAAGCCGTCGCCCGTGTCGGCGATGTAGTCGAGCCAGAACGCGCCGGTCTCGTCCATTTTCAGCCGCCGGCGCTGGTCGGTGGCGTAAGGATCGCTGTAGTCGTAGCGCGAGCACAGGTCCTCGACCGTCACCTGGTCGGTGGCGGCCTGGACCAGCCGCTGGTCGGCGTACTGCCCGAACACCGATGAGATGATGGTGCGAATGCCGATCCTGGTCAGCAGCCTCGGATCGTACCAACTGACCATTGTTGGAAGCTCGCCGGCTTCCAGCTCCTCAATTGCCGATTTGTCCATACTCGTCCCACCGTCTGGCTGCGCTCACGATAGTCGCCCCGCGGCACGTGAGGAACCTGCTCTGGCGCATTGGCCGGTCGGAGCGCGGCAAAACAGCAACGCCGATTGCGTACGATGGCTGGCACGCCAAAAAACGCCCTCCCGATCCGGCCGGAGACGTTGTCAGGCTGGAAGTGGCCGAGAGCGTGGCACACACGCGCAATTCAGTGATTCAAGAAAGTCTCACTGAAATGACAGGCGGCCTGCCGGCCCGGCGCCACCACCCGCAACGGCGGAACCTCGAGCCGGCAACGCTCGGTGGCATGCGGGCAGCGAGGATGGAAGTGGCATCCCGGCGGAGGCGCCAGGGGCGAGGGGATCTCGCCCTTGACGGGATGGAACATGCGCCTGGAGGTGCTGATGCGTGGCACCTCGGAAAGGAGGGCTTGGGAATAGGGGTGCACGGCGTTGCGGAACAACTCGACGGTCGGCGCCGTCTCAACGATCCGGCCCAGGTACATGATGACCACGCGGTCCGTAATGTGCTCCACAACCCCCAAATCGTGACTGATGAAAAGATAGGTCAGGCGGAAAGCATCACGCAGATCCATGAACAGGTTGATGACCTGCGCCTGGATGGACACGTCCAGCGCTGCAATAGCCTCGTCACAGATGAGAAGCTCTGGTTTCACCGCCAACGCGCGGGCGATGCCAATTCTGCTGCGCTGCCCGCCCGAGAATTGGTGCGGGTAGCGGCGTTTGAGCTCCGGATCGAGGCCGACGCGCCGTAGCGTGTCGTCGACATACGCATCGAGGGCGGATCGAGATACGAGCCGATGATACAGAGGCGCCTCGCCGATTATGCTCTCCACCCGAGCGCGCGGATTCAATGAGGCGAAGGGGTCCTGGAAGATCATCTGAACCGCGAGCCGTGCCGCCTTTGCCTCCTCGCCTGAGAGCGCCGTGCGGTTGCGGCCCTTGAACAGAACTTGCCCGTTTGTCGGCTCGATGATGCCGGCAATCATGCGGCCGAGGGTCGACTTGCCGCAGCCGGACTCGCCGACCAGCCCCACGACCTCGCCCTTGCCAACGACGAGGTCAACGCCGTCGACGGCGTGCACGGTCTCCTCGCGCACGTCGGCGCCGAGCTTTCCGGCGATGCGGCCGGCGAGATCCAGTCGTCGCACGAACTGCTTGGACACCCCCTTGGCTTCGATGATCGGCGGCTGCGTCATGCGTCGACATCGGCGAGAAGCGGATGGAAGCAGCGCACGGACCGTCGGGGCAGCAGCTCGGTTGTATCCGGATCGGTCGCGCAGACCTCGGTTGCCCGTGAACAGCGCGCGCGGAAGGCGCACCCGGCTGGGAGGTTGAGCAGCGACGGCGTCATGCCCGGGATCTGCACCAATCGCTCGCCGCGCTTGTTGTGGCTTGGCACCGAGCCGATCAGGCCCTTGGTGTAAGGGTGCAGAGGCCCGGTCACGATGTCACTTGTCGGACCCTGCTCGACAATGCGGCCCGCATACATCACCGCAATGCGGTCGGCGAGCGACGAAATCACGGCGAGGTCGTGCGTGATCCAGATCATGGCCGTACCGGTGCGCGCGCAAAGCGCCTGCGCCTCGGCCAGGATCTGGCCTTGGATCGTCACGTCCAGCGCCGTCGTCGGCTCGTCGGCAATGACGAGGTCCGGCTTGTTCATGAACGCAATGGCAATCGCCACGCGCTGCCGCATACCACCCGACAACTCATGAGGATAGGCCTTCAGCCGACGCTCGGGTGCGGCGATACCAACGTCGGACAAGGCATCGCGAGCAAGCTCCAATGCGGCAGACCGGCCAACGTCGCGATGCGCACGGATCGCCTCGATCATTTGCGTGTCCACCCTCAAGACCGGATTGAGGGTCATCATCGGATCCTGAAAGATCATGGCAATGCGGTCGCCACGCAGGGATTGCAGCCGCTTCTCGCTCGCCTGTGTGAGGTCCTCGCCCTTGAAGCGCACTGCCCCTGATACGATGCGGCCCGGCGGATCGACGAGCCCCAGGATCGAGAAGCCGGTTATGGACTTGCCGCAACCCGACTCGCCCACCAGTCCCAGGATCTCACCCGCGCGAACGATAAGCGACACGCCATCGACGGCCTTCACCACGCCGGCCTTGGTGAAAAAATGAGTTCTGAGGTTCTCCACCTCGAGTGTCGGCCGCGCCTCGGGCGTCATCGCTTGAGCCTGGGGTTGAGCACGTCTCGCAACTGATCTCCCACCAGGTTGATCGCCATGATCGTCAACAGCAGCACGATGCCGGGAAAGAAGCTGATCCAATATTTGCCGGATAGCATGTACTCGAAGCCGTTCGAGATCAGCAGCCCGAGCGACGGCTCGGTCTGCGGGAGGCCGACACCGAGGAAGGACAACGTGGCCTCGAGCGCAATGGCGTGCGCCGTCTGCACGGTGGCAACGACGATCAGCGGCGGCAGACAGTTCGGCAGGATGTGGCGAACAAGGATCCGGTTGTGACCAAGCCCGAGGCAGCGCGCGGCCTCGACATACTCTTTGCGGCTCTCGACCAGCGCCGTCGAGCGCACGGTGCGCGCGTAATACGCCCACTGCACGGTGACGAGCGCGATGATGATCTTGTCGACGCCCTTGCCGAGCACGGCTATGAGCATGAGTGCCAGCAGAATCGCCGGAAATGAGAGCTGAAGATCGACGAGCCGCATGATGAGGCTCTCGATCCGGCCGCCGGCGTAGGCGGCAATCAGACCGACCGCAGCCCCGATGGCCATGGCGATAAGCCCCGACAAGACGCCAACCGCCAGCGATATGCGCAGCCCGTAGAGCATGGCAGAAACCAGATCGCGACCAGCGCCATCGGTTCCGAGCCAATAGGTGTATCCGGACACCGAGTTCTTCTCACCTGGCGGCAGCCGGCTGTCGAGAACATCGACCTGGGCGAGATCGTAGGGGTTCTGCGGGACGATCCACGGCGCAATGAGCGCAAGCACGATGATGAGCGCAAGAAGGAATAGCGCGAACGTCGCAAGACGGCTCTCGAGGTATGCCGAGGCGAAGCGGCGAAATGGCGTCTCGACCGCTCCGGCCGGCGTATGCGGATCCGATAATGGAGCCTCGGTGGCGACGGTCATGCGCTCTTCTCCCCGAGCCGCACACGCGGGTCGAGAACCGAGTAGAGGATGTCGACCAGCAAATTGATGACCACGAACATGAGAACGATGATGATCAGGTAGGCCACGATAACCGGCCGATCGAGGCTCTGGATCGATCCGATCAGAAGCCGACCCATTCCCGGCCATGCGAAGATGGTTTCCGTCACGACGGAAAAGGCGACGAGGTTTCCGAACTCGAGCCCGAGCACCGTGACGACGGGAATGAGGATGTTCTTCAGCAGGTGCACGCCCACCACGCGGCGGTTCGAAAGCCCCTTGGCGCGGGCAAACTTGATGTAATCCTGGTGGATCGCTTCGCGCGCACCGGCCCGCGTCAACCGGATGACGAGGGAAATCTTGAGTAGGGCCAGGTTCAGAGCCGGCAACAGGATGTGCTCGAGCCCGTCGAGCGTGAAGAGGCTCGACGAGATGCCCAGCCACTCTGCCGTCGCCCCGCGCCCGGTCGACGGCAGCCACCCCAGCATGACGGCAAACACCATGATCAGCATGAGCCCGACCCAGAACGTCGGCAGCGAGAAGCCGAGGATCGAGCTGGCCATGATGGTGCGCGACACCGGGGACTTCGGATAGAGGCCGGCGTAAAGGCCGAGTGGGATGCCGAGCACAACGGCCATGGCCGTGGCAGCGAAGGCGAGCTCAAGCGTCGCCGGCATCCGCTGCACGATGACCTTGAGGGCCGACTCGCCGAAGATGAATGATTTACCGAGGTCGCCCTTCAGCGCCCCCATCACAAAGTAGAGGTACTGCTCCCAGATCGGGCGGTCGAGGCCGAGCGATTTGATGGCGGCCTCGATGTCCTTCTGATCGGCTTGCGGATTGATCAACAGGTAAACCGGGTCGCCGATCAGGTGCACGCCGCAGAAGACAATCAGCGACATCGCCACGACCACAAGCACGCTCTGCATCAGCCGGCGCAGGATGAAAGCGGTCATTCAAAGGCGCTCCTGTCGGCCTTGGGACGGCAGCGCACCTAGCCGTCGGCTACGCAGTCGTCACTCCTCGACGACGCCCATCGCCAGCGTGTACTCGTCGGACCGGCCCTTGTACTTAAGGCCTTTGCGCGCGGACCACGTATTCACCTGGTAGTGCGATGGGATGATCGCGACATCCTCTATGGCCACCTCGGTGGCGCGGGCAAGGAGAGCGGCGCGCTTTCCATCATCGACGGTTTTCATCGCCTCATCGATGAGCCTGTCGACCTCGGGGTTCGAATAGCGTCCGCGGTTGGAAGCGCCCTGCCCCTTGTCCTTGTCGAAGGTCGCTACCAGCGGTCTCAGCGCACCGGAATTCTCACCGGTACCGGAGCCCCAGCCGACCAGGATGAAGCTGAACTCAGGCACCCCGCCCCGGCCACCCTGTGAGGCGCGCGTGAAGAAGCTGGCCGGCGGCAGCGCCTCGATGTTGGTCTCGATGCCGGCCCGTGTCAGCATCTGAGCCGTCGCCTCGGCAATCTTCACGTCGTTGATGTAGCGGCCGTTGGGCGTGTGCAGCGTCAGCTTGAAGCCATTGGGGAAGCCGGCCTCGGCGAGGAGCTTCTTGGCGCCGTCGAGATCGTATTTCTCGACTTTGAGGTTCTTCGAGACACCGAAATAATGATCGGGCAGAAACTGGCTGGCGGCGATGCCCACCCCCTCCATCACGCGGGATATGATGACGTCGCGGTTGATCGCCTTGGACATGGCAAGACGCACGCGCTTGTCTTTGAAGGGATTCTTGATCTCCGAGCCGTCCTTGCCCTTGGCGAACGGCGTCACATCGCGCGCGTGGTCGATGAAAAAATAGATGATGCGGTTCGACACCTCCTGGCTGAGCTGGACTTTCGGGTCCTTCTTCAGCCGCTCGATGTCGGCGGTGGGCGTATCCTCGATCAGATCGACGTCGCCCGCCAGAAGGGCCGCAACCCGAGCCGGCCCGGCCTTGATCGGCCTGAACGTAACCTTCTCCCAATTGGGCTTGGTCCCCCAGTAGTTGTCGTTGCGGACCAGCTCGATGCGGTCGCCGGGCGTAAACCGCACGAACTTGTAGGGCCCGGTGCCAATGGCCGCCTTGCCCGAGTTGTAGTCCGGGGTGGTCGCTCCCTCGCCATGCTTCTTCGAGACGATCAGGATCGTGGCCACATCATTGGGCATCAACGGATACACGGCGGGCGTACTGATCTGCACCGTGTAATCGTCGATTTTCTTGACCGTCTTGCCTCTGGTGACAATGAACGGCGATGGGCTGTTCGGCACATTGCTGGCGCGCGAGAAGGTGAAGACGACATCGTCAGCCGTGAACGGCGATCCATCGTGCCATGTCACACCGCGCCGGAGCTTGAACTCCCAGGTCGTCTCGTTGATCGCCTTCCAGCTCTCGGCGAGGCCCGGAATGAGGTTCTGCTTCTCGTCGTTCTCGATCAGCCGCTCGAAGACATGGCTGAGCAGCGAATTGTTGGGCGAGAGGTTATGGTAGTGGGGGTCCATGGCCGAAGGCTCGGCCGAGAGGCCGATCCTCAGATCCTTCGCCCAAGCAGGGCTAACGGCCGTGACGATAGCCGCCACCATCGCAGCCAGGACTCTGAGCTGTCGCATGCCCCTTACCCTCCCGAACGACCCGGCGGGCAGCTCCGCGGCCCGTCGGGTGAATGGGGCGCAAACTAGCACAAGCGAGGGCGATGCCAAGCGCTGCCAGCCGCCGCGTCTGCGGCGACGGGCATGCCTCGGGACCAGGCAGGGCTACCAAGTGCGGCGCGGTCCGGTGTCGATGTGGAACAGGCCGCCACCATAGTGCTTGATGCCACCGACGACACCGCTGCTTCTCAGGAACGCCCACACGCCGCGCCATCCACGCCGCACGCGAAAGTCGACCGCGTTGCCGGTCAGATGATGCGAGTGCCTGGCCCCTCCGACCCGGGCGTTGTGACGCCGGCTGCGGCATGTCGAGTTGACGGTGACGCTGCCAAAGTGTGCAGCGACGCTGGCAACCACGGCCCGAAGGCTGGAGTTCAGACAGCTCGAGCTCGCAGCCCACCTGATGCCGCCGCCCGACAGGCTCGGACCGAGATCCGGCTTCGGGACAAAACCGCCGCCCAGGCTTGCCACCCGGGTCCTGCGCTGTCCGCGGCGCTTCGAGACCCGCTCGTTGCGCTTCTCGGTGACGATGGGCGGGGTATAGCCGTTACCGAGGCTCGCGACCCGCGTCCCGCGCGCGGCGCGACGCTTCCTGGCGCCCTCGGCACGGCTGCTGCTCCGATCGATGCGGCCCGTAAACTCGTCTGCGTGGCCGCGGCCTGCGAGATACATGATCCCAGCGGTCTGGCCGAGGTTGGTGCCCTTGAAGGCGTGGCCGAACCATTCGGCGGAGTCGTCTGCGGCCGCTGGTGAAAGCCCACTCAAGGCTAACAGTCCCAACAAGCCGACAGCAGCCATCATGGCCGGGCGGCGAACCGCCTGCGCATACTGGTTCATGAAAATTTGACTCCCTGCGACGCCCAGACTGATCCCCGGCAAACGTTGCCGACGTCACAGGTCCGGACTGGCTTGCACCCCCGCCAGGGAGCCACCCCTAAGGGTTTGACCTCCGCTCCGGGAAGCTATCCTTTCCAGTTGGTTAATGCCGCAGCATCGTGGCGACGGGCGAGCCAACGCCCTTCGCTTCAAAATTTACTCGTAATTTCAATTTGTTGTCTCTCAGGACGGAGAGCTGGATCGCGGCCTCAGCCGAAGACCGACGGTATGGCGGCGACCACGTGGCGCAGCTGAGCGCGCGCAAAAGTTGCCTCCTCGCGCGTTCTGCTACCTCGCCCTTGCCGCGGACAGCCGACGCTCTGGATCGCAGCCGGCGCTGTCAGTCGCTTTGCATCAAGCTGAGCAATGTCGGCGCGGAGAGAAGCATCGCGGACAGCAGCCAGATGAAAAGGGAGACCGGTGAGCTTTTGGTCTGCCCTGTGGCACGCTCGTACAGCGCGGCGGGCACGCCGGCCAACGCCAACGTGACGAGGAAGATCACGAGTGACGTGAAGTAAAGGCGGGCCCGCGAGCTGGGGATGAAGAAGGTCTCGGCCACAGGACCCATGTAGAAAAATACGGGATCGAACAGCGGCGAGTAGAACGTCCCGTTCAGGCATGACACGGCGACCATCGCGCCGAGCAATCCGAGCCCGAGTGCCGATGGCGCGGACGCCGACATCACATCACTCCTAGTCTCGGACGTGACGCCCAGAGCATGAAAGAGAGCCTCAGCAGAATTCGCGCGGCGACCAGCCACGCAATGACAAAGACCGGGACAAGGCGATCCGGAACGATCCGCGGCGTGATGTAGCCGACTGGCACGACAAGGGGGTCGCTAAGCCTGCGGGTGACCCTCCAGACCCAACTCCTGCTGGTCGCATCAAAGGCGAGCGACATGAGCAATCGCGCGAGCATGAGATAGATTGCCAGGGTGAGGATCGCGTTCGGCAGCACGTACTGCCATTGAGCAAGGACGTTCTGGCCGGGCATGACTGGGCGCTCGACTGTCTCGCTGAAGGCGTCGGTCGGGCGGCACTCTTGCCACAATCGCGGTCGCAGGCAAGGGGCCGGTACACCGCCGGCCCGCGCGGACTGCTCGTAATCAGGTAAATGGGGGGGTTCGCTCGAGCACGTCGATCATGAAGCTCGCGGCTTGAAGGATGCCGATCCGCGCGGACAGCGTCGCTAAACGAAACTTGCGATTGAGCAGTGTCAGCGCGCTCTTGTAGCCGGGACTCCGTTTGGCCTCGGGCCCGAGGTGCTCGAGGCGTTGCAACAGCATCTCGCGAGTGGCTTCAAGGCTCGCGGCACCGCGACCAGCGATCTTGCCGAACGATGGGATGAGGGATTTCCGAGGAGATTTGCTTTGCTTTGGCATTTCGTTCGCACGTGTTTCAGAATCGGCGCAGAACCTACTTCGGGCCCTCGCAATCAGTCTAATTGCTAAGAGCTGGCTGGCACCTCCACGAGGCTAGATATAACGATATTTATAGAGCTATATCAATAGCTTATAAAGAAATAGAGCTACCATAGTTTGATAGACGAAGGATCAGGCGTCAAAGCAC
>JBLNBZ010000091.1:0-5813 GCA_050260355.1 Bacteroidota bacterium | reverse complement strand
AGGAGCTGGCCTTCACCCTGGCCGACGGCCTGGAATACGTGCGCTATGCGCTGGCCCGCGGCCTCAAGATCGACGACTTCGCCGGCCGCCTGTCGTTCTTCTGGGCGATCGGCATGAACTTCTTCATGGAGATCGCCAAGATGCGCGCGGCCCGGATGATCTGGGCCAAGCTCATCAAGCAGGAGTTCGCGCCCAAGGACGTGCGTTCGCTGTCGCTGCGCACGCACTGCCAGACGAGCGGCTGGAGCCTGACCGCGCAGGATGTGTTCAACAACGTCACGCGCACGTGCATCGAGGCGATGGCGGCGACGCAGGGGCATACGCAATCGCTGCACACGAACGCGCTGGACGAGGCGATCGCGCTGCCGACGGACTTCTCGGCGCGCATCGCCCGCAACACGCAGCTTTTCCTGCAGCAGGAGAGCGGGACGACGCGGCCCGCCGATCCGTGGGGCGGCAGCTTCTATGTCGAGCGGCTGACGGCGGAGCTCGCTGCCAAGGCGATGGCGCACATCGAGGAGGTGGAGAAGCTCGGCGGCATGGCCAAGGCGATCGCGGCCGGCATTCCCAAGATGCGCATCGAGGAGGCGGCGGCGCGCACGCAGGCCCGCATCGACACGGGCGCGCAGACCATCGTCGGCGTCAACAAATTCCGCGTCTCGAACGAGGCGCAGATCGAGATCCTCAAGGTCGACAACCACAAGGTGCGCGAGCAGCAGATCGCCAAGCTCGAGGCGCTCAAGGCCGAGCGCAACGAGGCCGAGGTGCGGGCGGCGCTCGATGCGCTGACCGAGGGCGCCAAGGGCAACGGCAACCTGCTCGATTTGTCGGTGAAGGCGGCGCGCGCGAAGGCGACGGTGGGCGAGATCTCGGATGCCATGGAGAAGGTGTTCGGGCGGCATCGCGCCGACATTCGCGCGGTATCGGGCGTCTACAGAGCGGAGGCGGGCGGCATGGGCAAGGAGATGGAGCGCGTGCTGCGCCTGGTCGAGGCCTTCGACAAGAACGAGGGGAGGAGGCCGCGCATCCTGGTCGCCAAGGTCGGGCAGGACGGCCACGACCGCGGGCAGAAGGTGATCGCCTCGGCTTTTGCCGATCTGGGCTTCGATGTCGACATCGGGCCCTTGTTCTCCACGCCGGAGGAGGTGGCGCGCCAGGCGGTCGAGAACGACGTGCACATCGTCGGCGTGTCGTCGCTGGCGGCGGGGCATCTGACGCTCGTGCCGGAGCTGAAGGCGGCGCTGGAGAAGGAAGGCCGCGGCGACATCATGATCGTGGTCGGCGGCGTGGTGCCACCCGGTGACTACGAGGCGCTGTTCGCGGCGGGCGCCAAGGCCGTGTTCGGGCCGGGGACGAACATTGCCGCTGCGGCGGCCGATCTGGTCGAGAAGCTCAATGCGCAGCTCGGCTACGGGGGCGGCGTGAAGGCGGCGGAGTAGGCGTGGCGCTGCCGCGTCCCGGTCGCCGTCGCCAGCCGGCGCCTCCCACCTTGTCGCCGCTGGCGTCGGCCCACAGACATGGACATCATCGTGCGATGATTGGAGATTGTTGCAAACTCGTTCCGGAGCGGTGCGCTCGTGAAACTCAGCCCTGAGCTTGTCCAGAGGATCAAACACGCGGTCGAAGCAGGCTTCCAGGAGCAGCTCGAGTTCACCCGAGAGCTGGTGCGATTTGGATCGGTCAGAGGGGCCGAGCACACAATACAGGACTTCGTGCACCGGGCCTTGCGCGAGCGCGGCTACGCCATGGACCGTTTCGATATGGACCGCGCGCTAATCGCGCAGCATCCGGGCGGCTCACCGATCAGCGAGCATCACTCCAAGGCCCCGATCGTGGTCGGCATCCACCGGCCACGGCGGGAGCAAGGCCGGTCGCTGATACTGCAGTCGCACGTCGACGTCGTGCCGACGGGTCCTGCCGAAATGTGGACCCACCCGCCTTTCGAGCCCGCCATCGAAGGCGACTGGCTGTACGGCCGAGGCAGTGGCGACATGAAGGCGGGCGCGGCGGCCAACATCTTCTGCCTGGAGGCGCTGCGCCGCATCGGCATGGCCCCCGCGGCCACGGTCTACGTGCAATCCGTCGTCGAGGAGGAATCGACGGGCAACGGCGCCCTCATGACCCATCTGCGCGGCTATAAGGCCGACGCCGCGCTCATCTCCGAACCGCAGAGCGAGCGGCTGGTGCGCGCCAATGTGGGGGTGATCTGGTTCGAGGTGGAGGTGCGCGGCGTTCCGGTGCACGTGCGGGAGATGGGCGCGGGCGCCAATGCCATCGATGCCGCCTACCGGGTGATCGGCGAGCTCAGGCGGCTCGAGGAGGAGTGGAACGCGCGCAAGTCGGCGCATGCCCATTTCGAGAGCGACCCGCACCCGATCAATCTCAACATCGGCCGCATTGAAGGCGGCGACTGGGCTTCGTCGGTCCCCTGCTGGTGCCGCATCTCATGCCGTATCGCCATCTATCCGGGCACCTCCGCCGAGGCGGCGGCACGCGAGATCACCGACCGCGTCGCCGCGTTTGCGCGGACGGACCCGCTGCTCGCCAACATGCCGCCCAAGGTGACGTTCAACGGCTTCCGCGCGGAAGGCTATGTTCTGGAGCCCGACTCGGAGGCCGAGAAGGTCCTCGGCCGTGCACATCGCGCGGCGACTGGGCGGGCGCTCGAGAGCTTCATGAGCGGGGCCTATCTCGATGCGCGCGTCTATGCGCTCTACGACCAGATACCCACGCTGTGCTATGGGCCCAGTGCCCAGAACGTCCATGGCTTCGACGAGCGCGTCAGCCTGGCATCGGTAAAGCGCATTACAACGGCCATGGCCTTGTTCGTGGCGGAGTGGTGCGGGCTCGAGCCGATTGCCGATCCGCCTTGAACCGGCGGTCGCGGGCGGGCACACTGGCGCGACACTCGAGGGAAGAACGCCAGCGGAGAGTTTGGCCATGGATCTCGGCATCAAGGGCAGGAAAGCGATCGTGTGCGCGGCCTCCAAGGGGCTGGGCAAGGGCTGCGCGATGGCATTGGCGAAAGAGGGCGTCGAGGTGGTGATCTCGGCGCGCGGAGCGGAGGCGCTGAATGCCACGGCCGAGGAGATCCGCAAGGCGACGGGCGTGAAGGTGACGGCGGTGGCCTGCGACGTGACGACCGAGGAAGGCCGCAAGCAGATTCTCGCCGCCTGCCCGAACCCCGACATCCTGATCAACAACGCAGGCGGCCCGCCGCCGGGCGATTTCAAGGACTTCACGCTCGACGACTGGCGCAAGGCGGTCGAGTGGAACATGATCACGCCGCTGGCGCTGATCAAGGCGACGGTCTACGGCATGATGGATCGCGGCTTCGGCCGCATCGTCAACATCACCAGCCAGTCGGTGAAGGCACCGATCGCCTCGCTCGAGCTGTCGAACGGCGCACGCGCGGGCCTGACCGGCGCGGTTGCCGTGATGGCGCGACGCGCCGTGAAGCGCAACGTGACCATCAATGCGCTGCTGCCGGGGCCGTTCGATACGGATCGGCTGAAGGGCAGCACGAAGAAGATGGCCGAGCTGCAAGGCGTGTCGATCGAGGAGGCCATGAACCAGCGCAAGGCGGCCGTGCCGGCCGGCCGCTTCGGCACGCCGGATGAGTTCGGCGCTGCGGCCGCGTTCCTGTGCTCGGCGCACGCGGGCTTCATTACCGGCCAGAACCTGCTGCTCGACGGCGGCATCTACCCCGGCACGCTGTAGGGCGAGCGCGGGCTTCCAGATCAGCGCGAAGGATTTCCGGCGTACGCGGGTGCCGCAGCGTCATGCGGCGGCTCGCGCGGCGCGCGGCATGGACGACTCGTCTCGCGCACTGAGCAACGCACACTGAGCACCGTGCACGTTGCAGCATCTGGTTCCGACGACAAATTGTCGCGCCATATCACGTAGTTGATGAATTCGGTTCAGATTTTGGTGTTGACGCGCCCGGCCCTGGCTGCTCTGTTTCGCGCTTCCAGGCAAGTTGCACTTGCCACGATGACGGGCGGCACAAGGGGCTTCCTAACAGGGGCACACGCACATCAGCAAACTCTGGGTCTGCGGATCTCTTGATCCGAGAACGACGATGACCGCCTCCGCATGCGCTTCGGGGCTGGTCGCGCCGACGGGTGGGTTTTTGTGCCGCGATCAGCGTAAGGAGGTGGACTACCATGAAGAGGCTTCTTGCGGGCGCGGCCCTTCTCACACTCGGCCTCATGGCCTCAACAGAAACCCGGGCCGACGGCTGGTCCGATTCATTCAGCGGCTCACATTCGTATGCCAGCCTGGGAAGCAGTATGGACCGCATTGGCAAAGTCCGCGGCAACCGGGCCGGAAGCTCCAACCTCGGCGCGATGAGCGACGGTGATGATCAGCCGACGCGGCGCAGCCGGTCGGCCCGCAGATCCGGCGACGACAGCCGGCGCACGCGGCTGGCGCGCGCGAACTACTCGGCTGACGATAGTGAGTCTTCGACCTACACGGGCAGGTCGCGCTCGAGCCGCACGGCGTCAGGCGGATATTCCGGCGGCGGCATGGCCTCCTACTACTGGCAGGGCCAGCGCGTCGCCTCCGGCGGCCGGTTCAATCCGAACGCGATGACGGCGGCGCACAGGACGCTGCCGTTCGGCACGCGCGTACGCGTGACGAACCGCAGCAACGGGCGGTCGGCGGTCGTGACGATCAACGATCGCGGACCGTTCGTCGCAGGGCGGGTCATCGACCTGTCGCGGGCCGCGGCCGGCGCCATCGGCATGATTGGAGCTGGCGTCGCGCGCGTGTCGCTCGAGGTAATCGGCCGGTAGGCGCGACCCATCGCACGGTCAGGACGGCGCAAGCAGTGACGCTTGCGCCGTTTTGCTTGTGGGAAGCCGCCGGCCGGCAGGCGGGCAGCCACACGGATGCCCGGTTCGCTCGGCAGATCGTGGGGATGGTTCCTTCCCGATTCGGCTATCTCCTCATCATTCTGATTGCAGCGCTGTCGCCATCAGCCTCGGCCTCGGAGCTGGCGCGGCACGAGCAGGCCTCCACCTGGAAGACCTCTATTGTGCGCGAGCCGCATGAGTCGCGACAGGAGACGGCGTCCATCTCCGGCAATGGGCTGACGCAGCCGCGCGAGCCAAGTCCGCGGGCAGCCCCGCTGCCGCATGAGCTCTCGGGCCTTGCCTCGTACTACTGGCAGGGGCAGCAAACGGCGAGCGGCGAGCCCTTCAATTCGTCGGACCTGACAGCCGCACACAAGACGCTGCCGTTCGGCACGCGCGTCAAGGTGACTCACCTGCGCAACGGCCGGTCGGTGATCGTGCGGATCAATGATCGCGGGCCGTTCCGGCCGGGGCGGGTGATCGACTTGAGCCGGGCGGCGGCGGAGGCGCTGCAGATGACCGGGCATGGGATCGCGCGCGTCCAGCTCGAGGTGGTGAAGTAGCGCGCGGGAGCTCGGTGTCGGTCCCGCCCGCGGTTGCCGCGGGAGCACGATCCGAGGGCGGAATGAGGCTTCCAGGCCCGGGGCTTCCGCGTCTCCGACCTAGTCTTGCGCTGGATCCCGCATCAACGCTCGGCCCGCACGGGCCTCGCTGGCGCGGGATGACGGGTGGGGAGAGGCATTCGGCTCCAGCCGCAACGCTTGCTTAATCGCACCGGGAAAGACCCCGGCTCATGCGCGCCGGAGGCGCGATGGCCGGGGACGCAAGGTCGTGAGGGTTGCGCGCGCACCGAGCAAGCGGATCGGCGTGACCGTGTGCGCGTTGCTCGATCGCACGCGGAAAGGCCCCGGCTCATGCGCGCCAGAGGCGCGATGGCCGGGGACGCAGGACGTG
>JBLNBZ010000090.1:0-15775 GCA_050260355.1 Bacteroidota bacterium | reverse complement strand
AGCAGAAGAGCGAGCCCTCTGCCTCCGGTATTTCAACAGGCTCGATCACGAACTCGATCACGAATACGCCAAAACAGGACGAATAGCGTCTCCATAGCTGGAACTTGGGCTCGGCTTTCCTACTTTCCAGGTAGGGGTCGGAGTTCAAGGAGTGGGTTATGGAGAATACCCAGCACTTGCCTGGCCGGAAGTCGAAGGCAGGTAACGAGAAGCATGACGACGCCGAAGCAATTCGAGAGCGTGAGCTGGATCAAGCGCTGGCCGATTCGTTCCCCGCCAGTGATCCGGTAGCGTCGATCAGCACGACTCGTGCCGGAGCTCCCTGGCCACGCAAGAGTGAGCCCAATTAGCCGGAGAGGCGAACGCTCAGGGGCTGCTGCGGCTGCTCGCGGCATTGGCCGCTATGCCCGCCAGGTAGTTCTTGACGAGGTCGTCGACGAACGGCCCTGCCGCCTCAGCGGTGATATTCGACAGCTTGTTGGTGGTGGATAGCGACGTGATGCCGTGCACGCCGGCCCATAGGACGCGCGCGGCCCGCTTGCGCTCCGCCTCCGCCCCCGGCGGAAACAGCGGAGCGAGGGCAGTCTCGACTCGGTTCATCAGCAGCTCGAGCCGCTCCTGATACCAGGGCGGCGTATCGCTGCCGCCAGGCATGTAGTGCTCGAACAGCAGGTTCCAGAGTTTCGGGTGCTCGTGTGTAAACGCCAGGTAGGCCGCGGCAAGGCGCGCCGCGCGATCTTGCGGGGCATTGTCGGTCAAGGCCGCCGCCAGGCGCGCGTCCAACTCGTCGAGCACGCGGGCCTCGACGTGCAAGACGACATCGTCGAGGTTCTCGAACATATTGTAGATCGTGCCGGGTGAGTATCCGATGCGGCGCGCAATCTCGCGCGCGGACAGGCCGGCCAGCCCGTTGGTCTCAATGATTGATCGAGCCGCATTGAGAATGAGCTCGCGCAGCTGGTCGGGCGTGTGTGTCGAACGGCGACCCATGGCGCTTTTGCATGTGATGAACAGGCTTCAACCAGCACAATAGGAGGTTTTCTGCCGGTCCCGCAATTCCGCAATACTGGTCCGCGCTGCCGGCGCGGTATCAATTGATTGTGTGCCCGTCGACGCAGCTGATTGGCAACAGATGCACACAGGAGGCGTTGCGGGGCTTCAGGTAGAACTTCTCCTCCATGGTGAAGGCCTGAGTGATGAAATAGCTCAAGATCAATGGCTTATAGTTATAGATCGCGTATCCGACAATGACACTCTCACCGGCGACCAGGAGATTTTCCGGCATGCCGAACGGAGCCGGCGAGTTGCGCGGGTAGGGCGTCCCGCCCTTGTTGTCGCGCGACCAGTCGACGATGTAGTTGAGGGCGCCGGGATTGCCGGGCACAGCCACCGCCTTGATGCTGGCGATGTTGACCGTCAACTCCTGCGGATCGTAGGGGGAGATCAGCTGTTTGACGATGGACAGGTCGCGGTCGACCTGGGCGACGGTGATGCCTTTCGCTGGCGCCCGTGCCATGAGGTCGGCGGTGGCGCTGGCCGCTTGAGTGACGCGGCGGTTGACCGTAACGGCCTGGCTGAACTCGAGCGACCCTGCAAACAGCATGAGCATCATCGGGGCGATCATGGCGAATTCGATGGCCGCTACCCCGCGCACGCTCCGCGCGAATCTGCAGCAGAGCGCGCAGGCCGCTTGCGCTGATGCAACCCGCTTCAAGTGACTGATCATAACCTTCCTCACCTGTCGGCCCGGCGAACCTGCTGACTGCCTTGCATCAATTCTCGAAGGGCTCGCTGCGGAACACGGTTGCCGCCTGGATCAGGCGTGCGCCGCTCATGTCGCTCTCTTTGAGATCCAGGAACGGGATGGCCTTTACCATGTCCCATTCGTAACAAAGCGTGACCAGAACCACTTCGCTTGCCGCTCCCGGCTCGTAGATGGTCACGTTCGTCAGGGTGTTGTTCTCGATGCATTCGTTGCGTGTGACAGCCGGCGTCAGGTCTGCCTCCGCATAGTGACGGACATTGATGCGCAGCTTGTTCTCGCAGTCGACGAACTGCGGGGCATTGCTGCAGACGAGGTTCTTGAACTGTTCGGCGGTCATGCCGGTCTGCTGCGCCTGGCCGGTGCGGATAACGCGCGCGGCTCGCTCGAGCGCATTCTCGAGCGAGAAGGTGGTGAAGAAGAACAGTCCGACACCCATGATGCCGAACAGCAGCATGAAAAACGGTAGGCCGACGAAGGCGAACTCGATAGCGGTCACACCGGACCGGTCCTGTCGCCAGCGCGTGATGAGACTCTGCCGATCTCGCCGCTTGGTTCTCAGCAGGTCACGCAATCGGGACGTCATGTTCTCACGCCATACGTAAGAGCTCGCAGAGGCTTGCTTTGGATCACAAGCCGCCGGAGTTTCGTATGCGAGGAGTCAACGAAACGTTTATCCGCTAAATTTTGAATGAAAGCTGGTGAACGCGGTCTTCAATATTTAATGAAGAGCGGCCGATCATCCTATTGTGCATTGTTGGCTTGCGAAGCGTCGCCTGCGGCGCCCGAGAACTTAATCTTGCGCTCGGATGTCTTTGCAACCGTTTCGAAGTAGCCGGAGTCGTCACCCACGACCAGCGATGGGTTGCACTGCGGGGTGCAGTTGTAGGATTCGCGCTTGCTGCCCTTCTGCAGATTGACCGTCTTTGCCTCGTCGCGCACCACCAGCACGCGCTGGTCTTGAATAACGTTGCGGTCGGCATCGAGCACGATCACGTTGGTGATGCCGAAGCTCTTTCCCGTGACAACGAGCGTGTCACTCGCCTGGACCGTAACGTCGGCGATCGTCGGATTGCCGATGATGATCTCAGAGACAGGCCTGGGAAGCCGCAGGAGCTGCGACTGGTCGTATTTGACGATCAGGTCCGAGGCCGCGGCCGGGCAAATGCAGAGGCCGAGTGCGGCCGCGATCAGCGCTGAGCGCAAGCAAGCGATGGATGTGCCTGTCATCTGAACAGGTCCCCGTGCCAGAGCGATTCACACGCCATTAAGGCTGCAAATCATGAACAAAACGCAAATCGCCGTCCGGCGGCGGGAGGTCGAGGAGCATGACAGGGGGAATTCGGGGGGCGGCGATGGTTTATGAACTGTGCAACGCTGTATTCTAATGGCGCATTTGGAATTAATTAGGCAATCGCGAAATATAATCCAAGCATATTTCTGGAAAGTTCGATGGATTTACCTGTCGTTTAGCTGGTGCACTTATCGTCGCCGGCGGTTCGGAGCCGAAGGATGTCCCGAAGCTTTGGAACCTGGGACATCAAGTCCCTGTGCATAGGGTAGAGTTGGGAGAGTAGTCAAATGAAGTCGTTGAATCGTTTTCTGAAGGACGAGTCGGGCGCGACGGCCATCGAGTACGGCCTCATCGCCGCTCTGATCGCGGTTGCCATCATTACCGCTGCGACCAACGTCGGCAGCGAGATCGGCAAGACGTTCCAGGGCGTTGCTGACAAGCTGTCGGCTGCGAACGGCGGCTAAGACCGGATAGGCTCAGCCACTCGGAGCGAGCCCTGTGGCTCCTCCATCCACGAACCCGCTTGCCCCCCAGGGTCGAGCGGGTTCGTCTTCCGCAAGCACGGCTTTCGCATCGATATCACAGGCCGAGGCAGGGCAGCATGCAACTAAAGCTGCGTCGTTTCATCGACGATGTCTCGGGCGCCACAGCCGTCGAATACGCGTTCCTGGCTGTTCTCATCAGTGTTGTGCTCGTGGCAGCGGCGACCAGCATCGGCACCGAGCTGGCGACCGTTTTCAACAATGTCGACACTGGGTTCAAGAACGGTGCGAACTGAGCGAGGGCAAGGAGCTCTCTTAACCACGGATTCAGGCCTTTCCTTCATAGTCCGGCCAGTCTTGTGCGCGGCAAGCCCGAGAAACCGGCAGGGACTGCGACCATGCTCGATCACGCGTTGCTGCTGATCTTTCCCGCCGTCATGGCCTTTGGCGGGGCCATGGACCTCTTCACCATGACCATTCCGAACCGCGTCTCGCTGGCGCTGGTTGTTGCGTTTTTCGTGGCCGCCCCTTTCGCCGGCCTTGGCTGGGCCGGTCTTGCCATGCATCTGGCCGCAGGCCTCGTGGTGCTTGCGGTCGGCTTCGTCATGTTCGCGCGCGGTTGGCTCGGTGGTGGGGACGCCAAGCTACTGGCTGCCGCGGCGCTCTGGATGGGATTCGAGAATCTGCTTGCTTATGTCGTGCTGGTTGCGGTCGCGGGCGGTCTGCTGGCCTTGGGCGTGCTCGCCTACCGGTGCATCACCCCGCCGTCGTGGCTCAGCAAGCACGACTGGGCCATGCGGTTGCACGCGAAAGGGAGCGGCATGCCCTACGGCGTTGCGCTCGCTGGGGCAGGTCTGTGGATCTATCCGGCCACCTTCTGGTTCTCCACCCTGGCCTCGTGACGCCCACCGCTTAATCGCCGGCGTGCCGACGTTGCACAGACGTTAACCGCGCGTTGACGGTTGCTGCCGTAACTAATGTGGGGGGATCGAAGGTCGATCGCTTCGGTCGAAGGGGCCAACTGCGCGATGAAACAGGCACAGCTGATCGGGATTGCCGTCGCTGGCGTTTGCGGCCTCGGCGCATTCTTCCTGATGAAGAGCATTGTCAGCAAGCCACGCGAGATCCAGCGCGAGGTTCACACGAACACGACCGAGGTGCTGGTTGCGCGCGCCAATATCGGCCTCGGCCATGTGGCAACGGAGTCGAGCTTTCGCTGGCAAGCTTGGCCGGAGGACGGAGTTCCGTCCGGCGCCATCACACGTCGCGGTGGCGGCAATCCCATGAAGGACCTCGTCGGCGGAATTGCGCGCGCGCCGATGATGGCCGGAGAGCCGGTTACCAAGGCCAAGCTCGTCAAGGCCGGAGAGGGCGGCGTGCTGGCATCCATCCTGCCGGCCGGCATGCGTGCGATATCGACCAAGATCACGGACGACACCGCGGTCGGCAAGATGATCCTGCCCAATGACCACGTCGATGTCATTCTTACGCGCCGCTTGCGTGGCCGCGCTGGGGGGGACGACCAGGTCAGCGACACCCTGTTTCGCAATGTACGGGTGCTGGCGATCGGTCAGCAGCTCGAGCCGAAGGAGGGCAAAAAGGGTGCCGACGGCACGACGGCGACGCTCGAGCTCACCCCCGAGCAGGCCGAACAGCTCGCGCTCGCCAAATCGATGGGTGAAATTAGCCTGGCGTTGAGGAGTATTGCCGATTTCGTGCGCGATGGTCAGGGACCGAGCGATACCAATGCGCTCAAGCGATCTGGCCAGCAGGGAAACGCGATCAAGTTCATGCGCTATGGCCACAGAACGCGTGCTTATGGAGTGAACTGAGCGTCCGGGTCTCGGTCCGTTTTGCGTGATTTGTCTGCGTGCACCTGTCTGGTGGCTCGTCTAAAGGCATTTATCGCTCATGCGGAACATCATTAAGAACGCTTGGCGCACGGCATTCGCCGGTTTGGCGGTTCTCGCCGCCTCGGCGCTGGCGCCATCGTGGACCGGCATGGCCCATGCCAACGGCGGTGCCAAGCGGCCGGACACCACCCAGCTTGCACCCACCGGTCCGTTTGCTCCCGAGCATCAATCGCTCATCCGCATCCGCGAGTCCGACGGACTGCCGCTGCACAAGGGCATCACACTCGGCCGCAACAAGTCGACGCTCGTCGAGCTGCCGCGCGATCTCCGAGACGTCATTGTCTCCAACCCGGAGATCATGGACGCGGTCGTGCAGAGCTCCAATCGCGTCTATCTGATCGGCAAGAAGGTCGGCCAGTCGAATGCCTTCTTCTTCGACAGCATGGGCCGCCAGATTGTGACGCTTGAGGTGATCGTCGAGCACGACACGGCGGTGCTGGAGGGGCTTTTCCGGCGTTTGCTGCCGGGCTCCAACATCAAGGCCGAGGTGCTCAACGAGACTGTCATTCTCACAGGAACGGTGCGCAATCCGATCGACGCGTCGCGCGCGTCCGACATTGCCTCGCGCTTCATCGTGACGCCTCAGCCGGAATCGAACGTGCGTCACAAGGACAAGGTGATCAATATGATCACCGTCGAGGGCGAGGAGCAGGTGATGCTGCAGGTCGTGGTGGCCGAGGTGCAGCGCTCACTCCTGAAGCAGTTCGGCATCAATCTCGGAGCCGAGCTGAATCTGGGCAATTTCGCCACCGGGTTGATGACGAACAATGCGTTGCCGCTCACCTCGGCGGCCGGCCTGGCGCGCATGGGACAGGCCGTGCGCGACAATACCAAGCCTGTGGGCCAGGGCTG
Organism: Bacteroidota bacterium; assembly: GCA_050260355.1. GTDB lineage: Bacteria > Pseudomonadota > Alphaproteobacteria > Rhizobiales > Hyphomicrobiaceae > CADEFX01. The sequence goes on along the minus strand of JBLNBZ010000090.1, from coordinate 9,472 downwards.
CGATGTTGTCCTGGATCAGGTCGATCAGAACAAGGTCACGAATTCGGGCATTGTGGGGGTCTGGGGCACCGGCAACAATTGTGCCAGCCAGACGCTGCGCGCGCTGGAGCGCGACGGCTTGGTGCGCACGCTGGCCGAGCCCAACCTCACAGCCGTCTCGGGCGAGTCGGCGAAGTTCCTGGCGGGCGGCGAGTATCCCATTCCCGTGGTCGACAGCGTCGGCAAGCTGTCGGTGACGTTCAAGGAGTTCGGCGTCGGCGTCACCTTCACGCCGGTCGTGCTGTCGGAGGGGCGCATCAGCCTGAAGATCGAGACCGAGGTTTCCGAGCTGACCGATCAGGGCGCCGTGGTGCTGTCCGGCATCTCGATCCCAGCCTTGAAGAAGCGCCAAGCCAAGTCGACCGTGGAGATGCCGTCAGGGGGCACGCTGGCCATGGCGGGCCTCCTCTCCGACGACACGCGCAAGAACATCGACGGCTTCCCCGGCCTCAAGAACGTGCCCGTGCTCGGAACGCTCTTCCGCAGCCAGGACTACATCAAGCGCGAGACGGAGCTCGTTGTCCTCGTCACGCCCTACATGGTGCGGCCGACTGCGCGCCAGCAGTTTGCGCGGCCCGACGATGGGCTGGCTCCCGCCACCGACCGCAAGTCCAATCTGCTCGGCCACATGAACCGCATCTATGGCAGAGGCGCTCCGCTGCCGGTCGACGGCGGCCTCAAGGGCGATTTCGGATTCATCGTGGAATAGCTCCCGGACGGAGAGGCACTATGACGGCACGTGAAGCAAAGACGCCTTCTCCCGCAGCTGACCGCCGCATCGCCGGGCTGTTCGTGTTGTGCACGATCGCGCTCAGCGTTGCCGCTTGCAGGCCCGGTGAGGAGATCGGCGGACATGTCGCAGGCTGGACGTTGGTCGACGCACGCCAGCGCCATCCGATCGTGGTCTCCGAGCAACCGGCCAACTTCGCAGTGCGCGTGGCACGGGGATCGCATGGGCTGACGCCGCAGCAGCGCGCTCAAGTGGTCGACTTCCTCGATCGCTATCGCGCCAGGGATGCCGGCAACGGCCGCCTGGCTATCGCGGTGCCGAGCGGGTCCGCCAACGAGGTTGCCGCGATGCACGCGGTGGCGGATCTGCGCTACCTGGTGCGCGAGTCCGGCATCAACGACGCCAACGTGACGATCTATCCGTATCGCGCTGCGGGCGAGCGCGATCCAGCGATCCGCATGTCTTATGCCCGGTTCGTGGCCGAGGCGCCCGACTGTGGAGACTGGTCGACGAACTTGGCCGAGGATCCTCGCAATCTGCCGTATCCGAATTTCGGCTGCGCGCAGCAGCGCAACTTGGCGGTGCAGATCGCAAATCCCGCCGACCTCCTGGGGCCGCGCACGATGGAGCCCGCCGCGTCGAGCGAACGTCGCGACGAGATCTGGAACAAGTACGTGAAAGGCGAATCCACGATCGCCAAGAAGGATCCCGACGAAAAGGTTCAGGTCAAAGGTGCGCAGTGACGGCGAGGCAGCAATGAACAGGCAGGCGGAATCAACAGCCAGGGAGCTTGATGAGTCCGGTCGCGAGCTCGCCTCCGCGGATGCGACCGCCGAGGCGGAGGCGGAGCGGCGGCGCGAGCGCGCGCGGCCGATACCCCGCATCTCGATTCAGGCGTTCTGCGAGAACGGCAATACGGCAGAGGCGATGCAGGTTGCTGCGGAGGACCGGCGTCTCACCAAGGCACATGTCAGCGTCCACATGGGCGGCGCACAGGCGGCGGTTGCTCACTACCAGGAAAGCCCGACCCCGAACCTGATCATCATCGAATCGGAATTGCCGCGCACCGAAATGCTCGTCGAGCTCGATCGGCTTGCCGAAAGCTGCGACGCCGGGACCAAGGTAATCGTGATCGGCCATGTCAACGACGTCCTGCTTTATCGCGAGCTGCTGAAGCGGGGTGTGAGCGAGTATCTGATCGCACCGGTTTCTCCGATCCAGCTCATGGAGAGCGTTTCCAACCTCTACAACGATCCGCAGTCCGATCCCGTAGGGCACATCTTCGCCTTCGTCGGCGCCAAGGGCGGCGTCGGCTCCAGCACCGTGTGCCACAACGTCGCCTGGTGCGTTTCCGAGCTCCTGAAGACGAGCGTGGTGGTGGCCGACCTCGATCTGGCCTTTGGCACTGCCGGCCTCGATTTCAATCAGGACCCTGTGCAGGGAATCGCCGATGCCATCGCCAGTCCGGAGCGTCTCGACGAGGTCCTCTTGGACCGGCTGCTGACGAAGTGCTCCGAGCACCTGAGCCTCTTCGCTGCGCCGGGCACACTCGATCGCGACTACGACATTTCGCCCGAGGCCTGCGGTGTCGTGCTGGATGTCGTGCGCCAGAACGTTCCCTACGTTGCGGTTGACCTGCCGCACCAGTGGACGTCCTGGACCAAGCAGGCACTGCTGCAGGCCGATGAGATCGTGATCACGGCTGCGCCCGATCTTGCCAACCTCCGCAATGCCAAGAACCTCGTCGATCTGCTGAAGCAGACACGGCACAACGACCACCCGCCGCATCTGGTGGTCAACATGCTGAACATGCCGAAGCGGCCCGAGATACCGGTCAAGGAGTTCGAGAGCGCGCTCGATCTGAAGGCAACTGCCGTGATCGAGTTCGAGAGCGAGGTCTTCGGTCAAGCGGCCAATAACGGTCAGATGATCGAAGAGATGTCGGCCAAAGCCAAGGCCGTGCAGCAGTTCCGCGACGTGTGCATGGCGCTGACGGGACGTAAGGAGCAGAAGGTCGAGAAGCGGTCGGCGCTCGCTCCATTCCTCGAGAAACTGAAAATCAGGCGTTAAGGAGTCTTGCGAAATGTTCGGCAGGCGTTCGAACGATCCATCCGCCCCACGTGGACCGGTGGCTCCGAAGCCGGTCGCAATCGGCACATCCGCGAAACCAGTCGAGACGAAGGTCGCCGCTGCCCCGGTCGCTGCAGCGCCGGCCCGTCCCGAGCCGGTCGAGCCGCAGCGCCGGCATTCGGAGGAATACTACGACGTCAAGACGACCGTCTTCAACGCGCTGATCGATACGATAGACCTGACGCAGCTCGCCAAGCTCGAGTCAGCCGCCGCGCGCGAGGAGATCCGCGACATCGTCGGCGAGATCATCCAATTGAAGAGCGTGGTGATGTCCATCTCGGAGCAGGAAGAGCTGCTCGAGGACATCTGCAATGACGTGCTGGGGTACGGGCCCCTCGAGCCGCTGCTGGCGCGCGACGACATTGCGGACATCATGGTCAACGGCGCCAGCACCACCTACATCGAGGTCGGCGGCAAGGTGCAAAGAACAAACGTGCGCTTTGCCGACAACGCGCAGCTCATGAACGTCTGTCAACGCATCGTCAGCCAGGTCGGCCGCCGTGTGGACGAAAGCTCGCCGATTTGCGATGCGCGTCTCCCCGATGGCAGCCGTGTCAACGTGATTGCGCCGCCACTTGCCATCGATGGCCCGACGCTGACGATCCGCAAATTCAAGAAGGATCGCCTCAAGCTCGAGCAACTCGTCAAGTTCGGGTCCATTTCGCCGGCCGCCAAGACGATACTCGAGATCATTGGCCGGGTCCGCTGCAACGTCCTGATCTCGGGCGGAACGGGCTCCGGCAAGACGACCCTGCTCAACTGCCTGACCGGCTCCATCGACCACGATGAGCGCATCATCACGTGCGAGGACTCCGCGGAGCTTCAACTGCAGCAGCCCCACGTGGTGCGCCTCGAGACCCGTCCACCCAATCTGGAAGGCGAGGGCGAGATCACGATGCGCGATCTGGTCCGCAACTGCCTGCGTATGCGGCCCGAGCGCATCATCGTCGGCGAGGTGCGTGGACCGGAGGCCTTCGATCTGCTGCAAGCCATGAACACGGGCCACGACGGCTCGATGGGCACGCTGCACGCCAACAGCCCACGCGAGGCCATCAGCCGTCTGGAGTCGATGATCATGATGGGCGGCTTCTCGCTGCCGCCGCGCACCATTCGCGAGATGATCACCGGATCGATCGACGTCATCATCCAGGCCTCGCGCCTGCGCGACGGCTCGCGCAAAGTCACCCACATCACGGAAGTCGTCGGTATGGAAGGCGAGGTGGTCACGCTGCAGAACCTCATCGTGTACGAGATCTTGGGAGAGGACGCCAACGGCAAGCTGATCGGCCGGCACCGGTCGACAGGCATCGCGCGACCACGCTTCTGGGAGCGGGCCGAATACTACGGCGAGACCGACAGACTGACGCAAGCGCTGGTCAACTCCGAGGTCCAGGACGCGCAGGGCCGCACGCTTGGAGAGCTCAATGCCTGACGCCGATCTGTTGCAGCTCAGTCTCGGCCTGATCGTGGCGGTGTCGGCGGCCGCTGCCATTTATTTCGTCGTGGCACCTATGCTGTCCAGCGATGCTGCCGAAAAGCGGCTTCAAGGTGTCACCGAGAGCAGGATGGTGCGCAATCAGCGCCGAGCTCAGGCCGATCTGGTGCAGAGCCGACGCAAGCAGGTCGCGGATACGCTCAAGGAGCTGGAGCACCGGCAGAAGTCTAAAGAGAAGATCTCCTTGCGGCTCAGACTGCAAAGGGCCGGACTCGATGTGGCGCCGAATCGGTTCTGGCTCGCGAGCGTCGGCTGCGGAGCAGTGCTTGCCGTCGTCATCTACATTTTGACGCCGGGCGTCACGGTGTTGGTGCCGCTGGCGGCCGGGTTCGTGGGCACATTCGGCGTTCCGCGCTGGGTGCTCGCGCAGATGACCAAGCGGCGGCAATCCAAGTTCCTCAACGAGTTCGCCAACGCGATCGACGTAATCGTGCGCGGCGTGAAGTCCGGCCTGCCGCTGAACGAATGTCTCGGCATCATCGCGCGGGAGTCACCCTCCCCGGTGCGCGAGGAATTTCACGAGCTGGTCGAGCAGCAGCGCGTCGGCGTCCCGCTTTCAGAATGTTTCGAGCGCATGCTCACGCGCATGCCCATGCCGGAGGTCAAGTTCTTCGCCATCGTCATCGCCATCCAGCAGCAGGCGGGAGGCAATCTGTCGGAGGCCCTCGGTAATCTCTCCGGTGTGCTGCGTGACCGCAAGCGTCTCCAGGCCAAAGTCAAGGCTCTGTCGGCGGAAGCCAAGGCGTCGGCGGCCGTTCTGGGAGCCTTGCCGTTCATCGTCATGACGATGGTCTATGTCACGAGCCCTGGCTACATCTCCTTGCTGTGGACGACCAAGATGGGCCAGTTCCTGCTGATGGCCGCCGGCGGGTGGATGACGATGGGCGTGCTGGTGATGCGCAAGATGATCAACTTCAAGTACTGACGATCGCCGTCGAGTAGGGAGACGCGAGCCGTGTTGGATTTTGTCGACTCGGTCATGCAGCCGCAGCTCATGGTGATGCTGCTCGCGGCCATTGCCACCTTTGCGACGGTCTTGACGATCGCAATGCCGGTCCTGTCGCGCGACCGAACGGGCCAGCGCATGCGGGCGATGGCGACGGAGCGCGCGAACATGCGCGCCGCGCGTCTTGCCGATCTCGCCAAGGAAAGCACGCAAGGCCGCCTTCGTCAGGCGCCGAAGGGGTTCATGCAGCAGATCGTCGATCAATTCAATCTGCGCAGCGCCTTCGAAACCGAGGAGATCAAGAACAAGCTCAAGATGGCGGGCATGCGCGGCCAGGCGCCACTGGTCGCCTACATGTTCTTCCGGCTTGTGATGCCGATCATCGTCACGATCGTGGCACTGGTCTACCTGTTCTTCTTGTCGCATTACACCTATCCGCCGCTTGTGAAGTTCGGCATTGCGATCGCGGCCGGCTATATGGGCTTCTACTTGCCGAACATGTTCGTGGAGAACCTGGTCCAGCGACGGCAGCAATCCATTACGCAATCATTTCCTGATGCGCTCGACATGCTGCTGATCTGCGTGCAGGCCGGCATGTCCATCGAGGCGGCGTTCGGCAAGGTGGCCAAGGAGGTCACGAGTCAGTCGATCGAGCTCGCTGAGGAGTTCAGCCTGACCACGGCCGAGCTGTCCTACCTGCAAGATCGCCGGCAGGCGTTCGACAATCTGGGCAAGCGCACCGGCATTGCCGGCATCAAGGCCGTGGCGACGGCTCTCATTCAGGCCGAACGCTACGGTACGCCGGTGAGCCAGGCGCTGCGCGTGATGGCCAAGGAGAACCGCGACATGCGCATGTCGGAGGCTGAGAAGAAGGCCGCCGCACTGCCGCCCAAGCTGACCGTGCCGATGATCGTGTTCTTCCTTCCCGTGCTGTTCGTCGTCATTCTTGGACCCGCAGCCCTGCAGGTTCTGAAGATGACGTAAGCGGCTCGACGCCGCGCGCCGCCAAAGCGCCAAACCATTCAGCTCAACTGCGGGGCTCGACCTCTGCGGGCTCGGCAAACCGCAGCTTGTTGCCGAATGGATGCGGGGCCTGACGGGAAATCTAGGCGTAGAGGGGAATTGTCGCCGCGGAATGGCGCAGGGGTCAGCGCGAGCGGGGCCTTGACGCGCGAGCACCGTGTATCGTCTCCTATCGCCCAACCCCCAACGCTGAGCTCCGACACGGAGAAATCGCCATGCAGGACAGGCCAATCAAGCTCAAGGATTACCAGACCTATATCGACGGCAAATGGTGCGATGCGGCCTCCGGCAAGCGGCTGCAGACCTTCGACCCGTACACAGGGGAGGCGTGGGCGACGATCCCGGAGTGTGATGCAACCGACGTCGATCGCGCCTGTACCGCGGCGCATCGCGCTTTCGAAAGTGGCCCGTGGGCCAGCATGACGCAGACGGCGCGCGGCAAGATCCTTCGCAAGATCGCCGAGAATATCGAAAAGCATGCCGAGCATCTGGCGCAGATCGAGGTGCGCGACAACGGCAAGCTCATCTCGGAGATGCTGGCGCAGACCAAGTACATGCCCGAGTGGTACTATTACTATGGCGGCTTGGCCGACAAGATTCAGGGCGCGGTCGTGCCGGTCGACAAGCCGGACACGTTCACCTACATCCTGCGCGAGCCAGTGGGCGTGTGCGGCTTCATCGTGCCCTGGAATTCGCCGCTGTTGCTGGTGTCCTGGAAGCTTGCGCCGGCGTTGGCCGCGGGCTGCACGGTCGTCATCAAGCCGTCGGAGTATACGTCCGCCTCGCTGCTCGAGTTCATGAAGCTCGTGATAGAGCCGCTCGGTCTCCCGCCCGGCGTGATCAATGTCGTGACCGGCTACGGAGCGGCGGCCGGCGAGGCACTGGTGACGCATCCCAAGGTTGCCAAGATTGCCTTCACGGGCGGCTCGGCGACCGGCGCGCGTGTTGCCTCGCTCGCGGCCTCCACGTTCAAGAAGATCTCGCTCGAGCTCGGCGGCAAGTCGCCCAACATCGTGTTTGACGACTGCATCATCGACGACGCGGTCAACGGCGCCATCTCGGGTATCTTCGCGGCAACCGGGCAGACTTGCATCGCGGGATCGCGACTGCTGGTGCAGGAGAGCATCCACGACAAGTTCCTGGAGAAGCTCATCGCCACGGCGAAGACTGCCAAGCTCGGCAACCCGATGCTGTTCGAGACGCAGGTCGGTCCGGTGACGACGCCGCCGCAGTATCAGAAGATTCTCGGCTACATGGACATCGCCAAGGGAGAGGGCGCCAAGTGCGTGCTGGGCGGCGGACCTGCGGGGCCGGAGGTGGGCGGTGGCAAGTACTTCGTGCAGCCCACGATTTTCGCCGACGTGAACAACAAGATGCGCATCGCCCAGGAGGAGGTGTTCGGTCCGGTCCTGTCCGTCATCAAGTTCAAGGACGAGGAGGACGCGGTCCAGATCGCCAACGATGTGATCTACGGATTGGGCTCGGGTGTGTGGACGCAGTCGGTCAAGCGCGCGACGGTGATCGCGCGGCGGATCCGGGCCGGAACGGTTTGGGTGAACACGTACCGGGCTGTCAGCTTCACGATGCCGTTCGGCGGCTACAAGAGCTCAGGTCTCGGCCGCGAGAATGGGATGGACGCCATAAACGAGTACTTGCAGACCAAGAGCGTGTGGGTCTCGACAGCGACCAACACCGGCGGCAACCCCTTCATCATGAAGACGGCGGCGAGCAGCTAATCAGCGGTTTTCGTTGAACGAAAGTGCCCGCGGCCGGGGGACTGGCCGCGGGCAAAACCGTGACGCCACTATGGGGGGATAGGTGGGACGGCGCCACGTTTCGGACAGGCTCATAAAACCGTAGGCGTGGCAAAAATGCAAGGGGGAGACAAAAAAATTGTTTACAGACTGTAAAAGGTCCTTCCGAATATAGAATATCTTTCTCAATCAATGAGTTGTGGCGCGGCGCCTTCGATCAGGGCTTTTCACAGACAACTTGACGTTCGATCGAATCAGATCGGCCATCACGCAAATGCAGTGCTCGATCAGAGCAATATTGAGCCCGCCTAATTGCCCCGTTCCTCCGGCACGAGCCCGACGTGCTCCACACCGCCGGCGCGCAGCACCGAGACGGTGACCTGGCGGCCAATCCTCCGCTCATCGAGCAGGCGCGTGATGTCGTCGATACCGGTCACCGCCATGCCATCCAGGGAGACGATGACATCTCCCTGCTGCAGGCCCGAGCGCGCGGCCGGTCCACGGTCCAGCACCTCGGCGATGCGGACGCCGCTCTTCTGCTTCAGCTCGGCGCGATGCCGGATGCGATCGCTGAGCAGAACCTGCTCGCCGGCAATGCCGATGCGGCCCCGCCGCACGCGGCCATGCTTCAGGATCTGCTGGAGCACAACCAGGGCGGTGTTGGACGCCACCGAGAAGCAAATGCCCTGGGCGCCCATGATGGTCGCCGTGTTGATGCCGATGACCTCGCCTGCGGACGATACGAGCGGGCCGCCGGAGTTGCCGGGGTTGAGTGCGGCATCGGTCTGGATAACATCGCCGATCAGTCGTCCGCTCTGGCCCATCAGCGTGCGCCCGACAGCGCTGACGATCCCCGCGGTTACTGTCGATTGGAAGCCGAGCGGATTGCCGATGGCGATGGCGATCTGGCCGGGCACCACGGCTTTCGAGTTGCCGAGCCGCGCGGCGGGCAGCGTCTCGCTTGTCTCTGCGCGCAGAACAGCAAGATCCGTATCGGGATCGCGGCCGAGCACGCGCGCCCGGAAGCTGCGGTCGCCGGCAAGCGTCACCTCGATATTCTGGGCGCCGTCGACGACGTGATTGTTGGTCAGGATGATGCCATCCGGGCTGACGATGACCCCCGAGCCGGTGCCGCGTGCAATACGTCCGCCGCGCTCGCCGGTGACGATAATGTGTACGACCGACGGCGACACGGCCTCGACGACGCCGACGACGGCGCGCGAATAGGCATCGAGCAGAGGCGCGTCACGGACGGTTGAATTGGCCTCTGGCGCCGGACCGCCAGCGTCCGCGCTGCCCAGAATGCGGGTCAATAAGCCGACTGAAGCCATGGTCTTGAAGCCTTTCCCTAGTCC
>JBLNBZ010000089.1:0-5541 GCA_050260355.1 Bacteroidota bacterium | reverse complement strand
GTGAGGCTCGTGGAGAGACGAAGGGGGTGGAAGGCCGACCGCAGCAAGCCGGCCGCGTGTCAATGACCGCTTGAAATTCGCATAATTAAAAATTCGCCTGCCACTCCGATCAACAGAATGCGGCCCAAAATTAGGATGGTGCCCGTGCATCGCGCCCGCTACTCGTAAACAGGTTCGGTGGCAATGAATCCCGCGCGTCAAATCTTTCTTTAGTATGCCGTGGGCACAAGCGGGGCAAAGGGCGTAGGGGAGTCGCAGTCCGTACGCGCACCGGTAGTACAAAGGATGCTAGGCCTCAGCATTTCGGCTCCGGCCGAAATTGATGGCGACTGGGCTCAACTCTGAAGACTTTGGCGCTCGACGCCGGGGGTGCCGCGCCGCGGCGTGCGCCTCGAGGCGTCACTGCGCGTGGCCGACTTGGAAGAGCGCGCCGCGACGACCGATGCATGGCGTCGATCGGGAGCGCGTGGAAGCGAGGGAGAGGCCGCCGGCGAGCTCGCCGCAGTCGTCGCCCGCCTTGTCGCAGATCTGCCTGTTGCGGGGCAGCCCGAGCGCGGATGATTGCGGTCGCGCGCTACCCGGTCGGAATGCCCGACCGGGAGAAGGATCACGGTTTCGTGCGTCCGGCGCGCGGACATCCGCGGACGGACGCCGGCTTACCGGGCAATATAGGCCGCAGGCGGCGGGCTGCCGGCCTTGATCAACTCGTTCGCCAGGAAAGCCACTTCCGTGCGGTTCTTCGCGTTGAGCTTCTTCATGATATTGCGCACGTGCACCTTGACCGTGCTCTCGCGCATCTTGAGCTCGTAAGCGATGACCTTGTTCGCTTTTCCGCGGCGCAGGGCGTCGACGACCGCCGCCTGCCGCGCCGTGAAGATGCTGTTGGGGCTCCGGGGAGCTGCGCCCCCGGCCTCGCCCGTCCGACGCGCCGCAACCAGGCTGCTGGCCGGAACGAATATGCCCCCGGCTCGCACCAGGCGCATGGCCTCGATGGCAATGTCGAGGGTGAGGTCGGTCGGAATGTAGCCTTGTGCGCCATTATCCAGGGTGCCGACGATCTGCTCCAGGTCGTCGCCATCGGAAATGACGACCATCGGGTGGGCGCCCTTCGCCTGCACCAGGCGCGCCATGTCATGCTGCACGTCGGCGCCGTTGGATGCCCCAATGGTGCTGAGGATGACGAGAGAGACGGGCGTCGTCTTCGACAGCTCCAGCCACTCGTCGGCGTTGCGCACCGCGATTACGTTGACGCCGCACGACAGTGCAAGGCAGCGGCGCAGGCAATCGCGAATGAGCGCCCGCCGCTCGATGAGGACGATACAACCATCGTCGGATGGCGTGAGGCGGGATGGTGCATGCTCCGCACAGGCGCGAGGCGACGCGGTCTCTGAAACGGTGCTGGAGCTAATTGCACAAGCCTGATGCGAAATATTCCCGCGTGACACCGGTGTAAGAGAGGTACGCTTTACCATGATGCCCCCAATGGGAGATCGGCGATTTAACCGTCATCGCCATCCCTTGTTAACCAAATGTGTTAAACTGAACTGTTCGGTGAGGTAGTTCAAGGCACTCATAAAATTAGTATTTCTTTGGAAGCATGGCAAGAAGATTGTGTGCCCTGCACCATAGCTCGTCCGATAGTCGTGATGTTATCCATAAGGTTTTCCTCCCGGCGGCGATTTCGTGTCCACTTCCTGACAATTTCACGAGCGGCCGCGTCCGCTGGGCACCCAGGCGACGTATTCTAGATGGAAAAATTGTGTTTCGTGTGCAACAGCAGTCGAGAATCGTACCCAATTCTTGCCGTCGTATCCGGATGCAGCATGCTTCCGCTCACACGCAGTGTGTAACGCATGCTGCAACGACGTGTTCCCCCTTTTGGCAATTAACGCTACTTCCGGGGCCGTAACGCCTTCGCCCGATGGCAAGTCCGTACGAGGTGCGCGTGCTGGACGGGCCTCATGCCCTATCTCCATTGTTGGTGTGTGAAGGTGGTAGTGGCTGGGAGGCGGCATTGCCTGTTGCCTGAACTTGAAGTCTGCGTTCAACTGAACGGACGAGTCACACAGCAGCCCTGTCTGTCCGGACGAACACGTACCAACAATGATCGACAAGCTCGTGAAGACGCGCGCCGATGCGCTGACCGGCATTAAGGATGGCTCTGTCGTGCTCATTGGCGGTTTTGGCGCGGTCGGCCAGCCCAACGCGTTGATCGAGGCGCTGCTGGAGCAGGGCGCCACCGACCTCACCATCGTTGCCAACAATGCAGGCACCGGCCGCGTCGCCGCGCTGCCGCGCCTGATGGCGGCCGGCCGGGTGCGCAAGATCATTTGCAGCTTCCCGCGCAGCCAGGGCTCAGTCGTGTTCGACGAGCTGCACAAGGCGGGCAAGCTCGAGCTCGAGCTGGTGCCGCAGGGGACGCTGGCGGAACGGCTGAGGGCGGCAGGGGCCGGAATTGCGGCCTTTTACACGCCGACGGCGTACGGGACGGCGCTGGCCGAAGGCAAGGAGACGCGCGAGATCGACGGGCGCATGTACGTGCTGGAGCGTGCGCTTCACGGCGACGTCGCGCTCGTGGAAGCCTGGCAAGCCGATCGCTGGGGCAATCTCACGTACCGGCTCAGCGGGCGAAACTTCAACCCGGTCATGGCAACCGCGGCGAAATTGACGATCGTCCAGACGCAGCATGTGGTGGAGCTCGGCAAGCTCGGCCCCGAGGAGATCATCACGCCCGGCATTTACGTCGATCGGGTCGTTCACGTGCCGTATGGTGATCCGCCACCGGCGACCGCCAATCCGGACGGCTGATGGCGGAAGAAGGAGCTGCCTATGGTGACAGTTGCTAAGCCCGCAATGAACCGCGAGAGCAATGAAGGCTTCGTGCCGCTCACGCGGGCCGGCATGGCGGAGCGCCTTGCGCGCGACATTCCCGAAGGCTGGTACGTCAATCTCGGCATCGGCATTCCCTTGCTGGTGGGCGATTTCGTGCCGCCCGGCCGGGAAGTGATCTTCCAGTCGGAGAACGGACTGGTGGGGATGGGCCCGCTGCAGAAGCCGGGCGAGCTGAACACCTGGATCGTCAACGCCGGCAAGCAGAACGTGACGCTTCGCACGGGTGCTGCCATCGTGCATCACGCCGACAGCTTCGCCATGATCCGCGGCGGGCATCTGGATCTGTGCGTTCTGGGTGCCTTCGAGGTGGCCGAGAACGGCGATTTCGCCAACTGGACGACGTCGCTGACGAAAGCGGTGCCGGCGGTGGGCGGCGCCATGGACCTTGCCGCCGGAGCCCAGCGGGTGTGGCTTCTCATGGAGCACACGTCGAAGGACGGCAGCAGCAAGCTCGTCGAGAAATGCACGCTGCCGCTGACGGCCGTGCGCGCGGTGAAGCGGGTCTACACGAACCTTGCGGTCATCGATGTGACCGAGCGCGGCTTCGAGCTGGTCGACATGGTGCCGGGGCTTTCTTTCGAGTCGCTGCAGGCCCGCACGGGCGCCAAGCTGCATCGGCGGGCAGCGGCCTGACGCTCAGGCCGGCGGGATTGCGCCCTTGCGCGCGGTGATGAGCCCGTAGTGCTCGGGCTGACGGTGGCGCGCGAAATTGAACACCGTCGACTTGTAGGAAAGAGTGAGATCCAGATCGCAGCGGGCGACGCAAAGCTCATCGCCGAGCGTCGAGCACATGGCTACGGTCTCGCCTGACGGCGCGATGATCTGCGACTGGCCGATCTGCATGACGCCTTCCTCCACGCCGCACTTGGCGACGCCGACGACCCAGGTGCCGTTCTGGTAGGCGCCCGACTGCATGACGAGCGCATTGTGGAAGTTGGCAAGCGCATCGTGCTCGGGTGCGGGCGGGTTGTGCAGCGGGGTGTTGTAGCCCAGAACGATCATCTCGACGCCCTGCAGGCCCATGACGCGATAGGTCTCGGGCCAGCGGCGGTCATTGCAGATGCACATGCCGAGGATGCCGCCCAGGGTGCGCCAGACGGGAAAGCCGAGGTTGCCGACCTCGAAGTAGCGCTTCTCAAGGTGCTGGAACTGGCGCCAGGGCTCGTGCTCGGCGTGGCCCGGCAGATGCACCTTGCGATACTTGCCGACGATCTTGCCCTGCTTGTCGACCAGGATGGCGGTGTTGAAGCGGCGCGTGCGTCCATCCTCCTCGATAAGCTCGGCGTAGCCCAGATGGAAAGCGATACCGAGCTCGCGCGCCACCTCGAACAGGGGCCCGGTCTCCTTCGACGGCATCTCGCGCTCGAAGAAGCTGTCGATTTCGGCCTGATCCTCCATGTACCAGCGGGGAAAGAAGGTGGTGAGCGCCAGCTCGGGATAGACGACGAGGTCGCAGCCGGCGCTCTTGGCCTGGCGCATCAGCGCGATCAGGCGAGCCACGACTTGGCGCCGGGTCTCGGCGCGGGCGATTCGGCCGAGCTGAGCGGCACCGACAGTGATGATCCTGCTCATGATTTGCCGCCTCACACTCCCTGGGCAACCGGCCCATCGCGCAGATGACAGGCCGCGAAGTGCCCCGTCTTGACCTCGCGCATCAACGGGCGCTCCACCTTGCATCGATCGAAAGCATAGGGGCAGCGCGTGTGGAAGTGGCACCCCGGAGGGGGCTTTATGGGGCTCGGCACGTCACCTTGCAGGATGATGCGCTTGGGCGTGACCGTCGGGTCGGGCACCGGCACGGCGGAAAGCAGGGCCTCGGTGTAGGGATGCTGCGGGGAGGCGAACAGGGACTCCTTGTCGGCCAGCTCGACGATGCGCCCGAGATACATGACGGCGACGCGATGGCTGATGTGCTCGACGACCGCCAGATCGTGAGCAATGAAGAGGTAGGACAGTCCGAAGTTTTTCTGCAGATCGATGAGCAGGTTGATCACCTGCGCCTGCACCGAGACGTCGAGCGCGGACACCGGCTCATCGCACACGATCAGCTTGGGGCGCAAGGCCAGGGCGCGCGCGATCACGAGCCGCTGGCGCTGTCCTCCGGAGAACTCGTGCGGGAAGCGCCGCATCTGGTCGCGGCGCAGGCCGACGTTCTCGAACAGCTCGGCGACCTTGGCGTCGATCTCGCTCTCCAAGAGGCTCTCGAAGTTGCGCAAGGGCTCGGCGACGATATCGCGGGCGCGCATGCGCGGATTGAGCGAGGAATAGGGGTCCTGGAACACGACCTGCAGGGTGCGGCGGCGCTTGCGCATCTCGTTGACGGAAAGCTCGTCGATGCGATCGCCGGAAAGCCGGATCTCGCCCGAGGTCGGCTCAATCAGCTTGAGAATGAGCTTGCCGGCAGTGGACTTGCCGCAGCCGGATTCGCCGACTAGGCCCAGCGTCTCGCTCTCGCCGATCGAGAAGCTGATGCCGTCGACGGCGTGAACCCTGGCGCCGGTGCCGAACAGGCCCTTGCGCACGACGAAGTGCTTCGTCAGATCCTTGACCTGCAGCACGCTCTGTGAGGGCTGCTTCATTGGGCGGCCTCGGCAACGCGGGCCGCCTCCCAGCAGGCGGCCCAGTGCCTGGGCGCCAGCTCCTCGTAAT
>JBLNBZ010000088.1:0-2556 GCA_050260355.1 Bacteroidota bacterium | reverse complement strand
GTCCCATCAGCACGCTCCACCATCGCGCCGCGCGGGGCAAGTCGAGCAAGTCCCTTGATCGCAGCACGCGCCTTTTCGCGCATCAGATGGTCGAGCGTGCGGCCCACGAGAAGGAAGAAGAGCAGCATGACCGACGCATCAAAATAAGCATGCGGCCCGTGATGAAGCGTGTCGTAGAGGCTCATCCCGAAGGCGAGCAGCACACCAATCGAGATCGGCACGTCCATATTCGTGCGGCCGTGCCTGAGCGCTGTCCAAGCGGAGCGATAGAAGACGCGCCCGGAATAGACCAGTGCCGGCAGCGCAATAAGGGCAGACAGCCAATGGAAGATGCTCCTGGTCTCCTCTCCGGCCCCCGACCACACCGCGACCGAGAGAGCCATGATATTGGCCGCAGCGAAACCGGACACCGCAAGCGCCCGGACCAGCTCCGCCAGTGTCTTGTCCGAACGATCAGCGATCGGCTCGGCGAGATGCGCCTGATAGCCAAGTTCTGCAAGCGTCTCAGTAAGCGGTGGTACACCGGCTCCCGTACGCCAACGTACGGTGACGCGCCTGGTCGTCAGATTAACGCGCGCTTCGATCACACCATCGAGCCGGTTGAGCGCACCCTCGATCGCCCGGATACAACCGCCGCAATGGATTGAGGGAACCGACAGCTCCGTCTGGCGCAGGCTCTCGCTGACGATGGGACTCGCAAGGAGGATTTCTTCGCGGGCGGGAACGCCATCCCGTGTCGCTTCGCTCCGCGTGACCGTCTCCGCAGCGGGAGAGCAGCAGTTCATGACGGCACTCGATCAACCATCGACGTGAAGCTCCCCGCCTGTCTTGTCCGTTTTCCAGCGCATCGCCGAATAGGCATGCCACGTCGCATGTCCGAGCACTGGAAAGATGACGATCAGCCCGATCAATCCGGTCGCTATGCTCAGCGCGGAAAGACCGGTAACGATAGCGCCCCAGGTCAGCATCACCGGCCGATTGTTCCAGACAAGCGCCATGCTCTGCCCCATGGCTGTCAACGCATCGGTGCGTTCGGCGAGAAGCATGGGAATCGCGAAGACGCTGATCGCGAAGGAAAAGGCAGCAAACAGACCGCCGACGAAACTGCCGACGACGATAAGCGCCCATCCTCTCGGCGTGCCGATCAGGATGCCGACGATATCGTTCAAACCGGGAAAAGGCAGAAGCCCGAAGAAGATCGCATAAAGAAAGATGGCGGCGCGCATCCAGAGAAGCACCAGCATGCACAGCAGAATGCCGACAAACAGAATCTGGCCATTGGATCTGGCCCTCACGAACATCATGTTCGCGAGGCTGACCGGTAAGCCCTCGGCAAGCCGCCGGCTCTTCTCATACAGACCGGTTGCGATCAGGGGGCCAGCCACAAGGAAGCCCGATAGCGCCGGGAAGAGGATGTAGTCGTGACCGAAACGGAGCAGCCCGCCCACAATGAGGATTGAAATCGCGAAGACGAAAATGCCGTACGCTAAACTGAGACCAAGTCGTGTAGCGAAATCACGCCAGCCGGCCTTGAGCCAATAGAAGGCGGCTGCCGGCCGCACGTCGCGGCGCCAGTCAGTCCTTGTGGCGCCGACAGGCGCGACAACAGGGGGAAGGCTGTCGATGTCATGCGTCGCTGCCATTGCTAATCACTTCCTTTCAGCAGGACGGTTGCGCGGCGCGGAAGCGGCCGTTCTCTCCCGGGGCCTTCAGATGCGGCACGCAGTCTGGTTGCGAGACAAGGGAAGCCCGCACGAGATGCACATTGGCTGCCGCAAAAAGGCCGAGCCCGATGATAATGACGAAGCTAATTATGAGGCGTTTTCGCATCGACAGCGTCATGGCGCCTCCCGCTTGCGATCAAGAAGATACAGCGTAAGAATTTTTCGGTCGGTCTCGGTAAGCCGCTTTTCCCAGCTCGGCATGCGTCCCTGACGACCGCCCCACACCGTGCGATAGATCGACTCCTCGTCGCCCCCATAGAGCCAGAAATTGTCGGTGAGATTGGGCGCGCCCACATCCTTGCTGCCCTTGGCGTCCGCGCCATGGCAGGCGCTGCAATTGGCCGCAAAGACCTCTCGTCCCGCAGCGGCATTTTGTGCCTCAGGTCCACTCACTGGACTGGAGAGGGAGCGCACATAGGTGACAACATTGAGGATTGCCTGGTGGTCCAGAATTTTGTCGCGGCCGAAAGCCGGCATTTGCGACGTGCGGCTGTCCGGATGATCGGAATTGACGCCAACACGAATAGTCTTGAACACCGCGTCCGGTGTCCCGCCCCACAGCCAAGCGTCGTCGACGAGATTGGGAAAGCCCGGACCGCCGGTAGCGTTTATTCCATGGCAGACGGCACAGTTGTTGCCGAACAAGGCGTGCCCTGTCTCGCGCACGTTTTTCATGAGGCTGCTGTCCGCCAGGATCGCGCCGAAATCCTCTTTCTCGAGTCGGGTCGTCCATGCTGAACGCTGGAGAGCCGCGTCGCGCAGCCCCTCTGCCACCTCCCGGCGCACATCGGCGCCGAGCAGGCCCTTGGTATAAGTCTTACCCAACGGCCAG
>JBLNBZ010000087.1:0-3235 GCA_050260355.1 Bacteroidota bacterium | reverse complement strand
TCGGCACCAGAACGGTCGCGATCCCCAGATCGGTATTGGACGCCACGGGCTCCTCCGCACGCGCAGCCTCTCATGCGGGCTGCTTCAGGCGCTCAGAGCATTTCGCGCACCGAAACGGTTGTCAATTTCCAATTGTCAGACCAAATCGCCGCGGGTCTGTTGGTCCCCCGCGTGACAATCCCGGCCGATCGTAGGAGCTTTTCGAAGCACCGGTTGGCCGCGCGAGCGACGCATGCGCGACGGCATTCGCTGAGAGGGGATCGCCGAGAGCGGATCAAATGAGAGGGGATCAATGACGGCACTACCGTTCCCAACGCGGCCGGAGCAGCACTACGGCGGCAGGCTCATCACATGCTTCGCAAACCGGCCGGCCGGCATCGACGCGATGTTCCGCGATGCGGTGCGGCGCGCGCCTGACCGGTGCGCGCTGGTGTGCGGGGAGCAACGCCTTGCGTATCGCGAGCTCGAGGGTCAGGTGGAGGCGCTGGCGGCAAATCTTGTGCGGCGCGGCTTCAGCAAGGGCGACCGGCTGGCCCTGCTCGCCGGCAACCGGCCCGAGTTCCTGATCGCAGTGCTCGCCGCGGTGCGCGCCGGCCTCATCATCGTGCCGATCGGCATCCGCCAGCGCCGGCCGGAGATCGAGTTCGTGCTGAAGCAGTGCGGGGCCGCAGGACTCATCTACGAGGCGGAGCTCGCCGGCAACCTGCCTCAGCGCGGGTCGCTGCCCGAGCTGCGCGAGCTGTTCGTGATCGGTGCCGGTGAGGGCACGCCTTTCGCCTCGCTGCTCGAAGGACATGCGCAAGGGCGCGCGACATGGCCTGCGCCCGGCGAGGAGGATGTGTTCTGCCTGCTCTACACGTCGGGAACTACTGGACAGCCGAAGGGCGCCAAGCTCACCCACCTCGGCGCAATCCACTCGGTGATGAACTACGAGCAGGCGATGGCGTTGCGGGACGGGGAGGTGTCGGTCCTGGCGGTGCCCGCCTCGCACGTCACCGGCCTGGTGGCCATCCTGCTGACGATGATCCGCGTCTGCGGGTGCACGGTGATGATGCCGGCATTCAAGGCGCGCGACTTCCTCGAGATCGCCGCGCGGGAGCGCATGACCCACGCGCTGCTGGTGCCGGCCATGTACAATCTGTGCCTGCTCGAGCCCGACTTCTCCGGCTACGACCTGAAGTCCTGGCGCGTGGGCGGCTTCGGCGGCGCGCCGATGCCGCAGGCCACCATTGCACGGCTCGCGGCCGCGCTGCCTGCGCTCGTGCTGCAAAACGCCTATGGCGCGACGGAGACGACCTCACCGGTGACGCTTCTGCCTGCCGGCGAGGCCGCAGGACGCTCGGACACGGTGGGAAAGGCTGTCGCCTGCGCCGAGCTGCGCGTCATGGACGAGTATGGCCATGAGCTGCCGCCTGGCGTGGCGGGCGAGCTGTGGATGGCTGGGCCGATGGTGATCCCGGGCTACTGGAGCAACCCCGAGGCCGATGCGGCGGGCTTCGACGGCGGCTGGTGGAAGTCGGGCGACATCGGGTCGATCGACGGCGACGGCTACGTGCGCATCCACGATCGCAAGAAGGACATGATCAACCGCGGCGGCTACAAGGTCTACTCGATCGAGGTGGAGAACGTGCTGGCGCGGCATCCGGGCGTGGTGGAGTGCGCCGTCATCCCCGCGCCCGACGATGTGCTCGGCGAGCGCGTGCATGCGCTCGTCGTGCCGCGCGGGCCGGCACCGGACGCGGCCGAGCTCAAGGCGTTCTGCGCGCAGTCGCTTGCCGACTACAAGGTGCCGGAGATCGTCACGTTCATGGACGAGCCGCTGCCGCGCAACGCCAACGGCAAGGTGCTGAAGACGGTGCTGCGGGAGCGTGGGCTCTGAACCGTGAATTGCAGGGGCGGTGTGCAGGTGCGGACATTCGTCGATTGGCGAGCGTGACGATCGGAACGCGGATGATGATGTCTGCTTTTGGTGATCTCGATTCGTCGTCACCAACAGGGAACGTGCCACCATGTCTGACATCGTCCCGCTAGTGCACCAAATCGCACTCGCGATTGAGGCGACGCACCCGTCGCTTAAGGCTTCCTCTGATTTCGATAAGGGCATGGCGATCTCAGAGTACATGCTCGGTCGGCACGAGTCGGTTGCTCAGTTGAACGCGGCAGTCGCCGCAGACGAATCCCTGGGACACCTGCGCCAGGGCTGGTTGGATCGAGGACCGGGCGGCGATGGAGTCATTCAGAACCACATGCTGCCGCATGTCTTTGTTCGCGATGCCCTAGACGGCAAAGCCGTCGAAGAGTCACTTGCGAGCGCACGCAGTTTCGCGGCCTCGGAAAAAAGCAATGTAGACACATATTTTCCAGTTGCGGGCGTCGATGCCGTTGAGGCCGTGCCTCTGAAAGATGGCCTAACTCTCGTACCCTGGAGCCAAGTGCCGGAAGGTAACGGCAAGCGCTGGTTCGATGACGCATCTAATCCAGCGCGAAGGACACTTGGGTCGTCCCATTTCGTTACCGTCCGACCCACGCTGGCAATCAGATTCACGGAACGAGGTCGCAAGGTGCTGTTCGCCTCTCGTGCGGAGGCCTATCCAAATGAACAACTGCGATTGACCGAGTTCCGCGATCAGTGGGAGCTGTCGGCAGACGTAATGAGATGCATTACGGCCACCGCCGTCTGTCCATCGGCGATCCTTGGCAGTTGGGCGGATCTTGATGACGGATTTGCGAACCGGCTCGGGGGTAGCGATTATCGATACCAAGCCAACGCGATGATCGATTTGCGGCTAGCCAGGCCCCACCATGCGATTGATCCTAAAATTGCTGATCTATTTCAGCGGTACATTGCAATCGGAGGGGAAGTTCGCGACGTGCTGCGGATCAGTCTTGATCGCCTCGCTCTCGCCCTGCGCGAGAGCATGCTGACAGACAGAGCGATTGATCTCGGCATCGCGCTTGAAACGATGCTCTTGCACAACGCTGGTGAGGCCGACAGAGGGGAACTTAGGTACAGGGCTGCAATACGGGGTGCTACTTTTCTCGGAGGCAGCAGCGAGGAGCGTCTTAGGACGTATAATTTATTGAGAGACGCCTACGATCTGCGATCGAAGGCAGTACACAGCGGGCGAATCGATCCCAAAGATAAGATCAGAAAGATGGTGCCTGCTGAAATTCTATCAAACGCAGCGGCGACGTGTGCTGCCGTAGCACGCGCTCTGATTGAGCGCGAGGAATA
>JBLNBZ010000086.1:0-13990 GCA_050260355.1 Bacteroidota bacterium | reverse complement strand
CTCCACCAGTCAGGCCGAAGGTGCCAAGGTCGAATATTCGATCTCGACCACAGGGTTCGTCGGCGAGAACGGCAAGGTGAAGGCGATCAAGTACGCGCGCGTCGACAGCAAGCTGCAGCCGGTTCCGGGAACGGAAGGCGAGATGCCGGCGGACCTGGTGCTGTTCGCCATGGGCTTCTCGGGGCCGGTGGAGAGCGATGTCGTCAAGGACCTCGGCCTGGAGGTGGTGCCGCGCGGGCGCTTCAAGGGCCTCGACGCCACCGAGCGCGACTATCGCATCAAAGGCCGCAACGGCGTGTTCGCGGCGGGCGATATCCGGCGCGGGCAATCGCTGGTCGTGTGGGCGATCCGCGAGGGGCGCCAGGCCGCGCACGCGATCGACCGCTACCTGATGGGGCGCAGCGACCTGCCGCGCTAGGGGCGATGGCGCTGCGGAACAAGTCGGAGGGCAGGCAAGCCCGAGGATGACATTTGCGGGGCGGCTGTGCCTGGCGACGCTGATACCTGCGCACCCCTTCAAGTCTGCGTCCCCGGCCATCGCGCCTCTGGCGCGAATGAGCCGGGGTCTTTCGCCTTCGTCGATCCTGTGGGGAGAAGGTTAGGATGAGGGGCAGACGCGAGCTCGGATTATGCCGCTGCCCCTCACCCCGACCCTCTCCCCGTAAAGAACGGGGAGAGGGGGCTAATGCTCTGGGTCCCGGCCCCCGCCTTCGCGGGGGCAGGCTTTTCCCGCTCGTGCGTTTCACGCACGAGCAGTGCCGGGATGACGCGGAATATTGGGCATGGCCCCGCCCCATCCCACACGTCATCCCGCACCAGCGACGCCCCTTCGGGCCGAGCGCCGATGCGGGATCCAGCGTGAGACCCGTCGCAGACGCGGGAGACCTGAGCCTGGATCCCGGCTCGCGTTCGCGCTGCGCGCTCACTGGGCCGGGATGACGGAGTTGGGGGGAGAGGACGCGCGTGATCTGAATGCCTCTCGCCGCGTCATCCCGCACCAGCGAGGCGCGTGCGGGCCGAGCGCAGATGCGGGATCCAGCGCAAGACTCGGTCGGAGACGCGGCAACCTGGGCCTGAATCCCGGCTCGAGGTGGCGTTGCCTCAACGGCAACGGAAGCTGCTCTAGCTCCGCTCGAGCAGCTCGATCGATACGCCCTCGGGTCCGCGCAGGAATGCAATCCGCACGCCGGGCCTGATGGTCGTCGGCTCCATGGTGAACTCGGCGCCCTTGCCCTTGAGCTCGGCAACGATCGCGTCGATGCCCGTCACCTTGAGGCCGAAATGGTCGAGGCCCTGATACGGAGTCTTCGGCGGTGCATTGACCTTGTCGCCTGGATTGACCTGGGCGATGAAAATGTCGCCGCCGCCGATCTTCATGTCGATGCGCGGCGTGCCGTCGGGCATCTTCGTGCGGATCAACTCGGCGCCGAACATGCGCTCGTAGAATGCTGCCGTCGCCTCCGGGTTCGGGCTGCGCAGATGGATGTGGTCCCAGGTGAACTTCGCCACGTTCGGCTCCTCATGTTGTCGACAGCGTTCCAAGCTCAGCGTACCCCGTGGAGGCGAGGGCCGCCAAGCCGCCTGCGCAGTGCCGGCGTCCGGCTACTCCGTCGTGGCCTCCGGCACGGCATCGATGCCGGGCCTGTAGGGCTTGATGTCGAGCAGCGGCGTTGCGTCGAGGCAATCGATGGCATCGATCTCGATCCTGCCCGCGGCGGCATCGATCGCCAGCACGCGCACGACGGCCAGCGCGATCGGATTGGGACGCACCGGCGAGCGCAGCGCGAACACGCCGCACGGCGTGGCGCGATGCTTCGGCGCCTGCACGATCAGGTCGCGGCGCGCCCGATCCATCCAGTAGAGCACGATGACGTGGGAGTATTTCTCGAGGCCCTGCAGCCCCGCGCGATAAGGCGCATCGATCTCGACGCACGCGCCTCCGCCGCGCTCGCGCGCCCGGCGCGGATTCTTCGGTGCGTCCTCCCGCACCCGCCACGGTGTGCGAATGCGCCCGATGAACACGAGGCGAGCGTCGTCGGCGGTCTTGGCGGGATCGAGGGCAAGCACCAGCTCACCCGGTCGCGTCTGGTTGTCTGACATGCGCAAGCGCCGATGCTAGTTGCCGAGCACGAAAGGCAGGGTCCGAGGCCCGCGCACCGCGCCCCGCGACCAAATCACGCCACTCGCGTCCTTCAGGCTGAACCTCGGAATGCGCCTCAGCCACTCCTGCAGCGCAACGTTGATCTCCATGCGCGCGAGGTTGGAGCCGATGCACCGGTGAATGCCCAGCCCGAACGCGGCGTGGCGGTTGTCCTGCCGGTCGATGATGACGCTGTCGGGGTCGGGGAAGGCCTGCGGGTCGCGATTGGCGGCGGGAAACGACAGCATGACGAGCTGCCCGGCCTTCATCGGGCAGCCGCCGACCTCGGTGTCATTGACCACCTGGCGTGCCATGGTGACGGGCGCGTAGGCCCGTAGAAACTCCTCCACTGCCGTGGCCATCAGATCGGGCTCGGCGACGAGGCGATCACGATCGGCGGGAGTCCGCGCGAGATGCCACAGGCTGGCGCCGATGGCGCTCCAGGTCGTGTCGATGCCGGCAATGAGGATCAGACGCAGCGTGCCGAACAGGTGCCGCTCCGTCAGCGGCTGGCCGTCGTGCTGCGCCTGCACGAGGAAGCTGATGAGGTCCTCGCCGGGCGCGCGGCGCCTCGCCTCCACGTAGGGTCGGAAGTAGTCGTCCATCTCCAAAGCGGTTGCCATCAGCCGCTCGGCAGCCCGCTTGTCGTCGTCGACGATCGTGTCCTCGAGAAAGACGTGGATCCATCTCCGGAAGCGATCGCCTTCCTCCTCCGGTACACCCAGCATGTGCGCGATCACGCGCACCGGGATGTGCTGCGTATACTCGGCGGCGGCATCGCACTCGCTCCGGCCGTCGATCGCGTCGAGAAGCTCATTGCAGATGGCGCGCGTGCGCGGCACCAGGCGCTCGATCACCTGCGGACTGAAGGCGGGAAGCAGCAGCATGCGAGAGGGCTTGTGGTGCGGCGGGTCGGACGTGATCGGCGGAGACGGCAGCGGCACGTCCGGCGGGTTCTCGCGAATGACGACCCGGCGGGATGAGAAATTCGTCGTGTCGTAGGCGATGGCTCGCACGTCCTCATAGCGCGTCGGGAGATAGACGCCGCCGTAACGCTCGGTGTGGGCGATGGGACAGCCGTTGCGCAGCTCGCGCCATATCGGGAAGGGATCGTCGATCCATCGCGCATCGGTGTGGTCGAAATCGGTGGTCCAATCCGTGGCGGGCGGGCGCTCGGGCATCGGCGTCATCCTCACGTCGCATCGCGTTCTGCGCGCACCGCGAACTCGGGGCAGTTTCGCACGGCGAGCAAAGCCTTTGGCTCGAGCTCGGGCGGCACCACGCCGTCACCCTTGGCGCTCGCAAAGCCGAGCTCGTCCACTTCGAACAGCTCCGGCGCGAGCAGGTAACACCGATTGTGACCCTGACAGCGGTCCCTGTCGACGTGGACCCGCATGGGGCCCTTCGCCTCGCTCACGTCGGCCTCCCAGCAACATTTTCTTGATGCGCGTCGCGCAGGCGTCCCATCTATATGTCGCAATATATAGCACAGGCCGGAAGCGGTCGCCGAGCCGCTTGGCGTGTGGCGGCGCTCCAGATGGCATCGGAGGCGCCGGTCCACTAGAATTGGCTGTGCGTGTTGGAGCGTCAGGCGCCGGCTCCCAGGGCCATTCGATTTCTTGTCTTGCCCCTGCGAGCGGCCGGGCGTTTGATGATGGCGGCAAGAGGCGGTGCATGCAGCCAAATCCAGACGACTACGACTATGAGCTCGACGAGGCGCTGGCTTCGGTGGTTGGCGTCAGGGCGCTGGCTCCGCCCGATGCGTTCACGGCCGAGACCTTGGGCACTGAGCGCGTGGGCAACGGCGTGCTGATCCGCAAGGATGGCGTTGTCTTGACCATCGGCTATCTCATCATGGAGGCCGAGACGGTCTGGATCAGTCTCGGCGGCCGCGTTGTGCCGGGCCACGTGCTGGGCTTCGACCAGCCCACGGGGTTCGGACTCGTCCAGGCGCTGGCGCGGGTGGATATGCCATGCCTGGATCTGGGAGATTCATCCAGGACGCAGGTCGGCGAGCACGTGGTGGTCGCGGGCGCCGGGGGACGGCAAGGCGCGATCGCCGCGCGCGTGGTCGCCAAGCAGGAATTCGCGGGCTACTGGGAGTACGTGCTGGACGAGGCGATCTTCACCGCGCCGGGGCACCCGCACTGGGGCGGCACCGCCGTCATCGGTCCGTCGGGAAAGCTCGTGGGCATCGGGTCGCTGCAGGTTCAGCACCAGGCGCGCGAGTCGGGTCAGCCGGCGAACCTCAACATGGTCGTGCCGATCGACAACCTGAAGCCGATCCTCGACGACCTGCTGACGCTGGGCAAGGCGAGGCGGCCGCCGCGTCCCTGGCTCGGCCTCTATGCGAGCGAGATCGGCAGCCGCATCGTCATCACCGGCATATCGAGCCGCGGCCCCGCGGCGGATGCGGACGTGCGGCCGGGCGATATCGTGATCGCGGTCAACGGCGCGGAGGTGAGCAGCCTGGCCGGGTTCTTCCGGCGCATCTGGTCGGTCGGGAACGCCGGCGCCGACATTCCGATGCTGGTCTTCCGCGACGGCGGGACGTTCGAGCTGCACGTCAAGTCGGCGGATCGCAATAGCTTCCTCAAAGGACCGGTGCTTCACTGAGGGCCGGGCCGGTGATCCCGGCCTGAGAATGCGAAAAGGCGCGCCGGGTCGACAATGCCAACACTCAACCAAACGACTGTCTAGGGAGTGCATCGATGAGCAATGTCTCGGTTCTCAAGGTCAAGCCGGTCGCCCAATCAGTCTCGGCGCAGGAGTGGGAGGCGCGGGTCAATCTCGCGGCCTGCTATCGGCTGTGCGATCGATACGGCATGTCGGATATGATCTACACTCACATCAGCGCGCGCGTTCCCGACCAGCCGACGCACTTCCTCCTCAATCCGCACGGGCTGCTGTTCAGCGAGATGACGGCGTCCTGCTTCCTCAAGGTCGATCTCGAGGGCAACATCGCCTACAAGCCGGAGCTCGAGCACGGATACGGCCTGCACGCCGCGGGCTTCGTCATCCATAGCGCCATCTACAAGGCGCGGCCCGACGTCATGGCGGTAATGCACACGCATACGATCGCCGGCATGGCGGTCTCCTCGCTCAAGTGTGGGCTGCTGCCTCTGACACAGACCTCGCACCGGTTCTATGGCCGCGTGGCGTATCACGATTTCAACGGGCCCGAGCGCGATCCGGCGGAACGGGACAAGCTGGCGCAGCATCTCGGCAGCTACGATGTGATGATCCTGCGCAACCATGGTCTGCTGACGGTGGGACCGAGCGTGCCTGAAGCCTTCAACCGCATGTATGGGCTGGAGCGCTCCTGTCAGGCGCAGCTGGCGGCCATGGCCTGCAACACGGAGCTCAATGTGCTCTCCGACGCCGTGGTCGAGAAGTCGACTGCAATGTACAGCCCGAAGGTGGTGCGCCCGTACGGCCTGCTCGAGTGGCCTGGCCTCCTGCGCATGCTCGACCGCCAGGATCCCTCGTTCCGCGAATAGCGCGGGCGCTGCGAATAGATCATCCTCGCCCGCCGCCCGCATCGCGCCGGCGGGCGCCTTGCGCAGCGCATAGCGCGATCGGCCTTCCTTCTAGCTCTTCCCTCAACAAGGAGTACCGCACCATGGCCCCCACGCCTCCATCGCCCTCGCGCGAGAAAGCTCGCGCGGTCGCACCCAAGCTCGTCGATCTCACCGAGAAGGTCCTCTTCGGCGATGTGTGGGAGCGCCCCGGCCTGTCGAAGCGCGATCGCAGCCTCATTACGGTCGCGACGCTTGTCGCGCTCAACCGCACGGAGCAGCTCAAGGGACACCTCGAGCGCGCGCTCAACAACGGCGTGACCAAGGAGGAGATCAGCGAGCTCATCACGCACCTTGCGTTCTATGCGGGCTGGCCGTGCGCCATGTCCGGCGCACTGGTCGCCAAAGACGTCTTCGAGCAGAAAAAGTAGGTCAGGCAGAACGCACGCGAGGAGTCGAGACATGCAAGTCGGATTCATCGGGCTCGGCACCATGGGTGCCAGCATGGCCGCCAACCTGCAGAAGGCGGGCTACAAGCTCGTCGTGCACGACACGCGGCGGGCAGCGGCGGACAAGCATATAGCGGCAGGTGCGACCTGGGCCGACAGTCCCATCGCCGTCGCGAAAGCGGCGGACG
Organism: Bacteroidota bacterium; assembly: GCA_050260355.1. Classification (GTDB taxonomy): domain Bacteria; phylum Pseudomonadota; class Alphaproteobacteria; order Rhizobiales; family Hyphomicrobiaceae; genus CADEFX01. The sequence goes on along the minus strand of JBLNBZ010000086.1, from coordinate 7,695 downwards.
TCGTCTTCACGTCGCTGCCTGGACCGCCGGAGGTGGAGGCCGTCGCTCTCGGAGAGGCCGGCCTGCTGGCAGGCATGAAGCAGGGCAGCGCCTACTTCGATCTCTCCACGAACTCGCCGACGCTGGTGCGCAAGATCCACGGCATCTACGCCGAGAAGGGCTTGCACATGCTCGATGCACCAGTGAGCGGCGGGCCGTCTGGCGCCAGATCCGGCAAGCTGGCGATCTGGGTCGGCGGCGACAAGGCCCAGTTCGACAAGCACAAGGCGGTGCTCGACGCCATCGGCGACCAGGCGCGCTACATCGGTGCGATCGGCGCGGGGTCGGTCGCCAAGCTCGTGCACAACTGCGCGGGCTACGCGGTGCAGGCGGCCCTTGCCGAGGTGTTCACCATGGGCGTCAAGGGCGGAGTGGAGCCGCTGGCGCTGTGGGAGGCGGTGCGTGCTGGCGCAGGCGGGCGCAGGCGCACCTTCGACGGTCTCATCGACCAGTTCCTGCCCAACAAGTACGAGCCGCCGGCGTTCGCACTGCGCCTGGCGCACAAGGACATGTTCCTCGCCACGCAGCTCGGACGCGAGCTCGGCGTGCCGATGCGGCTCGCCAATATGGCACTTGCCGACATGACGGAGGCTCTCAACCGGGGCTGGGACAATCGCGACTCGCGCTCGCCGATGCTGCTGCAGATCGAGCGCGCCGGTGTGAAGATCGAGGTCGATCCCAAGCGCATCGCGGAGGCACTCGAGCGCGATCCACCTTACAAGGGCGATCCGAAGCGGGCCTGACGCGGCGCGGCGAGCAGCGCAGTCAGCTCGGATCATCGAGGCTGAGCATCTGCGCCTGCTCGTCGTAGGCGAACAGCTCGCCAAACCGGGCCCAGCCGATGACGGCGCGCAGCGTCTCGTCGGCTTCCGCCTCCGACATGTGATCCTCGAGCTCATCCTTGAAGCGCAGCATGGGTGCGCGATGGCTCGGCCGCTCATCGAGGACGTGGCGGATGTGGGCGGCGAGCGGGACGTAGGCGGCCAGATGCTGCGCGAACAGGGTCTTGCGCACGTCCATGCCGGCCTGGGCAAAGCGCCAGCCGGCTTTGGTCAGGCTCAGGTCGCCGGCCGAGAGCTCTGCAAAGCGCAAAAGGTGGAGCACCTCCGCGATCGGAAAGAGCTCGTCGACCTCCATGTGAAGCCGCGCGGCAAGGGCAGGCAGATCGACGCGACCGTTGAAGGGCGGCGCTGCCAGCGTCTCCATCAGGCCGGCCAACAGGTTCGAGGAGACACGCGGCAGAGCCATGGCCGTGCCGATGCCGCGGAACATGTTATCCTTGGTCGCCTGGCGTGTCCCCGGCGCGGTCATCCGCGTGTAGACGTCATCGACGAGCGCCCGGAACTCCCCATCCACGCGGCTGCGCGGATGCGGCAGGTCGATCGCGATCTCATCGACAATGCGGGCCGGGTTCGACGACAGCAGGAGCAGGCGGTCGCACAGAAACACGGCCTCCTCGATGTTGTGCGTCACGAGCAGGATCGAGCGCGTCGGCATGCGGCCCTCCAGCCACAAGTCGAGCAGGTCCGTGCGCAGTGTGTCGGCGGTCAGAACATCGAGAGCTGAGAACGGCTCGTCCATCAGCAGGATGTTCGGCTCCACCACGAGCGCGCGAGCAAGGCCGATGCGCTGGCGCATGCCGCCCGACAGCTCCTTCGGATAGGCGCTCTCGAAGCCGTCGAGACCGATCAGGTCGATGGCGGCGAGTGCACGCCGCCGGCGCTCGTCGCGTGGAATCCCCTTCGCTTCGAGGCCGAGCTCGACATTCTCGAGGACACTGAGCCAAGGAAAGAGCGCAAAGCTCTGAAACACCATGCCGACGCCGTCGGCGGGGCCATGCACCGGCTTGCCATCGGTTGTGACGCGACCGCTCGTCGCCGGGACCAGGCCGGCGATGATGCGGAGCAGCGTGGACTTGCCGCACCCGGAGCGGCCGAGCAGGCCGACGATCTCGCCTTCCCGAAGCTCGAAGCTGACATCGTCCAGAACGACGCCGCGATCATACACGTGCCGGACGTGCTCGACCGTTGCCAGCGTGCCGGTCTCGGGGCGGGGTGCCAACAGGGCCATGGGTTCGACTCCTAGCCGAGACGCAGCCGGTGCTCGGCCTGCGCATAAAGACGCCGCCACAGCAGGCGATTGAACACGACAACGAAGAAGGACATGACGGCAATGCCGAGCACGACCCGATGGAAGTCGCCGGCCTCGGTCGCCCTGGCGATGTAGGCGCCGAGGCCTGTCGCTTCGAGCCTGGTGTTGCCCCAGCTCGCGACCTCAGCGACGATGCTCGCGTTCCAGGATCCGCCGGAGGCCGTAAGCGCGCCGGTGACGTAGTAGGGGAAGATGCCCGGCAGGATCACCCGGCGCCACCACTGCCAGGAGCGCAATCTGTAGACGGTGGCGACCTCGCGAAGGTCCGTCGGGAAGACGCTGGCGCCGGCGATGACATTGAACAGGATGTACCACTGCGTGCCGAGCACCATCAGCGGCGAGAGCCAGATGTCAGGATCGAGCTTCCAGCGGACGATGCCGATCACAGCGAAGGGAAACAGCACGTTGGCCGGAAACGCGGCCAGGAACTGTGCAAGCGGCTGAACCCATTGGGCGACGCGGGGCCTGAGGCCTATCCAGACGCCGATCGGCACCCAGATCAGGCTCGCTGCGGCGATCAGGACGGCGACGCGGGTCAACGTCAGGAGGCCGCACCAGCCCGCCTCGAGCAGGTCCGCCATGCCGAGCGTGGCGCGGATGTAGGCGATGATGGTCCACACACTCCAAGCGGTTGCCATGAGAACGAGGGCGAGCCACACGCGGTCGCCGGCCGCGCCGAGCCGGGCATCGGATGGCACCGTCCTGCGCGAGCGCGGCCGGCGCGCGGCAAGCTGCAGCAACGGGTCGATGCCGCGGCTTGCGGCAGCAACCACCTGCCGCAAGAACTGGGCGCGGCGCACGATATCGTAGACCCATGATCTCGGGCGCACCTGCGCCGCGGTGGCCTCGAAGCGGAACCTGTCGGCCCACGCGACGATCGGGCGAAAGACGAGCTGATCATAAAGCAGGATGACCATCGCCATGGCCGCCACGGCAGCGCCCACCGCACCAAGATTGCGCTGCTCGACGGCGAGCGCGATGTAGGAGCCGATGCCGGGCAGCAGAAGGCGGGTGTCGCCGACCGTGATGGCCTCGGAGGCGACCACGAAGAACCAGCCCCCCGACATCGACATCATCGTGTTCCACACCAGCCCCGGCGTGGCGAAGGGCACCTCGAGGCGCCAGAACCTGAGCCAAGGCGAGACTTTGAAATGGCGGCAAGCCTCGTCCAGGTCGAGCGGCACGGTTACGAGCGACTGATAGAACGAGAAGGCCATGTTCCAGGCCTGGCTCGTGAAGATGGCGAAGATGGCGGCGAGCTCCGCACCGAGCTGACTGCCGGGAAACAGGCCCATGAAGAAGACGACGGTGAAGGTCAGGAAGCCCAGCACGGGCACCGACTGCAGGATGTCGAGCGCAGGGATGATGACGAGCGCGGCTTTGCGGCTCTTGGCCGCGAGCGCACCGAAAGCGAAGGCGAAAAGCAGCGACGCCAGGATTGCGGCAAACATGCGCAGCGTCGAGCGCAGCGCGTAGAGGGGCAGGTTCGCCGGATCGAGGGAGACGGGATGCGCGTCGAGCTGCGCGAGCGGCAGGCTCATGTCGTGGCCGGCCCGCGCGAGCAGGATCAGAGCAGCCGCAAGCAGGGCGAAGACCGCGGCATCATAGCGGTTCGGCCAGGCTCGTTTCGCACTCACCGAGACCGAGGCAGCACGAAGGTCGCTGCGCACAGGGAAGATCATGGCTCACCTCGTGGGGCGCCGCCGGGGCGTGGGGTGAGCGTCACGAAGGGACGATCAGGCCATGATCACCGACGACGGCTTGGACGGCTGACTTGTACTGTCGCCTGGCATTGTCACCTGTCCTGCCGTTGAAGATTCGCGCGGGCGGCCCCGCGCGCGGAAGACTTCTGCTCCCGCTGCAAACGTCTTGTCAACACCGACCAGCGTTCGCCGTATCCTCGGTCCAAGCGTCGCAGGCCGGCGGGACTGGGTATCAGTATCGCACGGTCAAGCCCGCTGTGATCCAATTCGCGTTCTCGCCATTGATGTTGTGACCATAGATCAGATCCAGGTCGATGTTCTTGACGGGCTGATAGCGCAAGCCCGCTTGAACCCGGGGCGCATCTTGCGGTCCGGTCTCGCCGAAAATCTCGGCGATCGCCGTGAACTGAGTGGCGAACTCCCACTCGAATGAGCCGCCCCAAATGAAATGGTGCTCGGATTCCACCGCGTCAAAGGCCCAGCCGGCGTTCAGATTGATGTGCAACTGATCATGAAGCTCGATGGTCACGGGAACGTTGATGAACGTGAGCGTGGATTCTCCGTTCGTGACGTCGAACGCCGTGCCGCCGACCAGGCCGAGGCCGATCTTGTGCGGCTCGACCGGAATGAGCACGGTCTTGGCCTGGACCCCTGTCACCGCCGTCCACTCGCCATCCTCGCGCCTGCCTTGAAATGAGGCCTTGAGCTCGACGGGGAGTCCGAGCTCAGCAACGCAGGACGGCTGGCTGACGGCAACGAACTGGCCGTTGTCGGCGGACGACACCCACGATTCGACCTGGCAGTGGCCGGGGGCAGCAATCACCGCATCGTCAACCACGAAGGCCCCGCCTGCGGCGAGCGCATCGGTTGCCCCTAAGCCGAGGATTGCGAGGCCTATGGCGCAACAACGCACGGTCGGGTGCATGCCCTCCCCATAGAATCGGCTGCTCATGATGGTCTTATAGCGCGCCCGCACGAGCCGCGCCCGCGCCGCCGCTGGCATTTCCCGAAGCGATGCGGGAACGCCTCTTGCGCGCCGCTCATTCCGGCTGATTCGCAGGCTGCTGTCCGGCGGATGGAGTACTCGTCATTGCGAGATAGACGCCCTGGGCGTCCGCCGCGGCACGCGCCCGGGCGACCCGCTCGGGATCTCGAAGCGCCCGCGCGACACTTGCCAGCGCGGCAAGTTGTCCGCCTGTCGGCGCGCCCGGCAGCAGCAGGAGAAACACCAGGTCGACCGGGCGGCCGTCCACGGCGTCGAAATTGATCGGATCGTCGAGCCGCGCCAAAAAGCCGACCGGCTGCTCGACCTCCGCGAGGCGTACATGCGGGATCGCCACGCCATCCCCGACGCCGGTCGTGCCGAGATCCTCCCGCTTCATGATCTGCGAGAAGATCCTGTCGCCGGAGAGCGACAGGCTCGAGGCCGCGCGCAGCGCCAGCTCTCGAAGCAGGCCTGCCTTGTCGCGTGCCGCCAGACTGGTGCTCACGTTGGCCGGAGTTAGAAGCGCGTGGGTGTCCATGGGAATGCTGTCAATCAGGGGCTCGAAGACGGTAGCCGACCCCGGTCTCAGTCAGCAGATACTGCGGGCGTTGCGGGTCTTGCTCGATCTTCTGGCGCAAGTGGCCGACGTAGACGCGGAGATACTGGGTGTCGGCGGTCGAGTCCCACAGTCGATCGAGCAGGAACTTGTGCGTGAGGACTTTGCCGGCGTGCTGGACCAGGATGCGCAACAGATCGTACTCCTTCGGCGACAGCTTGATCTCGCGGTCGGCAATCTTGACGATGCGGCGCACCAGATCGACCGTCAGATCGCCCGAGCGAAAGACCGGCTTCTCACCCTGCGCTTGCAGTTGATGGCGCAGCGCCGTGCGTATGCGGGCCAGGAGCTCGTTCATGCCGAACGGTTTGGTGACATAGTCATCGGCGCCGGCGTCGAGCGCCTGGACCTTGGCCGCCTCATCGTCACGGCTGGTCAATATGACGATGGGAATGGCAGAGGCCCGCTCGCGGATCTGGCGCAGGAGATCGAGCCCCTCGAGATCGGGCAGCCCGAGGTCGAGGATCACGAGGTCCGGCTTGGCTGCGAGCTGCTGCAGGGCGGTTCGCGCGTTGGTGGCCTCCAGCACCTGGTGACCCTGGGTGGCGAGGCCCACACGCAACAGCTTGCGGATGGCGGGCTCGTCATCGACGACGAGCAGACGGAGCGGAGGCGCGTTCATGCGACTGGCTCCAGCTCGCGAGTCGTCTCGGCAACCGGCAGCGTGACCGTAAAGACAGCCCCCGAGCGGTCGGAGCGATTGCCGGCGACGATGCGCCCCTGCATGGCCTCGATGAATCCGCGCGAGACTGCAAGTCCGAGGCCGGTGCCGGCGCGCACGCTGTCCTCCTTGTGCACGCGGTAGAAGCGATCGAACACGCGCCCAGTTGCCTCGGGCGGAATGCCGGGCCCCTCATCCAACACCTGCAGGCGGACGAGGTCGCCCTCCCGCCAGCCCTGGATGCGGATGGTGGTGCCGGCGGGGGCGTATTTCGAAGCATTGTCGATCAGGTTGAACATCGCCTGCTCGAAGAGAATGCCGTCGACGTTCACCATGGGCAGATCGGCGGCGAGGTCCAGCTCCACCTTGTGGTTGTCGATGATCTTGGCTGCGCGCGTCAGCGTCGTCGCGATCAGCTCGCTCAGGACATGCGGCGCCGTGTCGGGTGTCACGGCGCCCGCCTCCAGCTTGGTCATGTGCAGGAGGTTGGCGATGAAGCGATTGAGCCGCTCGGCCTCCTCGACGATGGTATCGAGCAGATCGGCCTTGTCATCCTTGCTCAGCGCGTCGGACAAATCGCGCAGCGCGCCGGCCGCGCCCATGATGCTCGAGAGCGGCGTTCGCAAATCATGCGAGAGCGATGTGAGTATTGCGGCCCTCAGCTTGTCGGTTTCGATGCTGCGCTTGACACGGTCGGCCTCCTCGACCAGATGCACCCGCTCGATGGCGAGCGCCGCCTGGTCGATCAGCGCATCGAGCAGCCGGCGCTGCTCACGCGTGAGCAATGGTCCAGGCTTGTCGCTGTCGATGCCAACGACGCCGATCGTGCCCCGGCCGGTGCGCATCGGCAGGAAAAGCCGCTTGGCTCCGGGCAGCGTGTCGGCGCCGCGGCCGGCCGGCCGGTTGTGCGACCAGGCCCAATCGGCAGCCGCAAGGTCGGAAGCATCGAGGGCATCCTCCGGCGGATAGCCCGATCGCAGGGAGAGCGTGCTTCCCTCCGGCAGCAGGAGCACGACGCGCACTTTGAGCATGGCCGCCATCTGATAGCCCGAGGCCCACAGGACATCATCGAGCGTGCCGGCGCCGGCGAGCTTGCGGCTGAAGGCATAGAGAGACTCGGTCGTGCGCACACGGGCAAAGGCGGCAAGCGCATGGGCGCGCGCACGTGCGGCGAGATTGGAGACGAGAACCGCCACCAGTGCAAAAAACGCGAACGCCGCGATATGCGTCGGGTCGCCAATGGAGAGGGTGTAGAGCGGCGGGAGGAAAAAGAAGTTGTAGGCGAGCGCCGACAGGGCGCTTGTGACCAGGGACGGCAGCAACCCGAAGCGGATGGCGATGGCGACGGTCGCGGTCAGGAACACGAGGTCGACATTCTCGATGCCGAATGTCGGCTTGATCAGAGAGCCGACGCCGACCGCGGCGGCGACCGCGGCAATCGCGGCCGGGAACGCGAGCATGTCCTGCGAGCTTGGATCGGGAGCCGTGCGGACGGTCTTCTTGGGGATGGGATCGCCGTCAATTTCATCGCCCGCAACGA
>JBLNBZ010000085.1:0-14825 GCA_050260355.1 Bacteroidota bacterium | reverse complement strand
GTGCCACGATCATCTCGCTCGTCGTATCGCTGACGCTGTCGCCGGCCATGTGCGCGCTGCTGCTGAAGCCGCACGACCCGCAGCATCGCGACCGGTGGTGGGAGTGGCCGGTCCACCGGTTCTTCAGGCTCTTCAATTTGGGGTTCGATGCGCTCGCGAGCGGCTACGGGTGGCTTGCGGCCAGGGTCGTGCGTTTCGCCGTGCTGATGCTGGTGCTCTATGCGGGTGTCATCGTTTACGGCCTCAATGAGTTCCGCAAGACACCGATCGGCTTCATCCCGCAGCAGGACCGCAACTTCCTGATCATTGCCACCCAGCTTCCGGCCGGCGCCTCGCTTGCCCGCACCGACGAGGTCAACCGCCGCGCGGCCGACATCGCGCTGCAGACGCCTGGCGTGGCCAATGCCGTCAACATCGTCGGCTTCTCGGGCGCCACCTTCACGAACGCGCCCAATGCCGGCGCCATCTTCGTCGTGCTCGAGCCTTTCGAGGAGCGTGCCAAGGATCCACGCAAGTCCGCCGCTGCCATCCAGGGAGCCCTGTTCCAGCGCCTGGCCGCGATCAAGGAGGGATTCATTGTCGTCGTGGCGCCGCCCCCCGTTCAGGGCATCGGCAACGCCGGCGGGTTCCGCATGATGATCGAGGATCGCGCCGGCCGCGGCGCGCCGGCGCTGCAGGGCGCCGTCTACGCCATGATGGGGCGCGCGGCGCAAACGCCTGGCGTGACGCAGGTGTTCTCGCTGTTCGAGACCTCCACGCCGCAACTCTATCTCGACATCGATCGAACCAAGGCCCAGCTCCTCGGCATCAATGTTCCCGAGGTCTTTTCGGCTTTGCAGACATTTCTGGGATCTACGTACGTCAACGACTTCAATCTGTTCGGCCGCACCTTCCGCGTGACCGCCCAGGCCGACAGCGAATATCGCATCGAGCCCAAGGACGTGCTCAAGATCCGGGTCCGCAACAACACCGGCGAGACGGTGCCGATCGGATCGTTCGCAACGGTGAGGGATCAATCCGGCCCCTATCGTGTGCCGCGCTACAACCTCTATCCGGCAGCCGAGCTCGACGGTGTGGCTGCGCCCGGATACTCGCAGGGCCAGGCCATCCAGATCATGGAGCGTCTTGCTGCCGAGACATTACCGGAAGGCTTCAACTACGAGTGGACCACGCTCGCATTCCAGCAGTTGCGGGCGGGCAATACGGCCGTGTTTGCATTCATCCTGGCGGTGGTTTTTGTCTTCCTCGTCCTTGCGGCGCAGTTCGAGAGCCTGACGCTGCCGCTGGCCGTCATCATGATCGTGCCGATGTGCTTGATCGCGTCGATCACGGGGGTGGTGCTGCGCGGACAGGACAACAACATCCTGACCCAGGTCGGCTTCATCGTGCTGATCGGACTGGCTGCCAAGAACGCCATTCTGATCGTCGAGTTCGCAAGCCAGCTGGAAGAGCAGGGACGCAGCCGCTGGGACGCCGCGGTCGAGGCGGCGCGGCTGCGGTTGCGGCCGATCCTTATGACGTCTCTGGCGTTCATTCTCGGCGTGGTGCCGCTGGTCTGGGCCATCGGTGCGGGCGCAGAGTTGCGTCAGACGCTCGGCACCGCGGTGTTCAGCGGTATGATCGGCGTCACCGTCTTCGGATTGATTTTCACGCCGGCGTTTTACGTCGTGGCACGCTGGTTCGCGGCGTTCGGGCGCCGGCGTGGCGATGTCGCGTCCGCGCCGTCGCCGGCCGCGGAATGACGGTTTGAAAGCGCGAAGCCTCGGAGGAGAGCAGGGGGCATGCAGAACAGCGAGAAGATCTGGCAACTCGTCGACGCCCGTAGGGAGGCCTACGAGGCGCTTTCGGATCGCGTCTGGGAGATCCCCGAGATCGCCTACACGGAGTACCGCTCCGTGGCCGAGCATCGCGCCATGCTCGAGCAGGAAGGCTTCCGCATCACCGAGAATCTGGCCGGCATTCCCACCGCCATCATGGGCGAGGCAGGCGATGGCGGGCCCGTCATTGCCATCCTCGGCGAGTACGATGCGCTGCCGGGCCTGTCGCAGGTCGCGGGCATCGCCGAGCCGAAGGAGCTGGTGCCCGGCGGCCATGGGCACGGCTGCGGCCACAACATGCTCGGCTCAGCAGCGCTCTTGGCGGCAACGGCCGTGAAGAACTACCTCTCCGCCAAGGGCATCAAGGGCCGCGTGCGGTACTACGGCTGTCCGGCCGAGGAGGGTGGGGCCGCCAAGGTTTTCATGGTCCGCGCGGGCCTTTTTGAGGACGTGGACATCGCCATCACATGGCATCCCGCCGCAATCAACCGCGTCGACGACGCCATGAGCCTCGCCAACACGCGCATCGACTTCAGCTTCAAGGGGCGCGCGTCGCACGCTGCTGCCGCACCGCACCTCGGACGCAGCGCGCTCGATGCCGTGGAGCTCATGAACGTCGGCGTCAACTACATGCGCGAGCACATGCCGTCGGACGCCCGCATCCACTACGCGATGCTCGATGCGGGAGGTGTGGCGCCGAACGTCGTGCAGGCCACGGCGAAGGTGCGCTATGCCATCCGCGCCCGTGATCTGCCAGGCATGCGGGCGCTGATCGAGCGCGTGAAGAAAGTGGCGAGCGGCGCCGCGATGATGACCGAGACCGAGGTGTCGATGAAAGTCGTCAGCGCCGTCTCGAACCTGCTCGGGAATACCCCGCTCGAGGAGGCGATGCAGCGCCAGCTCGATCGCCTGGGTCCTCCCCCCTTCGATGCGGCCGACCGCGCGTATGCCGCGAAGATCCAGGCCACGTTGACACACGAGGATATTGCGTCGGCCTATGCGCGTGCCGGCGTGCCGGTGCGCAAGGACACGCCGCTGTGTGACTTCATCGTTCCCTTGGGTACGAAGGGTGCGCCGATGATGGGCTCGACCGATGTCGGCGATGTGAGCTGGGTGGTGCCGACTGTGCAGGCGCGGATCGCGACGCATGCCATCGGCACACCTGGACATTCCTGGCAGATCACGGCTCAGGGCAAGTCGGGACAGGCCAAGAAGGGCATGGTTCACGCGGCCAAGGTGATGGCGGGTGTCGCCGTCGATGCGCTCGACGATCCGGCGCTGATCGCCCGCGCGAAAGCCGATCACAAGGCCCGCACGGATGCGACGCCCTACGACTGCCCGCTTCCGGCGGACGTCAAGCCGCCGATCGTGCCGCGCCCATAAGCGCCGTCCGCCTCGACGGCGCGCCCAGGCCTGCCGGCCTCGGCGCGCCATGCTCGCGCTCAGCTCTTCGCCCCTGCGAGCCGAGCCACGGGCTTCTCCTCGATCGGCCAGTTCAGCAGGGCGGCGACCAGGCCGAGCGCGATCGAGATCCACCACATGGCGGTGTAGGACTGGGTGGCGTCGAACAACCGGCCGGCCAGCCACACGCCCACGAACGACCCGATCTGGTGCGAGAGGAACACGATGCCGAACAGCATCGACATCCACGTCGTGCCGAAGAAGGTCGCCACCAGCCCGCTCGTGAACGGGATCGTCGCGAGCCACAACAGTCCCAGCAGCCCGCACAGAATTATCACGGTAGCCGCCGTCATCGGCAGGAACAGGAAGCCCAGGAAGATCACCGAGCGGCCGAAGTAGATCAGGCTCAGCCCGCGCCGCTTCTCGATGAACCGCCCGGATTGCCCGGCCACGAACGTGCCGATAATGTTGGCGATGCCGACGACGGAAAGTGCGAACGGGCCGACCCACGCCGGAAGCCCCTGGTCCATCGCAAATGCAGGCAGGTGCACCATGATGAAGGCCACATGGAACCCGCACACGAAGAACCCGGCGGTCAGCAGCCAGTAGCTCGGATGGCGCATGGCCTCCGACAGTGCCTCGCGGAGGGTCTGGTTTCTCACCACGGACGTCTGGCCCGTCGGCTTACCGCCGATCGGCCATGCCAGCGGGATGAGCAGCAGCGTGAGGCCCATCAGCCAGAGCAGACTGGTCTGCCAGCCGGTCGCTTCGATCAGGAAGTGCATGACGGGGAGCGCAACGAAGCCGCCGATGCCAGCGGCCATTCCCACGGAGGCAATGGCGCTGAGCCGCTTATCGGGCGGTGCCAGTCGGCCGACGGTGCCGACGAGCGACGTCACCCCCGTGCCGCTTACGCCGATGCCGATCAGTGCCCCGCAGATCAACAGGTCGACGGGCGAACGCGCGGCGTACATGAAGTACAGGCCCGCAACGGTCAGCAGCACGCATCCGGCCACCACCCGGCCTGCGCCGAACTTGTCGATCAGGGCCCCGGACAGCGGCGCGCCCACGCCCATCAGGAGTTGCGCCAGGGCCATCGCAAGTGCGAACGGCTCGCGGCCTATGGACAGGGCCTGCGTCACCTGCGGCAGGTAAAGCCCCATCGACTGATTGCGGCCCATCGATACGCCGACGATGATGCCGACGGTGACGATCAAGGCCCACAGCGGCAGGGCGGCCTTCTGATCGGAAGTTGACATGACCAGACCTTCTCTTGCGAGTTCCTGATTTGAATGTTTGAGGGTGGCGCTTGCCGCGGCTCAGGCTGGCTTGCCCGCTGCGGCCAGTATTAGGCATGTTTCGCTGCCGTGGGCGACGAGGGTTCCCTTCGCATCCCACAGGCGGCCCTCGGCTGTCGCGATACGCCCGCCTGCGTGGATGACTTTGCCCTCGCAGCGGAGCTTGCCGCTGCTCTCGAGGACCGGCCGCACGAAGCTCACCGTAAGATCGACCGTCGTATAGCCTTGGCCTGCGCTCAGCATGGTGTGCGCAGCGCAGCCCATCGCCGAATCGAGCAGGGTCGAGATCCATCCGCCATGCACGGTGCCCAGCGGATTGTAGAAGCGGAACGACGGCACGCCCTCGAACACCACGCGGCCGCTCTCGACCTCGGAAAGCCAGAAGTCCGCCACCTGCGTGATGGGCGGCGCGGGATAGCGGCGGCCGAGGATGCCTTGGAGGAACTCGAGCCCTGACACCTGCGCAGCAATCTCCCTGGGTACGACTCCGTACTCGATGCTCTGGCCTGCTGCGTTCATGCTGCTGCCCTCGCCCCTCATCAACTGGTTGGCTGCTTATGCAGATATTGCCGCGTGGCTCTCGACGTCACTTGGCCAGACGCTCGACTGCTACATCCAGCACGGTATTCAGGACGGCGGTCTGCGCGTCTCCGAGTGCATCCTCGATCTGCTCTTGCGCGCGCTTCCAGGCCGGCTTGGCCTCAGCGAACGCCTCCCGCCCTTTGTCTGTGAGATACAATCGTCGCGACCGCCGGTCCTGCGGGTCCTGCGCCAGCGCCACCAGACCTTTCCGCTGTAACGGCCGGAGGCTCCTCGTCAATGTCGTGGGATCCATGATGACCATTTCAGCAAGCGCTCCGATGCCGATCCCGTCGTTGGACAGGATGTGGCCCAGCAGGCCGTATTGCGTAATCGTAAGCCCCAGCGGCTCGAGATGCTGGTCGTAGATCTGTGTCACGCACCGCGCCGCCTTTCTCAGGCGAAAGCAGATGCATCCTGAAGTTTTGACGGCTGAGTTGTCAGGTTTGCGCGCCATCGCCCGCTTTTATCTGCATATGCAGGAAACTGCAAGAGGGCACGCTGGAAGTGGGCGGCGGACGGTGGACTAGGGGGATGGTCTATCGCGCAAACAGGTCGCGCAGAGCAGCCCGCAACTCTCGCGGCTGCACCGGTTTGTCGAGAATGGCCGCGGCGCCCGTCCATTCGCGCATTTCGGGCGTGTTCGCCGTGATGATGATAAAGGGCGTGCCGTGCTCGCGCAGGCAGGCCATCAGCGGCTCGCTCGTGCCATCCCCAAGATGGTAGTCGACGATTGCGGCGTCGATGTCATTCTCGTTCAGAAAGTCGATGGCGGAGCGGTTCGTCGCCCTGTGCGCCACGGGCTGCCAACCCATTTCAATGAGCTGAAAATGGTAATCAACAGCGACGATCACCTCATCCTCGACGATCAATATGCGCTTGCCCGGCAAAAGAGGCTTTTGGGGCTCGCTCTGCACAGGGTGCAAAATCGTCCGGTCGGTCGAAGGGGCCTTATTTTCCATGAACCTGTTCTGCCAAACGCATACAATCCGCGTAACGCCATGCGCACAGATTGGTTCCGGTGCCTTCGGGTAACCGATGTCGAGCGGCGGCTGTCCGGCGTTGCTAACCGCCTTTGGAACCTGGAACCCGATTGATCTGCCAACGCCTGCGCCTCGGTTCCGTTGAAGCCGATTGCCAGCACCGCGGACGTGGTCCTAGGCTCCCCTCATCCTGGGATCGTCGGAGGGGCCAATGAAATTCGGCTTGAGCACGGTAACGCGGGGCATCTTTACGACGCGGGAGAATTACATGGCCGTCGCCAAGGCGGCCGAGCGGGCGGGTTTCGACTTCCTCTCGGTCAGCGATCATCTGATCGTGCCTGGAACCCTGCGCTCACGCTACCCGTACACGCAGGATGGCGCTTTCGGCGCGGCGGAGCACGGCCATTGCTTCGACCAGCTCGCGACCATCGCTTTCCTTGCCGGCTGCACGGAGCGCCTGCGGCTCCTTACCTCGGTGCTGGTGGTTCCGCATCGCCCGGTCATGCTGACGGCGAAGATGCTCGCCACCATCGACGTGCTTTCGAAGGGCCGGCTGATCGTGGGCGCGGGTGCCGGCTGGATGAAGGAGGAGTTTGGCCTCCTCGGCGCCCCGTTCGAGGATCGCGGCAGCGTAACGGACGAGGCGCTCGCCGCATTCCGCGAGCTGTGGACCAAGGACAGCCCGGCCTACAACGGCAAGCACGTCGCCTTCTCCGATGTGCTGTTCTATCCAAAGCCGTTGCAAAAGCCGCACCCGCCGATCTGGGTCGGCGGTGAGAGTCCGGCCGCGCTCCGGCGCACCATCAAGTTCGCCGACGCCTGGTATCCGGGGAACAACAGCCAGACGAGGCCGCTCGACACGCCTGCGCGTCTCGCAGCCGGCGTCGCCGATCTGAGGCGTGCCTGCGAGGCGGCAGGGCGCGACCCGGCGACGCTCGGCTTGGCGCTGCTGGTCCAGGACTTTTTCGAGTGGTCTTCACAGAAGACGCTGGACGGGTCGGCGCGCCGCCTGTTCACCGGCACATCGGCCGACATGGCCGCCGACGCTGCGGCGCTGTCACAGATCGGCTTCACGCACGTCGCCTTGCGGCTTGGCGGCTCGAGCGTCGAGGAGGCGGTCGCGCGCATCGAGCGGTTCGGCGCGGAGGTGCTCGGGACGGCATCATGAAGAGCAGGCGGGCGGGGGCGATGTGGCGCGCGCCTTGCGGATCACGCCTTGCGGATCAATCGGCGAGCTCCCGCAACACGCGCTCGAGTCCCCTCGTGATGCGTGCCAGCCTCGAATAATCGATCTTGTCGGGCGTGTCGCTCGGCAGGTGATAGTGCGGATAGCGGAAGGGCGCGGTGTCGGTCAGCATGATGGCCGGATAGCCGAATTCGCGAAAGGCCCAGTGGTCCGACCAGCCAATGCCGGGAATCGCATCCGGCGCCACGCCGCCAATGGATGGAAAGGCTGCGTGCCTGCGGAACGAGCCGATGACCTCGTGCAGGAATCCGCGGGAGGCCGGCAGGCCGACGAAGGCGATGAAGTCGCCGGTCGATGGATAGATCATGCTGAACGGTGCCGGATACTGTTGCGAGCCCGGTTTGTCCGAGAAGTAGCCGATCGTCTCGAACGATAGCATGCCGTGCACGCGGTCGCCGCGCTCCGACAACTGCTTTGCGTAGCGCCAGCTCCCCATGTCGGCGGTCCGATAGTAAGGCGGCTCCTCGTTGACGAAGAGCGCGAAGCGGATGCGCCTGCTCTGCGGACGATGGTCTTGCAACAGCCGAGCCAGCTCCAGCACGGCCGCGACTCCGGTGCCGTTGTCGTTTGCGCCCGGGGCGCTCTCGAACGAATCGTAATGCGCGCCAACCACCAATGCCTCCACGGAGCCCTGTTTGCTTGGCTCCAGCGTCGCCTCGATGTTGCGTACCGGGCGGCCCTCGACCTCGAAGATCTGCCGGTCGACGGTGTAACCGAAGCTCTCGAGCGTGCGCTCGATATGGCTGGCGGCCGCCTCCAGCGCCGCGTAGTGGCGCAGGTTGTGAGGGACGCTGGCGATTGCTGTCACATGCCCTTTGAGCCGGGCAGCGCTGTCGCGCTCCTCTGCGGTTTCTGGCGGCAGCGGCCCGCGATACGCAGTCCCCGGCACCGCCAACCCGTACCACGCTGCGAACGCGATTGCTGCCAGCGGCAGCGCAATGACGAGGGTGATGACCGCGGCCCAGGGCATGTGCAATGGCCTCACGCTGATCATGCCGTGCCGACGTGCGCGTCCAACTCGAGGATCAAGTCCGGCCTCGCCGGGCCACCCAATGCCGATCAAGCCGCCAGCAGCGATTGCACCGCCCTGCGGATCTGGTCCTCGTCCTCGGGATTTTGAATCGGATTGCCGGCGCGGTGGCCCCAGATCGACCTTATCGGCCGAAACTCGGCATTGGGCATGAGCCGCGTCTCCGCCTCGCTGTCCTCGGCGGTGAAATAAAGATCGGTGGTCGATGGCATCATGACCGCGCGCGCCTTTATGGCGCCGAGCGCCTTCGCCAGATCGCCCTGGTAGAGCGCATTATCCGAGATGTCGGACTGATACCAGGTGTCGATCATGGATAAGAGGTCCTCGCCGCTGCGCCGCAGGAAATTGCCTTCCCATGCGCGCACCAGGTAGTCCTCCAGCGACGAGAAGCCGATCCCTTGCCAGAGGCGCTCGCGGTAGAACGCCTGGCTCATGGCCCATCCGGCATAGACGCGGGCGAAGGCGCGGATGGAGCTGACCGGGCGCTCGAGGAAGCGGCCGTCGCGCCATCCGGCGTCCGCCGTGAGCACGGCGCGTATGCCCTCCAGAAAGACCTTGTTGTGCGGCGACGTGCGCGCGGACGTACACACCGCGCAGATGCGCTCGACCCGATCGGGAAGTAGCGCACCCCAGTGCAGGGCCTGCTGCCCTCCCATCGACCAGCCATACACAAGCGCCAGCCGCGTCACGCCGAGCTTCTCCTCCAACAGACGCTTTTGGGCGTGCACGTTGTCCCAGTGCGTGAAAGTCGGACTGCGCCCGAGGCCGAAAGGCTCGGCGAGATTGCTCGGTGAGGTGGACAGCCCATTCCCGAATTGGTTGGCGATGACGATGAAGTATCGCGTCGGATCGAGGATCCGGTCAGGGCCAATGAGCCAGTCGATATCGGTGTGGTGGGCGCCGTACGAGGTGGGATAGAGCACGACGTTGGATTTGTCGGGCGCCAGGCGGCCGTAGGTCTTATAGGCCAGGAACGCGCGCGGCAGCGTGATGCCCCGCTGCAGGGTCAGGGGCCCGAGCTCGAAGATATCGTGATCCATGTGTTGCTCGACTGTGCCGACCAATGACGTCGCCATACTACATCTAGCAAATGCGCGTCGGGGCGAGCGCGAAGAATTTCGCGGTCGCCCCTTTTGTGAACCTTGTCATCGTTTACCGAGAAGACCCGATGCGGACAGGCAACTTCGCGTGGGCCATCGCCAAGCTGGACAGCCCCACGCGCCTCGTCTGCTACTTGTCCAGCCACATCGTATCCATGCGGACCACGTCGTAGATGCCGAAGTACTCGTAGGGGACGTGGCCTTTCACGTAATTGTACCAGCCGTCGTTGATCTTCTCCCACGCGATCGGCAGCACCGGCGGATCCTTCTCCATGATCGCCTCGGCTCTGCGGATGACAGCAAGGCGCTTGGCGGGATCGACCTCTTGATCGATCTGCGGCATCAGCGCATTGAACTCTGCATTATCCCATGAGGAGTAGTTTTGTGGGCCGTCCTTGCGGTACCAGGCATTGAAGTAGTCGGAAGGATCGAGCAGCGTCGACACGACAGCTCCGATCGCCAGATCGTACTTGCCGTTCTTGAGGTCGTCGAACCATACCGACTCCACCACCGGCCGCAGATTGCATTGCAGGTTGAGTGTCTGCTGCAGCATCGCCTGGATGGCCTGGGCCCACAGCTTGAAGGTTGCCAGGTCGCGAATGAGATAGTCGAGAGGCGGGGCGCCCTTGGCGTAGCCCGCAGCCGCCATCAGCGCCGTCGCTTCCTTGATTGCGGCGGTTGGGTCCGTCTGATAGCCGACGCGCTTGTAAAGCTCCTCCTTCGGCGTGGCGAACTCGGAGAATGGATAGATGAAGCCGCCGACCATCATCGGCGCCACGTCCTTCACCACGTCGACGAGCACGTGCTTGTCGAGCACCAGATGCACCGCGCGCCGCACGCGCGGATCATCGAACGGCTTCTTCTTGTTGTTCATCCAGGTGCCTTGGATGACGCTCTGATAGAAGTCCGTTCCGGACATTCCTTGCGTAGCTTTGACCTTGCGCAACGTGATCGGGTCGATCAGCCTGGCGTAGTCCGTGCGTCCCGACAGCAGGGCCGATCCGAGCTCGGGCGAGAACGGCAGCCCGTGATAGAACTCGATACCGTCCAGGTAAGGCAGGCCCTTGTTCCAGTAGTTCGGGTTCTTTTCCATCACCCAGACTTCGTTCTCGACCCGCCGCACGCTGCGGAACGGGCCCGTGCCGGACAGAGTCGCAACCCGGCGCAGGTTGTAGTTGTGCTCCTCCAGCGTCTTCTTGCGGATGATGACGTTCCAGCCGCTGGCGAAGGCGGCCATGATGAAATCCGGTGGGCGCGGCTCCGACAGCTTGAACTCGACCGTGTGCTTGTCGCGCGCGTTGATCTCGCTGACCGTGTTGAAAAGGATGCTGCGCGGAATGCTGATGCCTGCCGGCGGCTTGACGATGCGATCGAACGTGGCCTTGACGTCGTCCGAGGTGAGCTCCGCGCCATCGTGAAACAGCACGTCCTTGCGCAGGAAGAACGTGTAGGTTTTGCCATCCTTGGCGATGTCCCAACTGTGCGCGAGGTCGGGAATGATGGTCTTGCCGCTGTCGCGCGGATCGCGGCGCACCAGGTTGTCGAACATGCACCCCTGCGAGCCGAGGCTGTTGATGGTGCCCGACTGATGCACGTCGAAGTGCGGGGCGCGCGAGGTAATGCCGTAGCGCAGCACGCCGCCCGACTTCGGGTTTGGCTCAGGTGCTGCGAGCTGGAACTTCGATCCGTCGAACTGGAGTGGAACGGCGGCTCGTCCGGAGCTCGGCCACAAGCCGTAGCCGGCCGATGCTGCCATCGCGGCGCTTGCTTTCAGGAATTCGCGGCGGTTCCACCATGGGCGCGTGTGCGGGGTACCCATCTTTGTGTCCTCCCTTGACGCTTTCAGAGCGCGATTGAATGTGCTCTGATGGCTTGTTCGTTCTTCTTGTGACATCAGGCTAGCACACACAAAACTTGGGCGTCACTTGCTGAATCGATCTCGAGCCTCCGACTCGGTCCCTGGCACGGCACCGGCACACGCCGTTCTGGAGGTCGACAATCTGCAAACGCATTTCTTCACTGAGGACGGCGTGGTGCGCGCCGTCGACGGCGTTTCCTATTCCGTCAGGAGCGGCGAGACACTCGGCGTCGTCGGCGAGTCGGGCTGTGGCAAGAGCGTGACGGCACTTTCCGTCTTGCGTCTGGTCCCAACTCCTCCAGCGCGCATCGTCGGTGGCTCGATCCGTTTCGAGGGCAGGAATCTGCTCGATCTGACCGAAAGCGAGATGGAGAGCATCCGCGGCAACGACATCTCGATGATCTTCCAGGAGCCGATGACCTCGCTCAATCCGTTGCTCACGGTCGGGCGGCAGATCAGCGAGGCAATCGCCCTGCACCAGGGTTTGTCGCAACGCGCCGCCATGAGCAAGGCCATCGAGATGCTGCAGCGGGTCTCGATCCCGGAGGCTGAGCGTCGCGTTCACGCCTATCCGCACCAGCTCTCCGGCGGGATGCGCCAGCGCGTCATGATCGCCATGGCGCTGTCGTGCAATCCCAAGGTTCTGATCGCGGATGAGCCGACCACCGCGCTCGATGTCACCATCCAGGCCCAAATCCTCGAGCTCATGCGCGAGCTGCAAGAGACGTTCGGGACCGCGATCATCCTCATCACGCACGACATGGGCGTGGTCGCCGAGAATGCGGACCGCGTCGTAGTGATGTATGCCGGCAAGAAGGTGGAGGAGGCCGCAGCCGACGATCTGTTCGACCGGCCATATCATCCCTACACCAAGGGCCTGCTCGGATCGATCCCCAACATCGAGGCCGCTGCGGTCGGCGCGGGCCGGCCGAGGCTGAACGAGATCAAAGGCATGGTCCCCTCGCTGGCGGCGCTGCCGCAGGGCTGCACGTTTGCGCCTCGCTGCAGCTTTGCGACGGATCAGTGCCGCGCGGCATATCCCCCGCTCGTGGAGCAGCGTCGCGGCCATTGGGTCGCCTGTTGGCACGCCGATCGCCTGCACGGAGGTGCCGCGTGAGCGCGCAGTTGGCCGGCAGAGTGCAACCACCGCCGGCCGCCGCCGGTGCGCCGCTCCTCGAGGTTCACGACCTCAAGAAGCACTTTCCGATCTTCAAGGGCATCTTCTCGCGCGCCGCGGGTCAGGTGCTCGCGGTCGACGGCGTCTCGTTCCACATCGCGCGTGGGGAAACGCTCGGGCTGGTCGGTGAGAGCGGCTGCGGCAAGTCCACCGTCGGCCGGACGCTGCTCAAGCTCGTCGAGCCGACCAGCGGCACGATCCGCTTCAAGGGTGAGGACATCACGGCCCTCGACGGCACGCAGATGCTTGCGTACCGCAAGCGTATGCAGATGATCTATCAAGACCCCTACGCCTCGCTCAACCCGCGCATGTCGGCCGGGGACATGGTCGAAGAGCCGCTGATCATTCACGGCGTCGGCGACAAGAAGGAGCGGCGTGAGCGCGTCGCCTACCTGTTCCAGCGCGTTGGCCTGCAGCCACGGCACGCGGACGCATTTCCGCACGAGTTCTCTGGTGGTCAGCGGCAGCGCATCGGCATCGCTCGTGCTCTCGCTCTCAGCCCCGAGCTGATCGTCGGCGACGAGCCGGTATCAGCCCTCGACGTCTCCATCCAGGCGCAGATCATCAATCTACTGGTGGACCTGCAGGACGAGTACAAGCTTTCATACCTGTTCGTCGCGCACGATCTGGCGGTGGTGGAGCACATCAGCCACCGCGTCGCCGTCATGTACCTCGGCCGCATTGTCGAGATGACGGACAGGAAGAGCCTCTTCGAGATGCCACTGCATCCCTATACGGAGGCGCTGCTGTCGGCCGTGCCGGTCCCCAAATCGGGTGCGAAGGGGCGCAAACGCATCATCCTCAAGGGCGACGTGCCGAGCCCGATCACACCGCCTTCCGGCTGTCATTTCCACACCCGGTGTCCGTACGCTTTCTCGCGCTGCCGCAGCGACGCCCCGGCCCTGCGCGAGGTGAAGTCCGGACATTGGGCCTCCTGCCACCTGCACGATGGCGGCGTTACCTTCCCGCTGGCAAAGCCCGGCTTGGCATAGTGCCTCTCCAACATCGCGCCGGCGGCTGAGCGCGGCGCCTCACACCGCGCCGCGCAGGCGCGGGTCCAGCATGTCGCGAATGCCGTCACCCAGTAGATTGAAGGCAAGCACCGTGATCGTGATGGCAAGGCCAGGGAACAGGACGAGCCACCAAGGCGGCACCAGGCCGGCGTTCAAGGAGTCCGCCAGCATATTGCCCCAGGTCGGAGTCGGTGGAGGGATGCCCACGCCGAGAAATCCGAGCGATGCTTCGATGATGATCGCCACCCCGAGGTGCGTCGTCGCCAGAATAAGGTACGGTGCGATGCACTGCGGCAGGATATGACGCAGCATGACGCGCATTTTCGAGGCGCCCAGTCCGCGCGCCGCCTCCACGTACGACATCTCCTTGAGCGAGAGCACGACGGAGCGGATCACGCGTCCACCGAACGGAACGCGAGTTATAGCGATGGCCACAATCACCGTTCCGGTCCCCGCCCCTAGTGCCATTGCAATAGCCATCGCCAATATGAGGTCGGGAAACGATTGCATGAACTCGATCAGGCGCTGGCTGATGATGTCGAAGCGGCCGCCCAGATAGCCGCTCGCCAGGCCCCATAAGGAGCCGAGCGTCGTTCCGAGCAGAACGGCCGCGAACGCGACCGTGAGCGAGGCGCGGCTGCCATGGATGACCCGGCTCAGCGTGTCCCTGCCGATCTGATCGGTGCCGAAATAGTTCTGCGCGTCCGGCGGCTTCTGCATGCGCCGGAAGTCCGATTTCAGGGGCGGATACGGTGCAAGCAGCGGGGCGGCAACCGCCATGGCGAGAATGGCGGCGGCGATGCACCCCCAGACGGCCGAGAGCGGCGACTTGCGGATGAACGTTCTCAGGCCCCGGCCGAAGCGTTGCGAGCGCGAGAGCTCGCGATCGGGCGCGATCTGACCTGGCGAATGCGTGATGTCGGTTTCGGTTGTGGTCATTGATACCGAATTCTCGGATCGAGCCAGGCGATGGTGATGTCGACCATGATATTGAGGAGCACGAAGACGACCGCGTACAGGAACACCAGGTTCTGCATGACGAATACGTCACGCTCGCTGACCGCAGTGAACATGGCGTACCCCAGACCCGGGGTCCCGAACGCGCGCTCGACCGGGATCGAGCCGGCCAGCACGAAGCCAAGCAGGATCCCGGACAGCGTGATGACCGGCAGCAGCGCATTCGGCAACGCGTGCCCGATGATGACCAGGCGGCCGCTCAGGCCTTTGGCCCGCGCCGTGCGCACATAATCCTCCCGGATTACCTCGAGCAGGCTGGAGCGGGCCATGCGTGCGATGTAGGCCGCCTGGCCCAGCCCGAGCACG
>JBLNBZ010000084.1:0-11041 GCA_050260355.1 Bacteroidota bacterium | reverse complement strand
CTCCTGCATGGCCGGCGACCGGCCGATCAGCGGCAGCTCCTCGCTCTCGGGCTCCGCTGGCCGCTCGCGGCGGCGTCCGGGCTCGGCCAGCGCGCGTCCGACGACGCCCACCACCTCGCTCAAGTCGAAGGGCTTGGGCAGATACTCGTAGGCTCCCTTCTCGGCCGCGCTGATCGCCGTCATCAGCGTGTTCTGCGCGCTCATGACGATCACGGGCAGCCCAGGGCGCTGCTTCTTGATGCGCGGGATGAGATCGAAGCCGTTCTCGTCGGGCAGGATCACGTCGGTGATGACGACGTCGCCTTCACCCTGCGAAACCCAGCGCCACAGCGTGGCTGCGTTTCCAGTGGCGCGGGGCGAATAGCCGGCCCGCGCCAGCGCCTGGTTGAGAACGGTACGGATCGCCGCGTCGTCATCGGCAATGAGGATGGTGCCACGCGCCATGACTTACTGCTCTCCCTTCAGCCGGCGGGGGATGCGATCCTGCATGGGCAGAAGCACCCGGAATATGGTTCGCCTGGGTTCGGACTCGCACTCGATGATGCCGCCGTGGTCGCCCACGATCTTGGCGACAAGTGCAAGTCCGAGGCCGGTTCCCTTGCGCTTGGTCGTGACGAAGGGGTCGAACAGGTGCGCCTTGACCGCCTCGGCGACGCCCGGGCCGTTGTCCTCGATCTCGATCCGCAGCGGCAGGCCCACGCGCGCGCCGGAGCCCGGCACGGAGAGACGCATGCCGGGACGGAAAGCGGTGGAGAGCACGATGCGCCCGGGCTCTGTGCTCTCGCCGATCGCCTCGGCCGCGTTCTTCACCAGGTTGAGGAAGGCTTGCACCAGCTTGTCGCGGTTGCCGGGCACGTGCGGCAACGAGGGATCGTACTCCTCGACGATGCGGCAGCCGCGCGCAAAGCCGGCTTCGGCAATCTTCTTCACGTGGTCGAGCACCGAATGGATGTTGACCGGCTCCGTGGCCAGCGGCCGCTCGTCGCCGAACACCTCCATCCGGTCCACGAGGTTGCGGATGCGGTCTGTCTCCGCGCAGATGAGCTGCGTGAGAGCGCGGTCCTCGTCGGACAGCCCGGGCTCGAGCAGCTGCGCGGCGCCGCGGATGCCGGACAGCGGGTTCTTGATCTCGTGCGCCAGCACCGCCGCCAGCCCGGAGACAGAGCGTGCTGCGGCGCGATGCGTGAGCTGGCGCTCGATCATCTGCGCCATCGACCGCTGCTGCAGCATGAGCATGGTGAGGTCTGGCGTTTCCGGCACCGGACCGCCGTAGATGTCGACGAGCCGCGGGGTAGGCACCTTCGGCGTCACGATGTCGACGCCGTACTCGTTCACCGTCGCGCCCGAGCGCCGCACCTGGCGGGCAAGCGAGACCAGAGGGCAGCCGAACACGACGACTTCCTCGAGGGTCTGGCGCTTCAGCATCGCCTGGCTGGCCTGGAAGAAGACTTCCGCGGCGCCGTTGGCGTAGATGATGCGCTCGTCCTCGGCCAGCACGATGATCGGATGCGGCAGGGCGCCGAGCAGCACGTCGTGCTCGACGTGACGCCGAGGAATGGGCTGGACCGTGTGGCGTGCTTGTGCCTCTTCGGTGCTCATGCCTGCATCTCCGCCGCAGAAATGGCGTTTGGCCGGGAATGGATGGCGTCCGGCTGCGCATAGAAGCGGGCGAGATCGGAGAGCACGCGTGCGCATGCCTCCTCGGTGCAGAGGCGCCGCCGCCAGGCTTTGACGGTGGCGGCCGCTCTGCCGCTCTGCTCCAGATACCAGCCGATGTGCTTGCGCGCGTTCCTCAAGCCGAGAAACGACCCGTAGTGCGAGAGCATCGCCTCGACGTGGGCGCAGGCAATTCTGGCCTGCTCCGCCAGCGGAGGCGGACCGCAGTCGCAACCCTCGGCGAGATAATGGGCGATGCGTGCGGGCTGCCAGGGCGCGCCATAAGCTCCGCGCCCGATCATGACGCCATCGGCGCCCGAAGCGGCGAGTGCTGCCTGGGCATCCTCGGGAGTGAGGATGTCGCCGTTGACGATCACGGGAATGCCGACCGCCGCCTTCACGGCCGCGACGGCCGACCAGTCCGCAGAGCCTTTGAAGAACTGGCAGCGCGTGCGGCCATGCACTGTGATGAGCTTTACGCCCGCCGCCTCGGCGCGGCGCGCCAGCTCGGGTGCATTGCGGCTGCGGTCGTCCCAGCCGAGCCGCATCTTCAAGGTAACGGGCACCGCGACGGCCCCGGTCACGGCCTCGATCAGCGACACGGCATGGTCGAGGTCGCGCATCAGCGCGCTGCCCGACAGCTTGCCCGTCACCTCGCGCGCCGGGCAGCCCATGTTGATGTCGATGACATCGGCCCCGAGCCCCTCGGCAGCGCGGGCGCCTTCCGCCATCCAGCGGGGCTCGCAGCCCACGAGTTGTATGACGAAGGGCTTGAGGCCGGCGCCGTCAGCCTTGCGCAAGGCCGTCGCCCGCGTGCGGGCAAGCTCCTCGCTCGCCACCATCTCGGTGACCACGAGCCCAGCGCCCAGCCGGTACACCGCATCGCGAAACGGGAGGTCCGAAACGCCCGACATCGGGGCCAACAGGACGCGGTTGCGCAGCACGTGACTGCCGATCCTCAGATCGCAGCCCGAGGCGCCGGAGCCCTGTTTCCGATCAGAGATTGCCTGAAATTTGTGCACTTCCCTCACCTGCACTATTTTTGAGCAGACTAGGCAACCCGCTTGCGTTGCGCAAGTGAGATTTGCGCGGGAAAACGCCGCGCGATTGCCGTTGCAGCCGCAAACGTCTAAGAAAACCCGGACCATTCCCTCTCTTGGCGAAGCACGCGTGCCAATTTCAGCCCTGATTGTCGCAGCTGGCCGCGGCGAGCGCGCTGGGGCCTCGGGAGCTGCACACGGCCCCAAGCAATACGCTCCCGTTGGGGGCAAGGCGCTCCTCGCACATGCGGTGGATGCCTACCTGCGCCATCCCGCGATCGACTCGGTCCTGGTTGTCATCCATCCGGACGACCGCGAGCGCTATGCCCGCGCCGTAGGGCAGCCGCGGGCCAAGCTGCTGGCGCCCTGCACGGGAGGCGAGACCCGGCAGGCTTCCGTCCTCGAGGGGCTCGAAGCGCTGGCGGACCGGTCTCCGTCGCGCGTTCTCATTCACGACGCGGCGCGGCCGTTCGTGGACGCCGGCACGATCGACCGCGTGCTGGCGGCGCTGGACACGCACAAGGCCGCCATCGCTGCAGTTCCCGTCGCGGACACACTCAAGCGGGCCGATGCGAGCGGTGTCGTCACGGAAACCATTGCGCGGGCCGGCTTGTGGCGCGCCCAGACGCCGCAGGGGTTTCACTTTGCCGAAATTCTCGCCGCACACCGCGCTGCGGCCGCGCGGGCGGGTAACGATTTCACGGATGACGCTGCCGTTGCTGAGTGGCATGGGCTCACTGTAGCCCTGGTCGCCGGCAGCGAGCATAACTCCAAGATCACGACGGCGGCGGATCTGCAGATGGCGCAGCGGGCATTGGCGATGGCTGGCGATGTGCGCACGGGGATAGGCTTTGACGTGCACCGGTTCGCGCCGGGCGACGCGGTCTGGCTATGCGGCGTGCGGATTGCGCACACGCACCGGCTGGAGGGCCACTCGGATGCCGACGTCGGCCTGCACGCGCTCACGGACGCCCTGCTCGGCGCCATCGGCGATGGCGACATCGGGCAGCATTTCTCTCCGAGCGACGAGCGCTGGCGCGGAGCGGCGTCCCACCTGTTTCTGGACGACGCCCGCCGGCGGGTGGCGGCGCTGGGGGGCGCAATCTCCAACGTCGACGTGACCCTGCTCTGCGAGGCGCCGAAGATTGCCCCCCACCGCGATGCCATGCGCGCCCGTATTGCCGAGATCCTCGGCATCGACGCCTCGCGCGTCGGCGTCAAGGCGACCAACACCGAGGGCCTGGGCTTCACGGGCCGGCGCGAGGGCATTGCCGCAATGGCAACGGCCACCGTCATTTTGCCGGCGCGGGCTTCGCCCTGAACCTCTCGATCGCCTCCCGGTCGACCTTGATGCCGAGCCCGGGGCCGTCGGGGATCCGCACCACGCCTCCGCTATGCTCGATCTGGCTTTCGATGACCGCCTGGCGGAACGGATGCTCCGAGCGGTCGAACTCGAGCAGCGGCTCGCGCGGCGTGTGTCGCGGCGGCGTGTGCGGCAGCACGGCAAGGAGTTGCAGCGCCGCGGCAAGGCCCACGCCCGTGCCCCACACATGCGGCAGGTATCGCAAGCCATAAGCCGTCGCCATATCTGCGATCTTCTTGCACTCGGAAAGCCCGCCGGCAGCACACGTGTCCGGCTGCAGGATATCCATGGCGCGGCGTTGCAGGATGTCGCGGAAGCCCCAGCGCGTGAACTCGCATTCGCCGCCAGCGACGGGGATCGGCTGGCCGCGCCGCACCTCCTCGTAGGAGCCGAGCTCCTCGGGCACGACAGGCTCCTCGAACCAGCCGATATTCAAGTGCGCGACGCGGCGGCCCAGGTCGATCGCATCGGTGACGTCGAACCCGTGGTTGGCATCGAGCATCAGCCCGACCTTAGGCCCGATGGTCTCCCGCACCGCCTCGATCAGCCGGACGTCGGCATCGACATCGAAGCCGATCTTGAGCTTGACCGCGGGGAAACCCTCGCGGACGTAGCCGGCAACCTCGCGGCAGACGTAGTCCAGCGGATCGCCGGTGCCGCGGCGGTACGTGCCGGTGGCATAGGCCTGCACCTCGCGCCGCAATGGCCCGCCCATCAGCCGATGCACCGGAGCCCCGAAGTGGTGCCCCTTGAGATCCCACAGCGCGATGTCGACTCCCGACAGCGCGGTGATGGCGAGGCCCTTCTGGCCCTGATCACGGTACGTGTTGTAGATCGTCTGCCAGATGCGCTCGGTGGCGAGCGCATCCTCGCCCACGAGCAGCGAACGGTAAGCACCGACGATCGCGGCATTGAGCTGAGCCGGCCCGAAGCACTCGCCCCAACCCGCGGTCCCGTCCTCCGCGACGATCTCCACGAGACACGTGCTGCGAGCCGCCGTCTTGTTGAAAGACCAGGCGAACGGCTCCGAGATCGGAGCTTCCAGCACGTGCGTTCGCACTTCGGCGATTCTCATTGCAACGGCTCCTTGCTGTGCGGCGTATGCGTCACAGGCGTGGCCCATCGGCCATTGCCCGCAAGGCGCGAATCGTAGCATGGTTTAACAGCGCGACGACCGGCTTATGCGGGGGAAAGCGACTCATGAACATCATGACACCGACGATGCCGGCTACGCACGCGGAACTGGCACAGATCGCTCACGCGACCACCGAGACCTGCATCGCCACGCGGGTGCGGCAGCTCAGTCGGATTATCACGCGGGTATACGACGATGCCTTCCGCTCCCACGGCATTACGGCCAGTCAATTCACGCTGCTCACGCAACTGGCGCAGCAGGACGGGATTACCGCTGCCGAGATCGGCTTCACGCTCGACATCGAGAAATCCACGCTCTCGCGCAACCTGAAGCGCCTGCTGGCGCTGGGTCATATCGTCATGGATCCGCCCGCCGGCCGGCGCGGGCGCGGCTTGCATCTGACCCCAAAGGGCCAGGCGGTCATCAAGGAAGCCTACCCGGTCTGGCAGAGCGCGCAGCACCGCGCCACCGAGGTCATGGGGAACAACAGCCGGGCGACGCTGGATAGCTTGGTCGCACAAGCAGAGCGTCTCGCGGTCCCCTGAGGTTTGCCGAGCACCGCTTCTCGCTCTAGGTTGCCAACGCGCAGGTTCCGCCTGCGCGTTTGTCATTGGAGGCGACCGGAGCCTGTCGATGTTTGCCGATACGCTGCTCACTGCTGCCGCAGAGCTCCTCGATGATCTGCGCAAGGACGGCCTGAAGCTCGCCACCGCGGAGAGTTGCACCGGCGGCCTGATCGCAAGCGTCCTGACGGAGATCCCGGGCTCCTCCGACATTGTCGAGCGCGGGTTCGTCACCTATTCGAATGCCGCCAAGTCCCAGATGCTGGGGGTATCGGAACGCTTGCTCGCCGAGCACGGCGCGGTCAGCCGCGAGGTCGCGCTCGCCATGGCCGAGGGGGCACTTGCGCATTCGGGCGCGGACGTGAGCGTCGCGGTGACCGGCGTGGCGGGCCCGGGCGGAGGCAGCGCGCTCAAGCCGGTGGGACTCGTGCATTTTGCCGCGGCGCGGCGCGGCGCCTCCACGCTGCATGAGGAATTCCGCTTCGGCGACATCGGCCGCGCGCAGATCCGGCTCAAGTCGGTGGAGGCAGGTCTCGTCCTCATCCGGCGCGCGATGCAGCTCTGAGCCGGCGTCAGGCCTGGGCCGCCGCGCTCGATCGCGCGTCATCCCCATAGACCACCCGCGCGCGAGCCTCGAACGCCTCGGCAAAACGCCGGAAGGCGTGCTCGAACATCGCGCCGACGAGCATGCTCAATGCGATCGACCTCAGCTCGTAGGAGATGAAGAAGTCGACGTCGCAACCGCCTTCCGCAGGATTGAAGCTCCACCGGTTCTCGAGGCGCTGGAACGGACCGCCCAGGCCGTCCACCTTGACCCGGCATTTGCCGTGATCGAGCGACACGCAGCTCGGGAACGTCTCGCGGATCGCCCGGTAGCCCACGTCCATGTCGGCGACGATGGTCTCGATGTCGCCGGACCGTTCGCGCGATTTCACCCGCAGGCCCTGGCAAAGCGGCAGAAACTGCGGATAGGTCTCGACGTCCGCCACGAGATCGAACATCTGCCTCGGCGTGAACGGCACCCGTCGCACGGTGCGAAAGCTCGGCATCACTCCACCTTCATCGTGGCTCGCTGCGCAAGGTTCCGGGCAGTCCGTCGGCAAACGACCGAACCTCCCGTGTGCTGCGCAAAACGATCACCGGCCTCTGATGCCGGATGGTCTCCAGGAGCGCAAGCGTTCTGGGCCGCCCGCGCGTCGGATAGCTCCACACCCAGCGCAGCAGGAAGCGCATATCGAACCGTTCGGGACAGCCTGGCGCGGAGTCCGGTCGTACGCGACCATAGCCCTTGAGGCTGCGGAAAGCTGCGCGCGGGAAATACACATAGCGCGGCAGGTCCAGCCAGACGATCGCCTCGGCGCGCGGCAGCCGGATGGCCAGCGTCCCGCTGTAGTTGCCGTCCATGATCCAGGCATCGCCCGCAACCAGCGCCTCGACGCGGGCACGCCAAGCCGCAGCGTCCGGCTCGACCCAGCCCGGCAGCCAGAACTCGCGATCCAAGTGGACCACCGGCAGGCCCAGCTTCTGTCCCATGAGCCGCGACAGCGTCGATTTGCCAGTGCCGCTGCAGCCGATGACAAGAATGCGATGCATCGGGACTTCGGCTGGATCGCAGACTCACGCCCGGCTCTGCCGTGCCGCTCTGAGCCGCGCAAAATCATCGCCGGCATGATAGCTCGAACGCGTGAGCGGGCTCGCCGCCACGACCAGGAAGCCCTTCGCCAGCGCCGTGCGCTCGTAGGCTTTGAACTCGTCGGGCGCCACGAAGCGCTTGACCTCGGCGTGCTTGCGCGTGGGTTGCAGATACTGGCCTATGGTCAGGAAGTCGACCTGCGCCGAGCGCAGGTCATCCATGACCTGCAGCACCTCTTCGCGCTCCTCGCCCAAGCCGACCATGATGCCCGACTTGGTGAACAACATGGGATCGAGCTCCTTGACGCGCTGCAGGAGCCGCAGCGAGTGGAAGTAGCGCGCGCCGGGCCGAATGCGCAGGTAGAGGGCCGGGACGGTCTCCAGGTTGTGGTTGAAGACGTCCGGTCTTGCCTCCACGACCTTCTCCAGGGCGCCGTCCTTGCGCAGGAAATCGGGCGTCAGAACCTCGATCGTCGTTTCGGGCGTGCGGGCGCGCAGCGCCCTGATGACCTGGGCGAAATGCTCCGCCCCTCCGTCGGCAAGGTCGTCACGGTCCACCGAGGTGATCACCACGTGCTCGAGCCCGAGCTTGGCCACGGCCTCGGCCACGTTCTGCGGCTCGTCGGGATCGAGCGGCTTGGGCAGACCTGTCCGCACATTGCAGAAGGCGCAGGCGCGCGTGCACGTGTCGCCCATGATCATCATGGTCGCGTGCCGCTTGGTCCAGCATTCCCCGATATTGGGGCAGCCCGCCTCCTCGCACACCGTGTGCAGCCCGTGAGCCCGCACGATGGCCCTCGTCTCGGCGTACTCACGCGAGACGGGAGCCTTGACCCGAATCCAATCGGGCTTGCGCAGCAGCGGCGTATCCGGCCGGTGCGCTTTCTCCGGGTGGCGTGGCCGATTGTCGATGACGGTGACCATTCGGGCAGTATACGTGATCCGGTTCGGCCACCAAAACAAGAGGGGCAGCGCTGCCGTATCCGCAGCACTGCCCCGCTGCTGTCGTTAGGCTCGCCTCAGGCTATGAGACGAGCCAGCAGGATCACCACAACGGCTCCGATAAACGCCGTGACGATGTGATTAATGGTTGGGTTGCCGAGGTTGAGATTGACGTTGAGTGTATTGAGCAGCCAGCCACCCACGACGCCACCGATGATACCCGCAACGATGTAGCCGATTAGGCCCCACTTCAACCCGCCGACAACGAGGCTCGCAAGCCAGCCGGCAATGGCGCCGACGACAAGCATGATGATCAGTGCTGTGGCGTCCATGGCATCGAGTCCCCTTCTGCCAATTGATGTTGGCTCCCGGGCGTGACTAATCAAGCGATGGCGAACCGGCAGCCTGCGACGAAAGGTGTCAGAGTCGGGCGACTCGGTCGAGGACTTCGGTGAGCATGTGCAGCAATCGGCCGATTCGGGCGGCGCCCGCCCAGAATGGCGCTTTCCGATCTAGCCGAGCCAATTCAGCCCCCCTCTCCCGCGCGCGACTTTCCCCGGCGCGCAGAGAGGAGCCCGCGTTTCGTGCGAATTGCCACGTTCTCTCGAGCCGAGCCGATGCCGATCTCCCTCTCCCTCGCGCGGGAGAGGGCTTCGCGCCCTGGCTTGCGAGGGCCATGGGGAAATGCGGCATTCAATCCATGCTGTGACGAAGTAGAGCGGCCCGAGCAAGCCCTTGGGCGCGAAGGGCGAGGGTGTTGGGCACCTCCGGCCGCGTCCCCTCCCCGCGTCCCCAGCGAATTGCGAGATGCTCTAGATATGGATCACGCGGCCAAAGGCATCGAGCACGCTCTCGTGCATCGTTTCCGACAGCGTCGGATGCGGGAAGATCGCGTGCATCAGCTCTTCCTCGGTGGTCTCGAGGTTCATGGCGACCACGAAGCCCTGGATGAGCTCCGTGACCTCCGCGCCGATCAGATGGGCGCCGAGCAATTGTCCCGTCTTGGCGTCGAAGATGGTCTTGGTCAGGCCCTCCGGCTCGCCCAGCGCTATGGCCTTGCCGTTTCCCTGGAACGGAAACCGGCCGACCTTGATCTCCCGGCCCTGCTCCTTGGCCTTGTTCTCCGTGAGGCCGACACTGGCGATCTGGGGATGGCAGTAGGTGCAGCCCGGGATCTTGAGTTTGTCCAGCGGATGAGCTGGCAGGCCCTTGATGGCCTCGACGCAGACCACACCCTCGTGCTCGGCCTTGTGCGCCAGCATGGGCGGCCCCGCGACATCGCCGATGGCGTAGATGCCGGGCACGCTGGTGCGGCCGTAGCCGTCGGCGACGATGACGCCCTTCTCGATTTTGACGCCGATCTTCTCGAGCCCGAGATTTTCGACGTTGCCCACCACGCCGACGGCGGAGATCACGCGCTGAAACTCGCTCTCGGTCCGCTGGCCCTTGCTGTCTTCGATGGTGGCGACGACGCTGTCGGCCTGCTTCTTGAGGCCGACCACCTTGGCGCTCGTCAGGATCTTGATGCCTTGCTTCTCAAAGCGCCGCTTGGCCAGGTTTGCGATCTCGTGATCCTCGACGGGCAGGATCTGCGGCAGCAGCTCCACCACCGTCACCTCCGAGCCCATGGTGCGATAGAAGCTGGCGAACTCGATGCCGATGGCGCCCGACCCCACCACGAGCAGCGACTTGGGGATGCTGCTCGGGATCATGGCCTCGAAATAGGTCCACACCAGCTTGCCGTCCGGCTCGAGGCCGGGCAGCACGCGCGGGCGTGCCCCGGTGGCGAGAATGATGTGCCGCGCCTGATAGGTCCCGACGCCGAGCGCCCCCTTTGGCGCGGCGATGGCCGGCTGCATCGCCGGCTTTTGCGGCGCGCGCACGGTAATCTGTCCCGGCTCCTTGCCGCCGCCGGTGGGCGGCCGGTCGATGATCGCCTCGCCCCAGATCACGCTGATCTTGTTCTTGCGCATCAGGAACGCAACGCCGTTGTTGAGCTGCGCAGCAACAGCGCGGGAACGTTTCGATACCGCAGCCGCATCCGGCGCCACGGTGCCGTTCAGCACCAGGCCATAGTCCTTGGCGTGGGTCGCGTAGTGATAGACCTCGGACGACCGCAGCAGGGCCTTGGTCGGGATGCAGCCCCAGTTCAGGCAGATGCCGCCTAGATGCTCGCGCTCGACGATGGCTGTCTTGAAGCCGAGCTGCGCGGCGCGAATCGCGGTCACGTAGCCGCCCGGTCCCGAGCCGATGACGACGATGTCGAAGATGTCACTCATGATTCAAGGGCCTCGGACTGTGCGTTAGGCATCATCAACAGCAAGAGCCCCGGCCTCACCGGCCGGGGCCCTCATTGAAGCGGATGCCGCCCTGCGCGCCAAGCCCGGCGCGCTCATACGTGGCAGCGGGCGCCGAGATAGTCGTTCAGGAGCTGATTGTACCGGTCCACATCGGCCTGCGACTGCGCATTCAGCTTCTGGCCGCGGCTTGCCGCCTCGACCTTGGAAGGCACGCCGCGTGCATCGAGCTTGTTGAGCTCGGCCCGCACGGACTGGCAGGTCTGCCCGGCCGGCAGCGCCCGAGCGCCGGGGTCCCCGTAGGTTGCTCCTTGCGCCGCGCAGCCGGCCAGCGCCGCCGCAGCGACCAAGACAGGCACAACTTTCACGACTGAGAATGACCGGGTCAAAGGTCCCTCCTCCCGCTGGAGCAT
>JBLNBZ010000083.1:0-80484 GCA_050260355.1 Bacteroidota bacterium | reverse complement strand
GCAAGGCCTCGGAATTTGGCCTCCAGCTCGCCATCGGTCATCGGTCTGTCCTTGCTGCCGATGCCATGCCGCACCTTCAGCTCCAGCGTCCGGCCGTCGCGCAGCGTGATGGCGACATCGGCCGAATCCGCTGCGATCGATGCGTCGGCGGTTGCGGTGATGCGGTCGCGCAATGCGGCGATGGTCGGGTCCTTGATGCAGGCCTCGACGCACTCGGCCACGCCAGCGCGTCCGCGAACCAGGGACGCGGCGACCCAGTGGTAGAGGCTGACCTGGCCCTCGAACTCGTCCTTGGGATGCCGGCGATCCGTCAGCGCGAGCGCGGCGGGGTTGGCCGCAATGCGGATCCGCTCCACGTGGGTGGGATCCAGTCCGTGCTCGGCCTTCAGTTGCAGGCAGGCGTCGATCATCGGGTGGATGACGATGCCGCACGGATAGGGCTTGTAGGTGTTGGCGAGAAGCTCGAACCGTTCTCCCAGGCCATCCGTCGCTGCAGCAAGGTTGGGCGCCTCCGCGAAGCATTCTGCGAAGCCGTAGCGGGCCTCGATGCTGCGCTCGGAGCTCGTGAACTGCGCTTCAGCCAGGATGGCGGCCCGCAGGCCCATCTGGCTTGCGTGCGCCGGCATCATCGGCGTGCACATGCTGCCGTGCATGGCGCGGATGCCGGCAGCCTGGGACGCTGCGATGCCGATGGCCCGCCGCAGGGCCTGTGCGTCGAGATTGAGGAGCTTGCCGGCCGCGATTGCGGTGCCGATCCCGCACGTGATCCCGGTCTGCGACCAGGCAATGCTGCCGCGCGCAGGCGCCACGGAAATGGCCTTGCTCAGCCGGCACACCGTCTCCACGCCGAGGGCGAAGGCCAGCAGAAGATCGCGCCCCGAAATCGGGCGGCGTTCGGCCAGCACCAGCACGGCGGCCATGATGGGACCGCTCGGGTGCACGATGGCCTCGGCATGCGTGTCGTCATAGGTGTAGACGCTGGAGCTCAGGCAATTGATGAGGCAGGCGGTGAGGCCATCGGTCCTGGCACCCCTCCCGATGATCGTTGCCTGCGGTGCGCCGGCGAATGGCATCAGCGCGCGCTCGGCGATCTCGACGGCCTCGTGCCGCGACCCTCCGACGGTGCAGGCGTAGATGTTGAAGAACGATCGGAGTGCCTCGCGCCGCACGGCGTCGGGCAGGTCGGCGGGCTTGGCAGCGAGGATGTAGTCGACGAGACGGCTGGTCGTCTCGGCGGCGGCGAGGGCTGTCATCGAGGTTGGCCTCCTATGCGGGCCTATGGCGGAAGGCTGATTGTGCGTGGGATGCGGCTGCGTTACCACTCCAAGTGGATATGAAGTGACAATGGGAGGTCAAGATGGGCCTTGAGCTCGAGGGCAAGGCTGCGATCGTCACCGGCGCCAGCCGCGGCATCGGTGAGGCAATCGCAACCGTTCTTGCGGAGCGAGGCGCCGACGTGTGTCTGGTGGCGCGCAGCAAGGCTGATCTTGAGCGGGTCGCGGCCGAGATCAAGTCGCGCACAGGAAGGCGGACCATTGCGCGCGTCGCCGACCTGATCGACCCGAATGCGCCGGCCGCGGCGGTGAAGACGGCCGTGGCGGCCTTCGGGCGCATCGATATTCTCGTCAACAACGCGGGCGCCACGAAACGGGGCGACTTCTTCGAGCTGACGGACGACGACTGGGCATCGGGCTTCGGGCTGAAGTTCTTCGGTGCCATGCGGATGACGCGAAATGCCTGGCAGCACCTGCGCACCAGCAACGGTGCCATCGTCAATATCATCGGCATCGGATCACGCACGGCCGCGGCCGAGTTTACCATCGGCGGCTCGGTCAACAGCGCGCTCGTGAACTTCACCAAGGCCATGGCAGACCGCGGCCGCCTGGAGGGTGTGCGCGTCAATGCCATCAACCCCGGGCACATCAAGACGGCACGACTCGAAGGCCGCATCGCGACGACGATGAAGAACGAGCGGCTCGGGCGCGAGGAGGCGATCCGCTTCATGACGGCGAAGTACGGCATTCCGCGCTTCGGTGAGCCGCGTGAGATCGGCTGGCTCGTCGCTTACCTCTGCTCGCCGCAGGCCGCTTTCATGCAGGGCTCCATCATCGACATCGACGGCGGCGAGACGCGGGCACTCTAGGCTCGTCAGGATCCGCCTGGCTTTGCAGGGGTCGCATACCTCTGCTCGGCCAGGGCTTTGAGCTCGCGGCGCATGACCTTGCCGGTCACGGTCAAGGGCAGCGCGTCGCTGATGGCGATGCGGTCGGGGATTTTGTAGCGCGAGGCCATCGCGCGGCAATGCGCGATTAGGGCTTCCGGCGCCGGCGCCGAGCCGGGCTTGGGCACGACGAAGGCAATGATGATCTCGCCTTTCTCAACGTCCGGCAGGCCGGTCACGCCGGCCAGACCGACCTGCGG
Source organism: Bacteroidota bacterium (assembly GCA_050260355.1). Classification (GTDB taxonomy): domain Bacteria; phylum Pseudomonadota; class Alphaproteobacteria; order Rhizobiales; family Hyphomicrobiaceae; genus CADEFX01. The sequence continues at coordinate 78,063 of JBLNBZ010000083.1, read as the reverse complement.
ATGCTGCTGCAGGATGTCCTCGATCTCGGCCGGGGAAACGTTGATGCCCGATCGCTTGATCATCTCGCTGGTGCGGCCGGCGAACATGAAGGTGCCATCCTCGGCCAGGCTTCCGAGGTCGCCGGTGCGGAAATAGCCGTCCACCGAGAAGGCGCCGGCGCTCTGAGCCGCGCTCGCTCCGGCGTAGCTGCGCATCTGATAGCCCTTGACCTCGACATGACCCTGCTCGCCGGGCGCACAGGTCTCGCCGCTCTGCGGGTCGACGATGCGAACGCTGACGCCAGGCAACGGATGCCCTTGGCAGGCCGCGCGCCGCTCGAGCGGCCAGTGATGCCAGGTGACGCAGCAGTTGCCGTAGGTTTCGGTCTGTCCGTAGACATTGCAGATCTCGTGGGCGCCGAGTTGCTCGGCGGCTTTCACCACGTCCTGCGGGCTGCCGATCGTCAAGCCGGTGCGCAGCGAGCGCGTGCGCTCACGCGAAAACTGCGGATGCGCCAGAAGTGCGTTCGTCATCGCGGGGAGCGTATAGATCGAGGTGCATGCGAAGCGCTCGATCAGGTCGAGCGCCTCGCCCGGCTCGAACCGGCTCTGCAAGACGAGCGTCGCCCCGTGGGTGAGCGTGGCCGGCAGCGCATTGATGCCGCCGTACGCCCAGAAAAGCGGCGGGGCAACGAGCACGCGATCAGCGGGCCGCAAACCTTGGCGCTCACCGATGTTGAAGCCATTCTCGATGATACCGAAATGATCGAGGGGCACCGCCTTCGGCCGGCTGCTCGAGCCCGACGTGTACAACACGAGCGCGGTGTCGCGCGCGCTGGCGCCCTCGCCAGGCGGCAATGGCTCGAGCGGCGCGCAGTCCCGGAACGCGGAATAGGGCGCCCAGCCGGCCATGGGCTCTGCACCAAGCAAGACGAGCTGCTCGAGGCGCGGAAATCGCCGTCGGTCCTGTAACAGGGCGGCGATGTCCCGAGCGAACTCCTGGTCGCCGAAGCGGTCAAGTGAGAATAGGCAGCGCACGCCGGAGTCGCGCAGCAGGAAGTCGAGCTCGGCCCGCTTGGACCAGGTGCTGAACGGCACGACGACCGCGCCGAGCGCCGCCGCGCCGAAGAAAATCTCCAGCCACTCGATGCGATTGTCGAGGATGAGGCCGATGGCATCGCCGCGCCGGATGCCCCTCGATCTGAGCGCAGCGGCAACTCGACCCGCGCGCTGGGCGAGAGCCTGGTAGGTCGTGCTTTCGGTGCGTGTGATGACAGCGAGCGCGTCTGGCGCGCGCTGCGCCTGCTCCAGGAGCAGCTCGTAGGCCGTGCGGCTGAAGGGTGGTTGCATCGTTGAGATCAGCGTACGAAGTGCAGCGACTGGAATTGCCGCCGGAAGGCGGCGACCTCGCCGGCGATCGAGCGGGCGGACTGCTCCCCCTTCAGGGCAGTCGCGATGAATGTCGCAAGCTGCGGCATGTCGGAAGGCTGCATGCCCCAACGCACGATCTCCGGCGTGCCGAGGCGCAACCCGTTTGCATCTCCTTCGACCGGTGCGATTGGCAGGCCGATGCCACAGCTCAGGATATTGGCCTGGCGCAGCAATCTAGCCGCGCGCTGACCTCCGCCGTAAGGGGCGGCCTCGACCGCGAACTGGTGCGAGGTGGTGAGGCCGCGATCCTTGGCGAACACGGGGACGCCGCGGGCGACAAGGGCTTCGGCAAGTGCCTTGGCCGTAGCCGCCATGGCGGCCGCGTAGGCAGGCCCATGCACCTTCCAGTCGAGCAGGGTCATGGCCAGAGCCGCTGACCTCGCGGCATCGAAATTGGCCGTGAGACCGGGGTAGGCGATGGCATCGAGCCGCTCCGCAAGCTGCGCCTCGTTGGTGAGTATGAGGCCCGAGGCCGGCCCGCCGAGGCTCTTGTAGGTGCTCATGGTCATGACATGAGCGCCTTCGCACAGCGGCTGCTGCCAGGCGCGCCCGGCGATCATTCCGGACATGTGCGCGGCATCGTACAGCACCAGGGCGCCGACCTCGTCCGCGATCTCGCGGATCTGTCGGATCGGATGCGGGAACAGGTTGAGGCTGCCGCCAATGCTAATCAGCTTGGGCCGGAGCCGGCGGGCCTCGGCGCGCAGGGCCTCGACGTCGACGGTATAGTTGCGCGCATCGACGGGAGCGGGATGGGTGCTGACGCCGTACCAGCCGGCAGCGCCTGCGGGATGGTGCGTGATATGGCCGCCGATCGCCGGCGGCGGCGCGATAATGACGTCACCCGGCTTGGCGACAGCCATGAAGACATACAGGTTGGCCAGTGCGCCCGATCCGACGCGGATCTCCACGAAGCGCGCATCGAAGACCTCTGCGGCGAGCTCGGTCGCCATCACTTCGATCTTCTCGATGGCCTCCAGGCCCATCTCATACTTTTCGCCCGGATAGCCGAGCGAGGGCCGGGAGCCGATTCCCGAGGCCAGCAGCGCTTCGGCCTTCGGGTTCATGACGTTGGTCGCGGGATTGAGGTTGACGCAGTCGCGCTCGTGGATCGCGCGGTTTTCCTCGACCAGCGCCGCCAGCTCTCGCTCGATCAGGTCTGCGTCCTGTCGTGCGACGCCCTCGGCCAATGTTTGTACGTAGCTTTCGCAGGTTTCCGGAACCCACTTGCGGCGCTGCAGGGTCGGCATCGGCCGGTCGTATCCTCGCTCTGGCGGCTATGGCGGATCATCGTGGCTTTGTACCACATGAGCAGCGCCATCATAGTGGCGCGCTGGGCGCCACTATGCCAGGCAAGGCGGCAGTCTATTCGGCTGCAACCAAGTCGCGCGCCTTGCGCCACATCAGGGGCGTCATGACCGTGGCGCGCTCCTCGGCGTGCACGAGCTCAGCCGAGAGCGCCGCAAATTCGCGCGTTCCGGTAGGGATGGTCCCGCACAGATCCCGCGGCGCCGGGTGTCTGCCGTCGATGGGTCCCTCGATATAGACGCACGACACTGTCGGCTGCCAGTATCCCTGCGGAATGCCGAAGGTGAGGAGCGCTCCGCGCATCTTGAGCTTCTCCTTGCCCACGGGCTTGTGCGGCATGTGCAGCAAGGTCAGTCTGACTTGTCCTTCGGTATAGGCCGGAAGGCTCAGAAGGCTGCGCTCCTGGTTCATGTAAATGTCTCCGGTGTAGTGCATCTCATCGGGGATGCCGGCATCGGAGACGTAGCGCTGGAACTCCTGGAACGACAGGCACTCTTTCAGGTCATTGGCGTAGATCTCGAGGATGCCGCGGGTGATGTTGCGGCCGGTCAGAAACGAGCGCCGATAGAGAAAGAAGCGCCCGCACAGGAGCTGATAATCTCGTTTCAGATAGCCGCCGAATTGCGAGCCCTGGCACGGAAGGGTCACGCTCAGGCCGTAATCCTTCGGATTGAGACCGGCATTTCCGAAGATGTTGATGAGCGTGTGCCGTTTGAGGCTCAGCGAAGCCTTGCCGTTCGGCTGCACGCACTTCTTGTAAGTGTTCAAGGAGACTCTCAGCACACGCTCGGCATAGTCCGCGTCACTCAGCGAGAAAGCTTCACGGTGCGCTCGCAAATCGGTTTGGAACCGATCCTTCGGTTGTCCGCTCAGGTGCATGGTGGCTCTCGATCTTGATGGGCTCCCTGATCCCGTCGTCGAAGGTCAGCTCGAGAGCCGTCGGCCCTCCGCCAACCAGAGCTTGCGGCAACAGCCCGAGTTGCCGCTTGCCTCAGTCCGACTGCCCGTCCGGCATCGATCTGCTCCCCCAATTGGTTTTCTCGTTGGTCGGCCCGGGCCGCAGCTTTCCTCCCGGGACAACAGGGGGCCTCGGCAACGTGTGTCGAGGCGGGTCATGAGCGAAGGTGCCTTAGCGAGCAGTACGTCCAAAGCCTCCCTCAGCGTCGTGAACCCAGCGTGAATCGAAGCACGGAAGGTTCCCGATCCGGGGCGGGCGGGTTCCCAACCGGGCGGGGCTCCCCCCTCGACTGGATGGCGAGGCTCAGGTCGCAGCGGCAGAAATTGCGTTGCCGTGCTTGAGGATATCCCAGATCTCGCGGCGCAACTGGAGGAAGGCGGGATCGGTCTTGATCTCCTCCCTGCGCGGGCGCGGAAACGGCACCGTGATCTCGCGCAAGACACGGGCGGGGCGTGGACTGAATACGAGGATGCGGTCGGCGAGGTACAGGGCTTCCTCGATGCCATGGGTGACAAAGAGAACGGTTTTCGGATCCTGGTCCAGGATCTCGAGCAGCTCGCTCTGCATCACGTCGCGAGTCTGCACGTCGAGGGCCCCGAAGGGCTCGTCCATCAGCAGAACCTCCGGGTCGATCGCAAAGGCGCGGGCTATGCCCACGCGCTGCTGCATGCCGCCGGAGAGCTGGTGCGGGTACGCCTGCTCGAAACTTGCGAGGCCCACGCGGGCGAGGTGGCGCCGCGCCCGCTCTCGCCGTTCGGCTGCAGGCATGCCCTGCACCTCGAGGCCGAACTCGACATTGCCGAGGGCCGTTCGCCACGGAAACAGGTCGAAGGTCTGGAAGACCATGCCGCGTCCGGGGCCAGGGCGCCCGGTGATATCCTCGCCGTTCAGCAGCACCCTGCCGCTATCGGCTGCCGTGAGCCCGTTGATGATCCTGAGCAGGGTCGATTTTCCGCAGCCCGACGGGCCGAGCAGCGCCAGAAACTCGCGCTCCGCGACGGACATCGAGTGTCCGGTGAGCACGGGCACGGGCCGGCCATCGTTGCCGAGGAACGTCTTGGTGACGTTCTCGACAACGAGCTTCGATGGCGCCATTGCTCAGAGCCCCTTGAGGGCTTCTTCCAGTATGGACCGGTCGACGACCTTTCGCATGTCGAGCGAGCCGTTGAGCGCGCCGGCGGCCTTGTAGACCGGCATCAGCTCCTGGAAGTTCTCCGGCGTCAGCGTGTCCATGGACGGGGGCCACGCCTTGACCTCGTCCTTCAGCGTGGTCCAGGCCGAGCGGATCGTGTCGTCGCTCTCCTTGGCGGCGTCCTTGACCGTGGCGTGCTTGCGATACTGGCCGGCGTACCAAGCGAAATCGGTGTCGGCCTTGCGGAAAGCCACGAGCGTCGCGCGCATCAGGTCGACCGCAGCCTTGCGGTTCTCGGGCTTCTGCAGCCACGCTCCGGTTGTGAAGAACACCTCGCCGAACCAGGCTTTGTATTCCGACCATGGGCGCAGCAGGATCGGGAAATCGCCCTCCTTCTGCACGCTTGCCGCCTGATCGACGTGGATCGGAACCGCGTCCACCTTGCCGGCGATCAACGCGCGCATGCGATTGCCTGAGCCGCCAATCTCGGTGATCGTGATCTTGGACAGGTCGACGCCTCGTTTGAGCAGCGGACCGATCAGCATGACGTGCGTGAAGTCGCCAATGCTGTTGACGGCGACAACCCGGCCCGGCTCCTGCAGGTCCTCGAGCTTCTTCACCCGCTTGCCGTTCGCCACGAAGATGAGGCTCGTGCTGTTGAACGCGAGGCCTATGATCTTGATGTCGGCGCCGGCCTCCGCGGCTTTCAGCGTGGTCACGACGTCGCCATCGGCAATCTCGCTGCTGCCGCCGAGGACCGACTGCGTGATCATGGGAAGCTTGTCGATGCGGATGACCTCGCAGGGCGCATAGCCGGGCACTGCGGCAATGCCCTCACGCAGGGCCGAGATCGCCGGGATATGAATGCCGAGCGAAAATCCGGCAACGTTCACTTTGAGCGACCGGCCGGCTTGCGCGAGCGCGAGGGGCATGCGCGCCCCGCCGAGCGCCAGTCCGGCGCCGGCCGCCAGAAGACTCCGCCGTGTCAGCCCGTCGCCGGAAGCCCTATGCATTGTCGTTTCCTCCGATGTTGCATTTTTAGATCGTTGCCGTTCTGCTCTCATACCACGGAGCAATGATGCGGCCGACGGCCTTCAGAGCTCCATTGAATACGAGGCTGACGATCATCAGTGTGATGAGAAGCGCCAGCAGGGGCGCGGTCGAGACGTCGAGCCCGGTCTGGTGGATCAACTGGCCGAAGCCGGTGATGACGAACATCTCGGCGACCACCATGGCGCGGATCGCATGCACCAGGCCGATACGCGCTCCAGTGATGAGATAAGGGAAGATGGCGGGCAGCAGGACCGCGGAGAAGGTCTTCAGGCGCGATGCGCCGAATGATTTGGCGACATCGGTGAAGCGAGGCGGCACGCCGCGCGCCCCGTGATAGGCGGTCAGCGTGATGTACCAGGCCGACGCCATGAAGACGATGGCGACGCGGAAGGCGAAGCCGGTGCCGATCGTGACAATGAACAGGGGCACGAGCGCGGCCGCCGAGATGACAACCAGCATGCTGACCCAGGGATGAAAGATCACATCGGCGATCCTGGAGCGCCCCATGGCGACGCCGAGCGGCATGCCGATCAGGCACGCCAGGCCGAAGCCCACCGCCATCTGCCGCAACGACCGGCCGAGCTCGAGCAGCATGCTGCCGTCGAGGAGCATGGACCACAACTCCGGCAGGGCCTTGGACGGCGGCGCGAACAACGCATCGCCCAGCCATCGCCCGCCGACCTCCCACAAGACCAGAGCCAAGGTGATGCCGAGGGCGCGGAGCAGCCATGTGTCGCGCAGCGTCATGTCAGCGCCTCACATGCCACGGCAGCAGCCGCGCCTCGAGCCACTTCACGGACTCCTGCAGCGCGAGCCCGGTCAGGCAGAGGATGACGATGACGGCCAGGACCGCGGCGCTGTCGAACCGGTTCGAAGCCGCCTTCATGTAGGCGCCGAGCCCGACGGCGGCGAGAAACAGCTCCGCGGTGATCATGCCGTTGACGGCGCGGACAAGGCCGATGCGCAAAGCCGTAAAGAGGAACGGCAGGCTCGCCGGCAGGAGGACGAGCCGCATCCGCTGCCAGGGTCCTGCTGCAAACGAGCGGCCGACGTCCAGCAGATTGCGGTCCACGTCGCGCGCGCCGGCTGCCACGATGAGCAGCATATCGAATACGCACATGAGAAAGACGAGAGCAACACGCGCCTCGAAGTAGAGGCCGAACCAGATGATGATGAACGGCGTGAAGGCCACGATGGGAATGGCGAAAATGGCATTGACGATCGGCTCGAGCATGTCGTGCATCGCCTTGCTGCGTCCCATCAGCAGGCCCAAAGGCACGGCAACCATCGCAGCCAGCACGAAGCCCAGCATCATGTGGCCGAGCGACTGGGCGAGCAGGCGGGGCAATTGCAGCGAGGCAATTCCTTCGCCGAGACGCACGGCGACCAGGGACGGCGGAGCAAGAATGAAGGTCGAGAAGCTGCGGGCGACGAAATCCCAGGCGAGCAAGCCGGCAGCGAGGGAGCCGAGATAGAGGAGCCACTGTCGCTGCCGCATTGGACCCCGGGTGCCGGCCGCCAATCGCCGTGTTTGCGAGATGATGCTGTGCTGGCTGCCACAGCCGGGCCCACGCGGCCGCAAGCCCAACTTGGGCCTTAGCAAGCGTCGGGCGCCGAGGCAAGAATCCTTTCGGGCCAATGCGGTAAGCATCCATGATGATAGGCCCGGCAAACGGCTCACGGGCTTGTGAAGCGTGAGCGCCATACGAGCGCCTGAGCGACAGCTAAGCTGGCGGTTACCGACGAAAGTTCGAGATGCGCGATGCGCGGGCTTGACCCGCGTTGCCGCGCTGATCCCGCTCGCTGAAAGGGGCGGGTGGCCGCGCCTTCGCTATCGGAGGCAATCACTTTGCTGCGTCGGCATCAACAAGAAGCGCAATTCAGACGTAGACGGACCAAAGAGGAGGAAACCATGGTCAACGTGCGTGTGAATGGGCAGGAGCGGTCATACGACGGCGATACGTCGATGCCGCTCCTTTGGTATTTGCGCGATGAGCTCGGCCTGACCGGCACCAAGTTCGGATGTGGTGCAGCCCTCTGCGGCAACTGCACCGTGCATCTCGACGGCGAGGCGGTGCGCTCGTGCAGCACGCCGATGTCGGCCGTCGCCGGCAAAGCCGTCACCACCATCGAGGGGCTGCATCCGAAGGGCGAGCATCCTGTCCAGATCGCTTGGCGCGATGTCGGCGTGCCTCAATGCGGCTACTGCCAGACCGGCCAGATCATGCAGGCGGCGGCGCTGCTGGCGAAGAAGCCGGCGCCCACCGATGCCGAGATCACCAGCGCCATGGTGGGCAATATCTGCCGCTGCGGCTGCTATCAGCGTATTCACGCGGCCATTCGCGCCGCCGCAAAGGGGGCGTGACATGACCGATCTCAGCACGCATGCTCGAATCTCGATCATCAATGTCAGCCGCAGAAACCTGCTCAAGGGCGTGGTCGCCACGGGAGGGCTCGTGCTCGCGGCTCAGTTTCCCGCCGTGCGGCGGGCCTATGGTGATTATCCGACCGGCGCCACGTCCATGCCGAACGGCGTCGTCAGCGATCCCAAGATCTTCGTCGCGATCGGCAATGACGGTATCGTCAGCATCGTTGCTCATCGCGCCGAGATGGGAAACGGTGCGGCGCGTACCGCGCTGCCGATGATCGTTGCCGACGAGCTCGATGCGGACTGGTCGCGCGTTCGCGTGGTGCAGTCGCCGGGTGACGAGAAGACCTACGGCAACCAGGATACGGACGGCTCGCGCAGCGTCCGCCACTTCATTCAGCCCATGCGCCGCTGCGGTGCGGCGGCCCGGCAGATGCTGGAGACGGCCGCGGCGAAGAAGTGGGGCGTCGACGTGAGCGAGGTGCGCGCGGAGCTGCACGAGGTGGTTCACCGGCCGACCGGCAGAAAGCTCGGTTATGGCGAGCTTGCCGCCGATGCCGCCGCGCTGCCGACTCCAGCTGCGGATCAGATCAAGCTCAAGGAGCCCGCTGCCTTCCGGTACATCGGCAAGGGCACGGTGCGCATCACCGACCTCGTCGATATCACGACGGGCAAGGCGACGTACGGCCAAGACGTCGTGCTTCCGGGCATGAAGTTCGCCGTTATTGCGAGACCCCCGGTGGTTGGCGGGAAGGTCGCCTCGGTCGACACCGGCGAGGCCATGAAGATCCCCGGCGTGGAGAAGATCGTGACGCTGTCCGGCAAGCCGGCGCCGGCGAAGTTCGCTCCGCTCGGCGGCGTTGCGGTGATCGCCAAGAACACGTGGGTGGCGATGAAAGGCCGCGATGCGTTGAAGATCACGTGGGATGACGGACCCAACAAGGTGTATGATTCCACGTCCTACAAGGCGCGGCTCGAAGAATCCGTCAAGAAACCCGGCAAGATCGAGCGCAACGAAGGCGACGCCGACAAGGCGTTGGCCTCGGCAGCAAAGGTGATCTCGGCCGAATACTACGCGCCGCACATCGCGCATGCGACCATGGAGCCGCCGGCGGCCACCGCACGAATGAGCGGCGGCAAATGGGAAGTGTGGGCTCCGGTGCAAAGCCCGGGCGGGGCCCGCGACGACATTGCAGCAGCACTCGGCATCAAGCCCGAGGAGATGACGCTCCACACGACGCTGCTTGGTGGTGGCTTCGGCCGCAAATCCAAGTGCGACTTTACGATCGAGGCCGCGCTGTTGTCCAAGGAGATGGGCGGTGCGCCGGTCAAGGTGGTGTGGACCCGTGAGGACGACATCCGGCACGGCTTCTACCATACGGTGACGGTGGACCATTTCGACGCCGGTCTCGATGCGGGCAACAAAGTGATCGCGTGGCGGCATCGCAGCGCGGCGCCGAGCTTCATGGCCAACTTCGCCGCGGACACTGGTCATCCGGGCGACATCGAGTTGGGCATGGGATGGGTCGACACGCCGTTCAACGTTGCCAACATGCGCATGGAGAGCGGCGAGGCGCAAAGTCACGTGCGGGTCGGGTGGTTCCGCTCCGTCAACAACGTGGCCCATGCCTGGTCCATCCAGTCCTTCATTGCCGAGCTGGCACATCACCTCGGGCGCGATCAGAAGGACTTCCTGCTGGAGATGATCGGCCCGGCGCGGATCGTGGACCCGCGTAAATCGGTCACGACCCCGCTCTGGGATTACGGCGAGCCGTTCGAGACATATCCAATCGACACGGGTCGCCTGCGCAACGTTGCCGAGCTGGTGGCCGAGAAGGCCGGCTGGGGCAGGCAGCTTCCCAAAGGGCGAGGGCTCGGCATCGCCGCGCATCGCAGCTTCGTCAGCTACATTGCGACGGTGGTGGAGGTGGCGGTCGACGAGAAGGGCAAGTTCACCATCCCGCGCGTCGATACGGCGATCGACTGCGGCTTCTGCGTTCATCCCGAGCGCGTGCGGTCGCAGATCGAGGGTGCAGCGGTGATGGGCCTGTCACTGGCGAAGTACGGCGAGATCACCTTCAAGGAGGGGCGCGTCGAGCAGAGCAACTTCCACGACTATCAGGTCGCTCGCATCGACGAGTCGCCGCTCGACACGCGCGTGCATATCGTCGAGCACGGCATCGATGTGCCGGCGTCGGGTGTGGGTGAGCCTGGTGTGCCGCCGTTCGCGCCGGCGCTGTGCAATGCCATCTTCGCGGCAACCGGCAAGCGCATCCGCCGGCTGCCGATCGGCAATCAGATTGCAACGTAATAAGATCAGTCCGGAGGCGGGGCGACGCTCCGCCTCCAGAAGCGAGATTGGAGCCAAGAGCCGGGCTAGTGGCAGGCTCCGAACGCGTGCTCGATGCGCTGGAGTTGCGCGTGGACCGGGTTGGCCGGCTCAATGGCCGGACGCACTGCCGGCGCGTCGAGCGCCTGGTCGAGGCGAACCACCCGGTCGTTGAGGACAAAGCTTTCCTCGATCAAATCGCGCAGACGCTGCGGCAGCTCACTGAAGCCCTTCACGTGCGATGGCCGGCCAATGGTGCCCAGCTTGATGCAGCGCCGCTTCACGCGCGCTTCCTCTTGTGAGATCTCGCCCTCTCTCAAGGAGCGGCGGACGAGGAGCCAGGCCGCAATCTCCAGAAGCCGCGTCGTCAGGCGCATGCTCTCAGTCGCATAGACAACGCCCAGAGCGGCATTGAGGGCCTTGGCCTCCTTGCGGCCCGCGCCGTCGAGATAAGCGGCGGTGCGCTCGACCAGCGCCATGCCGTCCTTGAAGATGCTGTCGAAATGTTCGGATGCCGCAAAGCGCTCGGCAAAAGAGACGGTTACACCGCTCTTGAATGATACGACACTCACGCAACGCCCCCCACAGAAAGAACACGCGCTACACTCGCTTCGCCGCTCGTCCCGGACGTCGAGCAGCATCGCAGGCGCGGGTTAACAACGTGTCTCAAATTAAGCCGTTTTGCGGCGCTGCGCAAAAAAAATGAGCCGCTGTGGACAGCGGCTCAGGAGTCAAAACAGGGAGGCGTCAAACAGAGTGGACAGGAGCCACTCACAATCCAGATGACTGGATGAGGAAAACATAGTCGATCGCGGTAAATGCGCTGTTAATGGCAGGCGGCGCGCGAAGGGCCCGCAATTAACCCACTGCAGTCGCGAGCGAGCACGGCAACCGGCCAGATGATTGCGTAGCCAACCTCAGCGCTTGAACAGCGCGGCTGCCGCCGCCTCGTGCGCCTTCTTCGCCTTGAGCTCGGTCTCGACGCGCTCGATCTCGGCCTTGAGTGCGGCGATGCGTGCCTCGAGCTCGGCGACCGAGAAGCTTTCGAGGGTCTCGCCCAGCACGGCCTGCTTGGGCGGCTTCGGGTTCAGATCATCCCAGTCCACGCGATGCTCCTTGCCATCCAGGCCCGGACGCCGTGACATTCTCACAACGGGCGGCTTGTCTCAACTTCTGGGCGCGTGCTTGAAGCATAGCGCGTTCAAACTTTGCAAGGGAGCGGGCCATGGCGAGCGTACCGGTCACCATGACGGCGATTGTCATCGATGGTAAGGGCGGCCCCGATGTCTTGAAGCCCAAGGAAATCCCTGTGCCGCTGCCGGGAGCCGGGCAGATCCTGGTGAAGGTGGCGGCGGCCGGCGTCAACCGACCCGACATCCAGCAGCGGCTGGGCCACTATCCGCCGCCGGCCGGACACTCGCCGTTGCCTGGGTTGGAGATCGCCGGCGAGGTTGCGCTCTGCGGGCCCGATGTTGCCCGCTGGAAGGTCGGCGACAAGGTCTGCGCGCTCGTCAACGGCGGAGGCTATGCGCCCTACTGCATTGCCGAGGAGACACAGGCGCTGCCCGTGCCGCCGGGGCTCGGCATGATCGAGGCCGGTGCGCTACCCGAGACCTGCTTCACGGTCTGGAACAATGTGTTCGAGCGCGGGGGACTCAAGAGCGGCGAGTGGTTCCTGGTGCACGGCGGCTCGAGCGGCATCGGCACAACGGCGATCCAGCTTGCCAAGGCATTCGGTGCGAAGGTGATGGCGACGGCAGGCAGCGAGGACAAGTGCAAGGCCTGTCTCGCGCTGGGCGCGGACCGCGCCGTCAACTACCGAAGCGAGGATTTCGTGGCCGCGGCGAAGGAGGTGACCGGCGGGCGAGGCATCGATGTGACGCTCGACATGGTCGGCGGCGACTATACGGAGCGCAATATCATCGCAGCCGCGGAGGATGGCCGCATCGTGCAGATTGCGACGCTCGGCGGGGCGGAGGCCAGGATCAACGTGGCGAGGCTCATGGTCAAGCGCGTGACGCTGACCGGATCGACGCTGCGTCCGCGCACGCGCGAGGTGAAGGCAGGGTTCGCGCGCGCTATCGAGGCGAAGCTGTGGCCGCTGTTTGCCTCCGGCCGGGTCAAGGTTGTGGTGGATTCGACCTTTCCGCTCGCCGCTGCCGCTGACGCGCATCGACGCATGGAGACGAGCCAGCATGTCGGCAAGATCGTGCTGACGGTCTGAGCGGGCGCCTCAGGGAATGCGCGCTACCACGCCAGCGCGGCCTGGGCTGCGATCGGACGATGCGGGTGGCCGGCGAACAGCTCGGCAAGCAAAGACTCGTCGAGGGACCGGCCTGCCTCGACGTGCAGCGCGCTGGCGATGAAGAGGCTTTTGAGGCCGGCCTCGCCGGCGCCTTTGATGTCCGTGTTCAAGCCGTCGCCGATGGCAAGGATGCGCTCTTTCGGGATCTCGCGTCCGCGGATACGGGCGAACACCTCGAACGCGCGCCGGTAAATCGGGGCGTGCGGCTTGCCGGCATAGGCGACAGTGCCGCCCAAGGTCTCGTAAAGCTGCGCGACGGCGCCGCCGCAATAGACCATGCGCTCGCCGCGCTCGACCATGATGTCGGGGTTGGCGCAGATCATCGGCAGTGCACGGGCTTGGAAATCCTCGAGCATGGCCCGGTAGTCCTCGGGTCCTTCCTTGTCGTCATCGAAGAGGCCGGAGCAGACGACCACCTCGGCGGCGCCCCGCTCGACCAGGCGCACGCCGAGCCCCTCGAAGATGCCGAGGTCGCGCTCGGGCCCCAGATGGAAGATGGGGCGTTTTGCCAACGGGCGGATCAACTCGCGCGTGACGTCGCCGGAGGTCACGATGGCGTCCCAGGCGTTGCGCGGCACGCCGAGGCGATCGAGCATCTCGGCGACGGCCGCCTGCGGACGCGGGGCGTTGGTTACGAGCACGACCATCCCGCCCGCCTGGCGAAACCTCACGCAGGCGTCGGCCGCCGCAGGAAAGGCGGAGCGGCCGTTGTGGATGACGCCCCAGACGTCGGACAGCCAGCCATCGGCTGAAGCCGCCAGCGGCTGGATCGAGGGGAGGATGGGGATGCGAACAGGCAAGGGGATCGAACTCATTCCCCCTCACTAATAGTCGCGCCTGCAGGGATCAAGCCGCCGCCTCGCGCTGTTGCTTGAGGTCGATCTTCACGGGGGCCGACCCGAACAAGGGGCCCTGTCCGTAGAGCACGCCGAGCTTTGCCACGCGTGCGAAGGCCGCCTCGTCGCGGATGGCGCAGGCGATCAGACCGAAGCCGGCATCGGCAAGGCGCCGGGAGACCTGCGGAGCCGCGAGCAGCCCGTCGTGAGCTTGCATGCCGGCCAGCAGCACCGCGGCGTCGGCTCTGGCAAAGACGAACCCGCGGCTGTTCAACACGCCAAAGTCCATCGCCAGGTCGGTCAGATCCTCGATGCCGAAACGCACGCCGTTCTGGGCGAGGGTGGCGAGCGTCTCCCAGTGCGCCTTGCCGAAGACCCGCACATCGCCCTGGCTGAACGACAGCACGAGCTGGCGCACGACCGCCGCACGATTCCTCAGTGCGTTGGCGCAGGTATCGAGGAACGTGTCGTCGACCAGCGATTGCGGTGCGAGGCTGGAGAACAGCACGGCATTGGCGCCGCGGCTGTTGAGCCGCTCGGCGATCTTGACCAGCCGCACGAGCCTGGCGGCATCGAGCCGTCCGTGCAGTCCGCCGGATGCCAGCAGTGGCGCGCACTCCGCCACGCCGAGCGAGCGGCCATCTTCGGTCCTGATGCGTACGGAAATCTCGAAGTGGCGCGCCTTGCGATCCTCGAGACCGAATACATAGTCGAGATAGGTGTCGATCCGCTCGCCAGCGATCGCCTGGCCGATCTGGGCCACGCCGTTGCTGGGGGCGGCGGGCCGCTCGCGTGCAGGGCGCGCGGGTGCTGCAGCGGTTGTCGACGCAGCGCGCATAGCGCCGCCCGCCGCCTTCAGCGCCTCAACCGACTGCGCGATGATCTGGTCGTTGCTCATGCCCGGCGCGGCGCTGCCCGTGTCGGCCGGAGCCTGCGTCTCCGCGGGCGCCTTCAGCTGCTTGGCGATCTGCTCGATCAGGCTCTGCATGGAGCGCAGCTCGGCGGCCTTGGCACTGGCTGCATCATTGTCGGCGTCCGACTGGGGTGCGGGTGTGGCGGAGGCACCCGTCCGGCTTGCCGACCGCGCTGCGTCGGGCGGAGGCAGATCGGCCGGCTCGCGTCTCGGCGCGGGCTGGGGCTGCAGCGGCAGCTCGGGCTGCTGGATTGCGGCTGACGCGGCGCTTCTGTGCGGTGCACCTGCTTCAACTTCCTGCCTGCTCGGCAGGGGCGGGAACGTTGCGGCGCGCGGTGCTGTTGGAAGTGGCTCGCGACCGGGCCGGAGATCCCACCCCAATTTCTCTGCGGCAGCCGGCTGCTCTTTGGCGGGCAGCAAATTGCCCTGCGCGGATGGCCGATCCGCGGAAGGGCGGCCCATGGGGGGCGACTCCGGGTGCTCGGCAGGGGCGGGAACGCGCTGGGCCGCGCGGACCGGCGATCCGGCGTCGTCCTTCGAGAATGGCGGCAGCGGCGGCGGCAGGGGTGGCGGCAGGGTCGGTGCGGCGCCCTGCTGGAGAGGCGGAGCGATCCGCGGGCCGCGCGCAGGCGCCTGGCCCAGGCGCGCCGAGCTCGCCTGCTTCACACTGGCGATTTCCTGACTCAGCCGCGCGATCTCGTCCGAGACGGCGACGGGTACGGACGCGCGGCGGATCCGCAAGTGCATCCAGAAGAACAGCGCCCAGGCCAGGCTCGCGCCCAAGATGGCCAGTGTGGGCGTGGCATTGAGCTGAACATGCAAGGAGAACCCGATGGCCACCACGACCAGCGACATGGCGGTGATGACGAAAGCGTCGCGCATGGGGCCACCTGGCGGCGAGCCGGCGGCCGGCGTTGGGGCTCGTGCCGAACGTGCTGATTGGCGCATGACGATCCCGAGGTCCGAATCTGATTCGTGTTGCTCGGGAGCGTTCCAGCATGGACTGGCGAGTGCAACGCGACGGCCGGCCTATATCACCAGGATTTGCACAGCCTGGGGCTGTTTTGCGGAGAGCGTTGCAGAGAGGTCGGGAAGCTGCCTCGAGCGCCCCAGGGCTTGGGCACGCCAGGCGCGCGAACGCGCGCGGAGACGGTGTGCGGCACTGCGACGCAGGCCGCATCCGGCGAGCTTGCCCCGCCGGGTCCAATCGCGCTCAAACGCTAGGGAGCGGCCTTCTTCCCTCGGGCCGCGGAATCGCCGCCGATACAACCGGCGCCGGCTAGAACATTCCTTCGAACTTCTTCTTGAAGCGCGAGAGGCGTCCGCCGCGGTCGACCAGATGCTGGCCACCGCCGGTCCAGGCCGGGTGCGTCTTGGGGTCGATGTCGAGCGACAGGGTGTCGCCCTCCTTGCCGTAGGTCGAGTAGGTCTGGAACTCGGTCCCGTCCGTCATGATGACTTTGATCATGTGGTAGTCGGGATGGATATCGTCTTGCTTTCTCATGGGTTTTCTCATCGATCCCGGCGCTGATGGCGCGCCTGCCCCGGGCGCAACGCCGCTCAAGTCCTGTCGTTCGTGTGGCGGACCTATACTGGAAGCCAAGGGTCGAGACAAGCCGCGCAGCGGTTTGCCTCACTTGAGCCCTGGTGCCGGGTGAGTCATGCCTGATCGGGGGCAAGTTGGGTAACGTTGGCGAGCAGGCGGCAAGCGCTATGGCAACTACGGCGCAGGACGAGCAGGCCACAGGCCGTCGCAAGGTGCGCGCGCTCCGGCCGCTCCTGATGCTCAGGCCCTACATCCTCGCCCATTCGAGGATGCTGGCTCTGGCGGCGCTGGCGCTGGTCGCTTCGGCGCTCGTCATGCTGTCGGTGCCGGTTGCAGTCCGCCGCATGATCGATTTCGGATTCTCGGCCGGCGACGGCAGGTTCATAAACCGCTACTTCGCTATGCTGATCCTGATCGGCGTGCTGCTGGCGGCGGCAAGCGCAGCGCGGTTCTACTGCGTGAACTGGCTCGGGGAGCGAGTCGTTGCCAGCGTGCGCGCCGACGTCTTCCGCCATCTGGCGACGCTTGATCCCGCGTTCTACGAGAGGACACGCTCCGGCGAGGTGATGAGCCGGCTTACGGCGGACACGACGCAGATTCAGGCTGCAGCCGGAACGGCATTGTCGCAGGCCGCGCGCAATCTCATCATGCTGGCGGGCGCGCTGACGATGATGCTCGTCACCAGTCCGCGCCTGTCGCTGCTGGTTATGCTCACCATCCCCGCCATAGTTCTGCCGCTCGTGGCCTACGGGCGCGCGGTGCGCCGGCTTTCACGCCGCGCTCAGGACACGCTGGCGGAAGCGTCCGCCTATGCCGCGGAGAACCTGGCGGCCGTGAGGACCATGCAAGCCTTCACGCACGAGCGGGCGGTCGCGGAGCATTTCGAAGGCGCGGTGGGGCGGGCGTTTGCGGCCGCCGTTGCCCGCCTCAAGGCGCGCGCAGGCTTGACGGCGCTCGTCATCCTGCTGCTCGTGGTGAGCGTGGTCGGTGTGCTCTGGTATGGTGCCGGCCTTGTCGTGTCGGGCGAGATGACCGGTGGGCGGCTGAGCCAGTTCGTACTTTACGCGATTTTTGCGGGCGGTGCGCTGGCGGCGCTGTCTGAGGTATGGGGCGAGGTGAGCCAGACCGCTGGAGCTGCAGAACGGCTGACCGAGCTGCTGACGGCCGAGCCCGAGATCGCCTCGCCGCGCAATCCCGTGCCGTTGCCGGCGTCAGGCGGCGGCCGCATCGAGTTCCGCGATGTATCGTTCGTCTATCCTGGGCGACCCGAGGCGCCGGTCCTCGAGCACATCAGCTTCAGCGTCGCCGCCGGCGAGACCGTCGCTATCGTCGGGCCGTCGGGAGCCGGCAAGAGCACGCTCTTCAGCCTGCTGCTGCGATTTTTCGATGCGACGCGCGGAGATGTGCTGCTCGACGGCGTTCCGGTGCGGCAGGCGGACCTGCGGGCCTTGCGCGGCCGCATCGCCGTGGTGCCGCAGGAGGTTGCGCTGTTCGCCACGACCATCGCAGAGAACATCCGCTACGGTACGCCCGAGGCGAGCCTCGACGATATTCGGAGGGCGGCGCAGGCAGCGCAGGCCGAGCCGTTCATTCTGGCGCTGCCGCGCGGCTACGACACACCGCTCGGAGAGAACGGCGTCAGCCTGTCCGGCGGCGAGCGGCAGCGGATCGCGATCGCGCGCGCCATTCTTCGCGATGCGCCGGTGCTGCTGCTCGATGAAGCGACGAGCGCGCTCGATGCGGAGAACGAGGTCGCCGTGCAGAAGGCGCTCGAGCGCGTCATGGCGGGGCGCACGACGCTCGTGATCGCCCATCGCCTGGCGACCGTGCAGAAGGCGGACCGCATCCTGGTGATGGAGAACGGCCGCATCGTCGAGGAGGGCACGCACGCCACGCTGCTGCGCAAGGGAGGGCTTTATGCGCGGCTCGCCGATCTGCAGTTCGAGCGCGACGCGGCCGAATAGAGGTCGGTGTCTATCGGTTCGTGAGCTTGAGCTCGATGCGCCGATTGCGCCTCAGCGCTTCCTCCGAGGTGCCATCCTCGAGCGGCGCAAACTCGCCGTAGCCGGCGGCCACCAGACGGCGCGGCGACACGCCCCTGCTGATCAGATATTTGACGACCGAGGTGGCCCGCGCACTCGACAACTCCCAGTTGGAGGGGAAGTCGCGGCTGGCGATCGGCCGGATATCCGTGTGGCCGTCGACCTGCAGCGCCCAATCGATCTCCTTCGGAATCTGCCGCTCGAGCTCGACGATGGCGACCGCAAGCTGGTCGATCGCGGCCAGGCCTTCCGGTGTCATCTGTGCCTGGCCCGACGGGAACAGGACCTCCGACTGGAACACGAAGCGATCGCCGACAACGCGGATGTCCTTGCGGTCGCGCAGCAGATCACGCAGCCGGCCGAAGAAGTCCGAGCGGTAGCGCTGCAGCTCCTGGACCTGCCGGGCAAGCACCACGTTGAGGCGTGCGCCGAGATCGGAGATGCGCGCCTGGCTGTCCTTGTCCTTGGCCTCCGCGGCCTGCAGCGCCTCGTTCAAGGCCGCGATCTGGCGCCGCAAGGCGAGCATCTGCTGATTGAGGAGGTCGACCTTGGCGAGCGCGTCGTTGGTGAGGTTTTTCTGGTCGTTGAGCTCCTTGGTCAGGCCGGCGACCTGACCAGCCGCGGCACTGGCCTTCTCCTCGCCGAGGCCGACCAGACCGGAGAGCCGGGCATTCTCCGCTTTGACCGAGGAGAGAGTGGCCTGAAGGGTTGCAAGCTCGTCCTCGAGGTTCTTTCCCTTGCCCTTCTCGAGCGACAGCAGGCTCGTCAACTCCGCGATCTGGCGCGTCAGGCGCTTGAGCGCATTGTCCTTGCCGGACGCCTCCTGGCTGACGAAGTACTGGGCCAACATGAAGATGGAGAGCAGGAAGGTGACTGTCAGCAGCAGCGTCGATAGCACATCGACGTAGCCGGGCCAGAACTCGCCGTACTCGCCAGATCGACGGCTGCGTCCTCGCGCCATGGCCTAACCCCTACGGGAAATGTTGGCGGCGAGGTCCTTGAGAACGGTTGCGACCTCGGACTGGCGCACAGCCTGCTCGTCCACCCATTCGCGCACGACCTTCTGCTCGGCGCGCATCTGGCGAACCAATTGATCGACACCCTTGGCGAGCTCGCGGACCGACTCGTCGTTGGCGTTGTGTCCACCGAGGTCGGAGCTGGCGATGCGATCGGCGATCGCGGCGATGCTGCGCTGCACCTCGAACATCGCGCCGTAAAGCTGGCGGTTGGACTGATCGGCGCCGCTGGCGCTCACGCCGGGCGTCAGCTCGGTAATTCCGGACAGCCATTCCTCGAGCTCATTGTAGAAGCGGTTGTGGGCGTGGCTCGATTGCAGATCGAGGAAGCCTAGGATCAGTGATCCGGCAAGTCCCATCAGCGAGGCGGAAAAGGCGGTACCCATGCCCTGCAATGGTGCGGCCAATCCGCTCTTCAATTCCTCGAACACCATCACGCTATCGGAAGCCTTGGTATCGAGCGTGTTGATCGCGCGGCCTACGGACTGGATGGTCTCGAGCAGCCCCCAGAAGGTACCGAGCAGCCCAAGAAAGACGAGCAGGCCGACCATATAGCGGCCGGTATCGCGCATCTCGTCGAGGCGGCCGCCGATCGAATCCATGATCGAGCGCATGGACGTCGTCGACAGGGACAGCGTTCCCTTGCGATCGCGCAGCATCGTTGCCATGGGCGCCAGAAGAACCGGCCGATGGGAGATCGCAAGGCCGGGATCGGCGATGCGGAATGCGTTGACCCACCGTATCTCGGGATAGAGGCGGGCGACCTGGCCGAACGATCTCAGAATGCCGATGAGCAGGACGCCGATGATGAGGCTGTTGAGAAGTGGATTGTTCCAGAATGCGGCCGCGAGCTGATTGAAGATGATGGCAACCAGAAAGCTCACCAGGGCCAGAAACACCAGCATTCCCCGCAGAAACGGGCCCGGTGTGTTCAGCGTGCGATGCAACGGCTGCGACGTCAGATCACTTGGTCTCGGCTTGGCCATAAAAATCCTCCGCCCGTCGGCACCGGAGAGAATAGCCAATGATCATGGCAGGACAAATCGGCAACTATGAGTAGCCGCCTTGCCCGCGCCCTGATCCGTGGCCTGCCACCCTCATGCGTGAAGCGATGCCTGTTGCAGCATGGCGACAAGCTGCTTGTGCACCTGGGCATTGCCGACGACGATTCCGCCGGTCTCGAACATGCGCGCCTGGCCCGCGGCGTCGGTGGCAATGCCGCCCGCCTCGCGCACGATGACGATGCCGGCGGCCATGTCCCAGGGCTTCAGATTGTGCTCCCAATAGGCATCGAAGCGGCCTGCCGCCGTCCAGGCAAGATCGATGGAGGCAGCGCCCGAGCGCCTGACCCCGGACGTCTCCCGCATGGCCGCCGCGATCTCGGCAAGCGTGCGCTGATGCCCGCTGCGGCCGGGGTGGGGGATGCCGGTGGCGACCACGCTGTCCTGCAGGTTGCGACGCGCCGCCACCCTCAGCCTGCGGTCGTTCAGAAACGCTCCTTTACCCTTTTCGGCGGTGTAAAGCTCATCCATGATTGGATTATAGATGACCCCCGCAACGAGCTGCCCCTCGCGCTCGAGGGCAATGGACACTGCAAAAAGCGGGATGCCGTGCAGGAAGTTGGTGGTGCCGTCGAGGGGATCGACGATCCAGCGGTGGGACGCGTCCGGGCCCGGGACCTCGCCCCGCTCCTCCATCAGGAAGGCGTAGCCCTGCCGCGCCTTCGAAAGCTCTCTGAAAATGACCTCCTCGGCCCGATGGTCGGCGGCGCTCACGAAGTTGCCGGGCCCCTTGATCGAGACCTGAAGCTGCTCGACCTCGCCGAAGTCACGCGCAAGACCACGCCCCGCCTTGCGCGCCGCGGCAACCATGACATTCATCAGCGCTGAAGCTGGCATCGGCCCCAGAAATGGTTCGGAAGCGGGGGAACATGTGCCCCCAGGCCGTTTTCACCTACCCGCTTGCCGCCGGACTGGCAAGCGCCACCCCGGCCGTGCCTACTGAATAAGCGCCCGCTCGCGCCAGTCATTGGCGGCCTTCTCGGCCTCCAGCCGGTCAGCTTTGGACAGGCCTGCCACGAGCTTTTCGAGCTGCTCGTCCTGGACGCCGTTGGCCTTGGCGATCAAATGCCACTTGGCCGCTTCCTTGAGGCTTTTGCGGACGCCCGCGCCGTTGGCGTAGCAGCGGGCGAGCCGGTTCTGCGCCGCGGCCACGCCTCTCTCGGCTGCCGAGCGGAAGAGCTCCGCCCCCCGCTTCGGGTCTGGCGCCACGCCGTGACCCTTGAAAAGCAGCACGGCGTAGTCGACCTCGGCCTCGACGTTACCCGCATTGGCCGCCTTGCCGATCCACTTGGCAGCTTCGAACGCGTTGGGGTCGACGCCGGTGCCGGTCGCATAGAGCGTGCCGAGGTCGTACTGCGCCGCGGTGACACCCTGCTCGGCCGCGTAGCGCATGTGCATGAAGGCTCGATAGGGGTTCTCGGGCTTGCCAGTGCCCTTCAGGAACATGAGGGCGAGATTGTAGTTGGCGAGCGCGTGGCCCTTTGCGGCGGCGGCCTCGAAGTAGCGTGCCGCAGCGAAGTCGTCCTTTTTGACCCCGCGGCCTTGCGCGCTGAGAACGCCGAGGGCAAAGGTTGCTTCCAGATCGCCGAGCTCGGCACCCTTCGCATACCACTGCGCGGCCACCTTCGCGTCCATCGGCACGCCGAACCCCTCCTCGTAGATGCGGCCGATGAGGGTGTGTGCCTGCGGGTCGCCACGCGCAGCCGCCTTCTGTGCCAGATCCAGCGCGGTGAGGTATCTGCCCTGATCGAAGGCAAAGTAGGCGGCGTCCTCGATCTCGGCCGGGGTCGACTTCTCGTGCAGGCTGCTGCCGGCCGCTGCGGCGGAGGCCGCGGTCGGGGACGTGCGCACGGACTTGGGCTTGACCGTCGCGAAGCCACCGATCGGCGCTCCGGTTTGGGCAGGCGCTTTCTCTCTTGGCGCCACCACCATCCGCTCCGACCACGAGCTCGTCTCCGCGACGGCGGCCGCAGCCGACGCGATCAGCCCTGCGGCAAGAAGTGCAAGCCGCGCCATGCGCCGCAGTGACGAAGGGTGCAGCCTGCTCGCCATCACGAGACCGGAGCGGAGAGGGCCGCAAGGGCGGCACGAACCGCGTCGCGGGCCGCATCGGTAGAGGTCGAGCCTGCCAGCCGGATGGCAACGAAGTCTGCGCCGGCCCGGGCCAGCTCCTCGGCGTCCTCTTGCGCGTCGACATCGAGCGCCACGCAGGGCACCTCGAAAATCTCCGCCCACCATTGGATCAGGTCGAGGCGGCGCTCGCGAGCGGAAGAACGGTCCGTGACGAAGTCTGGGATGCCGAAGCCGATGTAGTCGGCGCCTGCTTCGCCGAGCCGCATGGCGGCATCACGCGAGCGTCCGGCATCGGCGCCCACGATGCTGCCCCTGCCGAGCAGCTCCCTGGCCGCCTCATAGTCGGCGGCGGACGATCCCGCCTGCAGATGCACGCCGTCGGCGCCGAGCGCGCGGGCGAGCCTTGCTTCATCGAGGATCAGTGCCGCTGCCCCGGCCTGCTGAGCGACGCTGACAAGCGGCCGGGCAAGATCGGCGACGAGCGGCTGATCTCGCTGCGGCAGGATGATCACCGAGGCAATGCCGCCAGCGCTCAGGGCGGCTTCGAGGCGCTTTCGTGCGCTCTCGTCCGTCTCGACGGCGACAATCAGGCGGCAGGCCGGTTGAGCTTCAGACACGTGCCCCCTCGCGACAGCTGCGCTCGCACCTCGGCACGCTATCGGGCTGGATTTGGGCAAAAACGTGGGCGCGGTGGTGCGCGCCCACTAAGGAAGTGTCGATAGGCGTGCGCGGATGGCTCCTAGGCGGCCTTCTCGAGGTCCTGCCGCCACTTGCCGGAGGCGGCGAGGCCATTCATTTTCGCACGGTGTGAGAAAGCGCGCTGCCCGGCGGCGACATTCTCGGACTTGCCGCCCCACGCCTTCAGGGCTGCCGCCTGAAGTGCCCGGCCATAGGAGAACGACAGCTTCCAGGGCAGCGGTCCCATCGCGTTCATATAATGGAGATGCGCGGTCGCATCCTCATCCGACTGCCCGCCCGACAGGAACGCGATGCCGGGCACCGCGGCCGGCACGCAACGCTTGAGCACCCTGACGGTCTTGGCGGCGACCTCCTCGCGGCTTGCCTGCTTGGGGCACTTCTTGCCGGCGATGACCATGTTCGGCTTCAGGATGGTCTGCTCGAGCGTCACGCGATTGTAATAGAGCTCCTGATAGACCTCCTTGAGCACCCACTCGGTCACCTCGGCGCAGCGGTCCACGTCGTGCGCGCCGTCCATCAGGACCTCGGGCTCCACGATCGGCACAAGGCCACCCTCGAGGCAGATCGCGGCGTAGCGCGCGAGCGCGTGCGCGTTGGCCTTGATGCAGCTGTAGCTCGGAATGCCCGGCGCAATGTCGATCACGGCGCGCCATTTGGCAAACTTGGCGCCGAGCCCAACATACTCCGCCACGCGCTTCGGTAGTCCGTCGAGGCCCTCGGTCACAACCTCGCCGGGGCAGAACTGCAGAGGCTTGGTGCCCGCGTCGACCTTGATACCCGGCAGGGCACCCGACGCCTCGATGATCTTGACGAGGGGCGTGCCGTCCTTGGCGTTCTGGCGGATGGTCTCGTCATAGAGAATGACGCCGGAGATGGAGTTGCGCATCTCGGGCGAGCGGAACAGCATCTCGCGGTAGTCGCGGCGGTTGTCCGCCGTAGATTCCACGTTGATCGAGTCGAACCGCTTCTTGATGGTGCCAGAGCTCTCGTCTGCGGCGAGGATGCCCTTGCCGGGCGCCACCATGGCCTCAGCGATTTTCTCGAGCGTCATCGTCATGTGTTGTTCCTCCAAGTCTCGGCGGTATTCGGGCGAAATCGGTCGGTTGGTGTTTAGCGCCAATCCGCGGCATGAGCCAGCGCCGACCCCGCCATCTGCATGCAACCTGTGACCAGCGTTACCAGTTCCGGCCCGGGGTGCAAGCCGGGGCGGCCCGTCTCCTCCGGCCTGCCGTCGCAGTGCCACCAAAATACCCAACAACCTCCGCCGTTTACTCGAACGGCAGCCGGAAAGGCCGTGTAAGGACGGCTATCTTGGTGGATAGTTGGAGCTCGAATTCATGCTTTTCCGTCTTTGCCTTACACTGATTGCAGGCGCGCTCGGCCTCGTTCCGCTGGCGCGAGGCCAACCTGCTGCAGCCGACGCGGCTATGCGCATCAGCGGGCCCGTCACGCATGAGAACATCGCCGTTTATTTCGTGCATGGGCCATCTGCTTCAGGGCCGGTGCCGGCGACCCTCCAGGAAGCGCTGGCCAAGGGCGTCGTCGAGGTGGTCGAGACCGGAAACGTGCGCGAGCTGCAGATCGAGAACAAGGGCGACGAGCCGGTCTTCGTCCAGTTCGGCGATCTCGTGAAGGGCGGCCAGCAGGACCGAGTGCTCACGGTGAGCCTGGTGCTGCCTCCGAAGTCGGGCCGCGTGCCGATCGGCGCCTATTGCGTCGAGCAGGGCAGGTGGTCCGCCCGCGGCAACGAGGACGCCAAGAGGTTCTCGCAGTCCGAAGCGATGATGCCATCGCGCGAGGCTAAGATTGCCATTGCGCGGCAGGCCAAGCCAGCCGGGCCGACGGCTGGCGCGATGTTTGTCGATCGGGAGCGTGAGGCGCAGCAGCGGCTCGGGCCCAGCGACGGTCAGAGCGAGGTTTGGCGCAGCGTCGCCAAGGTGCAGAACGAGCTTTCTGCGTCGCTGGCTGCGCCCGTTGCGTCGCAAGCATCGCGCAGCAGCCTTCAGCTTTCGCTTGAGAACGAGAAGCTGCAGCACGCGGTGGCCGCCTATGCCGCCGCCCTCGAGCCCGCGGGGCGGAAGGCCGATGACATCGTCGGCGTGGTGGTAGCGGTCAACGGCCGCATATCGAGCGCCGACGTTTACCCCTCGAACGGCCTGTTCCGCAAAATGTGGCCCAAGCTCGTGAAGGCGGGCGTCACCGAGGCGCTTGCCGCCAAGCCGGGGACGTCAGCGCCGGCACCCGCCGTGGATGCTGTCGGCGCGTTCCTTGCCGAGGCCGAGAAAGGGGAGCAGAGCGTGCGGCAACTGGGCTCGTATGCGAAGCTCGAGACGCGGGACGCCGACAAGGCGGTCCGCACCGAGGCCAAGAGCGCCGCCGGCGCTCTCGTGCATCGCAACTACCTGGCGAAGTGACGGAGCTTGCGCGCCGCAACCCGCCAGCACAGGCTGGTGGGTTGCTGCGCGTCGATCTCATCCGAGCTTGCCCATCGCAACCGCGGTGTCGCTCATGCGGTTGGAGAAGCCCCACTCGTTGTCGTACCAAGACAGAACGCGCACCAGCGTGCCGTCCATCACCTTGGTCTGATCGAGATGGAAGACCGAGGAGTGACTGTCGTGGTTGAAGTCCATCGAGACGTTAGGCTGATCGGTGGTGCCGAGGATGCCCTTGAGGGACTGGCTGGCCGCACGCTTCACCGCCTCGTTGATCTCCTCTTTGGAGGTCTTCCTCTTGGCGACGAACTTGAAGTCAACGACGGACACGTTGGGTGTTGGGACGCGGATGGCCGTGCCGTCGAGCTTGCCGTTGAGCTCGGGCAGAACAAGGCCGACCGCTTTGGCCGCTCCCGTCGAGGTCGGGATCATCGACAGGGCCGCAGCGCGCGCGCGATAGAGATCCTTGTGCATGGTGTCGAGCGTCGGCTGATCGCCTGTGTAGGCGTGGATGGTCGTCATGAAGCCCTTCTCGATGCCGACCGAGTCATTCAGCACCTTGGCAACCGGCGCCAGGCAGTTGGTCGTGCACGAGGCGTTGGAGACGACGACGTGATCCTTCGTCAGCTTGTCATGATTGACGCCGTAGACGACCGTCAGATCGGCGCCGTCGGCGGGAGCGGAGACCAGCACGCGCTTGGCTCCTGCCTTAAGATGCGCCGAGGCTTTCTCTTTAGACGTAAAAATGCCTGTGCACTCGAGCGCGACGTCGACGCCGAGCTCGCGATGGGGTAGGCTTGCAGGATCTTTAATCGCGGTGACCTTGATGGGACCGCGGCCCACATTGATGGTATCGCCCTCTACTTTTACCTCGTGCGGAAAGCGCCCATGCACGCTGTCGAACCGCAGGAGATGTGCATTTGTCTCGACGGGGCCAAGATCATTGATGGCCACAACCTCGATGTCCTTGCGTCCGCTCTCGATGATTGCGCGCAACACATTGCGGCCGATGCGGCCAAAGCCGTTGATCGCAACTTTCACGGCCATAGGTTCAACTCCTTGGATGGCGATGGGGTCCGACGTTCTGTTTCGAGGCAACGCACGGCAACTGGATGCGTTCTACAGGCAAGCGTGCATTGATCGAGAGCAAGGAAACCGGGGCCAGACAATGTTCGCGCAACCTTGTCCTGTCAATGCGTCAGAGCACGACTGAGTGAACGGCCAGGACGAGGGCAAACGGGTGACAGGGCGGCGCAAAATCACGGCCATTGGCTTCATGTGTTGACGCCAGCAGATCGACACACCTAAGTTTTTTTCATCTGTCCAGGCCGGGTAAAGCGGCAGATCAAGCAAACGGATTCGATTATGGCGGACAGGGGGGCTGGCAAGACGAGTAGACGCCCGGCCAAATCCAAAACTGTTGGGGGAGCCCGATCGGGCTCTCGGCCCTTCGGGCCCGGCCAGGGTCCTGAGGAGGGAGCCGATCCAGGTGCGCGCATACGTGCGCTCGAGACCGAGCGCGACCAGCTCAAGGCGCAGCTCGAGAGTGCCCTGGCGCGGGTGCGCGCACTCGAGCAGGCTCGCGACCTCGTCCGCAATCGGATTGATTGGGTCATCGATTCCCTTCATAACCTTCTGGACGAGTGACGAGCTGATTCGCCTTGAAAGGCCCTTCCGAGGGGACGGGACGGGGGCATGGGCCAGGTCACAGTGACACTCAACGGCCGCACCTACCGGCTGCGGTGCGAGGAAGGCGAGGAAAGTCGCCTGATGCAACTCGCCACGCACGTGAGCGAGCAGGTGGAGGGTCTTGCTGCAGAGTTCGGCCAGATCGGCGATGATCGCCTTCTGCTCATGGCGGCTCTGATGATCGCTGATGAGCTTTGGGACACGCGTGAGCGGTTGCAACAGCTCGAGCAGGACGGCGCCGAAGGAACCCGGGACGCGCTCGAGGGTGCCTCGCTGGCGCAAACAGGTTAGCCCCCGGAGACGGATTGGAATTCGAGCCGAACCCAACTACATTGGGCCGGCAGGGCTGCGGGGTGCGTCAGGAGCACATCGACCCGGGGGCCTATAAGACTCGCTCGGGAGCTGTCCCTGACCGGAGCCGTGGTTCCGGACACACGGCGCCCACCTACAATTGTAGGGACCCAGCGGGATCGCCGCTCCAACGGCTCATGCGGCTCTGCATCCTTCGTTCCGGCCCCAAGCCCAATTGGAGTGAGCATTGTCGACGTTCGAGCGTGTGAGGGCCGAAAAGCAAGCACTACGGCTCGAGTCACGCAGGGTGCGCGCGGCAATCGTAGAGCAGCGGGGGGCGGAGCTGGCGGTGGCCTTGGCCGCGCATGGAATAGGCTTTCTCGATCCCCTCAGGGGCACCGTCGTGTCGGCATTCTGCTCGATGCCGGACGAGCTTGACACCGGACCGCTTCTGCACCGGCTGCATGATGCCGGACTGCGGATTTGCCTGCCGGTCATGCAGGGCAAGGGCAAGCCGCTCGCGTTCCGCGCCTGGGCGCCGGGCGATGACATGAACGTCGTCACCTGGGGCATCCGCGAGCCCAAGACGGACAAGCCGGTGCTGGAGCCGCAGATCCTGCTGGTGCCGCTGCTGGCGTTCGACAGGCACGGATGGCGGCTCGGCTACGGCGGCGGCTTTTACGATCGCACATTGCGTGCGGCCAGGGCCGAGCGAAGCATCGTCGCGGTTGGCATCGGTCTCGACGAAGTGGAGGTCGACGCGGTGCCGCATCTCGATTATGACGAACGCCTGGATTGGGCGCTGACACCGTCAGGCCCGCGGCGGCTTGCGGACTCGTGAATGCGTCTCCTGTTTCTCGGCGATATCGTCGGACGTACAGGCCGGAAGGCCGTGCTGGAGGCGTTGCCGCGGCTGCGCGAGCAGCACCGCTTCGATTTCGTCATTGTGAACGGCGAGAACGCGGCGGGCGGCTTTGGCATCACCGAAGCCATCTTGCAGGAGTTGCTCGACGCCGGCGCCGACGTGGTGACGCTCGGCAACCATGCGTTCGACCAGCGGGAGGCCCTGGTTTTCATCGATCGGCATGAGCGCCTGCTGCGGCCGCTCAACTACCCCGCCGGCACCCCGGGGCGCGGCGCAAACCTCTACAAGGCGAGGAACGGCGCCGACGTGCTGGTGGTGGCGGCGATGGGCCGGGTGTTCATGACCGAGCTCGACTGCCCCTTTCGCGCGATCGATGCCGAGATCCAGGCCTGCGGCCTGAAGCGAGGGGCGGACGCCATCGTGGTCGATTTTCATGCCGAGGCGACGAGCGAGAAGCAGGCGATGGGCTACTTCCTGGATGGGCGTGCCAGTGCCGTCATCGGCACCCATACCCACGCCCCGACCGCCGACGAGCGCGTGCTTCCGGGCGGCACAGCGTTCATCTCCGATGTCGGCATGTGCGGGGACTACAACTCGGTGCTCGGCATGGACCCTGCCGAGCCGGTGGGCCGGTTTCTCACCCGCATTCCGCGCTCGCGTTTCGAGCCCGCGTCGGGACCCTCCACGATTTGCGGCCTGGCGGTCGAGACGGACGATGGAACCGGCCTGGCGCGGTCTGCAAAAGCGTTGCGGCTCGGTGGTGTTCTGGCACCTACCGAGCCGCTGGTTTGGGTCGAGTGAGAAGAGAACTTGGCTCTTTCATCAGCAGGTCGGCCCCGCTGCGGTCTGCGATCGTCGGATGTCGTTACTCCTGGCATCCGTTCGGCCACCCCGTGGGCAGCGAAGCGGCCTTCAGGACGACTCATGTCCTTGATGAAGGATGGTGCGCCGGAACAGTTAATGAAAGGTTAAACTGCGGCCGAGCCCGGGCCGGACGAGGCGCAGGAAGCCGCTGCGTCCGCATGTGGATTTCCGCCGCTGGGACACCTATAAATCGGCCGAGGTTAACAACTTTTCGTCGACGTGCTGAAATGGCAGGCCACTCGCAATTCAAGAACATCATGTACCGGAAGGGTCGCCAGGACGCGGCCCGCTCCAAGCTGTTCGCCAAGCTCGCGCGCGAGATCACGGTGGCCGCCAAGAACGGCTCGCCCGATCCCGACATGAATCCGCGGCTGCGTCTTGCGATCCAGAATGCCCGCGCCGAGAACATGCCGAAGGACAACATCGAGCGGGCGATCAAGAAGGCGCAAGGCGGGGATTCGGAAAGCTACGAGCAGATCCGCTACGAGGGATACGGTCCGGGCGGCGTTGCCATCATCGTCGAGGCCCTGACCGACAACCGCAACCGCACGGGCGGCGCCATCAGGGCGCTCTTCACCAAGCACGGCGGCAACCTGGGTGCGACGGGCGCGGTGGCGCACATGTTCTCGCACGTGGGCGAGATCGCGTTCAAAGCATCCGCAGGCTCAGCCGATGCCGTGCTGGAGGCGGCGGTCGAGGCTGGCGCGGACGATGTGGTGAGCGATGCCAACGGCCACGTGGCGACGACGAGCTTCGATACACTTGGGCAGGTCGCAGCGGCCCTCGAGGCCAAGCTCGGACCGCCTGAGGCCGTAAAAGCGGTGTGGAAGCCGAGCGTCACCACGGCCGTCGATGAGGAAAAGGCAGCCTCGATCCTCAAGCTCATCAGCGCGCTCGAGGACGACGACGATGTGCAGGCCGTGTTCTCGAACTTCGAGGTCGACGAGGCGACGATGGCCAAGCTGACCGCGGCCTGAGCGCGATGGCATCGGCCGTCGCGCCTGGGCGACGGGAGGTGGACCGCCCGAAATCGACGCCGCGAGGCGCGGCCGGGCACGACGTGGCTTTGGAGGACGGTAGCGTGCGCTCTGCGCGGCGGACGAGCCTCCGGCGGGCAGTGCCGGGCTTGATTGCGACAGTAAGAGAGCTTGGACCGCGCATGCGGACTGCCGGTCAAACGACGCTGCACGCAGTGTCGAGACGCGGCCGGGCGGGCATCGGGCAGAGATGGCACCTCCAGGACGCCGCGATCATCGGCCCATTCCTGCTCATGTATCTCACGCTGGAGTGGGTGAGCTCCATCCACGAGTTCAAGGGCATGCCGGTGACCCCCTGGAATCCGGGGCTCGGCGTCGTGTTCGCCCTCATGGTGCGGAAGGGAGCGCAATACGGGGTGGTCTTGTTCGCCGGCGTCGTGATTGCCGAGATCCTGGTGCTCGACACCGAGGTGGCGCCCCTCACGATCCTGGCCATCGCCGTCGTCGTGTCGGCGAGCTATGCCGGCGCAGCGAGCTTCGCCCGCGCTCGACTTTGGCCCGAGATCGGTCTTGCGCGCGTGCGCGATGCAATGGTGCTGCTGGGGGCCGGCATGGCCGGGGCGGCCGTCACAGCGGCGTTGCTGAGCCTGCTGCTGACGATGACGGGCGAGCTCGAGGTAGCGGACCTCACGAGCTCCGCGGTTCCGCTGTTTGTCGGCGACGTCATCGGCATTGCCGTGATGACACCGCTTTTCCTGCGCCTATGGTCGCGCTGGGGCCAGATCTTCCATCAAAGGATGCGCGCGCTGGTGCCCGAGCTCGCGCTCTATGCGCTGGTCACGGTGCTCGCGCTGTCGTTGATCGTCGGTAGCGACAGTCAGGGCGGCAACAAGTTCTTCTCCTTGTTGTTCGTCCCAGTGGTCGCGGCGGCAGTGCGGCATGGCATCGACGGCTCGTGTCTTGCACTCGCAGCCACGCAGCTCGCCTTGGTCGCCGTCCTTCACAGCCATGGGTACAGCGCAACAGCCTTTACCGAGTTTCAGGTGATCATGTTCGTGCTGACGACGACCGGCTTGCTGGTCGGCATCGTGGTGAGCGAGCGCGAGCAGGCCGCCCTTGCTGCGCGCAATGCCGAGGCCAAGCTGAAGGCGCTGCAGATCGAGGCGGCGCGCGTGGCGAGGTTGAACCTGCTGAGCGGCATGGCCTCCGCGCTTGCTCACGAGATCAATCAGCCGATGACGGCAGCGCGTGCGCTCGCACGCTCCGCGCAACAGATTCTGCGTGGGAAGACCGTGGATCTCGAGCGGGCCGACACCAATCTTGCGGCGCTCGTGGGACAGATCGATCATGCCGGTGGCGTGGTGCGCCGGATGCGCGAGTTCATGCGCCGGGGAGAGCCGCACACCAGCACGCTCGACGTGAAGGCTTTGCTGGAGGGCGCCCTCGTGCTTGCGCGACCCGAGGCTGCCAGTCACCAAATTCGCATCGACCTTGACGTCGCGGAGCCGTTGCCGGCCGTCTTTGGCGACGGCATTCAGCTTCAGCAGGTCGTTCTCAATCTGGTACACAACGGCATGGAGGCGATTGTCGAGGCGCAGCGCAAAGATGGCCACGTGTGGGTCGGCGCACGTCTGGCGCAGCCCGGCGAGCTGGAGGTGAGCATTCGTGACAACGGGGTTGGCGTTCCGCCTGGCCTGCCACTGTTTGAGCCGCTGTCATCCTCGAAGTCGGACGGCCTGGGCCTCGGCCTCATGATCTGCGCCTCAATCATACAGGCGCACGGCGGGCGCATCTGGCTTCAGTCGAGCGAGGCGGGCGCGACGGAATTTCGCGTTGTGCTGCCCGTGCCACACTCGGGGACTCGATGAGCGCGAGCAGCACAACGGTGTTCGTCATCGACGACCAGCGGGCGGTGCGCGATGCGCTGAGCGAGATGCTGCGCGTGTTCGGATACAACGTCGCCGCCTTCGAGTCCGCCGATCGCTTTCTGCAGGAGCTCGACGAGGCCTGGTCCGGCTGCATCGTTGCCGACGTGCGCATGCCGGGCATGGATGGGATCGAGCTCGTGCGCGAGCTTCAGCGCCGGCAAGTGCCGTTGCCGGTCGTGCTGATCTCCGGTCACGCGGACGTGCCGATGGCGGTCGCCGCCATCAAGGCGGGTGCCGAGGACTTCATCGAGAAGCCGGTCGACGACACGCACCTCGTGGCGGCGATCAACAGATGCCTGGCGCGGATCGCGGATCAGCTCGCGCGCGAGCAGCCGCTGAAGGAGCTGCGCGGCCGCCTGGAGCGCCTCACGCCTCGGGAAGCCGAGGTCATGAACTTCGTGGTGCAAGGCTTCACAAACCAAGCCATCGCCCTGCGCCTGGACATCAGCGTGCGAACGGTCGAGAGCTATCGCGCGCAGGTCATGGCCAAGATGCAGGCCGAGAGCGTGGCCGTGCTCGTGCGCCAGGCCATCCGGCTCGGGCTCGCGGCTCCGTAGAACTACCCCCCGATCGTTGCGAATAACTCGTCGACTGCGCGGGCATTATCTCTTGCGTAGCGGCCGCAACTCGGACACGGGAGGACAGCGAAGCGATGCCATCCTATAAGCCGACCTACCCCGCGCCCAGCATCGGTGAGCCCGGCATATCCTCGGCCAGCGCGCTGGGCTGGACATGCTTCGGCGTCGCTCTCGGAGCACTCGGCATCGTCATTGCGGCTGCCGCGCCGCAGCCCCTGCTTCTCCCGGCCTTGAGCATTTTGATGGCGCTGGCCGGCCTGTCGCTTGCAGCCCTCCTGTATCTGGCCGGATTTCGGCTGGGGCGCGATGGAACCCGCGGGTGGGACATCGCCGGGGCGCTGACCTTCGTCGGGTTTGCCGGGGCACTTTTGATCGACAGCGAACAGGCCCTCGCTGCGCTGGAGCAGCTTCGAGCACGGTCCGAGTAGCTGACGAGCTTCGCCCCGATGTAGGCGGCCTTCGGAGTGATCATGGACATGCTTCAAGCGGAGCTATGGGCTCTCGCTCAGGTCGTATTCATCGACGTCGTGCTGGCGGGTGACAATGCGGTCGTCGTCGGGGTTGCGGCCTCGAGGGTGGCGCCCGAGTTGCGCGCCAAGGTGATCCTGTGGGGTATCGTCGGCGCCATCGTCCTGCGCATCGCCTTTGCAGCGGTCACCGTCCAGCTCTTGAGCATCGTCGGCCTGACGCTCGCCGGTGGCATTCTCCTCTTGTGGGTCTGCTGGAAGATGTACCGGGAGTTCGGTCACCACGCCCGCCCGGCCGCCGTGGGGGCGGCGCCGGCCGCGGCGACCGCGCAAGAAGGGCTCGGCTTCTGGGCCGCGCTGGTTCAGATCATCGTCGCCGACGTATCCATGTCGCTCGACAACGTGCTTGCGGTCGCCGGGGCCGCCAAGGGCCACACCTGGGTGCTGGTGGTCGGACTCGTATTGGCCGTTGCCCTGATGGCCGTTGCGGCCAGCTACATCGCGAAGCTGCTCGCTCATTACCCGTGGATCACGTGGGTCGGTCTCGCCATCATCCTATTCGTGGCGCTCGACATGATGTGGCGTGGCTCGCTCGAGGTGGCTTGCGCGTACGCGCCGGAGGCCGTGTGCGAGAAGGGCCTGCTCAGCACGGCGTCGTATCTCCTGGAGTGAGGTCGGGCCGGAGCGAGCCGCCGATAGCGGCTGCGGCCGCGCTTAGGTCGACTCCTTGACGCGTCCGCCGACCCCGAGGGTGAGGGCAACCGCCACTGCGCACAGAGCCAGGAGAACGGCAACCGGGTGCCGCAGCAGATTGGTCGGGTCGCCATGGGTGATGATGAGCGACTGGCGCAACGCAAGCTCGAACAGCGGACCGACGACGAAGCCGATCAGGAAGGTGATGCGCGAGTAATCGAAGCGGTGCATGACCCACCCCAACGCCGCGGAGCCGAGCATCAGCCAGACGGAGAATACCGAGTTCGTCTCGAAATAGGCGCCGAGGACGCAGGTTGCGGTGACGACCGGGATGATGACGGTGGCCGGGATGCGGGTCAGCTGGGCGAATGCCGTGAGGCCGACGCGCCCCACGACCAGCATCATCAGGCTGGCGACGATCATGGAGCCATAGATGCCGTAGATCAGGCGGCCGTGCTCCTCGAACATGCGCGGACCCGGCGTGACGCCGTGCACGGTGAATGCGGCAATGATGATGGCGGCGGAGACGCTGCCCGGCAATCCGAGCGCGAACAGCGGGATGAGGCTGGCGGGGACTACGGCGTTGTCCGCCGTCTCGGCTGCGGCCACGCCCTTCAGCTCGCCCTCGCCGAACCTCTCGTGCGGCTTGGCCAGCCGCTTGGCGAGCGCATAGGAGAGGAAGGATGCGACAGTCGGGCCGAGGCCCGGGATGATGCCGGCAACAATGCCGACGGCGCTCGAGCGCAGGGTCGTCGGCGTGACGCTCTTGAGCTCCGGCCACGTCAGGGCGCGATCAGCAGCCACCGGAGCGGTCACATCGGCTTCCGGGGAGGACTTGCCAGTGAGAAGCTCCTCCGCCTGGATCAGCATCTCGGTCAGCGCCAGCATGCCGACCGTGATGGCCATGATCGGGACGCCGTCGGCAAGCTCGATCAGCCCGAACGTCAGCCGCGGCGTCGCGGTTTCCGAGTCGATGCCGACCGTGGCGACCAGGATGCCGAGAAACGCCGCAATCAGCCCGCGCGTGAGCGAGTTGCCGGCCAGCGCAGCGATGAACGTCAGCGCGAGCAGCGTGAGCGCGGCCAGCTCCACCGGGCCAACCTTGAGCGCGAGCCGCGCCAACGGCTCGGCGACGACGATGAGCACGAGCGTCGCGAGAATGTCGCCCGCCACCGACGCATAGAGGGCGACCTTGAGCGCTTTCTCGGCCTTGCCCGCTTTGGCGAGCGGGTAGCCGTCGAGCGCGGTTGCCGCAGCATTGGGCTCGCCGGGGGTGTTGATGAGAATCGCGGTCGTGGCGCCGCCCGCGCCGCTTGCCTTGGCAATGCCGATGAGGAAGGCCACGGCCGACAGGGGCGACATGTAGTAGCTGAGCGGAACCGCGAGCGCCAACGCGGCGGGCCGATTGAGACCGGGCAGCACGCCGACGACGTAGCCGAGGAGAACGCCAACGAACACGAAGAGCAAGACATCGGGCCGAAGCGCGTCGCCGAAGCCCAGAGCGAGGGTCGACATCGCTCAGCGCCAGACGTGGAAGATGAGCCCGAGCGTGACGGCAGTGACGGCAAGCGCGGGCAGGACGACGCGGAGGCGCCTTTCGCGCAATGCGACGAGGCCGAGCGCGACGGTGACGAAGCCGGAGGCGAAGGGCCCCACGAGCTGGAGCGCCAGGACGCCTGCGATGGCAACGCAAAGCAGCAGCGCTGCGGGCCACCAAGCGGCCTGTTGCTCCAGGCGAGCCGGCTCCCGCGTCCAAAGCCGCACGGCCAACCCGAGCAGCGCCAAGACGAAGATGGCGCCGACGCAGAGCATGGGCAGGAATGCAGGCGCCAGGCCGAGAACCGGTCCTGACGTCGTTTGCGTTCGGATGAGCCAGATGCCGCCGATTGCGAGCGCAACGACGATCGCGGCCTCCTTGACGGCCGCAGACCGGCCTGAGGAAAGCGGCAGGCGGGCGTCCGTCACTGCGCCTTGCTCCTGGCGATCATGTCCTTGAACTGCGCGCTCTGGCTGCGCATGACCTCGGTCAGCTTGTCGCCGAACAGCAGGGTATTGCCCAGACTGCGGGCCTTCATCAGGTCGACGACCTTCTCATCCTTCGCAGCCGCCGTGAACGCGCTGACGAGCTTGTCGCGGATGTCGGCAGGAAGGTTCTTGGGCGCCTGGAACAGGATGAGATTGACGCTGGACAGGTCGAAGCCGAGCTCGAGCAGAGTCGGAACGTCGGGAAGATCGGGGAGCCGCTTGTCGCTCAGCACCGCCAGCACCTTGACCTGCCCTGCCTTCGCCTGCGGGATGTAGGCGCCCGAGCTGTAGGCGAGGTCCACGTGACCGCCCATCACCTGGGTGACGGCCTCCGCACCGCCACGCGTGGGCACGGCTGCAAGCTGCGTCCCGGACTTCTTGGCAATGAGCGCCGTGACCACGCGGTCGATCGAGGTGGTGGAAGCGTAGTTGAGGCCCTTGTCTTTGCCGGCGGCGAGGGCATCGTTGAGCGTCTTCCAGCCTTTGTCGGGCAGGGCGATGTAGCCCTCCGGGAATTCGCCGATGGCGGCAAGGTAGACGAAATCATCGACCCCGAATGCGAGCTGCGTCGCGTGGGGGTCGAACGTCATGGTCGTCGAGGTGTTGGCGACGAGATTGTAGCCATCGGGCGCCGCCTTCATGAGTGCGGTGGCGGCGACGGCCCCGCCGGCGCCCGGCTTGTTCTCGATGACGACCGGCTGGCCGAGCTGGCGGCTCAGCGCCTCGCCGACCACACGCGCCACGACGTCGGTTGTGCCCCCGGCGCCGAATCCGACGGTGATGGTGACCGGTTTTTCGGGCCAAGCCGCGTGAGCGTGTGCGGCAACGCCGCAGACGAGGACCGACAGCAACAGGGACGACCAAAAACGGCGCATGATGTTCTCCACGATATGCCGCGCATTCCGGGAAGTCGTGAAGCCGCGGCCAGTGGCAAACAATCAGGACCGGGCATTCCTCTGTCAAACGGATTCGCGTCTCGGCGGGGCGAAGGCCGCGTGCGGCGGGCCGTTGCCGAAAATGGCAGCAGATGACGCACGATATCCGAGCTATGGGAGGAGGGCGCTGAGGGGTGGTGCTCAAACAAGCGACCGCGCGGCGTCATCTCTCCACCGGCAGTACGGGTGCGCCGCGAGGCTCGCATTGTAGTAGCGCGCATCGCCCGTGATCTCGTCTCCGAGCCAGGCCGGCCGCTCGAACCGCTGCTCCTCGTCCGGCAGCTCGATCTCGGCGATGACAAGTCCGAGGTTGTCGCCCGAAAAGACGTCGATCTCCCACGTCAGCGCGCCGCTGGGCACCTTGAAGCGAATTTTCTCCACCACGGATCCTCGCCGCAGCGCCAGCAGCTCCTCCGCGTCCGGCAGCGGCACGTCGTATTCGAACTCTTGCCGCCGCAAGGTCATCTCGTTCGATTTCAGGGTGAGCGTCGCGCTCGTGCCGTCGATGATGCGCACGCGGACGGAAACTGCTCCGTCATAGGCAAGATAGGCCTGTCGTAAACCGCGCCCGAGACCCGCTTGCTCGCGCCAGCTATCGTCCCGCACCAGGAACTTGCGTTCGATCTCGTAAGCCATCCGACCCCTGCGCGCCGTATCCAGGCATCCATCTGGCACAAGTCGGATGTGGGAGCCAAGGTTCCTGCATGCGCCACAAACAGGGCGGCCGGCCGTTCAGCGGTCTGCCGATGTGCCAGCAGACACGGGTGCTGGGCTGTCGGGTCTCGTTAAGGCAGTGTTGCGAGCTGCGCCGGATTGCGACGCCCGCCTGCGGATAGGGGCGCAGCGCTCGTTGCCAAGGCGTTGCTGGGGCGGTGAATACCGTCTGCGCTGTCGCACGGGGCGGAGCTCTTAATCAGGAATTATGGCCTGCGACGTATAGAGGCCGTGGGAGGGTTGCGGCCCCAAGGCAGCGCTGTTGCGTGCCTGGGACTCGCATGTAGGTGGCGTGCATGGTTGTTGCCAATCCATCGGTTGATCTGGACGACTCACGCTCGAGCCCGCCGTCGCTCGGGCGCGGGGGTGCCGGTGCAACGTTGCAGAGCATCGCCAGCATCGGCTCCTATGCCGCGGTGCTCAACGAGATCGCCATGATCACGACGGCGGATATGAAGGGCACGATCCTCTACGCCAATGAGCAGTGCGTCCGCGTCAGCCGATATTCGCGGGACGAGCTCATCGGCGCCAATCACTCAATCCTCAATTCCGGGTTGCATCCGGCCGCGTTCTTCGCCGAGATGTATCGCGAGATCGCTGCGGGTCGGAAGTGGCGCGGCGAGATCCGCAATCGGGCGAAGGACGGGTCATTCTTTTGGGTCGATGCGACGATCGTTCCCGCGCGCGGCAACGACGGCAAAATGCTCGGCTACTTCTCCGTATGCATCGACATCACGGATCGCAAGCGCGCGGAGGAGACGCTCAAGCTCAACGAGCAGCGCGCCCACGAGCTGTCGGTGCTCGCCTCCGACTGGTACTGGGAGATGGATGCGGACCTGCGCTTCACCGGCCTGAGCGAGGACTGCGCCAAGGGCAAGCTGGTGCCGTCGGCGGTGCTCGGCAAGCGGCGTTGGGAGCTGCCCATCCTGTCGGACCCGGAAGCGATGCGCGAGCACCGCGCCACGCTCGAGGCGCATCTGCCGTTTCGCGATTTCGAGTATTCGCTGTTGAGCGCCGACGGGAAGAGCCAGGAGTGGTTCAGCATCAGCGGTAACCCGCTGTTCGACGGCGAAGGGCGGTTTGCCGGCTATCGTGGCGTCGCGCGCAGCATTACGCAGCGCGTCCACGCCGAGGCGGCGCTGCAGGAGCGCACGAACCTGCTCCAGGCCATTATCGATAATTTCCCTGGCGGAATCTCGTTCGTCGACGATGACATGACGGTCGTCACCACGAATGCGCAGATGCGCCAGTTGCTCGATTTTCCGGACACCCTGTTCGAGAAGGGGCCGCCGAAGCTCGAGGATCTGTTCCGGTTCAATGCTCTGCGCGGCGAGTATGGGCCAGGGGACACCGAGGAGCATGTCGCGGCGCGCCTGGGGCTTGCGCGTCGGGCCGAGGCGCATCGGTTCGAGCGCGCGCGTCCTGATGGAACTGTGCTCGAGGTGCGTGGCGTGCCGCTGCCGCGCGGAGGCTTCGTCACGACCTACACGGATGTGACCGAGCGCCGCCAGAACGAGGCGCGCATCGCGCATATGGCGCGCCACGATTCCCTTACGGACCTGCCCAACCGATTGCTGTTGCGAGAGCGTCTGGAGGAGGCAATCGAGGGCAAGAGGCCGTTCGCCTTGCTTTATCTGGATCTCGACCGCTTCAAGCAGGTCAACGATACGTTCGGGCATCAGGCCGGCGACGAGCTGCTGAAGACCACGGCGAAGCGCCTGCGCGACTGCCTGCGCGATAGGGACACGCTGGCGCGGTTGAGCGGCGATGAGTTCGCCATCGTTCAGCTCAGCGCGACCTCGCGCAGGGAGGCCTTCGCGCTGGCCCAGAGGATCGGCGGCATGATGAGTGGCGCGGTCGATGTCCGCGGCCATCAGATGTTCGTCGGCGTCAGTATCGGTATCGCGCTCTGGCCGAGCGACGGCGAAAATGCGGACGAGCTTCTGAGAAGCGCCGATCTGGCGTTGTACAAAGCCAAGAGCGAAGGCCGCGGCACCTACTTCTTCTTCGAGCCCGCGATGGACACGCTCGTGCAGGCCCGGCGGGAGCTGGAGCTCGACCTGCGCGATGCCGTGACATTGGGCGCGTTCACGCTCGACTATCAGCCCATCGCAGACCTGAGCAGCAACGACGTGAGCTGTTGCGAAGCGCTGCTGCGTTGGAACCATCCGAAGCGCGGGAGGGTCTCACCGGCCGACTTCGTGCCGCTGGCCGAGGAGACAGGTCTGATCGTTCCGATCGGCGAATGGGTGCTGCGTCAGGCCTGCGCGGACGCCGTCACCTGGCCCGAGCATGTGAAGATCGCCGTCAACCTGTCGGCCGCGCAGTTCCAGGGGCGCAACCTCGTGCAGATGGTGTTCAACGCGCTGGCGAGCTCCGGCCTCGACGCTCACCGGCTGGAATTGGAGATCACCGAGAGCGTGTTCCTGCGCGACACCGAGCTCGTGCTTTCGACGCTGCATCAGCTGCGCGAGCTGGGCGTGCGCATCGCGCTCGACGATTTCGGCACGGGCTATTCGTCGCTCGTCTACCTGCAGAGGTTCCCCTTCGACAAGATCAAGATCGATCGAGGCTTCGTCGGGCGCCTGTCGGAGGACCCGAGCTCGGTGGCCATTCTGCGGGCCATCGCGGGGCTTGGCCACAACCTCGGCATGACCACGACCGCCGAGGGCGTGGAGACCGTCGAGCAGTTCGAGCGGGTCCGCGCCGAGGGATGCAGCGAGATGCAGGGCTATCTCTTCAGCAAGCCCAAATCGCTGGAGGAGCTGCGCAAATTCTTTGTGCTGCGTGCGCAGGCGGCAAGGCGAGCGATCGAGGCCCGGCGCTCGGCCTAGGCAGGCGCTGCGCCTCCCTTGCGATGTGGTATCAGTCCCCCATGAGGGGGAAATCGATTCGGATCATCGGCATCGACCCGGGGCTGCGCCGCACGGGCTGGGGAATCGTCGAGAGCGATGGAGTGCGGCTGACCTATGTGGCGAGTGGCGCCATTGTCTCGGATGCCGAGGACGGCCTCGCCATGCGCCTGCGTGCGCTCTACGAAGGGCTTACCGGCGTGCTTGCCGCCTACGCGCCGCAGGAGGCGGCGGTAGAGGAGACCTTCGTCAACGAGAACGCGCGCGCCACCCTCAAGCTCGGTCAGGCGCGCGGCATGGCGCTGCTGGCTCCGGCTATGCGCGGGCTCAAGGTCGCCGAGTATCCCCCCAACCTCGTCAAGAAGAGCGTCGTGGGTGCCGGTCATGCGGAAAAGCGCCAGATCGCGGCAATGGTCGGCTTCCTGCTGCCGAAGGCCCGGTTCGAGAGCGCCGACGAGGCCGACGCGCTGGCCATCGCCATCTGCCATTGCAACCACCGCACGAGCCCCTTGACGCGGGCGGCGCAGGCCAAGGAAATCAGGCCATGAGCGCCGGGGCAGCGCTGCCTGGCTCCCGGCGCGCCGGCTCTCGGGAGCATTCGGGGGAGGCGCCATGATCGGCAAGCTGCGCGGCAAGATCGACGCCATCGGCGAGGGGCACGCCATCGTCGACGTCAACGGCGTCGGCTACGAGGTGCAGCTTTCGGCGCGCACGCTGCGCAATCTCAAGCTCGGCGAGGAGGTGTCGCTCACCGTCGACACGCACGTGCGCGAGGACGCCATCCGCCTGTTCGGCTTTGCGAGCGAGGTGGAGCGGAGCTGGTTTCGCGTGCTGCAGACCATTCAGGGCGTCGGCTCGAAGGTGGCACTCGCGGTGCTCGGCACCTTGTCGCCCCAGGATCTGGCGTCGGCAATCGCCCTGCAGAATTGGGCGGCGGTCGAGCAGGCGCCGGGCGTGGGCAAGAAGCTTGCGCAGCGCATCGTGGCCGAGCTCAAGGACAAGGCGCCGCCCTTGTCGGTGGCAGGGCTCAACGTCCCGGTGGCGGCGTCGGGCAAAGTGGGCGGAGCGGCGCCGGAGAGCAACGCGACGGCCGAGGCGATCTCGGCTTTGAGCAACCTCGGCTACAATCCGGCGCAGGCCAGTGCGGCGGTCGCCGCGGCCTTGAACGATCTGGGCGACAAGGCCGACACCGCGGGCCTCATCCGCCGTGGCCTGCGCGAGCTGGCGCGCTAGCACCTCTACCGGTTCGCGCGGCACGCGGGGCTCCCTCGCGCCGGTGGGGCGAAAGCTATTCGCCGGAACGCAGGCTGCTTGCTCACCCTCACCCTTCGCGCCCAAAGGACTTGCTCGGGCCGCTCTACGTTTCGTTGCTGAGAGGATTGAGGCCTGCGTGTCCCCATGGCCCTCGCAAGTCCAGGGCGCGAAGCCCTCTCCCTCGCGAGGGAGAGGGTGACCCCCCGGTTCGGAGAACGCGCAATTCGCACGAAACGCGGGCTCCTCTCTGCGCGCCGAGGAAAGTCCCGCGCGGGAGAGGGAGCTGGGCATCGGCCCGGTTCGATTCGGTTCGGTCGGAAAATCGCGCTAGCACCGGGCGCGACCTGCACGAGAGAAAGCGGCTGCTATCTCGGCCAGAAAATCATTTGCGTGCACCGGAAATGCGCGATGGCTTTGCCGCCGGCCTCGGGCGCCACGGAGGCATCCCAGACCTGGGTCGTCCGCCCCTGATGCAGGGGCCGCGCGGTGCACACGATCGCGCCATCGCGCGCCGTGCCGAGAAAATTGCTCTTGAGTTCGACGGTGGTGAAGCCGGAGGCACCCTCGGGCAGGCTTCTGACCGTGCCATAGCCGCAGCAGGTATCCGCAAGCGAGACGATGGCGCCCGCGTGCAAGAAGCCGTTCCATGCCTCGAGCGCCTTGCGCACCGGCATCCGGGCGACAACCTCGCCAGGCTCGACCTTGAGGAATGTCATGCCGAGGTGCCCGGGCAGGTACTCGGAGCCCGCGGCATTCCATTCCTCGAGCGTTTTCGGGATGGGGAATTCAATCGCTCCTCCTTGGCCTGCCTGATCAGCTTCACATAGGCCCGCCGGCCACACAATCGCAGCGCAGTCGCAATCCGAAGTGTAGAGTTCGAGGCCTCCGGCTTGACCGGAGGGGCGAATAAGATCACGAACAAAGCATGATCGAGCGCCTTGTGACCGGATCCCGGGGAGATGCCGACGCGCTGGAGGCCAGCTTGCGTCCGCAGTCGCTGACGGACTTCATCGGCCAGGAGCAGGCGCGCGCCAACCTGCGCGTCTTCATCCAGGCGGCGAAGGGACGCGGCGACGCGCTGGATCACGTGCTGTTTGCCGGGCCTCCGGGCCTCGGCAAGACGACGCTTGCGCAGATCATGGCCAAGGAGCTGGGCGTCGGCTTTCGCGCCACATCGGGCCCGGTGATCAGCAAGGCGGGCGATCTTGCGGCGCTGCTCACCAACCTCGAGGAGCGCGACGTACTTTTCATCGACGAGATCCATCGCCTCAACCCGGCGGTGGAGGAAATCCTCTATCCGGCCATGGAGGACTTCCAGCTCGATCTCATGATCGGCGAAGGCCCCGCCGCGCGCTCGGTGCGCATCGACCTCGCCAAGTTCACGCTGATCGGCGCCACGACCAGGACGGGACTGCTGACCACGCCGCTGCGCGACCGGTTCGGCATTCCGGTCAGGCTCAATTTCTACTCGCATGCCGAGCTCGAGCTGATCGTGGCGCGCGGCGCCCGCGTGCTGAAGGTCGAGATGAGTCCCGACGGCGCGCAGGAGATCGCGCGGCGGGCGCGCGGCACGCCACGCATTGCCGGACGGCTGCTGCGGCGTGTGCGCGACTTCGCCGCGGTCGAAGGGGCAAAGCGCGTCACAGCCGAGGTGGCCGATCGCGCCCTGCGGCAGCTCGAGGTGGACAGTCTGGGACTCGATGCGCTGGATCATCGCTATCTGATGTGCATCGCCAAGAATTATGACGGCGGGCCGGTGGGCATCGAGACGCTGTCGGCGGCGCTGTCGGAGCCGCGCGATGCGCTCGAGGAAATCGTCGAGCCGTATCTGTTGCAGCAGGGGTTCCTGAGCAGGACGCCGCGCGGACGGGTTCTGACGCTCACGGCCTACCGGCATCTTGGTCTGACGGGCCCGGCCCGTACCGCCAGCCCGCAATTCGCGATGTTCGAATCGGATGAGGGCGAAGCCGGTGATGATCCGGGCAAGGCCGGCACGGGTTAACGGCAGTCGTCGAGGCGGCTTGCAAATGCCCGATTCGTATCGCAAGTACGGCGCCGCCGGGCGGGTGAAGGGCAGACACCGTTGAACGCCTCACGATTCTCTATGCATACGCAAGCCATCGGCCGTTTCCTCTCGCGGCGCCAACTGCTGACCGGACTGGGTGCGGCGGCGATGTCCGGTCTGAGCACCGGCAGCTACGCGTTCGCCATCGAGCCGGCCTGGCGCCTCGATGTCGTGCACCGCACCGTGGTGCCTCGGGGCTGGCCCAA
The DNA here is from genome assembly GCA_050260355.1 of Bacteroidota bacterium. Lineage (GTDB taxonomy): Bacteria > Pseudomonadota > Alphaproteobacteria > Rhizobiales > Hyphomicrobiaceae > CADEFX01. The sequence continues at coordinate 34,179 of JBLNBZ010000083.1, read as the reverse complement.
AGGGCTGAAGCTCACCATCGCTGCGCTCGCCGATATTCACGCCGGCGGATGGATCATGCCGGTCGAGCGCGTGCACGCGATTGCCGAGCAGACCAATGCCCTGCAACCCGACCTCGTCGTCCTGCTCGGAGATTTTGCGGCAAGCCGGACATACGGTGGCCAGCCGGTGCCTGCGCAGGAGTGGTCGCAAGCCTTGAGCGTCCTGCGGGCGCCGCTCGGCGTGCATGCCATTCTCGGCAATCACGACTGGTGGGACGATCTCGTCGCGCAGCGCGAGGGCAAGGGTCCAGTGTTCGGCCGCCGCATGCTGGAGCGTGCCGGCATCCCCGTCTACGAGAACGACGCAACGCGGCTCAAGAAGGATGGTCATGCCTTCTGGCTGGCGGGGCTGGCCGACCAGCTTGCGCTCATCAATCGTGCAGGCGGCCGGCGGAGATACAGGGGCGTCGATGACCTCGCCGGCACGCTGGCGCGGGTGAAGGACGATGCGCCGGTCATCCTGCTGGCGCACGAGCCGGACGTGTTCCCCGCGGTTCCCGATCGCGTCGCGCTCACCCTTTCGGGCCATACGCACGGCGGACAGGTGCGTCTGCTCGGCTACTCGCCGGTTGTCCCGTCCCGGTACGGCAATCGCTATGCCTATGGCCACATCGTCGAGGACGGCCGCAATCTGATCGTGTCGGGCGGGCTCGGGTGCTCCGTGCTGCCGGTGCGCCTCGGCGTGCCGCCCGAGATCGTGCTGATCCATGTCGGAGCCTGACGGTACAAAGACCTGGCCCGACCTCGCCGGCCGCCTGATCCGCGATGCCGAGGGAAGCCGGCATGTGCTTCCCGTGCGCGTGTATTTCGAGGACACCGATTTCTCGGGTCTGGTGTACCATGGCTCCTATGTGCGCTGGTGCGAGCGCGGTCGCTCCGACTTTCTGCGGCTGCTCGGTAACGATCACCGCGCACTCGATGCAGGGGCAACCGGGCGTGAGCCTGCCGCCTTCGTCGTGCGGCGCATGCAGCTCGAGTTCCTCAAGCCGGCTCGGATCGATGATATTCTCGAGGTGGAGACGCGCGTAAAGGAAATCGGTGCTGCCGCGCTGAGACTCGCGCAGGCCGTGTCGCGCGAGGGCGTGCGGCTAGTCGAGGCCGAGGTGATGGTCGTGCTCGTCAGCCGCTCGGGCAAGCCGCAGCGGCTCGGCCGCATGATGCGCGAGGCGTTGGCGCGGAGCTGAACGCGCCGGATGTGACGGGGCCTGATGCACACCGCACTGGCGGATGCGCGCATGCGGACCCTTGAACAGGGGGGCGGGATTTGCTTGGAGAAGGCTCGGCGCTGGCATGGCGCGAGCGCGGTCAGAGCCCTAGTTTAGTCACATTGGCGGGCAACATGCCGCAGCTGCGGGCACTGCGGGACCTAACGGTTGAAAGTCGAGGCAGGACGGCACCGGTCGCGTCGCGTCCGGCCGCCTTCGGCTGTTGGATGCCCACCGTACGTGTGGGAGCGACGGAACAGACATGAATCCATCAGATGTTTTGAAGGGCGCGATCGGCGCAGCCGGTGCCAGTCACGTATCCTTTCTCGAGCTGTTCATGCAGGCCCATCCGGTCGTCAAATTCGTGATGATCGGGCTGCTGCTGTCCTCCGTCTGGTCCTGGGCCATCATTGTCGAAAAGCTGTTCGCCTTCCGCCGCGCGCGGGTGGAGGCGGATCGCTTCGAGCAGCTCTTCTGGTCGGGCCAATCGCTCGAGGAGCTTTATACCGGCCTGTCGCGCGGGCAGACGCTGTCGATGGGCGCTCTGTTCGTCGCCGCCATGCGGGAGTGGAAGCGGTCGGTCGAAGGCAATATCAGGGCGCTGGGCGGCATCCAGCTTCGCGTCGAGAAGGTGATGGACGTGACCATCAGCCGCGAGATGGAGCGGCTCGACAGGCGCCTGCTGTTTCTGGCGACGGTCGGCTCGACGGCGCCGTTCGTCGGCCTGTTCGGCACGGTGTGGGGCATCATGACGAGCTTCCAGGCGATTGCCGCATCGAAGAACACGAGCCTCGCGGTCGTCGCGCCCGGTATCGCCGAAGCGCTGTTTGCGACCGCACTCGGCCTGCTCGCCGCCATTCCCGCCGTTATCGCCTATAACAAATTCGCCGCCGACTCGACCCGGCTCAGTCAGCGGCTCGATGCTTTCGCCGACGAGTTCTCCGCGATCGTGTCGCGCCAGATCGACGTGCGCACCTGAGGACAGGCATATGGGAGCAAGTGTCAACCTCCAGGGGCACAGCGGCGGGCGCCGCGGGCGGCGGCAAAGGCGCGCGCCCATGAGCGAGATCAACGTTACGCCATTTGTCGATGTCATGCTGGTGCTGTTGATCATCTTCATGGTGACGGCGCCGCTGCTGACGGTCGGTGTGCCGCTCGAGCTGCCGCAGGCCAAAGGCAAGCAGATCGAGACCAACAAAGAGCCGATCGTTGTCTCGGTGACACGCCAGGGTGAAGTATTCCTCGGCCAGGAGGAGAAGACCCCGATGCGCCTCGACGAGATCGGACCCAAGCTCAATGCTGTCGCCGGCAATCGTGGCGGCGCCGACGAGCCGATTTTCGTGAGGGGCGACAAGAGCGTCGAGTACGGCCTCGTGGCCAAGGTGATGGGCCGGATCAAGGAAGCGGGCTTCAAGAAGATCTCGCTGATCACGGAGGTCGAGAGCGGAGGCTAGAGGGGGTGTACCTCGGGCTCGCAGTCTCTCTGCTGCTGCATGCCGGGCTGCTGGCGTGGGCGCTCGTCACGATTCAGACGGCGCGCGATCTCACGTCTCCGAGCTATGAGCCCGTTGCCGTCGATTTCATATCCCCGTCCGAGCTGACCAAGATGCGGGCCGGCAATCGCAACTCCAAGCTCAAGGAGGCGGTAGCCAAGGAAAGCCCGAAGGTGGAGCAGACGCCCAAGGAGACGCCCAAGCCAAAGCCGTTGGTGGCGACGCCTCCGCCACCGGCCAACGAGCCGCCACCTCCCAAGGAGGAGGCAAAGCCCGAGGAAAAGAAGCCGGTGGAGCAGAAGACGGCCGAGCCCGTGCCCCCGCCGCCTAAAGCCGAGCCGAAGGCTCAGCCCGACAAGGCTGCGCTCGAGCAGAAGATTGCCGAGCTCGCCAAGGAGGCTGGCCCCACGCCCGAGGAGCTGAAGAAGATCGAGGACGACAAGCTCGCCGAGCAGAAGCGGCTCGAGGAGCAGCGCAAGGCCGAGGAGGAACGCAAGGCGGAGGAGCAGCGCAAGGCGGAGGAGCAGCGCAAGCTGGAGGAGCAAAAGAAGGCCGAGGAGCACCGCAAGGCCGAGCAGAAGCGAATGGCGGAGGAGAAGCGCAAGGCCGAGCTGAAACGGCTCGCGGAAAAGAGGAAGGCCGAGGAGAAGAAGCGGCGCGAGGCGGAGGCCAAGGCGAAGCTCGATCTCGAGCGGTTGTCCGCGCTGATCGACAAGTCGGAGCCCAAATCGGCGCCTGCAGCGGCACCTCAGCCGAGCCATCCGACCAACGCCAAGGGGCCGGTGATGGGCGACCGCGACGGCCGCGATCAAACGATCTCGGCGAGCGAGGCGGCGTTCCTCGCCGGGCTGATGCGCCAAGCCGTGAGCCGATGCTGGAACATCAATGCGGGGCTCGACGGAATCGACAAGATCATCGTCAAGGTGCAGGTGCGGCTGACGCGCGACGGCAGGCTGATGGGCCCGCCGCGCGTGGTCAACAGCGTGGCCTCCCCGCTATTCCGGGACGCAGCCGACAGTGCGGTGCGCGCGCTGGTCCAGTGCGAGCCCTACTCGCTGCCGCCTGACAAGTACGATGGGGGGTGGGAGTTCATGGAATTGACATTCGATCCGCAGCGGATGTTTTAGGCCAGGGGCGTCGAGTCCCAACTTTCGACACCTTGCGAGCACATCAACCAGCACCCCGAACCCGAGACGACACCTCGATGCGAAAATCGTCGCCTGTGCTCCCTCTTTCGCGACGCACCGCCCTGCGCCTCGGCGCCAGCGCGGTGCTGGGGGCGGTAACGCCGGCGCTGGCGCAACAGCACGGCCCCCTGCAGGTCGACGTCGACCAAGCCAATCTGAAGCCGCGCCCGATCGCCATCCCTGAGTTCCTGGGTGAGGACCAGCGGCTGTCCGCCGGCATTGCCAACGTGATTTCGGCCGACCTCGAGCGCTCGGGCTTGTTCGAGCCGCTGGATCCCAGAGGCTTCATCGAACGCATCAGCGATCTCAACACCCCGCCGCGATTCGCCGACTGGCGCAGCTCGGGCGCCGAGGCCCTGCTGGTCGGCCGCGCCTATCCGGCAGGCGAGGGCCGCGTGCGCGCCGATTTCCGGTTGTGGGATGTGGTGCTCGGCAAGCAGGTGGCGAGCGGCACATTTGCAATAGGGCCCCAGTTCTGGAGGCGGCTCGGCCACATCATCGCCGATCAGGTCTGGGAAAAACTCACTCTCGAGAAGGGCTATTTCGACACGCGCATCGTCTTCGTCGACGAGACCGGCCCCAAGGACAAGCGGATCAAGCGGCTCGCCATCATGGATCAGGATGGCTTCAACGTGCGCCTGCTTTCGCAGGGCCACGAGCTGGTGCTCACGCCGCGCTTCAGCCCGACGAATCAAGAGATTACCTACATGTCCTACATCCGCGAGCAGCCGCGCGTGGTGCTCATGCGGCTGGATACGGGGCAGCGCGAGGTGATCGGCGACTTCCCGAACATGACGTTCGCGCCGCGCTTCTCGCCGGACGGGCAGCGGGTGGTGATGAGTCTTCAGCAGGGCGGCGGCTCGGCGATTCTCGAGATGGACCTGCGCGGGCGCCAGATGCGCCGGCTGACGCAGGGCCAGGCGATCGACACTGGACCTTGCTATGCCCCGGACGGGCGGCAAATCGTGTTCGAGTCGGATCGGGAGGGGACTCAGCAGCTCTATGTCATGGGCGCCGATGGATCGTCGGCGCGCCGCATCAGCTTCGGAGAGGGCCGCTACTCCACGCCGGTGTGGTCTCCGCGCGGCGATTACATTGCGTTCACAAAGCAGCACTCCGGCCGATTCCTGATCGGCGTCATGCGCTTCGACGGCGCCGGCGAGCGTGTGCTGACGGAAGGCTTTCACAACGAAGGGCCGACGTGGGCTCCGAACGGCCGTTTTCTTATGTTCTTTCGTGATTTGTCGGGGGCCAACGGCGGTCCCAAGCTCTACACAATCGATCTTACCGGCCGCAACGAGCGGCAGGTTCCGACGCCGTCCTTCGCCTCCGATCCGGCCTGGTCCCCGCTCCTGAAATAGCACCTCCGTTTACGCCGTATTTACCGCTTGCATGGCTTACTCGGCGCCGGGCAAGCGGAAGGAATTCGCGCCGCGCGCCTGCATGTTGCCGCACTTCAACGGGCTTCAACGGACGAATGGCGGAACGTGGGGGATCGTGCTGATCCGGCGTGGCATTTTCGCATCTGTAAGTGGGGAAAGCAGTTGGAAAACTGCCTCTCTTCTTGATCTGAGCGGGTGACACCGGTAGGCCAGTAAAGGCGATTGCCGAATAAGCATCAGGAGAGAAGACATGCAGGTTATGAAGGGCGCGATCGTTCTGGCAACGATCATCGCGGCTGTGGCTGTGGGAGCCTGCCGTCGCGAAGTTCCGCACGAGCCGCTGAAGCTCGGCGCGGGTGATGTGCCTGCTCCTACTCAGGTGGCAAAGTAACCTAGTCCAGTCCAATTCAGGGCTCAAGGGGGACTTACCATGAAGAGCGCTATCGTTCTTGCGGCCGTTGTTGCGGCAGTCGCTTTGGGGGCTTGTCGCAGGGAAGTTCCACACGAGCCTCTGAAGCTCGGCGCTGGTGACGTGCCGGCAACCGAGCAGGTGGCCCGCTAGTCGACAGAGTAGGGCCAGCGGTCTTCTGCGAGATCGCAAATGGCCGGGATTATCGAAGCCGCGCTACCGGCGTGCAACGCCGCAAGTGCGGCTTCGATGCTTTGTGGGCGCGCGTCGCGCGCCAGCAGTCCGATTGACGCGGGTGGCAAAATTCGCGGGGAAAGCGTGCGGCTCGGGGTTGCGCGCGTGCATCGGATCATGTTCTGGGTTTTGACAGACCTCGGTCACATTTTTGCGCGTCCGGTACGATAAGACCGGTTTGCATGGCATAGCCGAACACGTTGGCGATAGGCGGCTTCAATGCGGCGACAGGAATCCTTTGTGCCATCGGCACAGTCCGCATTCGGGCAGGGGAAGGGGGTAATGATGGCGTTGGCACCTCGGTACTCGCGCGCGCTGCGTGCGCTTGCAGCGGTTGCGGTGGCCATGATGCTGACGGCGTGCGCCCAGAACGACAAGCCCGACGATCAGCTCGGTGCCTACGGCAAAGGCGGACCTGCGACGCCCGGCTCGGCGCGCGACTTCGCGGTCAACGTGGGCGACATCGTCTACTTCTCGACCGACAGCTCGGACCTCTCTCCGGAGGCGCAGCAGACGCTCTCGAATCAGGCCCGCTGGTTGCAGAAGTACGCGCAGTACACGATCACCATCGAGGGGCACGCGGACGAGCGCGGCACGCGCGAGTACAACATCGCGCTGGGAGCGCGACGCGCCCAGACGGTGCGCGATTTCCTGGCGCGGAACGGAATCAACGCCTCGCGGATCCGTACGATCTCCTACGGCAAGGAGCGGCCGGTCGCCGTTTGCAACGATATCTCCTGCTGGTCGCAGAATCGGCGGGCGCAGACGGTGCTGAACACCCGCGGCGCCGGGTCCTGACGCTGGAGGCGAACTGACTTGACGACCTCTGCACGAAGCGGGCGGGCCGGCGAGTCAGCGCCCAGCAGATCGACCAGGTAACGTTACCCCGCTTCAATCAAAAATCGGCCTGATTCGTGGCTGATGCTCAGTGCTCGTGGCATCAATGTTCGGGGATGGCGCAATGTGGCGCTGCCGGATCCGCGTTTGCGCGAGAGCCTCGTTTCTCGCCTGCATCTTGGCCGCACTGGCGGTCCTTGGTCCCGCCGTATCGAACCCGGCGGCCGCGCAGTGGCGCAGTGCCGCTGACGGTGGCCCTGCCGCAAGGCGCTGGGCGGCTGCCCAGGAAGGCTATGCCTCGAGGATGCTGGCCGATGCCCAGGACGACCTGGCACACGGCAGAGCCAGCGAAGGCAGGCGCCGGCTCGAGATCCTGGTTGCTCGTTATCCGGAGACCGATGCTGCTGTTGCGGCGCGTGGGGAGCTCGGCCGGCTTTATGCACGCGAGCAGGCGACGGCGGAGCAAAGCACACCTGCGAGAGAGCCGACGACCAGACATTGGCCGAGCCTGGCCTTGTCGCCCGCCGACCCGCGCGTCGATGCCGGAGGCCGCGCGCGGCAAACGCCGGCGGTCGGGGCAGAGCGGTCGAACGCTGACCGGCGGGTTCTGGAGACCATAGAGCAGGACTTTCGCCTGAACGTGGGCGATCGCGTCTTCTTCGGAGCGGCAAGCGCGGAGCTCGGCGCGCGGGCTCGCGCTGTTCTCGCGGCGCAGGCGCAATGGCTGAAGCGATATCCGGGCGTCTCAGTGGTGGTCGAGGGCCACGCGGATGAGCCCGGCACCGCCGAATATAATCGGGAGCTCGGACTGAAACGTGCGCAAGCGGTACGCGCGCGCCTGATCGCCGAAGGGGTCGAGGAGCAGCGGGTCAATGCGGCGAGCTTCGGGCGCGAGCAGCCTGTTGCAACTTGCCCGAACCTAGAGTGTGCCCCTCACAATCGCCGCGCCGTTACGGCGTTCTCGCTGCCGCCGGTCGATGCCGGGCCGAACTCGCAGGCAGCCGTTCCGCGCGCTGCCCAGCACACGCGTCCGCGGATCGGCAACTAGCTCATTCGGATAAGCGCAAGAAGGGCCGGCGGCGCGATTGACAAGCTTCGGAGAACGCAGGAAGTCTAGGTCACTTCGATCCGGGACCCGGCGGCAGGCCGAGAGCATCCCGGCACCAGCAGCCAAACGCAGCGTGGAACTCAATCGCATGTGGGGCAGAACGCGATCCGGGCTGGCGGGCGGAGCGGTTGCTCTCGTCGCGCTGTTGGCCGCGCCCGCGCTGGGCCAGCAGACATTCGGCCAATCGTCGGCGGCGCAGCAGAGGCCGCCCGCCAAGGCGCCTGCGGCGACTGCTCGTCCCGCGGCCAAGGAGGATCAGGCGGCAGGCCGCGGAGGCAGCGAGGCTCAGCTCCGGCAAAGGGTCGAGCAGCTCGAGGAGCAGATTGTCGACATGCAGGTGGCGCTCGGGACGCTCGAATCGCTGGCCAAATCGCCAGGGTCCTCGGGCGCCGCGGCGCCAGTGCCCCGCGGCGGTCAGCTCGGCGACGTCGATCAGGCCCGCATCGACAGCCTGGAGACGCAGATTCGCGCGCTGACCAATCAGCTCGAGCAGTTGGCCGAGCAAGTGCGCCAGATGGCCGGCCGCAGGACCGACGCCGGCCCGCCGCCAGGGCGTGATCCCGTGCCCGAGTTGGCCCGCCCCGGCGACCTTGCTGCCAATGCCGGGCGGCCGCCGGCCGGCGGCGGATTCGGCTCGACGACGGTAACGCCTGGAGGTGGCCGCGACCCGATCGGGCGCATGATCGATACGCAGCCGGAGGAGGATCGGACCGCATCCGCTGCGCCGGCCTCGGGCCACGCGGGCAATCCGAAGGAGCTTTACGAGACGGCCTACGGATACCTGTTGCAGCAGGACTACGGGGCGGCCGAGGTGGCGTTCGAGGAGTTCCTGCGCATCTACCCGCAGGATCGGCTGGCCCCCGACGCGCAGTATTGGCTCGGCGAGTCGCTTTACGTGCAGCGCCGCTACAAGCAAGCCGCCCAGGCCTTCCTGAAAGTGGTGCAGAATTACCAGGGCAGCTCCAAGGTGCCGGGAAGCCTGTTGAAGCTCGCCATGACGCTGGAGCAGCTCGGCCAGAAGGACTGTGCTCTGTTCAGTGAGCTGGACACCAGACATCCCAACGCCTCAGCCGACATCAAGAGCAAGGCCAAGGTGGTGCGCCAGCGCGTTGGCTGCTGACGTGCAATGGGCCGGATTGAGCCCCTCACGCTCGAAGAGATCCGGCCGACCTTCGCTGCCCTGCTGAGGGGACCGCTGGCGCTGGCCGTCTCGGGCGGGGCCGATAGCGTCGCGCTGATGCATCTGTTGGCCGAATGGCTTCGCGAGCCGGGAACGGCTGAACGGCAGGGCATGGGCGAGGTGCCGCTGCGGGTGCTGACGGTCGATCATCGGCTGCGCGCTGAATCGGCCGACGAGGCCGCTTGGGTGGCGCGCGAGGCGGGCAAGCTCGGGCTGCCGCACGACACGCTTGTCTGGATCGGCCCCAAGCCGGCGTCGGGCCTGCAAGCGGCTGCGCGCGAGGCGCGCTACCGGCTGATGAATAGCTTTCTGGATGCCGAGGCGCGGGCAGGATCAGGGCGGCCGAAACGCGCGCTGGTGACGGCGCACCATGCCGACGATCAGGCCGAGACGTTTCTGATGCGACTCGCGCGCGGCAGCGGTCTGGACGGGCTGAGCGGCATCAGGGAGCGGGACTGTATCGCGCTGGAAACGGCGCCGGGCGAGCAGCCGACGCGCTGCGAGCTGTTGCGTCCGCTCCTGCGGGTGCCGAAGGCGCGGCTCGTCGCCGCACTGGAGGCCAGAGGTGTCACCTGGCGCGACGACCCGAGCAACCGCTCGGACGACTTCGAGCGCGTGCGCGTGCGTCAGGCCCTCGCCGTGCTCGATGGACTAGGGGTCGGCGCTGAGCAGATCGCGCGCAGCGCTCGCCGACTGGCGCGGGCCCGCAGCGCGGTGGTGTCGGCAATGGACGACGTGCTGCGCGACGTGGTGTGCTGGCACTGGGGGCTTTACGGCGAGATCGCTCCGCGCCTGTTCGAGGCTTACCCTGAGGATTACCGGGTGCGCACGCTGGCGGTGCTGCTCGGGGCCTATGGAGGCTCAGCGGCGCCGCCGCAGCTGTCCCAGATCGAGGCGCTGGCGGAACAGTTGAGCGCCGGCACCGGCGGCCGTGTAGCGACGACGCTCGGCGGCTGCCGCGTGGAGCGAGAGGGCGATGGGCCGGTGCGCGTTTGGCGGGAGCTGTGGCGCAGCGGCTTGCCGGCGCTCGATCTGGAACCTGGCACCGAGCGGGTCTGGGACGGGCGCTTTGCTGTGTCTGCGACAGTCGAGGTGCCTTCTTCCGTACAGGTGCGGGCGCTCGGGGCCGATCGCCGCAGGCTGCCGGCGGAGGAGGAGGGCCGGATCAATGAGCTGGCCGGGCTCGATGCGCCGGAGGGCGCGGTCGAGACCCTGCCGTCGTTCTGGCGGGAAGGGCGTCTCCTGGGGGTTCCGAGCCTGGGTCTGGTGATGCGTGGCTCGGGCGGCCTTTCGGCCCGCTTTATTGCATCTGCTTCGTTGCAGAGGACACTTTAGGCCGGCAGAGTACTAAAGGGCTAGCAAATCGCCATACCCCAATTGTTGGCAAATTTCCTGTACGACCCTATGTTACAAGTCGCACTTGTGGGACGAACCCGCGGCCCGTGGCGGACGGGCCGGGGCGGTAGGCAGCATGTCTACCCGGTTCCACCAGGAAGGGAGCCTCATGAACACGCATTTCCGGAACTTTGCGATCTGGGTGATCATCGGCCTCCTTCTGCTCGCGCTCTTCAACCTGTTCCAGAACACGCCGCAGAGCCGCCGCGCCAACGAGATCAGCTACTCCGACCTGCTGTCCCAGGTCGACGCGGGCAATATCTCCGAGGTGGTCATTCAGGGACACCGCATCTCCGGCACCTTTGCCGATAAGAGCCGGACTTTTACGAGTTTTGCGCCGGAAGACCCCGGATTGGTGGACCGCCTGAACAAGAAAGGCGTTAAGATATCGGCGCGGCCAGCGGATGAAGACGTGCCCTCGATATTCAACGTGCTCGTGTCCTGGTTCCCCATGCTGCTGCTCATCGCGGTGTGGGTGTTCTTCATGCGCCAGATGCAGTCCGGCGGCGGGCGCGCCATGGGCTTCGGCAAGTCCAAGGCCAAGCTGCTGACCGAGCGGCACGGTCGCGTCACGTTCGAGGACGTGGCCGGCGTCGACGAGGCCAAGTACGACCTGCAAGAGATCGTCGAGTTCCTGCGCGATCCGCAGAAGTTTCAGCGGCTGGGCGGGCGCATCCCGCGCGGCGCATTGTTGGTAGGCCCGCCCGGAACCGGCAAGACGCTTTTGGCGCGCGCCATCGCGGGCGAGGCCAACGTCCCGTTCTTCACCATCTCGGGCTCCGACTTCGTGGAGATGTTCGTCGGCGTCGGCGCCAGCCGCGTGCGCGACATGTTCGATCAGGCGAAGAAGAATGCGCCTTGCATCATCTTCATCGACGAGATCGACGCGGTCGGCCGCCATCGCGGCGCGGGCCACGGCGGCGGCAACGACGAGCGCGAGCAGACGCTCAACCAGCTCCTCGTCGAGATGGACGGCTTCGAGGCCAACGAGGGCATCATCCTGATCGCGGCCACCAACCGGCCCGACGTTCTCGATCCGGCGCTTCTGCGCCCCGGCCGCTTCGACCGCCAGATCGTCGTGCCCAATCCCGACGTCGCGGGCCGCGAGAAGATTCTCAAGGTGCACATGCGCAAGGTGCCGCTGGCGCCCGACATCGATCCCAAGGTCATCGCGCGCGGCACGCCTGGATTCTCCGGCGCGGATCTCGCCAACCTCGTCAACGAGGCGGCCCTGCTGGCGGCGCGCCGCTCCAAGCGGATGGTGACGCAGCAGGAGTTCGAGGACGCCAAGGACAAGGTCATGATGGGCGCGGAGCGCCGCTCGATGGCCATGACCGAGGAGGAGAAGCTGGCGACCGCCTATCACGAGGCGGGACACGCCATCGTCAATATCCTGGTGCCCGGCAACGATCCCTTGCACAAGGTGACGATCATCCCGCGCGGGCGGGCGCTGGGCGTCACCATGAGCCTGCCCGAGCGCGACAAGCTCAGCTATTCCAAGCAGTGGTGCGAGGCGCGCATCGCCATGACTTTCGGCGGCCGCGTCGCCGAGCAGATCGTCTACGGCAAGGAGCACCTCAACACCGGCGCGTCGAGCGACATCATGCAGGCCACCGATCTCGCGCGGCGCATGGTGACGGAGTGGGGCATGAGCCCCAAGCTTGGGCCGCTGCGCTACAACGAGAACCAGCAGGAGGTGTTTCTCGGTCACGCCATCACGCAGCGCCAGAACATGTCCGAGGACACGGCCAAGCTGATCGACGAGGAGATCCGGCGCATCGTCACGGAAGGCGAGAAGAAGGCCTGGGAAGTGCTGGGTCCGTCTCGCGACAAGCTCGAGGCGGTGACGCGGGCGCTGATGGAGTACGAGACCATCAGCGGCGAGGAATGCATGGCCGTCATGAACGGCGGCGTGATCGTGCGCCAGTCGGACGATGAGAGCACGAAGGGCCCGATGGGGTCCGCGGTGCCCGTGGCCGGCAAGTCGCGCCCGCCGCGCGAGGAGCCCGATCCCGGCATGGAGCCGCAGCCTCAGGTCTGACGGTTACTGCATTTGTGACGCTGGCGAATTTGTGCGTTGCGGCCTCAACGGGCCGCAGCGTTTTTTGCGCGTTCTGCTTAGAGTGAAGCTCGGCAACGCACTGCACAGGTCACGCTCGATGGCCGTTGCGCTGTTGACGGCGCCAACGCGGCCAAGGATTTGCCCATCTGTAGTGAGACTGGCTGGCATCCGACTTTGTTGATCCTGCGCGGGAACGGTGCACAGCTTGCACACGTTGCCGAGGCCAAATCGGCAAGTGGCGTGAGGATCGGTTCGGGCCGCGTGGGCGATTGAGGGTGATGCGGCCCGCCAAGGAGCGGACAGGAGATGAGCGGAAGCGTCTATTTGCGGCCGCTGGGGCGCGTGACGAGCCCGCCCGGACGGATCAATGCAGCACCCGACCGGGTGCTGCGCCTCGCCAACCGGGACGATGTCGTGTTCGCCGCGCTGGAGATCACGCAGCGAGGACCGGGGTGGTCGGACCGGCGCGTGCTGTCGCTCGAGGACGTGGCCGAGTTCGTGGCGGGGCAGCCAGCGCCCGTCGTCCGCCGCTGCAACAGCATTCTGAAAAATCTCGCAGCGCCACGCGGCGCGATCGCCGGCCTCAGTCTCGATCGGCCGCGCATCATGGGCATCGTCAATGTCACGCCCGACAGCTTCGCTGACGGCGGAAGCCATCTCACGGCAGAGTCGGCCATCGCGCACGCCCTGAAGCTGGAGGAGGAGGGCGCCGATATTCTCGATATCGGCGGGGAGTCGACGCGGCCCGGAGCGGAGCCCGTGTCGCTGGGCGAGGAGCTGCGCCGTGTCATGCCGGTCATCGAGGGCCTGGTGGGGCGCACGCGCGCCAGGCTTTCGATCGATACGCGCAAGGCCGAGGTGATGCGGCGGGCGGCACTGGCGGGCGTGCACATCCTCAACGACATCTCCGCCCTGCAGCACGACGCCATGAGCATGCGTGTCGCCGCCGAGACGCGACTGCCTGTGGTGCTGATGCACGCACAGGGGGACCCGCGCACCATGCAGCGCGATCCCAAGTACGACAACGTTCTGCTCGATGTTTACGATGTGCTGGAAGCGCGCGTGGAAGCGTGCCTGAGGGCCGGCATCTCGCGCGATCGCCTGATCATCGATCCAGGCATCGGCTTCGGCAAAGCGGCCGCGCATAACCTCGAGTTGCTGTCCGGGCTCAGCCTGCTGCACGGCCTTGGCGTGCCGCTGATGCTGGGAGCCTCGCGCAAGAGCTTCATCGGAGCGCTGACCGGGGCGGTGGATCCGACCGATCGGGTGCCGGGCTCCGTCGCGGCGGCGCTGGCTGGAGCCATGCAGGGGGCGCATATTCTGCGCGTGCACGATGTCGCCGCAACCCGGCAGGCGCTCATCATCTGGCAGGCGGCGACGTTGGGCTCGGCATGAGCCCATCCGGCTCGGTGGGCGGAATATTGCGGTACCTCACTCTTGCGTCTGCGGTCTGCGATATGCAACTGATGCAGTGGGGAAATGCCGTCGCGAGTCGCGTCCTGGCGCGTACCGGTTGGCGTGATGCTTGCTCGTAGGGCCGTAACATCAGTCGTTAACGGCCAAGAAGGCAGGACGGGGCAATGCTGCGGCAACTGACGAGGAGCGTCAGGAGAGGGATCAACATGACATCGCGCTATTTCGGCACGGACGGGATCCGCGGTCTCGCCAACCGCCAGCCGATGACGTCGGAGGTGGCGCTCAAGGTCGGCATGGCGGCCGGCCGCGTCTTCTCGCGCAACGGCGGCACGCATCGCCATCGGGTGGTGATCGGCAAGGACACGCGGCTATCGGGCTACATGATCGAGTCCGCCCTGATGTCAGGCTTCACTGCCGTGGGCATGGACGTGTTTCTGCTGGGGCCGATGCCCACGCCCGCCGTGGCCATGCTGACGCGCTCGCTGCGCGCGGATCTCGGCGTGATGATCTCGGCCTCGCACAACCCCTATGACGACAACGGCATCAAGTTCTTCGATCCCGACGGCTACAAGCTGTCGGACGAGACCGAGCAGGAGATCGAGCGGCTGATCGACACCGACAGCAAGATGCTGCTGGCGGAAGCCGACAAGATCGGCCGGGCCACGCGCGTGGAGAGCGCGCAGGAGCGCTACATCGAGTTCGCCAAGCGGACGCTGCCGCGCGAGCTGCGCCTCGACGGGCTGCGCATCGTCATCGACTGCGCCAACGGTGCGAGCTACAAGGTGGCGCCGGAAGCGCTGTGGGAGCTCGGCGCGGAGGTCATCAAGATCGGTGTCGAGCCGAACGGCCGCAACATCAACCTGAAGTGCGGATCGACCGCGCCCGAGGCGCTGTGCGACAAGGTTCGCGAGCTGCGGGCCGACATCGGTATCGCGCTCGATGGCGATGCCGACCGCGTCGTCATCATCGATGAGAAGGCGCGCATCGTCGATGGCGATCAGATCATGGCCGTGATCGCGGAGAGCTGGCACGCGCGTGGCCGCCTCGCCGGCGGCGGCATCGTGGCAACGGTCATGTCCAATCTCGGGCTCGAGCGCTATCTGCATGGCCTCGGGCTGACGCTGGCGCGAACCGCGGTGGGCGACCGCTACGTGGTCGAGCACATGCGCAAGCACGGCTACAACATCGGTGGCGAGCAGTCGGGCCACATCGTTCTGTCGGACTTCACGACGACGGGCGACGGGCTCGTGTCGGCCCTGCAGGTGTTGGCGACAGTGGTGTCGACCGGCAAGCCGGTGAGCGAGGTCTGCAATCGCTTCAAGCCGCTTCCCCAGATTCTGAAGAACGTGCGCTACGCCAACGGCCAGCCGCTCGAGGATCTGCGCGTGCGCCGCGCCATCGAGGGGGCCAAGGCGAGGCTCGGCGAGGCGGGCCGCGTGGTCATCCGCCCGTCGGGCACCGAGCCCGTGATCCGCGTGATGGCGGAGGGTGACGACGAGGGGCTCGTGTCGTCGGTGGTCGGCGAGATCGTCGACGCGGTGACCGAGGCCGCGCACGCGGCGTAAGAGCGGCGAACTGCAGCCTGACGCGTCGTCTCGACAGCCGCGGCCGAGCCAATGCCCGGCGGCGCGGGCGCGGGATTCCGTTGCGGGACACCGCGCCGCGCTGCGGAGTGTCGAAACGGGCCGCGATTTAAATCTCTCTTAAGCCTTGTGCCGCATAGTACTCGCTGAGGCAGGTTGTGTCGCGAATAGCCCTGCAACCGGATAGCGATCTACCCGATTGAGCGGCGCCCGTCGCCTACGATACGGCGATCAACGCAGACACGCTCGAGAACATCGCGCACGAGTTCCGCGTCGGCCTGCGCTACGGCATTCGCTGGTGAGCGAACGAGTAAGGGGGGCGGGGCACGCTTCGCTTTCCCATGGGTTGACAGTAGCGGCGGTGCTTTCCGCCGGAGTGCCAGACGGGGGATCGGCCCGTGTGGTGATCGGGAGGTCCGTGCTTGGTGCGGGCGGGTGCGTTTGCGGACCTCTCGATCTCAACACTGGAGCGCGGGCGCATCAGCGTCCGCGCTGCCGACATGGGGGATGCACGAGCCATGAGATTGAAGCACGCTTGCCTGTGGGCCGGCCTTGCGGTTGTTGCCATCGCTGCGCCGGTGCAGGCCGCTGATCTGGACCGTGGCGTCATCAGGGAGCGCGCCGCCGTGCCGGTGCCGGCGCCGATCCCGGTCGTGGATCAGTTCCGCTGGTACGTGCGCGCAGACATCGGCATCGGGCTCGGGCAAGAGCCGGACGTGACGGAGCGTGGGCTGGTGTATGGCAATCCGGCCGATCCGTCATCTCCGCCTTTGGGGATCAGCTCCGCCTGGTTCAACAAGGACTTCGATACGTTCTTCGCGGGCGGTGCCGGCGTCGGCCTCTACATCACGCCGCGGCTGAGGGGCGACATCACGGTCGATGCGCGCAGCCAGAACGATATCAAGGTCGACCAGTTCGGCAGCTATACGAGTGCTCTTGGCAACAACGTCAATTTCCATACGTGGGAGCAGACGCAGGTTCACGACTTCGTCACGCTGGCGAACCTGTACTGGGATCTGACGCCACGTGGGACCGGAATAACGCCCTACATCGGCGTGGGCGCCGGGTTCGCCGTGCGCAGCCTGGACCGGCGGCACATCACGAACGAGGACACGGACGGCGACGGGGCGAGGGACGACAACTCGTGGTCCGGCCAGTCCAAGTCGCACCAGGTCGCGCCGGCCGCTGCGGCGATGGCCGGCATCGCCTGGGACCTGTCGCCCGGGACGGTGGTCGACATCAGCTACCGCTTCACGTGGCTGGGCTCGGTGGATATGTCGACGCCGCTCAACGGCGCGAGCAGCCGCCTCACCATCGGCGATACGTTCGATCATGAGATCCGCGCGGGGCTGCGCTGGAACGTCTGGTAAGCCGGGGAACCTCAGCAGCGCGAAGTTCCGTGTCGGCGGGGCGGGTCGTTCGGGCCCGCCTTTTTGTTTTTCGAGGCTAGACGACGTCGCTGTTCTCGAACGCCTTGCCCCAGGACTTGAGAAAGGTCCAAAGCAGGACCGCGTTGGCCGCGCCCACAACCGCAAACAGCGCCAGCAATGCCGCCAGCACCGAAAGGCCAACCGTACCCACACTGATCGTAATCATCACCGCGCCCTAGGACTTTCACCGCAAACTCGAGCGGGAACAGCTCGGACCCCCTTGCGCCAAACAGGCTGCGTCAAGTCGTGAGTTGACTTGAAGAGCATCTCTTTCTATCCCCGCCGCGGGCCACCCCTCCCCACCGAGGGGCGACTATCTGGAAGGGTAGAATGCCATGCGCACTGCTGCGAAACCGGCCAGGCGGCCGGTTAATCCACACTTTTCCTCCGGTCCGTGCGCCAAGCGCCCCGGCTGGTCCCTGAAAGCCCTCGAAAATGCGTTCCTCGGCCGCTCGCACAGGGCGAAGGAGGGCAAGGCACGCCTGAAGCTCGCCATCGACAAGACGAAGGCGGTTCTGCAGGTGCCGGCGGACTACCTGTGCGCGATCGTGCCGGCATCCGATACCGGCGCCTACGAGATGGCGATGTGGACCATGCTCGGCGCCCGCGGTGTCGACGCGCTGGCCTGGGAGAGCTTCGGCAAGGGCTGGGTCACGGATGTCGTCAAGCAGTTGAAGCTGGCCGATGCCCGGATCATCGAGGCCGCGTACGGCCGGCTGCCGGATCTCGGCAAGGTGGACTTCACGCGCGACGTGCTGTTCACGGCCAACGGCACGACCTCGGGCGTGCGCGTTCCCAACTACGACTGGATCCCCGCTGATCGAGAGGGGCTGACGTTTGTCGATGCCACGTCGGCAGCGTTTGCGCAGCCGGTCGACTGGAGCAGGGTCGACGTGCTGACCTTCTCCTGGCAGAAGGCGCTCGGTGGGGAAGCGGCGCACGGCATGCTGGTGCTGAGCCCCCGCGCCGTTGCGCGGCTCGAAAGCTACACGCCCAAGTGGCCGCTGCCGAAGGTCTTCCGCCTGACGAAGGGCGGCAAGCTGATGAAGGGCGTGTTCGAGGGTGAGACCATCAACACGCCATCGATGCTGGCGCTCGAGGATTATCTCGATGCGCTGGACTGGGCCCAATCGATCGGTGGATTGAAGGCGCTCCAGGCGCGTGCCGATGCAAGCTCCAAGGTGCTGTACGACTGGGTCGAGCGCACGCCGTGGATCGCGCCGCTCGCGGTCGATCCGGCCACGCGCTCGAACACGTCGGTGTGCCTGACCGTGGTCGACCCGGCGGTCAGCGGCCTGGCCGAGGAGGCGCGGTACGCGTTCATCAAGGCGTTCGCAGGACTGCTCGACAAGGAGAACGCGGCCAAGGACATCGCCGGTCATCGCGACGCGCCGCCAGGCCTGCGCATCTGGTGCGGCTCGACGGTCGAGACGTCGGACGTCGAGGCGCTGCTGCCGTGGCTCGACTGGGCGTTCGCCGAGACCAAGGCCGGCCTCGCCAAGGCGGCCTAGTCACAAACAGCGCGCGCTGAGCGTTCTTCCGGCTCAAGAGAGAGCGCCAGCCGCCGGTCAATGTCGCATCTCAGCAAGCACACACGCTTCAGACGGAGCATTCCATGACTCCTCGCGTTCTCATCTCAGACGATCTTTCTGCCGCCGCCGTCGCCGTCTTCAAGGAGCGCGGCATCGCCACCGACGTGAAAGTCGGCCTCTCCAAGGAGGAGCTGCAGGCGATCATCAAGGATTACGACGGGCTTGCCGTTCGCTCGGCGACGAAAGTGACCGAGAAGGTCATCGCCGCAGCCTCGGGCCTCAAGGTGATCGGACGCGCCGGCATCGGCGTCGACAACATCGATGTCAAGGCCGCGACGGCCAAGGGCATCATCGTCATGAACACCCCGTTCGGAAACTCGATCACGACGGCAGAGCACGCCATCAGCCTGATGATGGCGCTGGCGCGACAGATCCCCGCCGCCGACGCCTCCACGAAAGCGGGCAAATGGGAGAAGTCGAAGTTCATGGGCGTCGAGCTGGCGGCCAAGACGCTCGGCGTGATCGGCTGCGGCAACATCGGCTCCATCGTTGCCGACCGCGCCATCGGCCTGAAGATGAAGGTGATTGCCTACGATCCGTTTCTGTCGCCGGAGCGTGCGGTGGAGATCGGCGTGGAAAAAGTGGAGCTCGATGATCTCCTGCGCCGCGCCGACTTCATCACGCTGCACACCCCGCTCACCGAGAAGACCCGCAACATCATCGACGCGGCAGCGCTCAGGAAGACCAAAAAGGGCGTGCGCATCATCAACTGCGCGCGCGGCGGGCTGGTCGACGAGACGGCGCTGGCCGCGGCCCTGAAGGACGGGCACGTCGCGGGCGCCGCATTCGACGTGTTCGAGGTCGAGCCGGCCAGGGAGAGCGTGCTGTTCGGGCTGCCGAACGTCATCTGCACGCCGCACCTGGGTGCGGCCACCTCGGAGGCGCAGGAGAACGTCGCGCTGCAGATCGCCGAGCAGATGTCGGACTACCTGCTCAAGGGGGCCATCGCCAACGCCATCAATTTCCCGAGCATCAGCGCCGAGGAGGCGCCGCGGCTCAGGCCCTACGTCAAGCTGGCCGAGCAGCTCGGCAGCTTCGCCGGGCAGCTCACGAACACCAGCATCAAAGGCGTGCGGCTGGAGTACTCCGGTCTCGTCGCCGAGCTCAACACCAAGCCGTTGACGGCTGCCGCCATCGCCGGCGTGCTGCGGCCTCTGCTGGCGGAGGTCAACATGGTGTCGGCCGCGGTGCTGGCCAAGGAGCGCGGCATGGTCGTGGAAGAGTCGACGCGGACGCAGGATGGCGCCTTCGAGAGCTACGTGAGGCTGACGGTGCGCACGGATCAATACGACCGGTCGGTGGCGGGCACCGTGTTCTCGGATGGGCGTCCCCGCATCATCCAGGTGCGCGACATCGACATGGAGTTCGAGCTGGCGCCGCACATGCTGTTCGTGCGCAACACGGACAAGCCGGGTTTCATCGGCCGCTTCGGGACCGTGCTGGGGGAGGCCGGCGTCAACATCGCCACGCTCAATCTCGGTCGCGACAAGCCGGGCGGCGATGCGATCTGCATGGTGGCGGTCGACGAGCCGGTGTCGGACGAGGTCCTGGAACGCGTGCGCAAGCTGCCGCAGGTGGTGCGCGTCAACCGCCTGAGGTTCTAGCGCATCTTCCGCTTCGCTTCGATGCACGGCCGTACTCCCCTCCCTTGGGATAGGGTAGGAGGTGAGGGGACAAGGCGGGAGCCGCGGCGCCGGCGTGTCCCGAAATCGACTCGTGCCACACTTACGTGCGGAAGCGTTGGCTAATCTCGACGCTTTGCAAGAAGAACGGGGAAATCAACATGCTCAGGGCGGCCATTGCCATCGCCTGCATTATCGCGGCGACGCCATCCACCGCGGCCGAGATCAAGGGGACGTCGCACGTCGTCGCCGTAACGGTGTTTCCATCGGGCGCGGAGGTGACCCGCACGGCGCGGGTGCGGATCGAGGCGGGTGAGCATGTCGTGCTTGTCACCGATCTGCCGGCACAGGCCGTTTCGGGCTCGATCCGCGTGGAGGGCAAGTCTTCTGGGCGGCTCGAGATCGGCTCGGTCGACACGCGCCGCGTGGGCGTACCGCGGACCGACCCCGTGGCGGCCGCGAGCGACCGGCGCAACATCGAGGTCGAGATCGAGAAGCTCAAGGACGAGCGCGCCGGCGCCATGGCGCAGAGCCAGGCAGCGGAGACGCAGAAGCTTCTCATCGGCAAGCTGGTGGAGCTGCCGGCGCACCTGCCGTCGGGCGGAGCGGCGGCGCCGCAGATGCCGGACTGGAACCAGCTCTTCGCCTTGATCGGAGAGCGCACGGCCGACGCGCAAAAGGTGATCCTCGATGCGCAGGTCAAGCTGAGAGAGATCGATCGCAAGATCCTCGATCTGGAGAAGCGGCTGGTCGCGCTGGCGCCGGTGCAGGAGGAGCGCACCGAGGCCAAGATCTACGTGTCGGCGGGGGCAGCGCTCGATGCGGAGCTTTCGATCCGCTACCAGGTGAGCGGCGCGTCGTGGACGCCCTTCTACGATGCGCGCCTGACGACGGGTGCACGCAATGCCGCGCCGAGCCTGCTGCTGGTGCGCCGCGCCGCCATCCAGCAGCGCAGCGGCGAGGACTGGGTCGATGTGGCGCTCGCCTTGTCGACGACGCGGCCGGGGTCGGGGACGGCGGCGCCCGAGCTGTTTCCGATGCTGGTCGACTTCCAGCCGGATCAGCCGGCACCGCGCCCTGTCGCGTCCGCGCCCGCGGTTCGCTCGCTGCGCTCGCGCGCCGAGCACGCAGCCGTCGAGGAGGCGGATGGCCGTGCCAAGGTAGCCGCGGCCAGCGGCGAGGTGCAGGACGCTGTCGAGAAGCTCGCCGGCGTGGAGACGGCTCCGTTCCAGGCCATTTTCACCGTGCCCGGCAAGGTGACCGTGCTCGCCACGGGCGAGACGAAGCGCGTGGGGCTCGACGAGGCTCAGATCGAGCCGGCGCTGAGCGTGCGCACCGTTCCGCGCGTCGACCCGCGGGCCTTCCTTTATGTCAAGATGGCACTGCCCAAGACGGCAGCGTATCTGCCGGGAGCGGTCTCGCTGTTCCGCGACGGGACCTTCGTCGGCACGGGCCGCCTGCCGCTTCTGGCAGGGGGCGAGGAGCACGAGCTCGGCTTCGGCGTGGACGATGCCGTGCGCGTGCGGCTTGCGCTCATCGAGGAGAAGCGCGGCGAGGCAGGCCTCATCACGTCCTCGAAGACGGACCAGCGCAGCTATCGCGTGACGGTGAAGAATACGCACGAGCGCGCAATTGCGCTGACGATCCTCGATCAGATTCCGGTCTCGCAGAACCAGGACATCAAGGTGGAGCTGATCGGCAAGACCGCGCCAAGCCGGCGCGATCCTGACGAGAAACGCGGGGTGCTGGCATGGGACGCCAAGCTCGAGCCCGGCGAGGAGCGGCAGGTGGAGTTCGGCTATCGCGTGACGTGGCCGGCCGGCAAGAACGTGAAATACGGCCGCTGAGGCTGCCTTGCTCAGGGCGCGCGGGCGGCGAGCCATATGCCGACGAGAATGAGCGCGAAGCCGGCGACGTGATGCAGGCCGAGCCGCTCGCCGAGGAGGACGAACGCGAGCACGGCGCCGAACAAAGGAACCAGGTGGTTGAAGACGCCGGCGCGGCTCGCTCCGATGAGCTCGATGGCGCGATTGTAGAACATGTAGGCCAGCACGCTGGGGAAGATGCCGACGTAGGCAAAGGCCAGGAGCGATGCCGGCGTCGCATGCGGCAGGTGACCCGTCAGCGCCTCGCCCAATGCGAACGGCAGGTTCACGAGGGCGGCGGCTGCGAACGTGGCGGCGGCGAAGCTGAGCGGCGCAACCGGCGGACGCTTGCGCAGCAATGCCGTGTAGATGCCCCAGGAGGCCATCCCTGCCACCACGAAGAGATCGCCGCGGTTGAGCGACAGCTCCGCCAGCGTCGTGAGGTCGCCGTGCAGCACCACGATCAGCACGCCGGCGATGGAGATCAAAATGCCCACGACCTGCCCGATCGTGATGCGATCTCCGAAAATCATGACACAGAACAGCACGATGAAGATCGGCGCCGAAGAATTGAGAACGAGCGCGTTCATCGCCGTCGTGTAGTTGAGGCCGATGTAGGAGAAGGTGTTGATGGCGCCGCCGCCGATCACGCCGAGAAAGGCGAGGAAGCCGAGATTGGCGCGCACGGCGGGCCAGTCGGCTTTCAGCGAGCTCCAGGCGAACGGCAAAAGAAAGATCGTTGCGAGAGTCCAGCGGATGCAGCCGAGCGTGATCGGCGGCACCACGCCAGCCATCGCGCGGCCGAGGATCTGGTTGCCGGCCCAGAAGAGCGACACCAGCGTCAGCAGGACATAGGCGTTGGCAAAGAGCGCGTCGGTGAGGCGCTTGACCATGGAGACTCGATCCGGCGGGAGAATGTTGACGCGGGATGCATAGGCGAAGGTGCCGATTGGGTCAAAGCGGGCGGGCGTGCGGGCAGCCATGTCAAAACGCCGGGGGCATCGGGTCACAGCGCGGCCACGATTGCGCGTCACAGGCTAGGCTGGACCTCGCGAGGGACGAGCATGCAGCCACGAATGCGCTCCATTTGCCTTGCCGCTGTTTCCTGCGGATTTCTGGCCACCACGGCCGCACACTCCGAGATACGGCCCAACGGCTTGCCGGGCGGGCACGGCTTTGTGCTGGCGCAGGGTGGGCCGTCGGCCAAGGAGACGGAGGAGGAGAAAGCCAGGCGCCAGAAGCGCGAGCAAGGCCGCCCCCAGCCGGGGCAGTCGGGCCGAGGCCTTGAGCGAGCTCCGCCGCAGGGGGGCCAGCCGCCGAAGGGCGGGTCGCTGCAGCAGAAGCAGATACCACCAGCAGGCAGGCCAGAGCAAAAGCACGTCCAGCCGCCGGTGGGCCAGGTGCCGCCCAAGGCACGGCCGGAAGGGCTCGTGCCCAAGCACGTGCAGACCCCTTCCCAGCCCGGACAGGATGAACGGAAACAATGGAAGGGCCCGGAGCCTAGGAAAGTCCAGACGCCGCAGCAGCAGCCGGGCAGCCTCTCGAAACAAGGCGAGCCGCCGCAAGACCCGCGGGTGCTCAAGGGCGCGCCGCCCAAGCCGGGCCAGTTCGCACAACCTCCGGCTCAAGGGGGCGGCGGCACGCAGCCGAAGAGCACGCAGCCGACCCTGCTCGCGCCGAACCAGAAGCTACAGCCGGCTCCCGGCGGCCAAGCCCCGCGCGACCTCTCCACCGGGAGGTCGCCCCAGCAGGGTGGCGACCGTCCGGCTTTCGGTCGTCTCGAGGACCTGAAGAAGCAGCGCCATGAGCGCGTGGAGGATGGTGGCAAGCGCACGGTGATCGAGGAGCCGGACAAGCGTGTCATCGTCAAGCAGGATGGGCGAACGTTCATCCGGCACGATGAATCGGAGCGCTTTCGCCTCGTCACGCGCAATGCGCGCACGGAGCGCCACAGCGACGGGACCAGCGTGACGATTATCAGTCGCCCGACCGGACAGGTGTTCTCGGTGGTCGATGCCAACGGCCGGCTGGTGCGGCGCTACCGACGCACGCGCGACGGGCGCGAGGTGGTGATGATCGACAACAGGCGTCACTTCGGTCCCGGCAAGACGGCCTTGGCGATCGGGCTGGGAGCCGGGCTGATCCTGGCACTGGCGCCGCCGGTCATTCACATTCCGCGGGATAAATACATCGTGGATTATGCCCACGCCTCCCGCGAGGACGTCTACGAGGCATTGAGCGCGCCTCCGCTCGAGCCGCTCGAGCGCGACTACACGCTCGAGGAAATCCGCGCCAATCAATATCTGCGCGACCGCATGCGGCGCGTCGATCTCGATGTCATCAACTTCGAGTTCGGCTCCTGGGAGGTGACGCCCGACCAGTATCCGCGGCTGGAGTGGGTGGCGCAGGCCATGATGTCGCTCATCGATCGCAATCCTGAAGAGGTGTTCATGCTCGAGGGCTACACCGACGCGGTGGGCTCCGATGTGGATAACCTCACCTTGTCGGACCGGCGCGCGGAGCAGGTCGCCATCATTTTGTCGGAGCAGTTCGGCGTCCCCGCGGAAAACCTCGTGACGCAGGGCTATGGCGAGCAGTTCCTCAAGGTCGAGACGGAGGGGCCGGAGCGCGCCAACCGCCGCGTTGCGGTGCGGCGCATCACCCCGCTGATGTCTCGCTCGCGGATGTAGCTGCCGGCCCTTGTGCCGCCGCAACGTCCGGGTAATGCTCGCCGCAGCGTTCCGTGATGGCGAGGAGCGGATCGAGATGCGGAAGGTGGCGGTATTGCTGGGTCTGCTGTTGCTGGCCGGTGCAACCGGCATGTTCGGCTACCGGTGGCTCTACGAGCCGGTGCGGTCGGCGCGCTTCCAGCAGCATGCGCCTTGGTCGCAGCGCGGACCAAGCGAGCTGCGGTCTGGACCACGCGAGCGCGACGGCGGCTGGAGGCAGAGCAGCCGCGGACAGGCTTTGAGCGGAGTGCAGCTCTTCGAGCTGGTCATCGACCTGCTCAATGTCGTGGTCGGCGCGGTCGGCATCTGGCTGGCGATCATCGGCATGCGCATGCAGCGAGCGGCCAGCGTGGTGGCGCAGCGCGTGCCTGCTCGAAGCGACGGCTGACACCGCGCATGTGCTTCGCCGGAGCCGGGCCTGACGGCCTCGTGCTCTCGTAATCATTGCGGCAGTGACACACGGGCTGGCCACATGATGGCCGCGTGGCCCTTTGCCCATACTTCCGACTTAGATATGAGGCGCAATTTGTTGGCAAGACTGAGGTTGGAGGAAGCGAACGTGTGAGGAGGAAGCCATGAGACGTCGTTTGCAGATCACGGCGGCTGCCGGATTGATGACGGCAGTATGTGGGGCCGCCCTTGCGCAGAACGTGAATGACGCACCGCTGACGGAGAACTGGGCTCCGACCGAGTGGGGCGCGGATGACAAGGTCGGTGCGCCGAACAGGACGACGCCGGAGCTGGTGCTGAAGGCGGCGGCGCTCATCAAGAAGGGCAAAGTCGCAACGCTCGGCAAGATCTACGCTGCGGACGCACCCGCTTTCGGGACCCGGAGCTGGAAGCTCTTCATTCCCGGATTGCCCACAGGCGGACCCTTCGGTGGGCAAAAGCTGGTCTACAACGACGAGTACGTGGCGACCGAGCTCGGGCAGATCGGCACGCAGTTCGACGGGCCAGGCCACATCGGGGTGATCACGTCGAAGGGCATGTTCTACTACAACGGACATTTTCTCGAGGAGAAGGGCATCAGCGCGACAGGCCTTGGGCCCCTCGGCGTGGAGCACGTGGCGCAAAAAGGGTTCGTTTGCCGCGGCGTCCTCCTCGATGCCGTGGCGCTCCGCGGCGGCCAGCTCCCGATTCCGAAGGAGAACAGCGCGACCGATCCCGGCATCGTCACGGCCAAGGACGTCGAGGAGATGGTGAAGCGCCAGAACATCGCGCCGATCGGGACCGGCGACTGTGTCTTTCTTTACACCGGCCACGGCGACATCTGGCACCCTAAGGATTGGGACAGCTACGACGCGGCCGAGAAAACGCGGCGCGCTGCCCTGTTCAACTCGGGTGAGCCCGGTTTCGGCCTTTCCGCCTGCGAGTATCTGGCCGAGCGGAAGGTCATTCTCACGGGCGCCGACCAGTGGGCCACGGAGGCCGTCGGCAAGGGAGCGGGCGGCGAGACCGAGCAGCCATTCGAGTGCCACATGAAGCTGCAGACCAAGCGCGGCATCTGGAACATCGAGAACCTGGATCTCTCGCAGCTCGTCGCCGACAAGGCCTACGAGTTCCTGTTCGTGTGGTCTCCGTTGAAGATGAAGGGCGCGACAGGATCGCCGGGCAATCCGGTGGCGCTGTACTGAGGAGTGCGGAAGGAAACGCAAGTCCTGCGCGCGGCCGCCCTTTGAGCTCAGGCGGCCGCATCCTTCAGGATCATGTCGGCGCCCTTCTCGGCGATCATGATGGTCGGCGCGTTGGTGTTGCCGCCGACGATCTGCGGCATGATCGAGGCGTCGATGACGCGCAGCCGGCCAATGCCGCGCACGCGCAGGCGAGGATCGACCACCGCGTCCTCACCCGTGCCCATGCGGCAGGTGCCGACAGGATGCAGGTTGGAGACGCCGCGCTTCCGCAGGTCCTCGGTCAAGTCGGCGTCGCTGGTGACGCCGGGGCCTGGCAAGGTTTCGGAGACGACATAGGGCTTAAGGGCGGGCTGGCGGGCAATCTTGCGGGCTATGCGCATGCCGGTCAGCATGGCCTCGATGTCGTACGCCGTGGCGAGGAAGTTGAAGCGGATCTCGGGCGGGGCGAGCGGGTCGGGGCTCTTGAGACGCACGCTGCCGCGGCCCTCCGGGCGCAAGTGCACCGGGCTGATGGAGAAGCCGGGGAACGGGTGCGGCCTGATGCCGGTGCGGTCGCGGTCGACGATGCTCCAGATGAACATGTTGAACTGCAGATCGGGTCGGTCGAGCCGCGGGTCGCTGCGCGTGAACGCGCCGGCATAGAGGCCGTTGCCGGCGAGCGGACCGGTGCGGCGCAGGACGTATTCCATGCCGGCCAGAAGCTGGCGGACGCGGCTGGCGTGCAGGTCGTTGAGCGTGACCGGTTTGGCGCAGCGAAAGGCGATGTAGGTGTTGAAGTGGTCGTGCAGGTTGGCGCCGACGGCGGGCATGTCGCGGATGACGGGAAGCCCCATGCTCTGCAGCAGCGCGCCGGGTCCGATGCCGGAGAGCTGCAGCAGTTGCGGTGAGCCGTAGACGCCGCCGCTGACGATGACCTCGCCGCGGGCCCGGGCCTGGCGAAGCCCTCGAGGCGTCTTGTACTCGACGCCGATGGCGCGCCCGTCCTCGATCAGGATGCGTGTGGCGTGCGCGCGGGTGGCGATGGCGAGATTGGGCCGTCCGCGGGCCGGGCGCAGATAGGCAGCCGCGGTGCTCCAGCGCCGGCCGCCGCGCGCGGTCGCCTGGTAGAAGCCGGCACCCTCCTGCTGGGCGCCGTTGAAGTCCGGGTTGCGCGGCATGCCCGCCTCAACGCAGGCCGCAACCAGCGCCTCGGCCAGGACCCCGCGGCCGGGCTGATCCGAGACGCGCAGCGGGCCGCCCGTGCCGTGGTAGGCGTCGGCCCCGCGCTCCTGGTCCTCGGCCTTCTTGAAGTAGGGGAGCACGCTGTCCCAGCCCCAGCCTTCGCAGCCGCGCTGGCGCCACAGGTCGTAGTCGGCGGGCGTGCCGCGCATGTAGATCATGCCGTTGAGGGAGCTGGTGCCGCCCAGCATTTTCCCGCGCGGCTGATAGGAGGTGCGGTTGTTGAGCTGCGGGACGGGCTCGCTCTCGAACATCCAGTTGAGGGCCGGGTTGGCGTAAAGCTTGTGATAGCCGAGAGGGATGTGGATCCAGGGGTTGCGGTCACGCACGCCGGCTTCGAGCAGAAGCACGCGGTGGCGGCCGGATTCGCTCAAGCGGGCGGCCAGCACGCAGCCGGCCGAGCCGGCACCGGTGACGATGTAGTCGTAGGTCTCGGTCTCCTGCAGCATGGGCGGCTTCCCCCTCGCACAGTTTTTCTTGCATTCACTGCAGGATCGGCACAAACC
Organism: Bacteroidota bacterium; assembly: GCA_050260355.1. GTDB lineage: Bacteria > Pseudomonadota > Alphaproteobacteria > Rhizobiales > Hyphomicrobiaceae > CADEFX01. Next base: position 6,053 of record JBLNBZ010000083.1, on the reverse strand, counting down.
GCGGCGAAGACAATATCGATGAGGCTGGCACGCCGGCAGGTTGCGCCGGATTGGCCACCTCACTAGCATTGCTGCCGAAGCGAACGGCCGCGATCAGCTTGCTGCTGCGCGCGACGGCGAGACCGCAACGAGAACTGGTATTCCGGGAGGATGCCTCCATGGCCAAAACCTACAACATTCTGATCATGGGCGCCTCGTACGGCTCCCTGCTGGCCAGCAAGCTGCTGATGGCCGGCCATACGGTGCGGCTCGTGTGCCTGCCGCCGGAGGCCGAGCTGATGAATGCGGAAGGCGCCATCGTGCGCATGCCGGTGAGGGGACGCGAGGGGCTCGTCGAGATCAACACGAAAAAGCTGCCGGGCAAGATGACCGCCGGCGGCGCAGCCGGCATCAATCCCGGCGACTACGACCTCGTCGCCCTGGCGATGCAGGAGCCGCAATACCGCTCGCCGGGCGTGCGCGAGCTGCTCGATGCGGTGGCCAAGTCGAGGGTGCCGTGCATGTCGATCATGAACATGCCGCCGCTGCCGTATCTGCGGCGCATCCCGGGGCTCGACGCGGACGCGCTCAAGGTCGCCTATACCGATCCGACGGTCTGGGACAACTTCGATCCGCCGAAGCTGACGCTGTGCAGCCCCGATCCGCAGGCTTTCCGGCCGCCGGAGGAGAAGGTCAACGTCCTGCAGGTGCGCTTGCCGACCAACTTCAAGTCCGCGCGGTTCGGCTCGGACAAGGACACCGCGATCCTGCGTCAGCTCGAGTCGGAGATCGAGGCGGCCCGCTTCGATGTCGGGGGCGAGAAGATCGAGCTGCCCGTGAAGCTCAAGGTGCACGACTCGATCTTCGTGCCGCTGGCCAAGTGGGCCATGCTGCTCGCCGGCAACTACCGCTGCGTGCAGAAGGACGGCATGCGGTCGATCAAGGACGCAGTGCATTCCGACCTGGAGGCCACGCGGTCGGTCTACAACTGGGTCGTGAAGCTGTGCATCACGCTGGGAGCCGACGAGAAGGATTTGGTGCCGTTCGAGAAGTACGCCAATGCGGCGCTATCGCTGCTGACGCCCTCGTCGGCGGCGCGGGCGCTGGCCAACGGCGCGCCCAACATCGAGCGCGTGGACCTCTTGGTGAAGACGATCGCCGCGCAAAAGGGCATGCGGTCGGAGGTGGTGGACCAGACCGTGGCGCTGGTGGACGGCTGGCTCGCCAACAACCGCAAGAAGGCGGGATAAGGCGCTTTTACTCGCCGCAACGCGAACGGCCTCGTCCCGGCGGGACGAGGCCGCGCGTGCTGCCCGCGTCGCGGGCCTTCAAGAAGGCCTACGGCGTGCCACCCGCGACGTGGCGCAGGAGCATGGATGGCGGTGCGCCCGGGGCCGGGTAGCCCTCTACGATCTTGTTCCAGCTTGCGTTCTCCCCTGCATGGGCTAAACCGGTGCCTGAGCGCCGCCGATCCGTCGCGGCAGGCAAAATACAAGGAATCTCTATGGCTAACGTTGTCGTCGTCGGTGCCCAGTGGGGCGATGAGGGCAAGGGCAAGATCGTCGATTGGCTGTCGGAGCGCGCCGACATCGTGGTGCGCTTCCAGGGTGGCCACAACGCCGGCCATACGCTCGTCATCGACGGCGTGACCTACAAGCTGGCGCTGCTGCCGTCGGGCGTGGTGCGTCCAGGCAAGCTCAGCGTCATCGGCAATGGCGTCGTGCTCGACCCGTGGCATCTGGCGAAGGAGATCGACGACCTCAGGAAGCAGGGCATCGATGTCGGCCCGCACAACCTGAAGATCGCCGAGAACGCGACGCTGATCCTGCCGCTGCACCGCGAGCTCGACCAGCTGCGCGAGGCGTCCGCCGGCGGACAGAAGATCGGCACGACCGGGCGCGGCATCGGCCCTGCCTACGAGGACAAGGTGGGCCGGCGCGCGATCCGCGTGCAGGACCTGAAGAACCTGCACAATCTCGGGCCTAAGGTCGACCGGCTGCTCGTGCACCACAACGCCCTGCGGCGCGGTCTCGGCGAGCCCGAAGTGGCCAAGGAGACGCTGATCGCGGAGCTGACGGCGATTGCGCCCAAGGTGCTGCCCTATATGGATACGGTGTGGGCGCTGCTCGATCACGAGCGGCGCGCGGGCAAGCGCATCCTGTTCGAGGGCGCGCAGGGCGCACTGCTCGACATCGACCACGGCACCTATCCGTATGTGACATCGTCGAACACGGTGGCGGCACAGGCGGCGACCGGCTCCGGCATGGGACCCGGCAGCATCAGCTACATTCTCGGCCTGGCGAAGGCGTACACGACGCGGGTCGGATCGGGGCCGTTTCCCACCGAGCTCTTGGACAGCAACGGCGAGCCCTGTCCGATCGGCCGGCTCCTCGGGGAGCGGGGCAAGGAGTTCGGCGTCAACACGGGACGGCCGCGGCGCTGCGGGTGGTTCGATGCCTGCCTCGTGCGGCAGATGGTGCGCGTGTCGGGCATCAACGGCGTGGCGCTGACCAAGCTCGATATCCTGGACCCCTTGCCCGAGATCAAGGTTTGCGTCGGCTATGAGCTCGACGGCGAGCGGCTCGACCGCCTGCCGGCGGGGCAGAACCAGCAGGCGCGCGTGAAGCCGATCTACGAGACGCTTGAGGGCTGGAACGCGTCGACCGCTGGCGCGCGGTCCTGGGCGCAGCTGCCGGCGCAGGCCATCAAGTATGTGAAGCGCGTCGAGGAGCTGATCGAGTGCCCGGTGACGCTGCTGTCGACGAGCCCCGAGCGCGACGACACGATCCTCATGAAGGACCCGTTCGAGGACTAGCGCCTAGCGCACGGTGCGGGGCATGGATCGAGTTGCGGTGCGGTTCAGCGTCTGCCGCGCCGTCGCCGCATGAGCTGCGGAAAGGACGAGCCACAGTGCCGCGAACACGCCGCAGGGACCCCACATGTTTCCGCCACAGCGTATCGTTTGCCTGACCGAGGAGACCGTCGAGACGCTGTATCTGCTGGGCGAGCAGGACCGCATCGTCGGCATCTCGGGCTATGTGGTGCGACCTCCTGAGGCGCGGCGCGAGAAGCCGCGCGTCTCGGCCTTCACGTCGGCGGACACGGAGAAGATCGTGGCGCTGAAGCCCGACCTGGTGCTGACGTTCTCGGACCTGCAGGCGGATATCGTCGCCGATCTCGTGCGGCGCGGGATCGAGGTCCATGCCTTCAATCAGCGCACGGTCGGCCAGATCCTCGATATGATCCGCATGCTGGGCGCGCTGGTGGGTGTCCCCGTGCGGGCCGACGCGCTCGCGGCGAGCCTTGCTCGGCGCGTCGAGGCGGCAAGGGAGGAAAGCAGCCGGCTTGCGCGGCGGCCGCGCGTGTTCTTCGAGGAATGGGACGACCCGTTGATCTCGGGCATCGGCTGGGTGTCCGAGCTGGTGGAGGCGGCGGGCGGCGCCGACATCTTCGCCGAGCTGTCGTCGGGCCGCAGCGCGAGGGAGCGCATCGTGACGGTCGAGGAGGTCGCGCGGCGGGCGCCGGAGGTCATCATCGGCTCGTGGTGCGGCAAGAAATTTCGGCCCGAGAAGGTGGCGGCCCGACCCGGCTTCGCCGACGTGCCCGCGGTGCGGAACGGCGCTTTGTACGAGGTCAAGTCGCCGCTCATTCTCCAGCCTGGACCCGCCGCGTTGACGGATGGCCTGGCGGCGCTGGAGCGCATCATTCGGGCCCACTCGGATTTGGACTGAGTGAGGCCGCGCATCGGATCTAGCGGGCGAGCTTATCGAGGAGCGCGCGCCTGCGGGCGAGGCTATCGGCCGGCCAGTACCGCTCGCGGTCGTAGTATTCCTCCACTGCCGGCACGCCCGCGGGGAGCACGACCCAGGGCTGCTTCGACGCTGTGAAAATGTGGATCTGCGGCGGGCAGCGGTCGGGATCCTCGAGCGTGCCCACGCGGACGAACCGGAAGGCATCTCCGGCGCCCGCATAGTTGCTCCAGAGGGCGATGCGGCAGCGCGGGCAGCGCGTGATCTTCTGGCCCTTGCCGCTGTTGGAGGGCGTCCAGACGACCTCCGGCGCGCCGGATAAGAGGACTACCTTCTCGGCCTCGATCAGGGCGTTCAGGACGAACGCCGAGCCTGTCTCGCGCTGACACCAGCGGCAATGGCAGCAATGCACGAACAACGGCGTGTTTAGCATGCGGTATCGCACATCGCCACAAGTGCAGTGGCCATCGATGCTCGCCTCGCTCATGCCTCGCTCCTGCGGTTCGCCCGGGAAATGGACCGTACAAGTGATTTCAAGCGCTCAGTGGCTGCGGCCGTCCCTGGCGCAGGGCAAGCCACGCGATCAGCGCGATGTTGAGAACGTTCAGCACAAGCCCCGCCGCGAACGCGGGACCGTACCAACCGAGCTGGTCGTAGATGTATCCCGCCAGCCAGGCGCCCGCTCCCATGCCGCCGAGGTTGATGAAGTACCAGAGTGGAATGCGCCAGCTCGCCTCCTCGACCGGGAAGAGGTGCCGCAGCGCCAGCACGTACGCCGGAATGATGCCGCTGAAGCCCAACCCGAAGGCGGCCGAAACCGCGAACAGGCCGGCCTCGTCCTGGGTCAGGAGAAAGCCGCTCATGGCGAGCGCCTGGCTCGTCGACGCCGCGAGGATGGTGTAGAGGCCGCCGACGCGATCGGAGAGCCAGCCCCAGAACTGACGGCTCAGGAAGGCGCAGCCGAGCATCAGCGACAGCATCAGCGCGCTTTGCGACGGCTTGATGCCGACGTCGCTGCACAGCGCCACGAGATGCGCGGCCGGCATGGCCATCGGCACGCAGCAAAAGAAACCGGCGATGCTCAAGAGCGTAAAGGCCATGCGCGGCGACAGTCGCAGAACCTGCGCATCGGCGCGTGTGGTGGAGCCGCCGGCAGGGCCGGGCCCGTTCTCCGGCGCGGGGCGCAGGAAAAACAGTGCCGCCGGCACGATAGCGAGAACCGTCACGGCGCCCACCATCAGCATGGTGAAGCGCCAGCCCGCGCGCTCGATGCCGAAGGCGATGGCCGACGGCCACAGCGCGCCAGCGATGTACTGGCCGCTGGAGACCAGAGCGAGGGCCGAGCCTCGGCGCCGATCGAACCAGCGGCTGACGTAGACCATCAGCAGGACGTTGATGGCCCCGCTGCCGAGCAGGCCGATGAACAGCCCGTGCCCGAGGATGAGCTGCCACACGGCGCCGCCGGCCGACAGCATGAGCCCAGCTCCGATCATGGCGCCGCCGAAGGCAACGGTCGCTCGCACGCCGACGCGCGTTGCAATCCAGCCCAGGCCAATGGCGCCCAGGCCGGAGCCGAACCAGACCAGTGAGCTGGCGAGCGCGGGGACGGAGCGCGTGCTGCCGAGTTCGGCTGCGATCGGCTTCAGTGCGATGGCAACCACCATCGGCGCGCCGTACGAGAAGGTGAGGACGAAAAGGACCGCAAAGGCGATGACCCACGAGGCACCGGTCTCGATGGTGTCGGCGCGAGCCTCAGCGAGATCTGGTTTGGTGCCGAGACTGGCCTCCGATGAGCTCATGGTTTCCCGCCCCCGCGCCGGCGCATCGGCCTGCTCGCGCTGTTGTCGCTTCGATCGGCTCGCGCGTGCTGCTCCCTAGCACATTTTTGATTGCTTCGATGCACTGCCTTGTTGCGGTCGACCCGAGGGCGGGGAGGGGAGAGAGGCTGCTGGGCGTTCCCAGTGCAGTGGGGTGGTGGCAGAGCCGGATCATCACGCCGTGGACCCGAGTGGCGAGCAACGGGTCGGGTCGAGCCCGGGAAGATCTTGGGAAGCCGCGCTGCGAGCGCGGCTTCCGGGACCGCATGGGGAGGGCGGTTGCCCTAATCTAGGGACGTGCGCTCGTGGAGAGATGGATCCTCGGGCCGAGCCCGAGGATGACATTTGCGGGGCGGCTGTGCTTGGCGACGCCGATACTCCCGCAAGCCTCAAGTCTTGCGTCCCCGGACGACGCGCGAAGCGCGGCGAGCTGGGGTCTTTCCGAGTGCGACTGAGCAACGCGTAAGCGGTCGCGCAACGCAAGGGGAAGCGCATCTGGGTCCCGGCC
>JBLNBZ010000082.1:0-52091 GCA_050260355.1 Bacteroidota bacterium | reverse complement strand
GCTCCTCGGTCTTGGGCGGGGGCGCGGCGGCATCCGCAGGAACAAAGGAAGCGTCGCCTTGGGCGACGCGCCCGCGCAGGTTGACCACGCCGAACCAGCGGTCCTTGGGCAGCAATCGCTGATGCAAGCCCGCCCAGACCTCTCGAGACCGAATCCCATCGACGAAAGTCCTCATCGATGGCGTAAGCATGAAGATTGCGATCGTTGCGATTGCCATTGCCGTTGAATGGCCCGGATGCTTCCTGTCGATGAACTTCAGCGCAGTGCCAAACGATGCCTTCACGCGCGTATCCATGACATCGACGCTGTAAATCTCATCGAGCGTGAGGTGCACCAGGTAGCCGATGAACATGAAGCCTCCGGCCAGCCAGGCAACGCCGTCGGGCCGCCCGAGCAGCCTGAACACGGCCGCGGTGAAGAACGCAAAGAAAAGGCCGGCCAGGATGGAGTGATAGATGCCGCGATGGTAGGACATGCGGTGAAAGATGAAATGCACCACATAGCGCACTACGAACAGCGTGCCGAGCCACAAGATCCAAAGCTCCGCCACCGATAATCGATGCGCCAGCGTGAACAGCACCACGAACGAGAAGAACACGGCGAGCCCGGAGAACATCGCACGACTTGGCCGCGAGTCCTTCAGATCGATATCCGGCAGGACGCTGCCGAGCACGCCCGCCATGGTCACGGCGATCAGGTTTTCCGGCGCCACCACGTCGGCGGCAAGCGTGAGCGTCGCAAGGGCTCCGCTGACAATGGTGCCAACGGCGATATGTGTCGTGAAGTTGGCCATGCGCCGTGCTCCCGTTGCTCTGCGGATAGGCGCGCCTGGACAATTGCCGCCCCCTGGCCGCAAGGGTTTTGATGACGGCAGATCAGATTCGCGCCTGCTAAGGTAGATACGGGCGTCGAAAGCTGTGGAACTCGGTGCAGACTCTCGGGGAGCATCAATGGAGGAGCGGACGCGACACGAGATCGACTCCCTCGTCACTCTGCGCGACTGGCTCAGGTGGGCCGTGAGCCGATTCAGTGCCGCCGGTCTCTCCTACGGCCACGGCACCAGCAATGCGCTGGACGAAGCAAGCTTCCTGATCTTGAAAAGGTTGCATCTGCCGATCGACCAGCTCGAGCCTTGGCTTGACGCCTGCCTCACACGCGAGGAGCGGGCCTCGCTGCTCGACCTGATCGAGCGGCGGATCGCAACGCGCAAGCCGGCGTCCTATCTCGTCAACGAGGCCTGGATCGGCGGTCACCCATTCTATGTCGACGAGCGGGTGATCGTGCCGCGCTCCTACATCGGCGAGCTGCTGCAGTCGCGGCTCTCGACGGTCGTCGCCGATCCGCAAGCCGTGTCGCGGGTGCTGGACCTGTGCACGGGCTCGGGCTGCCTCGCGATCCTTGCCGCGCTGGCCTTTCCCGATGCCCGCGTCGATGCCAGCGACATTTCCGCCGATGCACTCGCCGTCGCTGCGCGCAACGTGGAAGCCTACGGCCTCGGAGAACGGATCTCGCTCGTCAAGGGCGATCTCTTTGCCCCGCTTGCCGCAGCGCCCTACGACCTCATCATCGCCAATCCACCCTACGTGAGCGCGCCGGCAATGGCGTCCTTTCCGCCCGAGCACAAGGCCGAGCCGGCCATCGCCCATGCCGGGGGTGACGACGGCCTGGCACTGGTGCGGCGCATCCTCGCCGAGGCCGGCCGATATCTGGAACCCGGCGGCAATCTCGTCGTTGAAGTCGGCACGGGCAAGCCGCTCCTCGAGGCCGAGTACCCCCACCTCCCGTTCGTCTGGCTCGATACCGAGGAGAGCGAAGGTGAGGTGTTCTGGCTGAAGGCTGCCGATCTCGGCATCGGGCCTCCATGAGGCGCGGCGCCTGAGGTCTCACACCGTCCAGGCGGCTTGTTGCCCCGAATGCTGTTTGCTACGGGTAGCCCGCGATCCCAAAGGAAGGACACCAGGTTGGCCTATCATCCGTTTTACAACCCAGAGCCGCGCGTTCACAGCTCGGGCCTGTTCTTTCCAGACGAGGTTCGGCTCGCCAATCGCAACCACGGCGCGCTGCTCGAGACGCTGCGTCACGATGTGACGCCGGCCGGCCTGCACTACCTCCTCACCCACTTCGATGTGCCGTATGTGCCGGACGCCGACGCCTGGCAGCTCGAGGTGACGGGCCTCGTCGATCGCCGGTTGAAACTCTCGCTCGAGGACATCCGGCAGCTGCCGCAGAAAACTCTGCGCGTAACGCTCGAATGCGCCGGCAGCGGGCGCGCCAACGTCTCACCGCGCTGGCTGAGCATGCCGTGGATGCATACGGGCGTCGGCACCGCAGAGTGGACCGGCACGCCGCTCAAGCATGTGCTCGAGCGCGCCGGGCTTGCCGCCGGCGTCGTCGAGATCGCGTTCTTCGGCATCGACCGCGGCTTCGATAAGGGCATCGAGCATAGCTACGGCCGCAGCCTCAGGCCCGAGCTCGCGTTGGGCGAGGACGTGCTGGTGGTGCATTCGATGAACGGCCAGCCGCTGCTGCCTCAGCACGGATTTCCACTGCGCCTGATCGTGCCGGGCTGGTACGGCATGGCGAGCGTGAAATGGCTGCATCGCATCGAGGCGCTCGATACACCGTTCACGGGCTATCAGCAGGTCGGCACCTACGTCTACAAGACGTCCGCGACCGACCCCGGCATCCCGGTCAGCCACATTCGCGTGAAGTCCCTCATGGTGCCTCCGGGCATCCCCGACTGGTATACGCCGAGCCGGCTCGTGGACGCCGGTCCCGTCACGATCTTCGGAAGGGCCTGGTCGGGCGCCGGCGTGCCGATCACCAAGGTCGAGGTGTGCGTCGACGGCGATTGGCGGCCCGCAAAGCTTGATCCTCCCGCTGGAACCTATGCCTGGTGCGGCTGGCGCTTCGAGTGGAACGCGACGCGCGGCGACCATCAGCTCGCGTGCCGCGCCACCGATGCCAAGGGGAACGTGCAGCCATTGGAACCGCCGCTCGATCGCGGCGGCTTCGGCAACAACGTGGTGCATCGCATGGAGGTCACGGTGCGATGAGCATGGCTCCGCAGGCGACGATTGACGTTTCCATCTGGCGCGGCGGCGGCAGCGGACGCTACCAGCATTTCACCGTCCCCCAGCGCGAGAGCCAGACGGTGCTCGACGTCGTGACCTGGGTGCAGCGTAACGCCGACCCGACGCTGGCCTATCGCTTCGCATGCCGCGTCGGGGTCTGCGGCTCGTGCGCCATGACGGTGAACGGGAGGCCGCGGTGGACCTGCCGCACGCACGTGGCCAAAGTCGTTGCCGACGGCAGGCTCGAGATCGGGCCGCTGGCCAATCTGCCGGTGATCAAGGATCTCGCCACCGACATGGCCGTCTTCTTCGAGAAGTGGCAGAAGGCGGAGGGCCGGTTTGTTCCCTCCAAGACGCGGGCAGACCCGCTCGCGGTGATCAGCCCGGCAAGCCCCGCGCGCCGGGAAGCGAATGCCGGCATCGAATGCATCAACTGCGGCGTGTGCTACGCCGCCTGCGATACAGTGCGCTGGAACGACGCGTATCTGGGACCGGCCGCGCTCAATCGCGCCTGGACGCTGGTCAATGACGAGCGAGATGCCGGCAACCGCTCGCGGCTTGCTGCGGTTGCCGCCGACGGCGGCTGCCACAACTGCCATTCGCATCAGTCCTGTGAGCAGCTCTGCCCCGCCGCGCTCAATCCCACGGCCTCGATTGCCGGGTTGAAGCGCCGCACCATGCAGGCCTTCCTGAAAGGGGAAATCGATCCGTGAACGTGCGGCTCTATCTCCTGCAGCGCGCCACCGCCGCGCTGATGTTGCCGCTCGTTATCGGGCACCTCCTCCTCATCTTCTACGCGACCCGCAATGGCCTGACGGCCGCCGAGATTCTGGGCCGGACGCGCGGCAGCGTCGGCTGGGGCCTTTATTACGGCCTTTTCGTGCTGGCGGCCTCTGTCCACGCCGCCATCGGCGTGCGCTCGGTTGTCATCGAATGGGGCGGCCTGAAACGACAGCCGGCCAACATCGTGATGCTCAGCTTCGGCGCGCTGCTGCTGTTGCTGGGCTTGAGGGCCGTGTTCGCGGTGGTGTTGCCATGACCGTCCGCCGCGACGCTGCCTACCGGCGCGATCTGCTGTGGATCGCGGCGCAAGTGCACAGGATCTCGGGCCTGCTGCTCGCCGCGTTCCTGCCGCTGCATTTTCTGGCGCTGGCGCTGGCGCTCGACGGCGAGGCGCGGCTCGACAGCTTCCTCGTGTGGACTGCAAACCCGCTCGTCAAGATCGCGGAAGCGGGGCTCATCGTCCTGCTCGCGGTCCACTTGCTTGGCGGGCTGCGCATCCTCGCCATTGAGAACCTGCCCTGGCGCAAAGAGCAGAAGCGGATGGCGATCGTCGCGGTCGCGCTCGCACTCATCGGGGGAATCGCGTTTCTGATCCACTAGAAGCGCAAGCTCGCCGCGTCACCGGCTCCCAGCCGGAGCCATGAGACGCCGCGGGTGCAGCCCGAAGGCCGCCATGATGGTCTCCGTCACCTTCTTGGGCGGCAGTCGCACCGAGACCACCAGCGCCCGCTCTGCGCGCGTCGGCGGCTCCAAGGTCTGGAACTGGCTCTTGAGCAGCGCCGGCGGCATGAAATGCCCCTTGCGCCGTGACATGCGGACCGAGATGACGGCGAAGCTTCCCCTCAGATAGACGAGCCCGACGGCGTCGATGCGGCCGTGGCGCAGCACCCTGCGATAGGCCCGCTTCAAGGCGGAGCAGGAGACCACGCCAGACTCGCCATTGCGCAGACGCTCGTCGATCCAGGCCGCGATCGCCTCGAGCCATGGCGCGCGATCCTCATCGGTCAGAGGAATGCCGCGGCTCATCTTGTCGATGTTGGCCTGCGGATGGAAGCTGTCGGCATCGCGGAAGGGCCAACCGAGCGCAGCGCCCAACCGCCTGCCGATCGTGCTCTTGCCGCTCCCCGAAACACCCATCAGCAAGATCACGCACGGCGTCTGTCGCCGGCCCGCATCTCCCTTCGCGCGCATCGCGCTAGCCCTTGGGCTCAAGGTGCCCGCCGAAACCCTTGCGCATGGCCGACAGCACCTTCTCTGCAAAGGTGTGATCCTGGCGCGAGCGGAAGCGGGCATAAAGCGCACTCGTCAAAACCTCGGCCGGCACGGCTTCCTCGACCGCCGCTTGCACGGTCCATCGCCCTTCGCCTGAGTCCTCGACGTGTCCCGAATAGGAGGCAAGCTCCGGATCCTGCGCCAGCGCCGCGGCCGTCAGGTCCAGCAGCCACGACGTGATGACGCTGCCTCGCCGCCAGACCTCCGCGATATCCGCGGTGTCGAGATCCAGCCGTTGCTCGGCAGGAAGCTGCGGCGAGTTGGCGTGCTTCAGGATATCGAGCCCTTCGGCGATCGCCTGCATCATGCCATACTCGATGCCGTTGTGGATCATCTTGACGAAGTGGCCGGCGCCGTTCGGACCGGCGTGCAGATAGCCCTGCTCGACGCGAGGGTCGCGCCCCGCCCGGCCCGGCGTTGCCGGAATCTCACCGCGGCCCGGTGCCAGCGCACGAAAGATCGGATCGAGCCGCTCGATCACCGCCTTGTCACCGCCCAGCATCAGGCAGTAGCCCCGCTCCAGGCCCCAGACGCCACCGCTCGTTCCGGCATCGACGTAGGCGATGCCCTTCGCCTCGAGCTCCCGCGCGCGCCTGATGTCGTCCTTCCAGAACGAGTTGCCGCCGTCGATGATCGTATCGCCGTTGTGCAGGAACTCTGCAAGCTCGCGGATCGTGCCCTCGGTCGGCTCGCCGGCCGGCACCATCACCCACACAGCCCTGGGCGGAGCAAGCGCGCGGACCAGCCCTTCGAGGCTCGGCGCGGCGACGGCGCCATCGCGAGCGAGCGCCTCTCCAGCTGCCGGCACCCTGTCGAACACGACGCATTGATGTCCGGCCCGCAAGAGCCGGCGCGCAATATTGCCCCCCATGCGCCCAAGTCCGATCATGCCGAGCTGCATGGCAGTCTCCTCGATTTGCATCGTCCGTGGCCTGCGCGACTGTCATCATCAGATGCACTGTGTCAACGGCGGCCGCAAGGCCGCAGCAGCCTGTGCGCCACGCGCCGGCTCTGATAGCCTCCGCACCGCACGCCTGTGAGAGGAAACCGATGCCGTCTGTTGAGCTTGCCTACACGTCTGCGGCCGAGCTGGTCGCCCTGATCCGGGCCGGGAAGGTCTCGGCCACAGAGGTCATGCGCGCCACGCTGGCGCGTGCGGAACGGGCGCAGCCGATCCTCAACTGCTTCATAACCGTTTGCGCGGAGGAGGCAATGCGTGATGCCGCCGCCGCGGACGCAGCGCTGGCTCGCGGCGACGCCGTTGGTCCTTTGCACGGCGTACCGCTGCACGTGAAGGACCTGATCAACACGAAGGGCGTGCGCACCACCTTCGGCTCGTTCATATACGAGCACAACGTGCCTGCGGCCGACAGCGTCTCGGTGGCGCGCCTCAAGGCCGCCGGAGCCATCCTGTTCGCCAAGACGACGACGCCGGAGTTCGGGCACATGGTCTGGACCGAGGCTCCCCTGTTCGGCCGCACGCGCAACGCCTGGGACGCGACGCGTACCTCCGGCGGCTCGTCGGGTGGCGCCGCGGTTGCCTGCGCCGCCGGCATCGGCCCGCTGGCGATTGCCACGTGCGCCGGCGGCTCGACGCGTATTCCGGCGGCCTGCAACGGCCTCGTCGGCTTCAAGCAGTCGTTGGGTCTCGTCCCGCACGACATGGCACCCGAGGCGTTCGCCAACCTGTCCTACATCACGCCCACCACCCGCACCGTCATGGACACGGCGCTGATGCTGGAGGCCATGGGCGGCTGGCATCCCTCCGATCCGCACTCGTTCGGCATGTCGACAGCCGGCCTTGTCGAGGCCGCACGGCCTGAAGGCGATCTCAAGGGCCTGCGCATGGCCTGGCGGCCGTATGTCGGCAACGCGGTCATCGATCGCGAGGTGCTCGAGCTTTGCGAGGACGCGTCCGACGCGCTCGGCGAGCTTGGCGCCACCGTCGAGCCGATGGGCGACGACATGGAGCCGACCGAGCCGACCTGGCTCGTCCTTTCGACGGGCCTGTGGAACGCGCGCTTTGCCGACGCGCTGCCGAAATGGCGCGACAAGATGAGCCCGACCCTTCTGCGCCAGATGAGCGGCGGCGAGAGGCACACCTCCGAGATGCTGGCCCGAGCCCAGATGGAGCGCACGCGCATCTATCGCAAGATCCAGTCCTGGTTCGACCGTTTCGACGTCATCGTCATGCCGACGCTCACGCGCACGGCATTGCCCATCAAGGAAGCCTTGTTCGAGCCCATCGAGATCGAGGGCAAGAAGGTCGACACGGTGCGCAAGGCCTGGTTTCCCTACACGCACCCCTTCAATCTGTCCGGCAACCCGGCCGTCACGCTTCCCGCCGGCCTGCATAGCGACGGTCTGCCCGTTGCCATTCAGCTCGTGGGGCGGCGCGGCGAGGATGCACGCTTGCTGCGCGTGGCTGCGCTCTTCGAGCAGGCGCGGCCGTGGAGCCATCTGCGGCCGTCCATTGCCGGCCTCGAAGCGTGAGCCAATCCAACAGGAGCTTTCCCCATGGACCTGCAATTGAGCGGCAAGACCGCACTCGTCACCGGAGCCAGCGCCGGCATCGGCACTGGCATCGCCGAGGCGCTGGCACGCGAAGGTGTGCGCCTTGTCATCAGCGGACGCAATCGCGCCGCGCTCGATGATGTGGCCGCGCGCATCGCCGAGGCGGGCAATGGCAAACCCGCCGTCGTGGTCGGCGACCTCGCCACCGACAAGGGTCCTGCTGACATCGCCGCCGCCAGCCTCGACGTGCTGGGCGGCCGCGTCGATATCCTGATCAACAACGCAGGCGGCTCGCGTCCCATCAGCGGCGAGGACAGCGAGGAGCTGTGGGAGGAATCCTTCAACCTGAATTTCGCGGGTGCCCGCAGGCTCACCAAGCACGTCATTCCTGCGATGAAGGCCGCCCGTTGGGGCCGCATCATGAGTGTGACCGGCGCCATTGTCGGGCAGAAGCTAAACGCCGCGGGTCCGGCGAAGGCCGCGCTTGCCACCTGGTCGCGCGCGCTTGCTTTCGAGCTCGGTCCATACGGCATCACGGTGAACACAATCGCCCCCGGCCGCATCAACTCGGTGCAGATCCTGACCCGGCTGCATCCGACCGAGCAGTCGCGCGCCGACTACATCAGGCAAAACATTCCTGCCGGATACTTCGGCGAGCCGTACGACATCGGCTACTTGGTGACGTTCCTCGCCTCGCCTCTCGCGCGCTACATCAGCGGCGCCGCGATTCCCGTCGACGGCGGCGCGGTACGGCTGGCGCTGTGATCAGCGTCCGGCCGTCTCGACTAAGCCGCAAGCTCGGCCGCCGGCAACGGCTCGCGGTCGAGGATCAAATCGGCCCCCTTCTCGCCGATCATGATCGTGGCCGCGTTCAGGTTCGCCGACAGCATCGTCGGCATGATCGAAGCATCGACCACGCGCAGTCCTTCCAGGCCATGCACGCGCAGCCTGTCGTCGACAACGGCCAACGGATCGGTCTTCGGCCCCATCTTGCACGTGCCCATGGGATGGAACGTGGTCGTGCCGCGCTGCTTGGCCGCCTCCAGCAGCTCGTCGTCGGTGCGCACGCTCGGGCCCGGAAACTCCTCGCGGTCGAAGTAGGGCTTCAGCGGGTCGGACGCCATCAGGCGCCGCGCCAGCTTCATGCCCGCCAGCAGCACGCGCCGGTCGGACTCGAGCGCCAGATAGTTGGGCTGGATGATCGGCGCCTCGAACGGATCGGCTGATCGGGCCCGCACGTAGCCGCGGCTTTCCGGCCGCTGTTGCCACGACGCGACCGTCATGCCCGGGAAATCGTCGAGACGCGATTGCACGCCTTCCTTGTAGCTCGCCGGCGTGAACGTGAGCTGCAGGTCGCTGTTCTGCACGCTCGGGTCGGAGCGCCAGAAGCAATAGACGAGCGTCGGGCTCAGCGACAGAATGCCCTTGCGCGTCACCATCCACTTGGCGACCTCGCCGACGAGGCGCACACCGCGCGCCAGCTCGTTGATGGTCTTGGAATTCTTCACCCTGGCTGTGAACCGTGGCGCATAGTGATCGCCCAGGTTCTCGCCGACGCCGGGCAGATCGTGCTGCACCGGGATGCCGAGCGACTGCAGCAGCTTGGGCGGACCGATGCCGGAGAGCTGCAGAAGCTGGGGCGAGTTGTAGGCGCCGCCGGACAGAATGACCTCGCGGCGCGTGCGCACCTCTTTCGGGCTACCGTGCAGGCCGCCCTGCATGAAGCGCACGCCGACGACGCGCTTGCCCTCCAGGATGAGCGACGTGGCATGGGCCTCTGTTCGCACCCGAAGGTTGGGCCGCCTCGCAGCCGGCCACAGATAGGCGCGAGCCGAGCTCATGCGGCGGCCGCGCAGCACGGTGCGCTGGACGTAGGACACGCCTTCTTGCGTCGAGCCGTTGTAGTCGGGGTTGCGCGGGATGCCCATTTGCACCGCGCCCTCGATGAAGGCATCGCACAGCGGATGCCGCCAACCGAGATCGGTGACCGTCAACGAGCCACTGCGTCCGCGGAACCTGTCGTCGCCGCCGATGCGCCGCTCCGCGCGGCGGAAGTAGGGGAGCACGTCGGCAAAGCCCCAGCCGCGGTTGCCGCGCTGAGCCCACGTATTGAAATCGAGCGGCTGACCACGATTGTACACGTGTCCGTTGATCGAGCTGGAGCCGCCGAGCGTCTTGCCGCGCGGCGCAAGGATGCGCCGGCCTCCCGTCCAATCGCTCGGCTCCATGTCATAAAGCCAGTTGATACGGCGGTTCTTGAAGGTCTTCATGAACCCCGCCGGAATGTGAATGAAGGGGTCCCAGTCCGCCGGCCCCGCCTCCAGCAAACACACACTCCAGCGCCCATCCTCGGTCAGTCTGTTCGCCAGCACACAGCCCGCTGACCCTGCGCCGACGATCACGTAGTCGAACTCTTGCGTTGCCACTCCCCAGCCTCTTGTTCTGTTTCTTTTGTTTCTGCGCCCGAGCCCCGCTCAACGCCCTTTCAGATCCCAGAAGTCGCCTCTGAAATAAAGCAGCGGCTCGGCATGGTCCCTGTGCTGCCCGTCCTTCACGCGGCCGATGAAGATCGAATGCGTCATGAACTCATGCTCTTCGGTCAGCTCGCAGTCGAGGCTCGCCAGCGCGTTCTTGAGTACCGGCGCCCCTGTCGCCAGCGTCGTCCATTCATCCGGCTTGAATCGCTCCTCGCCCTCGAGACCGGCCTTGCCCGAGAACGAGGCTGCCAGCGAAAGCTGATCGCGCGCCAGCAAATTGATGCTGAACACACGCACGGCCCTGATCGGCTTATGTGCGCTTGCATTGCGGTTGACGCAGGCGAGCACGGTCGGCGGATTGTCGGTGAGCGAGCACACCGCAGTTGCCGTAAGCCCGGTCCTGTTCCCGGCTTCGCCGACGGCGATGATGGTCACCGCACCCGCCTGATGGCGCATGATCGCCCGATAAGCCTGAGCATCCATCAGCCGGTCCGCCAGTCTCCGATCTGAGCCTTTGCCAGCCCCAGATTATCCCGCAGCGTCGGCCCCTTGTATTCTTTTTGATGCAGCCCGCGCCGCTGCAGCTCCGGCACCACCAGCCTGACGATATCCTCATACGTCCCGGGCAGCGACGTAGCCGCGAAGACAAACCCGTCGCAGCATTGCGTGAACCACTCCTCCATCTGGTCGACCACCTCTTTCGGCGTTCCGACGAAGTTGTGGTGCTCCCGGATCGTGCCCCGGTTGGAAAATTTGACGAAATCGCTGAGCGTCGGATTCTTCTTGCCCGAAAGCAGCACGACGCGGTCGAGGATGCCCCTGAGCCCGGTAATCGACTTGAGCTCCTCGTCCGTGAACGGCTCGTCCATCGGCTTGGATGCAAAATCGAAGTTCAGCCCCTCCGACAGCAGTGCCAGCGCATCGATGGGCTTGGCCATCTTGTCGACAAGGGCGCGCTTGTCCTCGGCCATGCTCCTGGTCTCGCCGACGAAAACATAGCTTGCCGGAGCCACCCTGACGCTGTCGGGATCACGACCCATGCTTGCGACCTGGTCCTTGAAGGCCTTGTAGGCCTTCTTGCCGACCTCCGTGTTCGGGTAGACGCAGAACACCAGCTCTCCCCACCGCGCTGCGAACTCGCGGCCGCGGCCGGACTGGCCGGCCTGGATGATGACAGGACGCCCTTGGGGCGAGCGCGGCACCGTGAACGGTCCCTTGGAGCGGAACCAGCGGCCCTTGTGATTGAGCTGACGCACCTTTTCCGCATGCGCGAACAGGCCCGTCTCCTTGTCGACAACGATGGCGTCGTCGTCCCAGCTATCCCAGTGGCCAAGCACGACCTCCATGAACTCGTCGGCCTGGTCGTAGCGCAGATCGTGCTCGGGATGCTCGGCCTCGCCAAAGTTTTGCGCCTCCGACGAATTGAGCGACGTCACCACGTTCCAGGCGGCCCGCCCGCTCGTCATAAGGTCCAGCGTCGCAAACACGCGCGCCACGTGGAATGGCTCGTAATAGGTCGTGGAGTACGTCGACCCGAGCCCCAGGTTCTTGGTCGCCATGCCCATGCAGGCGAGTATCGTGCAGGGATCCATCTTGACGACGCGAATGCCGTTGCGCACGGCCTCGAGGTGGCTTTGCCCCAGGATGTCGGGCATGGCCAGCCGGTCGTCGAAGAAGCCCAGGTGAAACTTGCCGTACTCGAGGATGCGGGCGATGCGCTGATAGTATTCCACGCTCAGAAAGTCGGTGGCCGAGCTCGGATGGCGCCAGGATCCAACATAGTTCGAGCAGTTCTGCGCCTGCAGGAACCCGATCAGGGTCATTTCCCGCTTTTTCGCCATGGGCCCCTTCTTTCTCCCCGGGCAGCCGCCACCGGGCCGCTGCCGAGCTTCACACTGCGACCAATGTCCGTGCTAATGTCCGGACAAAAGTAACTAGCGCGTTTTCGCATCGCTTGTCATCTCGGCTCCGCGCCGCACGCGATAAGGACGGAGCCGGGGATCGAAGGTCCGGTCGCGAGCCGGACGCCAAGGAGGAACGGCCCATGCGCATGTCGGCAGCGGACTACCGCGAAAGCCTTCGCCGGTACCGGCCGCGGGTCTTCGTCAACGGAAGCCGGGTCGAATCCGTCGCCGACGAGCCGCTGTTGGCTCCAGGCATCGCAGCAACGGGCGTGTGCTACGACTTCGCCCTGCACCCGGACCACAAGCCGCTTTTCGACGCACGCCAGATGACGTCCGGCAAGACGGTCGACCGCATGCTGCATATCAACGAGACGTCGACCGACCTGCTCTACAAGCTCGAAGCCGTGCGGCTGGTATGCCGCGAGTCGGGTTGTGCGATGCGCTATCTGTCGCACGATGGCCTGAACGGCATCTTCCAGGCGACCAAGCGCATCGAGGCGAACTACGGCACGGATCACCACGCCCGGTTCGTCGACTATTTGCATCGCGTGCAGGAGGACGACCTGACGCTCGGCGTGGCCATGACCGATGCGAAAGGGGACCGCTCCAAGCGGCCTGCCGCGCAGGTCAATCCGGACAGCTATGTGCACATCACCGAGCGTCGCCCGGACGGCATCGTCATCCGCGGCACCAAGGCCATCGTCACGGGCGCCCCATACGTGCACGAGTTCCTGGTCATGCCGTGCCGCACGATGACCAAGGACGAGGCGGACTTTGCCGTGTGCTGCGCCGTCCCCGTCGATGCGGCCGGGGTAACGATCGTCGCGCGCCCCGCCGGCCGGCCCGGCCAAGCCGAGGCCAAGCTCTCCGCCAAATACGGCCAGTCAACCGGTGTTGTGATCTTCGACGACGTGCTCGTGCCCTGGGATCGCGTGTTCGCCGATGGCCAATACGAGGAGGCGGGCTTCCTCACCACCAGCTATGCGACCCACCACCGCCACTCCTGCATCGGGGCGCGGGCAGGGTTTGGCGATCTGCTGATCGGCGCCGGCGCGCTGATGATCGAGGTGAATGGCCTCGACCCCGACAAGCATGGGCACATCCGCGATGCCATGGTCGACCTGATCAAGATCGTGGAGGGCTTCTTTGCGTGCGGCGTCGCAGCGTCTGTCTACGGCGCAAAGGACCCTTGCGGATCAATCATGCCCGATCCGGTCTTCTCCAACGTCGGCAAGCTGCTGCTGGCCACCCAGATCTACGACATGCATCGCCTGGCGCATCACGTCTCCGGTGGGCTCATCGTTGCGCTTCCCGGGCCCGACGAGGACCATAATCCGCACACCGCTGCATCCCTCGCGGCCGTCCTCGCGGGCCGCGCCGATATTCCGGCCTCTTCGCGCATGGAGGTGGCACGCCTAATGGAGGATCTGACTGCCTCCTACAGCGGAAGCTGGATGAGCCTCATCTCCCTGCATGGCGGCGGCAGCCCTGAAGCGATGAAGCGGGAAATCTGGCGCAATTATCCGGTCGGGGAGAAGGCGGAGCTTGTGGAGAAGCTTCTCGATCGCGGTGTTATCGCTGACGGACGGCGCGTATCGAAGCAGCCCGGGCGCTGCTGCGCCACGGGCTGCGCGGTGCCCGAGATCGCGGGGCCGAAGCAGGCCGCCGAATAGCTTCGCTTAGCGCACAGGGGCGCGCCGGCGCAGCCACGACGTGATCGTTCCTTGATCACGATGCCTGCCGCCCGCTTGCGAAGCGAGCCAAGCGGCGGCTGCGCTGACGACGAGCGATGCCGCAATCAGGAAGCCGGTAACCGCCGCAACCTTACGCGCTCGATCTGCCGCATCGCGGGCCTGGTTCACGGTCTGCGTCACGCGCTGCTCCGCCTCCTGCGGCGAGATACCGGTGTGCTGCGCGACAAGCTGCGCGAGATAGGTGCGGTCCGCTGCTGTCAACTCTCCACGCGCCAGCGCGGCGCCGATCACGCGGGTTACCTCGGTACGCGGATCGGCATTCTGCTGCGAAGTTGCACCGGGCTGCGTGCCTCGCATCATCGCGTCGACCGCGTATCCGAGCGGATCGCCGCCCGTGGCTTGCGAGGCAACTGCACCGGCGGCTGCGCCCCCGGCTTGCAAGCCTGTTTGCACGACCGCCGCGGTGGTCGTCATCAGCATGATGGCGCTGACCAGAAAGCCGACGCACCAGACAAGGAAGCCGTGCGCGCCGTCGCGGAACTCCGTCTCATCAACAGAGGCAAGAGTAGATCTGCGGCGCATCCGCCCTGCCAGATACCCGCCGGCAGCAAACGAGCCGACCTGAACCAGCAGGAACCAGATCGCCGCCACGACGCCGAGGCTGCGCGCAGAAGCGCCGCTCCACGGCGTGGCAACGGACAGGCCGACAGCCGATCCGAACGTGGTGAAAAGTAAGAACAACGCCGCCGCCGCGATGGCGCCGGCGATGATGACACCCCAGTCGACGTAACTTGTTTCGCGGGTTGCCACGACGGTGGTGTCAGGCATGGGGGCCGTTTGAGTCGATTGCGCAGTGGCCATGGCAGAGCTCCGGTTGTCAGCGCAGGCCGAGGAACGACAGGATCGCCAGGACAACGACGATCAGTCCGACGAGGTAGATGATGCCGTTCATAGGCAGATCCTCGAGCTGAGGGCACGTCGGGAGAACGGGGCCGCCATGCAATAGTTCCCGGACCGATGTGGGATTAAATGCGTGCGGTGCTTACACGCGATCTGCTGCAGCGCACAACCTGCCGACCCGATCACGCCCGGCGAAACGCGAAGCGCCGGCCTTTCAGGTCCTTGATGATCTCGCGCGCGGCGTTGCGTCCGGGCAGCCCGGTCACGCCTCCGCCAGGATGTGCACCCGAGCCGCAAAGATAAAGACCTGGCAGGGGCATACGGTAGTCGGCGCATCCGAGCACGGGCCGTGCGGAGAAGAGCTGATCGAGCGACAACTGCCCATGAAAAATGTCGCCGTCGATGAGCCCGAAGCGCTGCTCGAGGTCGAGCGGCGAGAGGACCTGCCGCGCGATGACGGCATCGCCGAAATTGGGTGCGTGCTCGGTCACCGTATCGATGACGAGATCGGCGAACCGGCGTGCCTCCACAGGGTCCCTCCAGCTTCGGCCGTTCGGGAGATGCGGCGCGACATGCTGCACGAAAAGGCTTGCGACGTGCTTGCCGGGCGGCGCCAAACTCGCATCGAGCGTCGACGGGATCAGCATCTCCACGACGGGCCGGCGTGACCAGCCGAAGGCGCGCGCGTCGAGATAGGCCTGTTCCAGATAGTCGAGGGTCGGGCCGATGATGATACCGCTCGCATGGTGGTCCTGCTTCACCGTGCCGGGCCGGCAGCGAAAATCGGGCAGCTCGGCCAGCGCCACGTTCATCCGGAACGTGCCCGAGCCGGTCTTGATGCTCATGAAGCGTCGGCGCAGGTCTGAATCGACCGCGGTATCAGGCACGAGATCGCGCAACAGCAGCTTGGGACCGACGTTCGCGGCGACGGCCCTCGCCAGCACCCGCTCTCCGTTCGCCAGTTCGACTCCAACCGCACGGCCGCCTGCAACCGACACGCGCTCGACGGCTGCGTTGACGCGCACGACGGCGCCTGCGGCCTCCGCCGATCGCCGCATGGCCTCGCTGATAGCGCCCATCCCGCCGACCGCGTGTCCCCACACGCCCGTCTTGCCGTTCACTTGGCCGAAGCAATGATGCAGCAAGACATAGGCAGTGCCTGGCGTGTGCGGAGAGACGTAAGCGCCGACTATGCCATCGAACGCAAAGGCACCCTTGACGACCTCGCTCTCGAACCACTGCGACAGGAAATCCGCCGCGCTTTTCGTGAACAGATCGACCATCAGTCGCTGGTCGTCGAGCGAGAGCCTGAGGAGTCTGCGGCCGAGCGCTGCGCCGCGGATCAACTCGAGGAAGCCACCACCCGCGTTCGGCGGCGTCTTTCCCGCGAGATCGCGCAACAGCGCTGCTGCACGCTCGAGTGCAGCGTCGTACTGCGGCAGGCAGCCCGCATCGCGCTCGGAGAAGGCCGCCACCGCCTTCTGGCGGTTGGCGAGCCCGTAGGGCATCAGCAGATAACGCTCGGAGTCGATCGGCCAGAAGTTTGCCACCGGGCGCTCGACGATCTCGAGCCCGTGCCGCGCCAGCTCGAGATCCCGGATCACATCTGGGCTGAGCAGGCTAACGGTGTAGCTCGCGACCGAGTTGCGGAAGCCCGGATGAAACTCCTCGGTCAGCGCGGCGCCGCCGACGCGTGCGTTCTTCTCCAACACCACGACCTGAAGGCCGGCGCGCGCGACGTAGGCGGCGCACGTCAGCCCGTTGTGCCCGCCGCCGATGATGGCAACGTCGTACTGGTTCTGCGTCATGCCCTGCTTGTGCGACAAAGCTTGCGGCCTGGCCAGCCCCGGCGGCTCAGGTTGCGCAAACAAAAAAGCCCCCCTGAACGAAGGGCTCTTCTGCCCGCTGCCGCACACTTGGCCCCGCGCCAAGCGTCCATTCGGGCCTCATGCAGGAGACGGTGCTGTGATGATGCCTTTTTGTGCAACCGTTGTCCAATGCCTGGTTAACACGTCCTCGCTTGCCGCCGGACGCTCGGGGGCCGCGGGTGCCATTGCTGGCATGACCCTGGCAATGCTAGGAGGCAAAAGCCCCCCTCGATCGATCCGGAGCTAGGAGCTTTAGATGTCCAAGCCTGCCCTGCTGTCCACCGGCCCGATGATGGCGCTCATCACCGATCAGATCGAGGCGGCCTTCGACGTCCACTGGATGCACAAGACCCCCGACGTTGACGCCCTGATCCGGGACGTGGGACCGCGTATCGAAGCCGTGTGCACGGGCGCCCACACCGGCGTCAAGACGGACCGAGCCCTGATGCAGCGCCTGCCGAAGCTCAAGATCATCGGCAACTTCGGCGTGGGGTACGACTCCGTCGAGGTGCCAGCCGCCGCAGAGCGCGGCGTCGTCATCACCAACACGCCCGACGTGCTGACCGAGGAAGTGGCCGACACCACCCTCGGCCTCCTCATCATGACCGTGCGGGAGTTGTCCCAGGCCGAAGGCTACATGCGCGCCGGCCGATGGGCAGCCGAAGGCGACTACCGGCTCACGCCCGGCAGCCTGCGCGATCGCAAGATCGGCATGATGGGCCTCGGCCGAATCGGGAAAGCCATCACGCGGCGCCTCGAGGCCTTCGGCGTGCCGATCAGCTACTACGCGCGGCGCAAGCAGCCGGACGTCTCCTATCCTTACTATTCCGATCTGGTCGCTATGGCGCGCGATGTCGACACGCTGATCGCCATCCTGCCGGGCGGACCCGAGACGCAGAACATCGTCAACGCAGCCGTGCTTCAGGCGCTAGGCCCCCGCGGCATCTTCATCAACATGGCCCGCGGCTCGATCGTCGATGAGCCGGCGCTGCTGGCCGCGCTCAAGGCGAAGACGATCCTGTCGGCGGGGCTCGACGTGTTCTGGAACGAGCCCAAGGTCAACCCGGAGTTCTTGACGCTCCCCAACGTCACGCTGCTACCCCATGTCGGCTCGGCATCGGTCTACACGCGCAACAAGATGGGGCAGCTCGTCGTCGACAACCTTCTAGCGTACCGCGACCGCAAACCGCCGAAGACCCCGGTGCCGGAGACGCCTTTCAAAGGCTGGTAAACGTCGCGGAGCTTAGTCTCGCGGATCTGCGAACTCTCGCAGGTAGCCGCGGGAGTTGCGTGGAATGTAATCGCCAGGGCCGTAGTCGTCGTACATCAGGCCATACCGCGGCGGTCTCCAGGGGCCGCCGTAGCGGTCCGGAGCGTAGGCTGCGCGAGGTGGTGGAAGCTCCTCGCGGGGCGGATAATAGGCATCATTGCGCCGATAGCCCGGCAAACGAGGCGGCACGTACGCGTCGTTGCGGCTGTAGCCTGCGGTGCGGGGAGGTACGTAGGCGTCGTTTCGCGGGGTGGCGGACCGCTGGAGCCCCGACCTTTCGCGCTCACCCTTGCTCTGGGCCGAACTCTGGGCCGAAGACTTCTTTTTCTTGGGCACGGTGGTATGCGCACGCGGCTTTTCCTCCGCGTCCGTGCCTGAGCGTGGCTGCGGCTTCTCGGCTTCAGCGTTGATGACGCGGACAGGCGCCGGCGCGATGGCCGCAACCGTTGCGGCGCCTTCGGAACCACCCGCCTCCGCTTTCTGGTCGGTGGCCGTTTTCTGGTCGGTGGGCGGAGCCGTGGAAGCCGCCGATTGGGATTGCTGCGGAACTACCGATTGAGACTGCTGCATCTGCCCAACCGCAGTCCGGTCCGCTCCGGACTTCGCAATCTGATCCGTTCCGGACCTGGCGGTCTTGTCCGCCACCTGCGCCGGACTGATCGGCTGGACAGTGTCGGGCTTCTTCGGAGAAACCGCATTCAGCGACTGCTCCACGGCGGCAGTTGCTGGTTTGCCCGGCTCACTCGAGCCTCGGCCGACGTAATAGCCGGCTCCAATGCAGGCTCCGCAAGTGATCACGACTTTCAGCGCGAACCACCAATTGCGTCGAGATTGCCCTTTCCAGACAAACGGGGTTTCCAGGCCAGGCCGATAGTCAGAGCCTGTCATGTGATGTCCTCCTCGTTGCATTCGAGCCGGGCGTACAACCGGCGCGGCAACCCTTGTCTCAACACTACTGTGGCCAAAACCGTTCCAATGCGGCTCAAATGCCTCCGGGCAATGGTTTTTTCATGATCCCTAACGGCCAGGACAGCTTTTCACCGTCGCTTAAACTTGATCCGATAATGTCGACGGGCAAGTTGGCCTTCGGGCCGAGAGGGGGCGTTTACCCTGTCCCCTCGAGGGGTGTGATGCAAATAGCATGAAACAGGTAGGCGGGACGGTCGTCCAATTCCAGACGCTGGGCAACACGGTTGCATCGACAGACGGAAACAACCGTGGGTCGACGCGGCGGCGAGCCCTGAAATCGGCAATCATCTCCTACAATGGCGGGTATGCGACGCTGTCGTGTACGCTGCGCGACATTTCCTCCACCGGCGCCCGGCTGCGGATCGAAGGCAGCATGAGCGCCCCCGACACCTTCGAGCTCATCATCCCGATCGACGGGCTGGAAGCGTCCTGCGAGGCCGTCTGGCGCAAGGATCAGGAGGTCGGCGTCCGCTTCCTCGCCGCACCGCGCATCGTGGCGGCGAAGCGTACCCAGGTGATCAACCCGGTGACGCCCACCGAGAAGCCGTCGCTGCGGCGCAAACCCAAGACCGGCGGGCCGGCCTGACCGGGCGCTACCGCCGCGTTCAGCCCGTGTGCTTCTGGTAGTGCGGCTCTTTGCCGACCGACATGTAGGCGTGATCGGCGGAAAACATGTCGGCGTAGTGCAGCACGAAGGCCGCAGCCCCTCGATTGTGAAACGGCATCTTCGGCGAGTGCGTGGCGACCACGCTGACGATCTCGTGCGAGAAGCCGAGCTCCTTCAGCAGCATGGCCCCGACCACGCCATGCGGGATCTCCTTCGACAGGGTCGACCCGACGACCGCGCCGCCTTCGCGCACGTACATCAGCGGCTTGTCCACGTCGTGCAAAATCAGGATTGGCACGATCAGGTCATTCGGCAGCTCAGTTCCCCAGTCTGCCTTTGCTCGCCCGGCAAGATCCATGCCCGCCCGCGTCACCTCGTTGACGTGATGCATCAACGGATAGTCCACGCCGGCCGTGAATGGCATGTCTTCAAGTCGCTCGTAGGAGCTCGAGGCCCAGGTGCTGGTCCACGCCGTGACGATCGGCTCACGCAATGAGGGGGAGACGAGATCGAGGCCCCACAGCCAGTCGTCTACGGCTTTCCGCCGCCAGTTGGACGCGCGCTCCAACCTGTACAGGCTCATCCTCGTCTCCTCCGGCCGTTCCAGCCTACTGATCCAACCACACGTTGATCAGGTCCTGCCCCTGGAAATGGCTCGCCGACATGTACCAGCCCTTGATCCGCTTGTGGTGCACGATGATGCGCTGCCACCAATGCACTGTCAGGCAATAATTCTCGGTGAGCAGATGCCGCTCGAACTCGTGCACGATGGCCTTGCGCTTGACCGGATCGAGCGTGCGCGACTGCAGATCCCACAGATCGTCGAGCTTGGTGTCGTTGTGCCGCGAATAGCTGATCGGTGACTTCTTGTTGGTCAGGTAGGACAGATGCTGCGCCGTCACGTCGTCAGCCGGTACGGTCACGGGGTAGAGCGCAACTTCGAACTTACCATCGACGAGATTGCCGAAATACGGCGAGGTCTCGACCTGGGAATGCTCCGCGGTCACTCCGATCCGCCTCCATTGGTCGATCAGAAAAACGCCGACGGGCGTGTAGGGCTCGTTCACAGTGCGGTTGTGGAGTTGGAACTTGAGGTTTTCCTGCCCTGCTTCCTTGAGGAGGCGGCGCGCCTCGGCGCGTGATTTCTCGATGTCGCGCCAATAGCCGGGGATCTTCTCCAACTCCGATTCCGGCAGGGCGTACTCGTAGCCGGGCCTGAGCATGCCGCCCGTCGCCCTGACGAATGTGATCTTGGACAAAGCCTCGTTGCCGTTCCACCGGTCGATCGCCAGGGACAGCGCACGCCGCACGCGCGGATCGTCGAACGGTTTCTTTGACGTATTGAAGATGACGATGTCGTTCGTGGCCCACGGACCCTCGTGAAGGACCCAGTTGTCCTTGTCCAACGAGCTCATGAGCTGATCACGCTCGCTCGGTGTGCGACCGCGGAATTCCACATCGAACTGGCCGCCAAGCATGCCAGGCACAACGGCGCTGGTCTTCACAAAGTATGCCTTGTAGCCGTCGAGATACGGCAGGCCCTTGCGGAAGTAGCCTTCGAAGCGCTTCGTCGTCAGGTGCGAGCCGCGCACGTACTCGACGAGCTGGAAGGCACCCGAACCCAGAATATTGGTTTCGGGAAACTTCGGGTTATCCTTGATCTTGGCGGCGCTGTAGATGCAGTTGAAGGGCGACGCCATGTTGTCGAGCATGGATGCGCTCGGCTGGCTGAACTTGAATATGACCGTCGTCGGATCGGGCGCTTCGAGGCTCGTCAGCGTGGAGTATGCCGATTTCCTCAGCGAGACGACGCCCGCCGGAGGGTTGGCAATACGGTCGAACGACGCCTTCACATCTGCGGAGGTCAGCGGCGAGCCGTCGTGGAACTTCACCCCTTCGTGCAGCTTGAAGGTATAGGTCAAACCGTCATCGGAGATGGTCCAGCTCTTTGCCAGGTCGCCGACGATCTTGCTGTTCTGGCTACTGTCGTACTTCACCAGATACGAGTACATTGGGCTGAGTGGATGCAGCAGCGCGTACGTCTGCGACGCGTGACAGTCGTAGTTCGGCGGCTCGGCGGTAACAGCGAAATTCAGAATGCCGCCGTGCTTCGGCGTCTCGGCAAGCGCGGTGGTCACACCTAGTGCAAACACCAACGACACGCCCGCGGCGCGCAATACGCCCGTCATGATTTCCTCCCTTTGATGCCTGCCGTCTTGTTTTGGATGCCGCCGGCTGCGGGTCAGGCTTCGCAGCGGCAGGTGTGAGAGGGACGGTCGCCTGTGTGCGCGGTGGAATGGCCGCGAAGCATTCTTTGATGCATGCCAAGACCGAACGGACCCGGTCGGCAGCGACTTTCGACCCTACGCAGACGAGACTAACCGCTGAGCCCGATCATTCAAGTGGAACTTGGTCGGCCGTCAGCCGCCCCAGGTGCAGACGACGCTGCGGCATCTCGTTCTGCCGTCGATGTTGCAGTGGGTCGCCACCATCCGGCAAACGCGGCAGGTATACGAGGATAAGCAGCCGCGCACGCGCCCCCTGCGGGAGAAATTGCACGTCAGCACGGTCTGGCAATCGCGGCCGGGATCGATACCGACGGCCTGCTGAGCCGAAACGGATGGCGCCCCACCCGCAACCGCAGCGAGCAGGCCAAGCACGGCCAAAAATGCAATCAGGATTTGTCGGGCACTGGGCATGCGCGGCCCTCCTGGCGCCGGTAGCGCTCAGACCTGTGCGAGTCTTCCGCAACTGATCGGCGCTTGCAATCGCAGCCCGCCGGCATTCTTAAAGAGGACGCTGCAGCTGTGCCTGTTTCGCAACGCGCCCCCGCCGGCCGCAGCCAAGGGAACGTCGGCTCGCGTGGAAAACAGCGGCCCGCAGCGCCCGCAGGCCTGCTGAGGGCTTACTCGGCCGCCTTCTTGGCCGGCTGCACCGCCGCCATGTAATCGTTGAGCAACGTCTCCGAGATGCGGCCCGGCTGATAGTTGTAGGGCCCGATCTCGCGCACGGGCGTCACCTCCGCGGCGGTACCGACGATGAAGCACTCGGTAAAGCTCGGCAGCTCCTCCGGCAGGACCGTGCGCTCGTGCACTTGGATGCCCCGCCGCTTGGCGAGGTCCATCACGGTGCGACGGGTGATGCCGTCCAGGAAGCAGTCTGGCGTCGGCGTGTGCAGCGCGCCATCCTTGACGAAAAAGATGTTGGCGCCGGTGCACTCGGCCACATGCCCGCGCCAGTCGAACATCAAGGCGTCCGCATAGCCGGCGCGCTCCGCCCGATGCTTCTCGATGGTGCAGATCATGTAGAGGCCGGTGGCCTTCGCCTTGGCCGGGATCGTCGCGGGATCGGGGCGCCGATACTGCGCCAGCGCGACGCGAATGCCGCGCAGCCGCTCCTTCGGATCGAAGTAGGAGCCCCAGTCCCACGCAGCAACGGCCAAGTGAATCTTGTTTAGCTGGGCCGAAACGCCCATCTGCTCGCTGCCACGCCAAGCGATAGGCCGCACGTAGCCATCAACCAGGTTGTTAGCCTTCATCACCGCATTGCAGGCGGCATCGATCTGGTCGGCGCTGTAAGGGATCTCGAAATCGAGCATCTTGGCAGAGGCGAGCAGCCGATCCGTGTGCTCGCGCAGCTTGAAGATCTGGCCACCGTAGGCCCGCTCGCCCTCGAAAACAGCGCTGGCGTAGTGGAGACCATGGGTCAGGACATGCAGCGTTGCCTCTCGCCAGGGGACGAGCTTGCCATCGTACCAGATGAAGCCATCCCGGTCGTGATAGGGCACAAGGCTTGCTGCCATGGCGCTTCTCCTCACCAAAGGGCCCTCTCTGCAGCCTCGTCAAGGCCCGGCGCTGGAGAGGTGCCGCGCTACTGCGGTTCTATTGCGTATGCCCGGCGCGCCGATGCGACCGCCCCGAAGCCGCCACACTTGGGCGGCCTCTCGAGCCCCGCGAATTGTCTTGCCACGAGTAACAATCGGCTCCAAATAAGTCAACATGACTGACATA
The DNA here is from genome assembly GCA_050260355.1 of Bacteroidota bacterium. Taxonomy (GTDB): domain Bacteria; phylum Pseudomonadota; class Alphaproteobacteria; order Rhizobiales; family Hyphomicrobiaceae; genus CADEFX01. The sequence continues at coordinate 28,749 of JBLNBZ010000082.1, read as the reverse complement.
ACCGCACCCTCTCCGGGACGCCGACGCACCGCACCGACACCCGCTGCGGGAAACGGTGCGGCGACCGGGCGGGCGCCCGATCCGCGTCTGGTTGCGCTGGTCGAGCTGTTGTTCTTCGCTTACCGGGATTTCACAGGCGAAGCCGACGCCATTCTGGCCGAGATCGGCTTCGGACGCGCGCACCATCGCGTGCTGCATTTCGTCAATCGCAATCCCGGCCTCAGGGTGGCCGATCTGCTCGGCATTCTGAAGATCACGAAGCAGAGTCTGGCTCGCGTCCTCAAGCAACTTGTCGACGAAGGCTATGTGGTGCAGTCCGCAGGCGAGCGGGACCGGCGCGAGCGGCGCCTCACGCTCACCGACAAGGGCTCGGCACTTGCCCGCCGGCTGGTCACGCTGCAAGCTCAGCGTATTGCGAAGGCTCTTAGCGTCGTTGGTCCGGACGCCGATCCGGCAGTGCAGCAGTTCCTGTTCGCCATGATCGGCTCTCAGGACCGCAGCGAGGTGGCAGCTCTCGTGGGCATACGCGAGCTGGCAGTCTAGCTTCCGCCTAGGGGGAACTCATGACGGGCACCCTGCATCCGCGTCGTGATCCATTGCCTGACAACGCACCGCACGTGCTCGTCGTCGACGACGACCAGCGCATTCGCGACCTGCTCGGCCGCTATCTGTTCGAGAACGGCTTCCGGGTTACGACCGCATGCGACTCTGCCACCGCGCGCGCATCGATGCGCGGTCTCTCCTTCGACCTCGTCATTCTCGACGTCATGATGCCGGGCGAGAGCGGGCTGGAGCTTGCCCGCGATCTCAAGAGCATCTCGCCGGTGCCGATCTGCATGCTGACGGCGAAGGCCGAGCCCGAGGATCGGGTCGAGGGCCTCGAAGCCGGAGTCGACGACTACGTGAGCAAGCCTTTCGAGCCGCGCGAGCTCGTGCTGCGGCTGCGCAATATCATGCGGCGCGGGCGCATCGAGGCCGGGCCGCGCGACGAGATCCGGATGGGGGACTTTGCCTTTCATATCGGCCGAGGGGAGCTCAGGCGCGGCGAGGAGGCGATCAAACTGACCGAGCGGGAGCGCGACCTCCTGCGCCTTTTTGCCAGCCGTCCGGGCTCGCCGATCGCACGCCACGAGCTCGCCAGCGACGATTCGACTGGAAGCGAGCGGTCGATCGACGTGCAGATCAACCGCCTGCGGCGCAAGATCGAGACGGACCCGTCCAATCCGGTCTACCTGCAAACGGTGCGCGGTAAGGGGTACATCCTCTATATTGACTGACAAAGGTCCCTGAGGCGCTGGCGGGTGCGCGAGTAGATGGCCTCGGCATACGACAAGCTGGTCGAGATAACGGCCCGGAGCGCGCTGGCATTGCCGGCGTGGCTGCAGGGGCCGAAGCTGCGCGCATCATTTCGCAAAGCCGCTGCGCTGGTAGCAGATGCTCTGCCCAAGGGCCTCTATGCGCGCTCGCTGATCATCATCATTGCGCCCATCGTGCTGCTAGAGAGTGTCGTCGCCTTCTCGTTCATGGAACGACATTGGCAGTCCGTGACGCGGCGCCTGTCGGAAGCGACCGCGCGCGACATTGCCGCGCTGATCGACGTCTACGAGAGCTACGGCATCGATGACGACTACGCGAAGCTCATCGAGATGGCGCGCGATCGCTTAGGGCTTTCGCTTCAGATCTTGCCTCCCGGAGAGTTGCCGACGCCGCAGCCCAAGCCATTCTTCGCCCTTCTCGATCGCACGCTGTCGAACGAGATCCGAAGGCATATCCAGCGTCCGTTCTGGATCGACACGGTCGGCCAATCGCGGCACGTGGAGGTACGCGTCAAGCATGATGCGGCGATCCTGCGATTCATTGCCACGCGCAGTCAGACCTACGCGTCCAACTCGCACATTTTCCTGATCTGGATGGTCGGCACGTCGGTCGTGCTTCTGACCGTCGCCATTCTTTTCATGCGCAACCAGATCAGGCCGATTCTTCGGCTGGCGGAGGCCGCCGACGCGTTCGGCAAGGGGCGACCCGTGCCGGAGGAGTTTCGTCCGCGAGGCGCTCGCGAGGTCCGCCAGGCGGCGCAGGCCTTCATCGAGATGCGCGAGCGCATCAGCCAGCACGTCGAGCAGCGCACCACGATGCTGGCGGGCGTCAGCCACGATCTGCGCACCATGCTGACCCGCTTCAAGCTGGAGCTGGCGTTCCTGGGTGATGATCCGGGCATCCGGGCGCTCAAGTCGGACGTCAACGAGATGCAGCACATGCTCGAGGACTATCTCGCATTCGCCAAGGGCGACGGCGGCGAGGTGGCTGAGCCGACGAACGTGCGCGACCTGCTCGAGGAGGTGCACGCCGACGCCCAATACCTTGGCAAGCCGATCGAGCTCAGAATGCGCCACCGCCGGCGCGACCTGATCCTGCCGCTGAAGCGCAATGCCTTCAAGCGCGCGATCACCAATCTGGTTTCCAACGCCGCACGCTTTGGCGATCAGATCATCATCCGCGCCGGCACGGAGCGGCAGTGGCTGCGCATCGAGGTCGACGATGATGGGCCGGGCATCCCGCCCCAGGAGCGGAATAATGTGTTCAAGCCGTTCTATCGGCTCGACCACGCGCGCAACCAGGACGAAGGGAACTCCGGCCTCGGGCTGGCCATTGCCCGGGACATCGCCAAGAGCCACGGCGGCGACGTCGCGCTCGGCGAAAGCTCCCTGGGAGGACTGCGGGCCATCATCCGGGTGCCACTTTAGATCAAGCCGTGACGTGGCAATCGGGACACGACGTCCAACTCCCAGATTCGCTGGAGGCAATGCCGTTGATGCTTGCGAAGCAATTCGGCTAAGCTCGCGTGGCACGACCGGGTTGCGATCCTGATGAGATGAGGAGATTGCTGATGGGTACGCGAAAAATTCTGGCGGGGCTGGCTCTAGCCACGGCCATGATGGCGTTTGGCGGGTCGGCGCAAGCGGCACCGCTGGGAAATATGACACCGCTGCCGAATCTGGCCCCTCTGTCAGAGCAAGCAGAGCCCGCCCACTGCCGCCGCTATCGGCATTGCCACAGAGTCTGCCACGGCTGGAGGTGGAAGCGCCGCTGCCACACGCGTTGCCATCGCTGCTAGACGCGTCTAGGCGCGATCGAGACACACGAGCAGCGGCACGTCGTGCCGCTGCTTTTTCTTTCCGGCCGGCGGAACCGCGCGCGTGGCTCGAGGCCAGGCTTAAACTAGAACAGGCGCCCCCCGTCGGGGACCTTCCGCTCAGGGCCTATCAAAATGACCTCGCCCGCTCCGTCGGGAAAGCCCAGCGTCAAGACCTCGGACATGAACCTGCCGATCTGCCGAGGCGGGAAATTGACGACTGCGGCCACCTGCCGGCCCATCAAGCTTTCCCGCGTGTAGTACTTGGTGATCTGAGCCGAGCTCTTCTTCACGCCGATATCCGGCCCGAAATCGATTTTGAGCTTGAGCGCAGGCTTGCGCGCCTCGGGAAACGGCTCAACATCCACAATCGTGCCGACGCGGATGTCGACCTTCATAAACACATCGAATGTTGTTTGCGGCTCGGCTTTGGCGCCCGACATAGCGATCTCCCCGTCTGAGCAGCGGGGATGCCGTGGCTAGATGGCGGGTCCCGGCTGCGCACCGCCCGTCGTGGGCGGAGTTGGCGCAGGCGTACCGTCGGTCTTAGCCGACGGCGAGGTGCGCCCGAAGCCGCGCGGCATAGCAGCCGAGACGAACCGCGACAAGCCCGCGCAGAAATCCTCCACGCGCGTCAGGGCCCGCTCGCCGCGCCGCAGCCGTCGATCCAGGGCGGCCATCGTGCGCGCCAGTCCCGCCTCGTCGTCCTCGAGCCAGGTCCGGAACACCGAGGCGTAGACCGTGAGAAGCCCCGCGACCTTCATCCCGCCCTCCAGGCCGCCAGTCCCGATGCCGGCCGCCTCCAGCATCCACTGTTGCGACACGAGCAAGGGACGAAGCTGCGCCGGCTCCAGCTCGGCACCGCCGGCGATCGATTTCAAAGCGGCTTTATAAGGGGCCAGCACGTCGAAGCGGCTCATGATGATCTCGAACAGTGCATCGCGCGCCGGCTGATCCGGGGCGCGCCGCGGGGCCCGCCTCAGGACCTCGTCGTCAACGGCAGCCGTGAAGGCGGCAAGAATCTCCCCCTTGGACGCAAATTCCTTCTTGAGCGAGAGAAGCGTCACGCCTGCCCCCTCGGCAATCGCCGATAATGTCAGCTTCTGCCAAGGATGCTGGGAGGCGAGCCGCAGGGCTGCCGCGATGATGGAGCCCCTGGGGGTCGTCAGGTCAAGCATGGCAATTCCTCCATGCCTCATAAGATGGGCACACTAGCCCGCGGATTGAAGGCGCTGCTCACCCATTCCCTACATCATGCCCAGCACACGCGGCAGCCAAAGCGAAAGGTCCGGCCAGTATGTCACGAGCATGAGGAAGGCCAGCATAGTGCACAGCCACGGCCACACTGCCACCGTCAGCTCGGTGATGCCCATTTTTGCGACCCCGCTCGCCACATAAAGGTTGAGGCCGACAGGCGGATGGCACAGCCCGATCTCCATGTTGACCGTGATCAGCACGCCGAAGTGAATGGGATCAATGCCGAGCTGCACCGCCACCGGAAACAGGATCGGCGCCATGATGAGAATGATGGAGGACGGCTCCATCACATTGCCGGCCAGCAGCAACAGAATGTTCACCAGCAGCAGGAAGCCGTTGCGCTCCAAGCCTTGGTCGACCATCCACGCAGCCATTGCCTGCGGAATGTTCTCGTGCGTCATCAGGAACGAGAACAGCACCGCATTGGTGATGATGTAGAGCAGCATCGCGCTCGTGTTGGCAGACGACAGCAGCGCCTTGGGAACGTCACGTAACCGCATGTCGCGGTAGACGAAGACCGCGATGATGAAAGCATAGACCGCGCTCATGGCTGCGGCCTCGGTCGGCGTGAAGATGCCGGCGTAGATGCCGCCGATCACGATGACGATCAGCAGGAGCCCCCACACGCAGTCCCAGAAGGCCCGCCACACATTCAGAGCTTCGAATTTGAGCCCTAAAGTGAATCCCGCCCTGGCAAGCCCGTAGCCCACGACGATCCAGAGACCCTGGGCAAGCAGCGCCCACTTGCCGACCCGCACGACAACGTCCGTCCACACGTCCGCTCCGTGCAGCAGGTCCACGATGCCGGCAAGCAGAAAGGTAGGAACCAGCAGTAGCACCGGTATGCAAACGAGGAGCCCGAAGACGGCCGCTCTCGTCGCCTGCCAGCTTGTGCGCCCAGGGAACGGAAACACCCGGGGATAGCCGTTCTTCCGCGCAATCCACCACGTCGTCAGGCCCAAGGCGGTGGCCAGCGCCAGCCCTGGAACCACGCCAGCTATGAACAGCTTGCCGACCGACGTATTGGTCGAGACGGCGTAAATGACCATCGGGATTGACGGCGGGATCAGAATGCCGAGAGAGCCCGATGTCGTGATCACACCCGCACCGAAGCGCTTGGGAAAGCCTTGCGCCACCAGCGCCGGCAGAATGACCGATCCGATCGCTACGACGGTGGCCGGGCTCGAGCCCGACACGGCCGCGAACAAGCCGCAGGCCATCACACCGGCCAGCGCCAGGCCGCCATGCCAGTGACCGACGAGCGCATCGGCAAACTTGATCATGCGGCGCGCGACGCCGCCATGGGTCAGGAAGGTTCCGGCCAGGATGAAGAACGGGATCGCCATGATCTCGAACTTCTCGATGCCGGTGAACAGCTTGAGCGCAACCGCCTCGATCGGCACCTGGGTCAGGGTGAACAGAAACGTCAAAACCGTGAGCCCGAGCGCGATCGAGATCGGCATGCCCGTGAGCATCAGCGAGATCAGCAGCAGGAAGATCACCGCGGTACGCCCGCCCTGACTGATCTCGATCAGGCCGAAGCGCGAGAGAAAGCAGGCGGCAACCAGGCCGAGGGGGAAGAGGACAAGCAGCCAACCGGCAGCCGACCCCGACTGCGCGTGCCGGGCTTCCACGCCGCTGCTCGCGGGATCGTTCATGACCTGCCCCTCGGAGCATCCGTCGGCTCGACGCCTTCGACGTAGGCAGCATCATGATGCGGCAGCTCGCCCAGTCGGGCGAAGCTCCACGCGACCTGGAAAAAGCGGAAGCACATCAGGTACGAGCCGAGCGGAATTGCCAGATAGACGATCCACATCGGCGCCTCGAGATCTTGCGACGTCTGCCCGTGCTGCCAGATCTCGTAGACGAAGCGAGCACCCAATGTGCCGACCACGGCGGTGAACAGCGCCCCGCAGAGGAGCCCGAAAGTGACGACGCGGGCGTAGGGCTCGCGCCCCAGGCGATTGACGACCACGTCGACGCCGACGTGGATGCCGGTCCTGACGCCGTAGGCGGCACCGAACTTCGCCATCCAGATGAACATGTAGATGCACAATTCTTGTGCCCACGAGAAGTCGAAGTGGCGCGCCGTTTCGTAGAGCGCGGGGATTCCGGTCGCGTAGCGCTGCATGACCGCGACGAAAATGATGAGCGTGGCCGCACCAATCAGCGTCGCAATGATGATCTCTTCGAGTCTGTCGAGCGCGCGCATCAGCATGAGAGGGCCTTCGATATGCCGCAACCGCCCCAGGGTCGGTGCCGGGGCGGTTGCGCTCACTTACAGAGGCGGAACTACTGCGTAACGGAGAAGCCGGTCACGTTGTACAGCTTCTCGATGATCTCCTTGCCGACGCGCTTCTCGGCGTCCTTGTGCACGACGGCCAATGTCTTGATCCATTCCTTGCGCTCGGCCTCGGTCTGTTCATGGAATTGGATCTTGCCGGTCTTGCGGATCGCTTCCAGTCCGTCGTCGTTCTCCTTCTTGGCAATCGAGTTGAAGTACTCCGTTGCCTGCGCCACCGCCTTCTCGAGCTCCGACCTCACGTCGGGAGGGAGATCGTCCCAGAACTTCTTGTTGACGATCACGGCATAGCTCAAGTGCCCGTGGTGGGAGATATTAATGTACTTGACCACCTCGTACAGTTTCTGGGTCCAGAAGTTTGACAGCACATTCTCGCAACCGTCGACGACTCCGGTCTGCAAGGCTTGATAAAGCTCTGAGAAGGCCAAGACCTGGGGAATGGCGCCGAGCGCGCGCGTCTCCGCGTCGAGGATCTTGGAACCCTGGATTCGAAGCTTCAGCCCGCGGAAGTCGGCCGGCAGAACCACCGGCTTGCTCGCGCCCATGACGTGGAAGCCGTTGTCCCAATAGGCGAGCCCTTTGATGCCCTTGCTCTCGAGCTTGGCCATCAGCTCCTTGCCGAGGGGGCTATTGGCAAATTTCCTGAAGGTCGCTTCGTCACGGAACAGATAAGGAAGGTCCAGCGCTTCGAACTCCTTGATGCCGAGCGGCGCGAACTTCGATGTCGACGGCGCCAGCATTTGCACCGCGCCGAGCTGCAACGCCTCGATCTCCTCCTTATCCTTGTACAGAGAGGAGTTGGCGTAGAGCTCGATCTTGACCCTGTTGCCGAGCGCCTTCTCTGCCAGCTCCTTGAACTTCTCCGCGGCCTTGTGCTTGGGCGCATCAGTGGCCACGACGTGGCTGAACTTGATGACGATGGGCGCCTGCTGGGCTGAAGCAGATGCTCCTGCCAGCCCCACTGCAAGGCCGGCCGCTATCGCCATTATCGATCGCAATCCGCGCACTTCGTTTCCTCCTGTTCCGAAAAAGCTTGTGAGCCCCGCGTCGGCAAGCGCCCAAGATTGAAGGTTAATCGAGCCGCCGATCATCGAGCGCGGCGACTACCTATCCTCCGCCCAAGCGCTCGTGCAAGCCCGTCTAAGGTCAGCTCGCCAGCTCCTTGGAGCGCCGGGCGGCAGCCAGGACCGCTTGCGTCAAGAGCGGCTTCAGGCCCGTGTCCGACATGAGCACCTGCAGGGCGGCAAACGTCGTGCCGTTGGGGGACGTCACGTTCTTGCGCAAAATGTCGGCGGGTTGATCGGATCGATGCAGCAGCTCGCCGGCACCCGCAACCGTCCAGCGCGCGAGTTTCTGCGCCAGATCCGGTGCAAGACCCGCGGCCACGCCCGCCTCGGCAAGGCATTCGGCAAGATAGAAGACGTAGGCCGGGCCCGAGCCCGAGACGGCCGTCACGGGATCGATCAGCGCCTCGTCGTCGACCCACGCGGTCTCGCCAACGGCGGATAGAAGCTCCTGGCAAAGCGCCTTTTGCGCAGGAGAGACATGCGCATTCGCCGTAGCCACGGTGATCCCCCGTCCGACCGCGGCAGGCGTATTCGGGATCGAGCGCACGACCGCCGCACCGGGGGACAGATGCCGCTCGAAACTGCTGATCGTGCGTCCGGCGGCGACCGAAAGGACGACCGTATTGGGACCGGTCAGTCGCGCCAGCGGCGGAAACACCCGCTCCATGTCCTGCGGCTTCACGGCCATCAGCACCACCGCCGGCGGGGTGCTGGGAGGAGAGATCGCGGCCTGGGCCTCGATGCCATACTTCGCCAGAAGCGCAGCAATGCGCGGCGGCGGCCCCGGGTCCTGCACGAGAATGCGCTTGGGGTCGAGCCCCCTCTCGAGCCAGCCGCCAAGCAGCGCGCCGCCCATGTTGCCGGCGCCCGCCAGTATCAGATCGCCGTCGAGCTTGAATGCCATCCCGATCTCCTCCTGCCGCCCTCATCAGGGCTCGCGCTCGACTTTAGGGGGTTTCTGGCGCCGGTGGAATCTCGCGGGATGGAGGAAAGTTCTTGGGCAGGCCGACAATACGGGCGATGGTTACGCCCGCGGCGCAATCGATCCCCGGGGGGACCGGGGCCCACCCCGGGAGGTGGGTGAAAGCCGTGTTCAACCGGACCGGAAGATCCGCTGGGCGCGACGCAATGTCAGGCCTGGCCCTCGGTCTCGAACATGGTCGAGACCAGCGCCTCGCGGCTCTGCCTGCCGGCCCACACGACGAACTGGAACGACTGGTAGTAGCGCTCGCAGGCTTCAAGAGCGGCCTTCAACAGCGCCTCGCATTGCGAGGTGGTGGCGACGGCGCCATTCAGCATGAGGCCCTGGCGGAACATGATCAGGCCTTCTTGCGTCCACAGATCGAAGTGGCCGAGCCATAGCTGCTCGTTGATCTGCGCCACCAGCCGGTAGACTTCGCCGAGCCTGTTCTCCGGAACCTTGAAATCGAACGCGCACGCAATGTGCAGCGTCTCCAGGTCGTCGCGCCAGTTGAGAGAGACGTGGTAGTCCGCCCAAGTGCCGGCCACCGTGAGCGTCAGCTCATCGTCGGCCGTACGCTCGCATGCCCAGTGATGGTTGTTTGCCACCTGCTCGACGAGATCGATCGGATTGTTCATCCGCTGGTAGCCCGGTTCGGCAGTTGCCATTCGCTTCCCTCGCTTCGTGGCGCCCGCGCTGCCTTTGTTGCTTGATACGGCGCAGCGCACGCGACGTAAACAAAGGGGGGCACGAGTCGCAAGGCAATGGTCCTATTGTCCACGGTCAAAGTGACGATGCTCGGGCAGTTTGATCGCAAAGAGCGATTTCTTGCCAATTTGCTGCACAGCCTGTGGAAACAGCGCGAATAACCCAGGGAAAAACCGGTTGGTGGGATTGCGCGAGACCGCGGCGGGCCGCGCTCTGATTCAGTGCCCGGCCTTGATCGTGGAAAGCTCGGCCTCGAGCGCGGCTACCCTGGCGGCGAGTGCCTCATTCTCCTCGCGCGCCTTCGCCGCCATCGCCTTGATCGCCTCGAACTCCTCGCGCGACACCACATCCATGTCGCGCAAAATGCGTTCGCCCTGCGACTTGAAGAACGTCTCGAACTCGCGCCGGACACCCTGGGCTGCGCCAGCAGCGTCGGTCATCAGCTTGGCGAGCTCGTCGAGCAGTCGGTTGTTGGTCTGCGTCATCGTGGAACAGTTGGTTGCGCACCGCTGAGAGGACTATGGTGCGCGGCGCGATCGTGTTCAAGCGCCAACGCGAGGCGGGCTTTCTTGACAGTGCCGCGGAGGACCCTTCAAGTGCTGCGCGGCCGATCGGCCCGCCGCAAGCATCCGATGGGAAAGTTCAGCTTATGAGCCTTCTCGCAATTCCCTATCCAGCGATCGACCCGGTGGCGCTCCAGCTCGGCCCGGTCTCGATCAAATGGTACGGCCTGGCCTATGTCGCGGGCCTCCTGCTGGGCTGGCAATACATGAAACGGCTCGTGGCGGACGCCAAGCTGTGGCCGGGCGGAAAGACGCCGTTCGCGCCACAGCTCGTCGACGACCTCTTCATCTGGGTGGCGGTGGGCGTTGTGGTGGGCGGCCGGCTCGGTCACGTGCTCCTTTATGAGCCGGCGGTCTACCTCCAGCACCCGCTGGAGATCCTCAAGGTCTGGAACGGCGGCATGGCATTCCACGGCGGCATGCTCGGCACCATCCTTGCCATGTGGCTGTTCGCGCGCCGCCACAATGTCACGCCGCTTTCCGTCATGGACCTCGTCGCCGCGTCCGTGCCCTTCGGTCTTTTCTTCGGGAGGCTTGCCAACTTCGTCAATGCCGAGGTGGTAGGGAGTGTCACGAATGTCCCCTGGGGGATGGTCTTTCCGGGCTGGGGGCCGCTTCCGCGCCATCCCAGCCAGATCTACGAGGCGGCCCTGGAAGGCCTCGTCCTGTTCCTTATTCTGCGCTGGCTGACCCACAGCCGTCGCGCACTGGCGACCCCCGGTGTGGTGGGCGGCGCATTTCTATTCGGCTATGGAGCCTTCCGCAGCGTCTGCGAGCTCTTCAAGTACGACGAGTATCGGGGACTCTTTGGCGATAGCTGGCTGACCATGGGCATGTTCTACTCGCTGCCGATGCTGATTGCCGGCGGCTGGCTCATTCTGCGCGGCAGGAGCAAGCTCCCTGCATGACCTACGACCCCGACCAGCGCCGCGCGACCCCGCTGGCGTCCCGGTTGGCGGCACGCATCGCACGCGAGGGCCCACTTTCGATCGCCGAGTACATGCAGGCCTGTCTGCAAGACCCCGGGCACGGCTACTACAGAAGCCAGGCCGCAATCGGCCGCGACTTCATCACGGCGCCCGAAATCAGCCAGATCTTCGGCGAGCTGATCGGATTGTGGTGCGCAGTCGTATGGCACCAGATGGGACAGCCGACGCCTGTCAGCCTGATCGAGCTCGGACCTGGTCGCGGCACGATGATGCGGGACATGCTGCGCGCGCTACGGGCAGTGCCGGCCTTTCTCTCCGCAGCCGAGGTGCACCTGGTCGAGAGCAGCGAGCGCCTCGTGGCTCTTCAGCGCGATGCGCTGCGGGAGGCTCCGGTCGATATCAGCTGGCACAAAGATCTGGGCGAGGCTCCGCAGCAGCCCCAGATCATCGTGGGCAACGAGTTTCTCGACACTCTGCCCGCACGCCAGCTCGTGCGCACGGGAGAGGGATGGGCGGAGCGCACCGTAGTTGTCGATCGGGATCGCGGCCTCGCCTTCGCGGTGGAGGCGGTTGCGGACAAAGAAACGGCGGCATTGCTTCGCGCACGATACGCCAGCGCAAAGCCTTCCGAGATTGTCCAGCTTCACGACTTTGCCGCGCTTGCGCAGCAGCTCGGCACTCGCGCCGCGGCGCACCCGCTGGCTGCACTCCTGATCGATTATGGACACACGACATCCTCGCCGGGAGACACCTTGCAGGCCGTACGCGCCAATGGCTATGAGCATCCGCTGACCTCGCCCGGCGAGGCGGACCTGACGCTTCAGGTCGATTTTGCGCAACTCGCCGACGCGCTGGCGCAACAGCCCGGGATCGCGATCGACGGACCGGTTGCCCAGTCCGAGCTTCTCGGCGCCCTCGGCATCGTCGAACGGGCGAGCAGGCTCATGTCCGCCAACCCGGCGCGCGCCAACGAGATCGAGACGGCCGCGCAGCGGCTGATGGCTCCGCACGCCATGGGCACCCGCTTCAAGGCAATCGGCGTGAGAAGCGCCGCGCTGCCGACGCTGCCGGGCCTTGTGTCCATGCACGCCACCCTACCGGCCTGACCAGCAATCTGCGAGCATAAAGAGCCCATGCCGACACCCATCGAAGCCGAGTGCCTCAAGGAGATCCCCGGCATCGCCCACGGCTTCTTCACGCGCCAGGGCGGCGTCTCATCCGGCGTCTATGCTTCGCTCAATTGTGGACCCGGCTCCAGTGACGATCGGCAGTGCGTCCTGGAGAACCGCCGGCGGGTCGCCGAAAGGCTCGGCACGAGCACCAGCCTGCTACTCACGTGCCGCCAGGTGCACAGCGCTGAGGCCGTTTGCGCCAGCGAGCCGTGGACCGTCGAGACGATGCCCAGCGCCGACGCCATCGTGACGGCCACGCCGGGCCTCGCCGTCGGCGCCCTCGCCGCGGACTGCGCCCCTGTTCTATTCGCCGATCCGGCTGCCGGCGTCGTTGCGGCGGCGCACGCCGGCTGGAAGGGAGCGCTGTCCGGCATCCTCGAGTCCACCATTGCGAGCATGGAGCGGCTCGGGGCCCAACGACGCCACATCCGTGCCGCGCTTGGACCCTGCATCGGCCCGCAGGCCTACGAGGTGGGCCCAGAGTTCGAGGCGACCTTCCTGCAGAGCGATGCCGCCAATGGACGGTTCTTCGTCAGGGAATCGCCGGCCCACCGGCCGCGGTTCGACCTGCCGGGCTATGTCCTGTATCGCCTGGAGCGGGCCGGTCTCGGCACCGTGGAGAGCGCCACGTGCTGCACATATCTCAACGAAGATCGGCTGTTCAGTTACCGGCGCGCCACGCACCGCAGGGAAGCGGACTACGGGCGCCAGATATCAGCCATCGTTTTGCGATAGTTTTTCCACATTTTCTGCCTTATCCTTGCCATCACCTCTGATCTACAAACAGAAAATCGCTTGTCCCCGGCTGGACGGTGTCGCCCCAACCCGATAGGGATTCCATTGGGGTACCGGTATTAGAATCAGTCTGGCCGCAGGGTTAGTACGTCGGCCGCCGGGTGTCAGCGGGTCAGAGACATAAGGGGGACGTCACAGTGACGTACTTCGACGCTGCTTCGGCGTGGCGCGCATTCAAGCGACACGCGGCAACGACCGTCATAGTGCTACTCAGCGCCGGCTTGGCCGGCTGCGAGACCGGAGGATCGCTGTTCGGCGGCTCCCTTGCCTCGAACGAGACACCGGCGGTGGAGCAGGCTCCGGCTCCGGCCGCTCCGGTAGCCAAGATCGCGCTTGCGCCTGTGATCGGCGCGCCCGATCAGGTCTCCAAGCAGCTCGTGTCGCAACTCACGTCGGCCATCGAGAAGCAGCGCATCTCGGTCGCTCCGGACAGGGATGCCAAGGCTGACTACATGTTGCGCGGCTATATCGTTGCGGCCCGCGACAAGGCCTCGACCAAGGTCTCCTACATTTGGGACGTCACCGACCCGAGCGGCAAGCGCGTCAATCGCATCACCGGCGAAGAGGTCCTGGCGACCGTCAACCCCAAGGATCCATGGGCTTCTGTGACGCCTACAGTGACGCAAAACATCGCCGACAAGACGGCATCGTCGCTCGGCAGCTGGATCCCCAACCAGAGCGCGGCGGTTGCCTCCAGCTCAGGATCGAGTGCAGCACCCGCAGCGGTTGGTGCTCCTCACAACCAGGCGCCGGTGCAGAGCGCATCTGGCTCGAACGAAAACAGCGCGGGGACTTCAGCGCCTCCCACACGGTCGGCATCCTCGTCGACAGCGGCGACTGCCACGACGGCGAGCATCCAGCGCTCGAACGAGGTGGCCACTGCCGCACCGGTGGTCACCGGTGCACCTGGTGATGGCAACAGTGCCCTTGCCACGGCTCTTCAGAACGAGCTTTCGCGCCAGGGCGTGTCGCTGGCGGAGCGGGCCGGTGCCAGCTACCGGATCGAGGGCAAGGTCACCGTAGGAGCCGCGAAGGAAGGCAAACAGGCCATCCAGATCGATTGGCGGGTGAAGGATCCTCAGGGCAAATCGCTGGGCACCGTGTCTCAGAAGAATGAGATCCCGCAGGGCTCTCTCGATGGCGAATGGGGCAAGACCGCCGACGCTGCTGCCTCCGCTGCCGCCCAGGGCATCATCAAGCTGCTTCCGCAGCCCCGATCCACCAATTGAGGCAGGGCCGGCGCGCACTGTGTGCCAACCGGCGCCGTTAGGCACACGTAAAACTTGAGGAAACCAGGACGGCCGGGCCGTTTACAGGGCCCGGCCGCCTTGCTAGAAGGCGCCACCACATCAGGCGGGGAAGCGGGTAGATGCCCTTCGACGCGCGCGACAGTCAGCGTGGCGAGCTGACCATCAAGCTGGTGGCCGGAAACAGCAATCGTCCGCTTGCGGAGGCGATATCCGGCATTCTCCAGGTGCCGCTCGCCAAGAGCGTCGTGCGGCGCTTCGCCGACGCAGAGGTGTTCGTCGAGGTGCACGAGAACATGCGCGGCGAGGACGTGTATGTCCTGCAGTCGACTGCGTCCCCCGCCAACGACAATCTGATGGAGCTTCTGATCCTGGTCGACGCGCTCAAGCGGTCGATGGCGCGGCGCATCACCGCCGTGATGCCGTACTTCGGCTATGCACGGCAGGATCGAAGGCCGGGACCACGCACGCCGATCTCGGCCAAGCTGGTCGCCAATTTGATCGAGCGCGCCGGTGTCGACCGGGTCATGACCGTCGATCTGCACGCCGGCCAGATCCAGGGCTTCTTCGACATCCCGACCGACAACCTTTTCGCCGCCCCGGTCATGGTGCGCGACATTCAGGAGCGATATGGCACGGCCAATCTGGTCGTGGTCTCGCCCGACGTCGGCGGCGTGGTGCGCGCCCGCGGGCTCGCCAAGCGCATCAACGTCCCCATCGCCGTGTGCGACAAGCGCCGGGAGCGCCCGGGCGAGTCCGAGGTCATGAACGTGATAGGCGACGTGAAGGGCAAGCGCTGCATCCTGATCGATGACATCGTCGATAGCGGAGGCACGCTGGTGAATGCGGCCAACGCATTGCTCGAGCGAGGCGCCACCGAGGTGATGGCCTACATCACGCACGGCGTCCTGTCCGGCTCGGCCGTCACCAAGATCACGCAGTCCAAGCTCAAGACGCTGGTTATCACCGATACGATCCAGGCAACCGAGGCGGCAAAGTCGGCCGCGAACATCCGCGTCCTGTCCATCGCGCCACTTATGGCAGAGGCGATTGCGCGGACGGCACGCGAGGAGAGCGTCTCGAGTCTCTTCTACTGACGCAGCGCGTCTCGCGCCCAGCGCTTCGGCGCGACTTTTCGATCGGGTGTAATGCTCAATCAAACCGATCCGACCGTGCTGGTTGGCCTCCATCAGGAGGCCTGGCCGGACCCTGCCGCCCACCCGATGCCGTCGCCTCTTGTGGCTTACGTCTCAGCAACGAAGCTGATCGGCAGTGGCGCTTTCGCGATCCTGCTGGCTGGCATGGTCAGCTTGATGCTGCAGGAAAATGCGTTGTCCCAGCAGCCCTATGAAGGGTGGCGCCTCTGGCTCAGGATCGCGGTGGTGATCGGCATGACCGCATTGGGCATCGGCGTCCTCATTGCAGGGATCCGGGCCATCATCAGCCCAAAAGTGCTGGTGGAAGCCGGTCCCCAGGGGCTACGCGCGCCCGATCTCTACCGCGACGTAATACCTTGGAGCGACCTCGCAGTCGTGGTGCACGACAAGCCCCGCATCAAGATCTTCGGAACCGGCCGCATCATCATCGGGGTGAGGAACGGCGAACGGCTCGGGCGGGCGAACACCACAGACCTCAAGCCGGCGGACAATGGCGGCACGCTCGATGCCGCACAACTGCCTCAGCTGCTCAATGTGCCGCTCGAGCGCATGCTGGCGACCATTCAAGCCTACCGCGCTCACTTCGGCCGGCACGGCGCAAGCTCACTGCCGGATTGAGCGGGCCGTCACGGACGATTGAGTCCGCCCGCTCGCTCGATGAACGCCACGACGGTGTCGACCCCGGTCCCTGTCCGCAGATTGGTGAAGACGTAGGGCTTATCGCGGCGCATGCGCTTGGTGTCCCGCTCCATGACCTCGAGGCTGGCGCCCACATGCGGCGCAAGATCAACCTTGTTGATGACCAGCAGGTCCGAGCGGGTGATGCCCGGCCCGCCCTTGCGCGGGATCTTCTCTCCCTGCGCCACGTCGATGACGTAGATCGTCAGATCGGCAAGCTCCGGCGAGAATGTAGCCGCGAGGTTGTCGCCGCCGGACTCGATCAGCACGAGATCGAGTTTGGGGAACCGCTTCATCATGGTCCCGACGACCGCCAGATTGATCGAGCAGTCCTCGCGGATCGCGGTATGTGGACAGCCGCCCGTCTCCACGCCAAGGATGCGCTCGTTGGGCAGCGCGCCAGCCCGCATCAGGATCTCGGCATCCTCCTTCGTGTAGATGTCATTGGTGATGGCGCAGATGTCGAGCCGGTCGCGAAACGACTTGCACAGCGCCTCCATCAGCGCCGTCTTGCCCGAGCCCACCGGGCCGCCGATGCCGACGCGCAACGGACCTTGATGCGTGCTCATGAGCGGAACAACCTCGTGTACTGCGTCTCGTGCTGCAGGGAAGCGAGATCTGCGCGCAAGCAGGCGCCGCCGAGATCATCGAGCGTTGCCGATTGCGTGCGGGTTGCCGCCGCCGCAATCGTATGCGCCAGCGCGGCCAGGACGCGCTGGCCATCGGTCTGGCCGACCACGCCGAGCCGGATCGCGGCCGAGACGAGATTGCCGGCGACCGCCAGCCCATAGGCTTGCAGCGTCGCCCCGAGCGCAATGCCGTGCCCGGCCGCCGCAACACCCACCGCGGTGCAATAGGCGACATCGCCCGGGCAGGCCGCCTTCAGGCGCGCAATCGCCTCGCACGGCCAGGCGGCCTCGATCTGGACGATGAAGGCCCCGCCTTGCGTCACGGCCTCCAGGTGGCGCTCCGCCGATGGCTGCAGTGCGACCGCGAACTCGCCAGCCTCGCGCAGCGCAGACGCATCGTTGTTGGCGATGGCGCGCCACGCGGCAGCAAGCAGAATCATGTCGTTACCGATCGAGCCGAGCTCCACCAGGTCGACCAGCCAGGCCAGAAGCGTTTCGCGGTTGTTGATCCAGCCACGCTCGGCCGCCCATTCCAGGCCGTGACTGAAGGCAAAACCGCCCACTGGAAACGCCGGCGACAGCCACAGCAGCAATGGTGCAGCAATCGGCTCGCTCGCGTGAGCCGTGCCGCCAAATGCCGAAAACGCCCGTGCTCCCGCTCCGTCCGGCATGTCTCACGCGCTGTTGTTCGGGTCGCGTCTCGCTCCGGCGCCGTCGCCGGATCCGTGGAGATGATGGTTGTGCGAATGGCCCCCGGGCTCGTCGTGCTCGTGGTGATGTCCGTGACCGCCGTGATGATGGTGCCCCTTCTGCAGCGGCCCGTGGCCGCCATACGCACCGCCTTCGGGCTCGAATGGACGCCGTACACGGTGCACGTGCGCCCCGAGCCCCTCGACCATCTCGGCCAGCACATGATCCGGCTGAATCAGGATAGCGCTATCCGTGATCTGGGCAGGCGTGTGCCGGTTGCCGAGATGCCATGCGATACGTGCGAGCGCCAACGCGTCGGCGGCGTGGATCTCCATCAGCTCCTCGGCAGCCGCTCTGACCAGGATGACCCCGCCGCCCTTCTCGAGCGCCACGGCGTCGCCGTCCGCCAGATAGGTCGCCTCGGCGAGATCGAGCAAGAGCTCGCGACCGTCGTCGGTCTCGAGCACGGTGCGGCGACGATAGCGCGACTGCCGGTCGAGGGTGATCGTGCCGACGATGGCGCGCGGTCCGATCTCACCTTTGCGAATGACGGATGTAGCGTGCAGCATGCGCCTTTAGAAAAGTCAGAAGAGAAAGTAGCGCTGCGCCATGGGCAGCTCCTTGGCCGGCTCGCATACGAGCAGCTCGCCGTCGGCGCGCACCTCGTATGTCTCCGGATCGACGCTGATATCGGGCGTCGCATCATTGTGTATCATACTTTTCTTCGAGATCCCGCCGCGCACATTCTCGACCGCCACCAGCTCTTTGGCGAGACCCCACTTTTTCGCCAGGTTGCCGGCAGCAGCGGCCTTCGACACGAACGTGAGCGACGTGGCGCCAATGGCGCCGCCGAAGGCACCGAACATCGGCCGCATGTGCACAGGCTGCGGCGTCGGGATCGAGGCGTTGGGATCACCCATGGGCGCTGCTGCGATCGCGCCACCCTTCAGGACGCAATCGGGCTTCACACCAAAGAACGCCGGCGACCACAGCACCAGATCGGCAAGCTTGCCGGCCTCCACCGAGCCGATGTGCCTGGACACGCCGTGCGCGATGGCGGGATTGATCGTGTACTTGGCGATGTAGCGTTTGGCGCGGAAGTTATCGTTGCCGGCGCCCTGGTCCTGCGGCAGGGCCCCGCGCTGCTGGAGCATCTTGTGTGCCGTCTGCCAGGTGCGGATGATGACCTCGCCGACGCGGCCCATGGCCTGGCTGTCGGATGACATCATCGAGAGAGCGCCGAGGTCGTGCAGGATATCCTCGGCGGCAATCGTCTCCTTGCGGATGCGGCTCTCGGCAAATGCCAGATCCTCCGGGATGGACGAGTCCAGGTGATGGCACACCATCAGCATGTCGAGGTGCTCGTCCAGCGTGTTCACGGTGAACGGCCGCGTCGGGTTGGTGGATGACGGCAGCACGTTCTTCAGCCCGGCCACCCTGATGATGTCCGGCGCATGGCCGCCGCCGGCACCTTCCGTATGAAAGGCATGGATCGTGCGGCCCTTGAAGGCTGCGATCGTGTCTTCGACAAACCCACTTTCGTTCAGCGTGTCCGTATGGATCATCACCTGCACGTCGTGACGGTCCGCAACGCTCAACGCGCAGTCGATGGCCGCTGGCGTCGTGCCCCAATCCTCGTGCAGCTTCAGCGAGCACGCGCCGGCTTCGACCATCTCCACCAGCGCGTCGGGAAGTGAAGCGTTGCCCTTTCCGGCGAAGCCGAGGTTCATCGGGAACGCATCCGCGGCGCGGATCATCATCTCAAGATGCCACGGCCCCGGCGTGCAGGTCGTTGCGAACGTGCCGTGCGCCGGGCCGGTACCGCCCCCCAGCATCGACGTGATGCCCGCCATCAGGGCTTCCTCGATCTGCTGCGGGCAGATGAAGTGGATGTGCGTGTCGAAGCCGCCCGCCGTCAGGATCTTGCCCTCGCCGGCGATCACCTCCGTTCCAGGCCCGACGATGATGTCAACATTGGGTTGTATGTCGGGATTTCCGGCCTTGCCGATCTTGAAGATGCGCCCGCTCTTGATGCCGACGTCCGCTTTGACGATGCCCCAGTGGTCCAAGATCACGGCGTTGGTGATGACGGTGTCGACCGCACCCTTGGCATTGGTGATCTGGCTCTGGCCCATGCCGTCGCGGATCACCTTGCCGCCGCCGAACTTCACTTCCTCGCCGTAGGTCGTGAAGTCCTTCTCGATCTCGATGATCAGGTCGGTGTCGGCAAGGCGAACCTTGTCGCCGACGGTTGGCCCGAACATGTCGGCATAGGCGTTGCGCGAAATCCGGAACGGCATTGTGCCCCCTTACTTCACCTCTGCCAGATGCGTGGCGTGGCTGGCGGCGATTTGCCACCCATCGCCGATGCGCACGTAAACGGCTGTCCAGCGGAACGAATAGGTTTTGCCGTCAGCCATCGACTTGATCGGGCTGACGCCGGTGGCGATGGCGGTCCAGCCACCCGGCACGCGGATCACAAGGTCGCTGACGGGCGCGCTCTCGATCACCGGATCGCCGGCAACTGCCGAGACGATGCGCGCGTCCTTGCCGTCGACCTTGCCGGAGCCATCCGTGTGCACGAATGAATCCGCGTACATGGTCCTCAATGCGACGATGTCCTTCTTCTCGATGGCGGCTGCCAACGCCTTGCGGAACGCGACAACCTCCTCGGCAACCACCTTCTCCATCGCCTGGTTCAGAATCGCGGGCGGATGGGCCACCGCGGGGCGCGGGCACGCGAGGAAAAGCAAAAGCGAAGCGATCAGGTGCGGCATGCGACCACCTCCCACGCAAGGCATCAAAGCTTGCCCATGACTTCCTGCCGGAAGCCGAAGATCGTGCGACCGCCGGCGATGGCGACCAGCGCCACCTCTCGCGTCTGGCCGGGCTCGAAGCGCACCGCCGTTCCCGCCGGAATATCGAGCCGCATGCCCCGCGCCTTGCTGCGATCGAACTGCAGTGCCGGATTGGTCTCAAAGAAATGATAGTGCGAGCCCACTTGAATCGGCCGGTCGCCCGTGTTGGCAACCTCGATCACGGCCGACTGGCGGCCGGCATTGAGCTCGATCTCGCCTTCCTTCACGAACAGCTCGCCCGGGATCATGGCAAACCTCAACTTACGAAGATAAATGCTCCGAGCACGGCGGTCACCACACCCAAGCCGCGCACCGGAAGGGCGCCGAGGGACCGCTTCAGTCCGACACCGAGGCCAATGCCCACGATGTGCAGCAGCGCCGTCGCCAGCGCAAATCCCGCGGCATAGCCGGCCCACCCGTCTGCCGGAGCCTCCGCGCCGTGGCCGTGACCATGAAAGATCGCGAACACCGCGATCAGGGCTGCGCCGACGGGCAATGGCGCGCTCACCCCCGTCGCCACCAGCAGGCCCAGCACCACAACCGAGACGGCAATGGCGGACCCGACCGCGGGAAGACCGACGCCCGCATGACCGAGAAATCCGCCGGTCAGCATGGCGCTGACAAATGCCAGCGGCCAGATCCACGTGCGCTTGCCACCCGCCATCGCGCCCCAAAGCCCGACGGCAATCATCGCGGCGAGGTGATCGAGACCTGCGAAGGGATGCGCAAAGCCGCCGGCGACAGAAAAACCCAAATGCTGGCCGACATGAGCTTGCGCGGGCCCGGCGAGCACGAGCATTAGTGTTGCAACGGCTGCCCTACGAAGCATCATGATCCTCCTGATCCACTTTTGCCGAGATTTCCCGGCGGGCATTGTCGCGCGCCGCGGCAAAGGCGCGGTCAAGAACCTGATTGCGCCCCTCAACCTGGCAGACGACTGCCTCGGCCCAATCCACGTACTCCAGCAGCCGCGCCTTGCTCCATCCTGCGGGCGGGCTGGCGACGAGCGAGCGCAGGTTCGAGGTCTTGTCGGCGATCTTCAGGAGCTGCGCACGCGCGCTCTTCTTCGTCACCGTCGCCACCTGAAGGCGCTTGCGCTCCGCCTTCGGCAGGCTCTTGTCATCGGTCACCTCGGCCACGAGTTGCGCAATCTCGGCGCCGAACTGTGCTGAGAGGTCCTCATACCGCACCGCGGTGTCCTCCAGCGTGTCGTGCAGATAGCCCGCTGCGACGAGCTCGGCATCGGTGCCGCCCGTAGCCTCGGCCAGCAATGCGGCCACCTCGGTCAAGTGGTTGACATAGGGCTCGCCCGCGAGCCCCTTGCGCTGCTGCGCGATGTGCGCGCGGGCCGCAAAGTCGGCTGCGCGTGTGACGAGCGTGACGGGATCGTGGCTCATCGGATCGGCTGATGCACGGTCACAAGCTTCGTGCCGTCGGGGAAGGTCGCCTCCACCTGCACGTCGTCGATCATCTCCGCCACGCCCGGCATGACCTGCTCGCGCGTGAGCACGGTGCCGCCCGCCGCCATCAGGTCGGCGACCGACCTGCCGTCGCGTGCGCCTTCGACCACGAAGTCGGTGATCAGCGCGATGGCCTCGGGGTGATTGAGCTTGACGCCACGCTCCAGCCGGCGGCGCGCGACCATCGCGGCCATCGAGATCAGCAGCTTGTCCTTCTCCCTCGGCGTCAGGTGCATGATTTTCCCCGGATCTTCTTATGTTGCCCACACGCGCGGCATTGGCATGCCCGAAAGGACCAGCGCCGCACGCATCAAGTCGGAACGAATGTGTTGCGGTGCGCGAGCCAGGAACCGCATCGCCAGCATTCCGTACCATGCGCTCGCACCCCACTCGCCTCGAGCCTCGCCCATGGCCTCGCGCACCGCCGCCAAGCGAGCCTCGGCGTCGGGCGCAACGTACAGCAGCATAGCCGCAGCGCGAGCTCCATCGAGCACCGCGGGCCGGTCCAGTGTCGCTGCCGAGAGGCGTTCGAGGCGCAGGACGTCGGCCAGCACCAGGCTGCCGTTGCGCCGGACACGCCAGACATCGTGCAGCCGGCCGCTCCTCATCGTTTCACCGCTTGCAGCCCGTCCCAGCACAAGGCTCTCGATCAGCAGCGCTGCCGCATCAGCGGCAACATCCACCTCGAAATGCCGCGCGAGCCGAGCGCCGGAGAACAGGATCGTCTCCTGCGGCAGCCAGTGGAGACGGCCACCCGAGGCCGCCGTCAGCGACACGCGGATGCGGCTGTGCGGCCCTGCGGACCTGTAGATGCGCTCAGCCGATTGGGTCGACACAATGGCGCGGGCGCCGGCGCCGACGCGGAAATCCAACTCGACATCGTCGCCGCCAACGACGCCGCCGCCGGTGTTGATAATGACCGCCTCGGCATGCGAGCCGTGCGTGTGCGGAAAGCGCAGCCGATAGCCGCCGTGCTCTTCGAGGTGGGCGATCCGCGTGCGGCGGTCGGTCGCCGCGAAGGCGGCGCCGATCCGGCCTCGCACCCGGATGCCGCCCAATGCACACGCCGCCTCGAAAGAGCCAGCCTCAGACGGCAAGGCGGCGGCGGACATCGGCTTCGACCATTTCCGCGCGCGTTCCCCTCATCACGACCTGTCCGCGCTCCATGACGATGAACCGGTCGGCGAGGTCGCGCGCAAACTCGAAATACTGTTCCACCAGGAGAATGGCCATTTGGCCGCGCTCCCGCAAGTACGCGATCGCGCGCCCGATATCCTTGATGATCGACGGCTGGATGCCCTCGGTGGGCTCGTCGAGCGCCAGCAGCTTGGGACGTGTCACCAGTGCGCGGGCAATCGCGAGCTGCTGCTGCTGGCCGCCGGACAGGTCCCCGCCACGGCGGCGCAGCATGCTGCCGAGGACCGGGAACAGCTCGAAAATCTCGTCCTGGACGTAGCGATCCTGACGCTTGAGCGGCGCAAAGCCGGTCTCGAGGTTTTCCTTGACCGTGAGCAGGGGAAAGATTTCGCGCCCTTGCGGCACGAAACCGATGCCACGACGGGCCCGCTCGTACGGGGGCAGTCCGCTGATATCCTGCCCGTTCCAGACGACTCTGCCCGCGCTCACGCGCTGGTGGCCGACAATGCCGCGCAGAAGGCTGGTCTTGCCGACGCCGTTGCGCCCGAGGACACAACTCACCTCGCCGACCTTTGCCTCGACGGAAACGCCGCGCAGAGCCTGCGCCGCGCCATAAAAGAGGTCGATGCCTTCCACGCTCAGCATATGCGCGTCTTCCTGTTGCGCATCTTGGCGACCATGCTCTCGCGTTTCGAACCCACGATGCGAAGTGCAGGCTTCATGCGCCCCTTGCTATCGCCGCCGCTCATAGCCTCGGCATCCGGCGGCCGGCTGCTGCGAACAGGCCGGCTCCTGTCGACCCTGCGGCTGGCGGGCGGATGTGGCGGCAACATGCGTCGATCTCCCCTGAAAGCCTAACGTCCAAGATAGACCTTGATGACACGGTCGTTGGAGGAAACCGCGTCGATCGTACCCTCGGCGAGCACTGAGCCTTCGTGCAGGCAGGTGACCTTGACGCCGAGCGCCCGCACGAAGGCCATGTCATGCTCGACGACCACAACCGAATGCGACTTCGCGATCTCCTTGAGCAGGCCTGCCGTGTCGTCCGTCTCAGCATCGGTCATGCCCGCCACGGGCTCGTCCACGAGCAGCAGCTTGGGGTCCTGCGCCAGAAGCATTCCGATCTCCAGCCATTGCTTTTGCCCGTGCGACAGGTCGCCGGCGCGGCGATGCCGGTGCGCCGTCAGCCGCACGCGCTCAAGGATCGCATCGATCCGCTCCTGCGGAATATTGTTGCGCTCTCCGAACAGCGCCGACAGCGGCGTGCGCTCCCCCTTCAGCGCCAGCCTGATGTTGTCGGCGCAGTCGAGCGTCTCGAAAACGGTGGGCTTCTGGAATTTCCGCCCGATGCCGAGTTCGGCGATTGCGGTCTCATCGAGCCTCGTCAGGTCATGCTGCCCATCGAAATAGACCGTGCCTTCATCGGGCCGCGTCTTGCCCGTGATCACGTCCATCATGGTTGTCTTGCCCGCACCGTTGGGTCCTATGATGGCGCGCATCTCTCCCGGCGCGACGGTGAGCGAAAGGTGGTTCAGTGCCTTGAAGCCGTCGAACGAGACGCTGACGGCGTCGAGATAGAGCAGCGCATTGGTCTCGCTGAGGGTGGTCTCTGCCAGCGCCATCCGCCCTACTCCGCTGCCTGTGGCTGCGAAACGGCTTGGCCGTTCTGGTGATCGGAGGTCTCGCCCGGCCTGCGATCGAGCCAATCGTACAGCGCGCCGATGATCCCCTTCGGCAGCGCCAGCGTGACAATGACGAACAGCGCGCCGAGGACGAACAGCCAATAGGGCGCCAGCATGCCGGTGGTGAAGGTTGTCTTCAGGAAGTTGACGGCCACCGCACCGACTGCGGCGCCGATGAGCGTGCCGCGCCCGCCCACCGCGACCCAGATAACGGCCTCGATGGAGTTGGCAGGCGAGAACTCGGACGGGTTGATGATGCCGACCTGCGGCACGTAGAGCGCACCGGCGATTCCTGCCATGCAGGCGGACAGTGTAAAGACGAGCAGCTTATAGTGCTCGACGCGGTAGCCGAGGAAGCGCGTCCGCGACTCGGCATCGCGCACGGCAATCAGCACCTTGCCGTAGGTGGACGTGACCAGCACGCGCGCGATCACGAACATGACCGCGAGTGCCAGCACCGTCGCGACATAGAGGACGAGGCGCGTGCCCTGGGCCTGCACGTTGAAGCCGAGGATGTCCTTGAAATCGGTCAGGCCGTTGTTGCCGCCGAAGCCCATGTCGTTGCGGAAAAACGCGAGCAGCAGCGCATACGTCATCGCCTGGGTGATGATCGACAGATAGACGCCGGTAACGCGGCTGCGGAAGGCGAACCACCCGAACAGAAAGGCGAGCAGGCCCGGCGCCAGGACGATCATGATCGCCGCGAACGGAAACCAATCGAACCCGTACCAGTACCAGGGTAGCTGCTTCCAGTTGAGGAAGACCATGAAGTCGGGCAGCACCGGATGCGCATAGACGCCCCGCGTGCCGATCTGGCGCATCAGGTACATGCCCATGGCGTAGCCGCCGAGCGCAAAGAACGCGCCGTGGCCCAGCGACAGAATCCCGCAATAGCCCCAGACCAGATCCAGAGCGAGCGCCAGGATCGCGTAGCAAAGGTACTTGCCGAGCAGCGCGACAACGTAGGTTGGGATGTGCAGTGTCGAGCCCGGCGCCGTAAGCAGATTGAGCATCGGGATCACGATGGCCAGCACCGCCAGCGCGGCGAGGAAGACTGAGCCGCGGCGATCCAGGCTTGCGAGCAGGCGATGCGTGATCATGCTTCGACCGCCCTGCCCTTGAGCGCGAACATTCCGCGCGGGCGCCGCTGAATGAAAAGGATGAGCAGCACCAGAATCATGATCTTGCCGAGCACAGCGCCTGCAAAAGGCTCGAGGAACTTGTTGGCAACCCCAAGCGCAAAGGCGCCGAAGAACGTGCCCCAGAGATTGCCCACGCCTCCGAACACCACGACCATGAAGCTGTCGATGATGTAGTTCTGGCCCAGGTTCGGCGAGACATTGTCGATCTGCGATAGTGCCACGCCCGCAATGCCGGCGATGCCGGAGCCGAGAGCGAAGGTCATGGCGTCGATGCGGCCGGTAGGTATGCCCATCGAGCTCGCCATGCGGCGGTTCTGCGTCACCGCGCGCATCTGAAGCCCGAGCGGGGTCGCCTTCAGCGCCAGCAGCAGCGCAAAGAACACTAGCAGCGTAGAGAGGATGATCCACAAACGCCCATAGGTGATCGACAGGCCGAGCACATCGAATGCTCCCGACATATAGCTCGGGTTGCCGACCTCGCGATTCGTAGGTCCGAAGGCAGTGCGCACGGCCTGCTGCAGTATGAGGCTCACACCCCATGTGGCGAGCAGCGTCTCGAGCGGTCGGCCATAGAGAAAGCGGATGACGCCGCGCTCGATCACGACGCCGACCAGAGCCGCAACCAGGAATGCCAGCGGTATGGCGATCGGAAGCGACCAGTCGAACCACGCCGGAGCCATGGTGCGCAGCGCCTCCTGCACGACGAATGTCGTGTAGGCGCCGAGCATCACCATTTCACCATGGGCCATGTTGATCACGCCCATGACGCCGAATGTGATCGCCAGCCCGATCGCGGCCAGCAGCAACACCGAGCCGAGCGACAGCCCGTACCAGACGTTCTGCAGCGTGGCGATGACCGACAGCCGCCGCTCGACTGTGACGATGGCGACATCCGCGGCCACCTTCAGCTCGGGGCTGCCGGCGCTCGAGGCGGCGCGCAGCAGGCCCAGCGCCTCCTGGTCGGCGCGCTCGGCCAGAAGCGCGATGGCTTCCACCTTGGTGGTGAGAGCAGCATCCGGCTTGGCCAGGAGGACCGCAGCTCGCGCTGCACTGAGCGCGCTTTTCACGCGCGCATCCTTCTCCCTCGCAAGGGCCGTTTCGATCGCCGCCAGCGACTTCTCATCCCGCGACTTGAATACCGACTCGGCAGCGGCGAGGCGCTTGGCCAGATCCGGTGACATGAGGGTCAACGAGCCGAGCGCTGCTTCGATCTGGCCGCGCAGTCGATTGTTGATGCGTACGAGCGACAAGCCGCTCTCGGCTGGCTTGGCGGGTTGGCCGGTCGTTGCGTCGAACAGGTTGCCCGCCTGATCCTTGAAGTAGATGCTCTTGTCGCTGGAGCTCAGAAACAGGCGCCGGTCCGACAGGGCTGTCAACACAACCTCGGCCGTGGGTGCCCCAGACGACGCAATCTCCGAAATCGCCTTTTCCGTTTCCCGGAAGCTATCCGCGGCCAGCCTGCCCAGCGCATCATCGAGGGGCGCGGCCATGGCCGGGTGGAGCGCCTGCCAAATGAGGCCAAGCGCAATCGCAAGCATGACAACAAGGAGCTTCGGCCGCACCGCCATCACCCTCGCCCGGCAATCCAATCGCATGAATGGTGCGGAGCGGCGTCACCCAGGACAAACGCCGCTCCGCGCTGGTCTCAAGTCACGCCAGCGCGCTCAAGCGCCGCCGCACTTGCCAGTTTTCATGTTGAAGTTGCCGCACTTCTTCTCGACCCAATCCGCGACGAGATCCTTGGAGCCTTCGAGATAGGGTGACCAGGCGGCACCGGGCACCAGCTCTTTCGTCTGCCACACCACATCGAACTGACCGTCGGCCCTGATCTCGCCGATGAACACCGGCTTCGTGATGTGGTGGTTCGCCAGCATCTTCGAGACACCACCCGTCAGGTTCGGCGCTTCGATGCCGGGAAGGGCGTCGATCACCTTGTCGGCGTCGGTGGTCTTCGCCTTCTCGACCGCCTTCACCCACATGTTGAAGCCGATGACGTGCGCCTCCATCGGGTCGTTCGTCACGCGCTTCGGGTTCTTGGTGAACGCCTTCCATTTGGCGATGAACTCGTCGTTGTCCTTGTTCTTGATGGACTGGAAGTAGTTCCAGGCCGCCAAGTGACCGACGAGGTTCTTGGTGTCGACGCCGGCAAGCTCTTCCTCGCCCACCGAGAAGGCCACGACAGGGATATCCGTTGCCTTCACGCCCTGGTTGGCGAGCTCCTTGTAGAAGGGCACGTTGGCATCGCCGTTGATGGTCGATACGACGGCGGTCTTCTTGCCCTCCGAGCCGAATTTCTTAATGGCAGCCACGCGCGTCTGCCAGTCGGAATGCCCGAACGGCGTGTAGTTGATCGAGATGTCGGACGGAGCCACGCCCTTGGCCAGCAGATAGGCCTCGAGAATCTTGTTGGTCGTGCGCGGATAGACGTAGTCGGTCCCCTCGAGCACCCAGCGCTTCACCTCTCCGCCGTCCTTGCTCATCAGATAGTCGACCGCGGGGATGGCCTGCTGGTTGGGCGCCGCCCCCGTGTAGAAGACGTTGCGCTCGGACTCTTCTCCCTCGTACTGCACGGGATAAAAGAGGATGCTGTTCAGCTCCTTGAAGACCGGCAGCACCGACTTGCGCGAGACCGATGTCCAGCAGCCGAAGACAGCGGCAACCTTCTGCTGATTGATAAGCTCGCGCGCTTTCTCAGCGAAGAGCGGCCAGTTCGAGGCGGGATCGACGACGACGGCCTCGAGCTTCTTGCCGAGCAGTCCACCCTTCTTGTTCTGCTCCTCGATCAGCATCAGCATGACGTCTTTCAACGTCGTCTCGCTGATGGCCATGGTGCCCGACAATGAATGAAGAACGCCGACCTTGATCGTATCTTGCGCCATGACGCCGCCGCTCGCGAGCGACATGGTCGCAGCCAGCGCGGCGCCCTTGAGTAGGGCGCGCCCCGAAAATCTCATATCGACCTCCGAAAACAGTTACCTGCGTCTTTACCTTTGGCAAGGCGTGTGCCAAGTCACGGCAAGCCACCGTGGCGCGATGGTAAGACGTTGGCCGATCTGATCTTTTGCTGCCTGCCAAATAAGCGCCTGCCGATCAGACCGCGGCCCTGCACGCCCGTTGCAGCATCGGCAGCCCGATGCTTAGGCAGCGTCGCGCCCATTGTCCGGGCACATTGCGCTCAATGC
>JBLNBZ010000081.1:0-32613 GCA_050260355.1 Bacteroidota bacterium | reverse complement strand
CGGCCACGTGCCGTGCACAGCCGCTGGCCCAACTGGCGAGCACCGCCCGATGGCCCCCGACCGCCTGGCTGCCTGCCGCGACCTGGACGCGCCGTCACCGGACGCTCCCCCTCTGCGTCCGGCCGGGGCGATAGACTCCGTCCTCGGCCATCAAGTTGGCGAGAATCCCCTCCCGCAGCCCGCGGTCGGCGACGCGCAGCCGCTCGCACGGCCAGGTGCGCAGCACGGCTTCCAGGATCGCGCAGCCGGCGAGCACAAGGTCGGCCCGGTCGCGACCGATGCACGGCTCCGCCACGCGACCCTCGTAGCTTTTCTCCAGCAGGCCGCGCACCACCGATCTGACGTCGGTGGTCTGCATCCAGCAGCCGTCGACGCGGGCGCGGTCGTAGCGTGGCAGCTTCAGGTGCACGCCGGCGACCGTGGTAACGGTGCCGGACGTTCCCAGCAGATGCGTGCGGCGGTTGCGCATGCGCTCGCGGAAGCCGTGCTCGAGCTCGAACGGTGCCAGCAAGTCCCGAACATGCTCGACCATCGCCTCGAAAGCCGCGCCCGTGACGTGCTTGCCCCCATAGCGCTCTGCGAGGGTCACCACGCCGACCGGCAGCGAAGTCCAAGCGGCGATCGCATTCTGCGCCTCGACGCGCTCCGCGAGCGAAGGCCGCCACGCATGCTGCCGCCCCGTGAGGTCGAGCCAGATTAGCTCGGATGAGCCGCCGCCGATGTCGAAGACAAGTGCGAGGTCGGCGCGCGGGTCGAGCAACGCCGCGCAGCCGGACACGGCGAGCTTGGCCTCGGTCTCGCGATCGACGATCTCGAGGTCGAGCTTGAGCTCGTCGCGCACGCGGTCGAGGAACGCCTGACCGTTGCTGGCGACACGGCAGGCTTCGGTTGCGATGAGCCGCGCGCGAACCACGCGCGCCTTGGCGAGCTTGAGCGAGCAGATGCGCAGCGCGTCGATGGTGCGCGCCATGGCCGCGTCGGACAGCCGTCCGGTCGTGCCCATGCCTTCACCGAGTCGGATGATGCGCGAGAATGCATCGATGACGAGAAACCCGCGGCGCGAAGGGCGGGCAACGAGCAGCCGGCAGTTGTTGGTGCCAAGGTCGAGGGCGCCGTATGCAGGCGCTGTGTGTTGTGGCGCGCGCTCGCTTCGATGCGGTGCGACCTCGGGACTTGCGACCTGCGGGCTGATGCTCGCGCCTCTTGCGAGAGCAGGCGGAGTGATGATGAAGCGGGCGGTCGCGCCGGTGTCGCCGACATCGGTCGGCGCCACCACCTTGTCTTCATCCGACCGTGCCACGTTCCATTTCCCCAGTGCCTGGATCGCAATGCTCACCTGACGCGCTGCCGCGTCCGGCCTTCAGGCGACAACCTGGTACTTGACTTGCGCCGACTGTAACAGGTGCAGCCATCAGGTAAAGCCTGTCGCAGCTTGCGGGCAAGATTTCCGTAAACTGAGGATGGTGGGTGATCACGGGTCCTGCGGCCGCTCGGAAGCTCGCATGCGCGGCCTTTTCGCGTCATGCGCGTTAAGGAGATTGCAACATCATCGCACGAGCCCCGCACACCCTTTTTCTGTGCTGCTGCTTGCGGTCACGCTGAGCCAATGGGCTCGTGTGGAGCGCGCATGCGCATGATGATCGAGATCAGGTCGATGTCGCGTGGCTGCAAATTCGAGTCCAGAGATTTGCATTGCCTGCCAGCGAGCTCAGGGTGAAGCTCGGCGCAGGCACGATGCTCGAAACGCCCCGCTGTTTCATAAAGTGCGTCGCCGTGGGATTGGGACGTGGAAAGAGGGTTGCCAGAGGGCCTTGGTCAAGGTCGAATGGTGCGCTCGGATGTGCAGCCGATATGAGGGTCTGGTGTTCGCGTCGGGGTCGGGAGGGTTCGAGCCTTGAGTGTCAGCAAAGATGTCGCCGCCGGCCTCTTCTTCATCGCACTTGGTGCACTCGGACTCGTGTTGGGCTGGGACTACGTGTTCGGCACCTCGGCGCGAATGGGCCCGGGCTTCGTACCGAAGATTCTCTGCTGGTTTCTGATCGCCATCGGCGTGGGCGTTCTCGCCGTGGGGCTGCTGGCGAACAGCGAGGTGATGGAGCGCTGGAGCCTGCGCCCGCTCGCTGCCGTGCTGGCAAGCGTGCTGGTGTTCGCCGGCCTGATCGAAACCGGCGGGCTTGTCCCGGCGACAATCGGCATGGTGTTGACCGCGGCCGTCGGCTCGACCGAGACGCGCTGGCTCGAGACGGTCATCGTCAGCGTCGTGCTGGCGGGCGCCGCGGTGCTCATCTTCATCAAGGCACTGGGGCTCACCATGAACATTCTGCCGGGGCAATGACGTGGATCTCCTCGGCAATCTCGCGCACGGTTTTGCCGTCGCGCTCAGCTGGCAGAA
Source organism: Bacteroidota bacterium (assembly GCA_050260355.1). Lineage (GTDB taxonomy): Bacteria > Pseudomonadota > Alphaproteobacteria > Rhizobiales > Hyphomicrobiaceae > CADEFX01. The sequence goes on along the minus strand of JBLNBZ010000081.1, from coordinate 30,221 downwards.
CATCCTGTTCTGTCTGATCGGAGTCCTGCTCGGGACGTTGGTCGGCGTGTTGCCCGGCATTGGGCCCGTCGCGACCATTGCCATGCTGCTGCCGTTCACGTTCACGCTGTCGCCCATTCCGGCGCTGATCATGCTGGCCGGCATCTACTACGGCGCCCAGTACGGCGGCTCCACGACCGCTATCTTGGTCAATATGCCGGGCGAGAGCTCGTCGGTGGTGACGTGCCTCGACGGCTACCAGTTGGCGCGCCAGGGCAGGGCCGGACCTGCGTTGGCAATCGCCGCTATCGGCTCCTTCATTGCCGGCTGCTTTGCCACGGTGCTGGTCGCCGTGTTCAGCGCGCCTCTGACAGCGATGGCGCAGAGCTTCGGAGCGGCGGAATATTTTTCTCTCATGGTCTTCGGCCTGATTGCCGCGGTGGTGCTGGCCCAGGGGAGCGTGGTCAAGGCGGTGGCCATGATTCTGGTCGGCCTGTTTCTCGGTCTCGTCGGTACCGACGTGAACACCGGCAAGCAGCGCTTCACGTTCGGCATGCCGGAGCTTTCGGACGGCATCGGCTTCGTTCCGATCGCACTCGGACTGTTTGGCCTCGCCGAGATCATCCACAACCTGTCGCAGCGAGAGGAGCGCAGCGTTCTGAGCCAGCCCATTCATGGCCTGATGCCGACGTTGGCCGACTTCAAGGTGGCGCTGCCGGCAATTCTGCGCGGCACCGGTCTTGGCTCGCTGCTCGGCGTGCTGCCCGGGGGCGGCGCGGTGCTGTCCGCTTTCGCAGCCTACACGCTCGAGAAAAAGATCGCCCGCGAGCCGGAGCGCTTCGGCAAGGGAGCGATCGAGGGCGTGGCGGCACCTGAGTCCGCAAACAACGCTGGCGCGCAGACGTCCTTCATTCCGCTGCTGACTTTGGGCATCCCGCCCAATCCCGTGATGGCCTTGATGATCGGCGCCATGATGATCCACGGCATTCAGCCGGGACCCCAGGTGATGACCAAGCAGCCCGAACTGTTCTGGGGCCTCGTCGCCTCGATGTGGATCGGCAACCTGATGCTGGTCGTCATCAACCTGCCGCTGATCGGCATCTGGGTGCGGCTATTGAAGGTTCCCTACCGGATTCTCTTTCCGGCCATTCTCTTGTTCTGCTGCATCGGCGTCTACAGCCTCAACAACAGCGCGTTCGAGGTGGGGCTGACGGCATTGTTCGGCCTGCTCGGCTACTACTTTCTCAAGGCGGGATGCGAGCCGGCACCGCTGCTCCTGGGGTTCGTTCTCGGACCGATGATGGAGGAGAATCTGCGCCGTGCGCTGCTGCTGGCGCACGGCGACGCCAGCGTGTTCCTGACGCGGCCGATCAGCCTGGGCCTGCTCCTGCTGTCATGCGGGCTGCTGCTGGCGGTGGTGCTGCCGGCGGTCAGGAGCACGCGCGAGAAGGCGTTCCAGGAGTGATGGCGGTCGTCGATGGAGCCCCGCTTGCGGATAGGGTTGTTTTCCAGCGGCTTGGGTGCCCCGCGGGCCCGGCCTTGCGATCCCCGCGCGCGGTTGCTACATACCGGCTGCCCAATGGGCCTCGCGCCGCGCTTCGGCCGGCTTCGGCTTTGGGGGATCGTCTAATGGTAGGACTGCAGACTCTGACTCTGCCTGTCTAGGTTCGAATCCTAGTCCCCCAGCCAAATCTCAGTTTTGGCCGTTTTCGCCGTCTCACCGGCTGCGGCGCGCGCCGCGGTCATGGTGGTTTCCGCCAACAGATCAAACGGTTGCCGGAAGGTGGCGACCACTTCGCCATCCTCCCAGGTGCAGTTCGATAGCAGGAAATTGAGCAGCCGACGTTTTTCGCGCGGTTCCGAGGGGTGGGAGTGCCACCGGAATGCTATTCATCTTGGCTTGATTCATCTTCGGCTGAGCCGTGCCCGTTACGTAGGGCTTAAGATCAATCGCGTTGATGAAAAAGTCGGCCTGCCACTCCGCCCGTTCCTTGGCTTGGCTTGAGCGGCAGACGACGGTTGGTCGGGCGGCGTCGATCAGCAGCGAACCTTGGTCTCGCGTCGGGCGGACAAGCGGTCGGTGCAGTCGCCAATGTCCACCGCCTTCGTGCGCAAGCGTGAACCTGTAGCGGCCCTCACGCTCGGGCCGCTCCTCGGGATCGAGGCTCTCGTCGATGACAATCCTGCCGGCTTCGAGCCAGATCGCGCCGAACATGTCCGGGTCGAGGCCGAGCCCGCTGCGCGGAACATCGAGCAGCCTGTGCAAATCGTCGAACTCGACATGAAGCTTCAGGTGCTTCTCGACGATATCCTCAATCGGGATCGGCGCGCGCACCTCGATGCCTCTGGCGTGAGCGAACTCGCCAAGCAGGGCCTCGGCGTCGCGCTCGATCACGTCATCGGGGATATAAGGGACTCGAAGGGCCATTCCGATTCATCCTCATCTGCATCACCGGTGCGCCGACCGTCGCCTATTTTTCCTTCGCCCTCTGCGCCTGCCGCGCCAGGCGGGCCATGTCGTCGGCCGTCAGTCCTCTTGCCGCCCGCAGGAAATCGGCCATTTCCCGAGGCCGCTCGCGGATGATGTCGGTCAAATCGGACGCGATCCGGCCGGCCAGCGCCAGCAGCTCGTCCGCGTCCAGCCCGAGGATGCCCGCGATCTTCCTCACCTTGTCCTCCGCCGGCGGCGGGAACTCGTCCCGCTCCACCTTCGACAGATAGGTCGGGCTCACCCCGATCTTCTTCGCCATCTCCCTCAGCCCGATTTCCTTCGCCTCTCGCGCTCGGCGGATAAACGCCCCGAACTTCTCCCTCCCGGCCTTCATGGCTTCACGCTCCGTCGTCTGTTTAGATTTCACTTTACACTCGATTCGAGAGCCGCTGTCAGGAAACACCTAAACAGCGGTCTACGGATTTCACGCCGCCGGCCGAGCGTTCCTTGTTTCTTCGAGGATGCGCCGGAAATTGGGCTCCGATGCGAAAGCACTCAGAAAACGGCAACTCACTTTGGCCGTTTTGGGTGTGTCACCGGCTGCCGCTCTGGCTCGCGACGCTTGAGCCTGGACCCTGGACTGGACGTTCAGCTCGTTGTCACCACCCGTACGGACCCTCGTCGCTCAAGGACGTCGACGACGACGTGCCGACCGGATCGCCGTATCGCGACATCGGCAGCGTCATCGCCAATCGACAGATTGCGGAAGACGACCTCGTTCAGAAACGCCGGCATCATGGGATGGTCGAAGGTGATCCGCGTTTCCTGTCGGTCGAAGCCAAGCCCAAGGCAGGCCTGCAGCATGTAGAGAGGCGCCGCTGCCGCCCAGGCCTGCGGGGTGCACGCGATGGGATAGAAGGTTGGCCCCCGCGTCATCTGGCGCGGGAATCCGCAAAACAGTTCGGGGAGCCGCCTGAGGTCGATATAGCTCGAGGCCGCGAATAAGCCCTCGAAGATGCGCGCGGCCTCTTGGCGAAACCCGTAGCGGGCCAATCCCGCTGCGATTAGCGCATTGTCATGGGGCCAGACAGACCCGTTGTGATAACTCATCGGATTGTAGCGGGCTTCCGTCGACGCAACCGTGCGCACGCCCCATCCGCAGAACGACGATGCCCCCATCAGGCTTCGCGCGACTGGTCCCGCCCGGTTGGGTAGTGCGACGCCGGTCCATAGCGCGTGACCTGCATTGGACGTGCGAACGCGACACAAGCGCTTGTCGCCATCGAGCGCCAGCCCAAAAGTGCCAAGCTCCTCGTCGAAGAAATGGGTATCAAATGCTTCGCGCAGCCTGTTCGCGCGCGCCTCGCACTCCGTCTCTCGCAGGACGTGCCCCAATTGCTCCGCAATCTTGGCGCCGGCGCACCATGCCCCGTAAACATAGGCTTGCACCTCGACAAGGGCGATCGGGCCCCGCGCAAACGTGCCATCCGCGTGAAACACGGAGTCACTGCTGTCCTTCCAGCCCTGGTTGACCAGTCCTTCGGACGTTTGTCGGTGATATTCCACGAAGCCGTCGCCGTCGCGATCGCCGTGCCGCTCGATCCAGGTGAGCGCCGCGTCGATGTGCGGCCACAGGCGGCGAATGGTGACGAGGTCGCCCGTGCGGTCGAGATAGGCGCCGGCGAGCATGACAAAGAGCGGGGTTGAATCGATACTCCCGTAGTAGCGCCGGAACGGCACCTCGCCGAGCTCGGCCATCTCCCCCATACGCACCTCGTGGAGGATCTTGCCCGGCTCGGCATCGGCTTTCGAGTCAGTTCCGGTCGCCTGATGGGCTGCGAGGTGCAACAGCACGCCACGCGCAAGGGCAGGATCAAGCCAGAGCGTTTGCAGGGCCGTGATTAGCGCGTCGCGGCCGAACATCGTCGAGAACCAGGGAATGCCGGCATACGGAACCGGCCCCTCGGGCGTGTCCGTCGCCAACATGTAAAGATCGGAGACGCTGCGTCGCACCGCTTCATTGAAAATCTCGTTCGATGTCGCGACCGCTGCCGCGCGCGAGGACGAGCTGCGGAGCGCACGGCGCGCATTGCGGAGCGCACCGAAGAACGCGCGGCGTGGCGGGTGGGCAAAGCACGCGGCGCCGCAGTGGATTTCAATGAAAAACGAGCGCGATTCCTGCGGAGCGATCGCGGTGGTGAACAGAGCGCTGCGTCCGGTCAACCGCGTCGGCGCGGGATCGAACGACAACGTGGTGGATCGCAGCCGATGGTCGACTCCCATGTAGTTCAGGGTCACGCGGCTCGGCGAAATATTGGGCGACTGCATCAGGCCGCGACGCTCGCGGCGTGTGCCGCGCACCTCGAAGATGTCCGCGAAATCGGCATCGAAAGCGATCTCGATGGTGAGGCGCCGCGGACACTCGTCGAAATTGCGCACGAGCAGACGCTCGAAGCAGGACGCGTTCCACAGCAAGCGCGACCGGCGAATGTGGATGAGATCGTGCGAAAGGATCAGCCGCCCGTGGCCGTCATAGATGTCCGGGTTGGTGAGGTCGCATGTCAGCGTGGCATTGTCGTCGCGCAACGTCGACGACAACAGCATCGGCCGCGCTCCCTCGATGGTCAGATAGAGGTGCGAGAGGTGCCGCGTGTCGCGGTGAAAGAGCCCCTCGGGACTGCCAGGTCCCGAGAGGGCATCGCCATTGTGGTCGAACACCGCGAACGTGTCGCCATGCTTCAATGTGCGTGGCCGCCGCTCCTGCAGAGAGGCGGTCGCCGGAATAAAAAACTGCGCCAGGGGGGCGGTCCCGGCGCCCGCTGTCGCCGGAGCATGCACCGTCATGTCCAACCCTCCGGATGAGCTCGTCATCGCGGTTAGACGACCGCTTGCAGACCTTTCTCGTCGCCGCGAAGGCGGTGTATGCGGGCAGCCTCGGTCCGCGTCCGCGAGAGGCTACGATAGACGGCTAGGTAATCCTTCGCCATGCGCTCCACGGTGAAACGCTTCTCGAAAGATTCGCGCACTTTACTTCGGTCCATCGCCTCGACCTCAGCAAGCGCTTTCACGGCCTCGTCGACCGTGTCGACGATGATGCCGGATCGACCTGGCGTGAGCACCTCCGGCACCGAGCCGCATCGGAAGGCGATCACGGGCGTGCCGCAGGCCATGGCCTCGATCATCACCAGTCCGAACGGCTCCGGCCAGTTGATCGGGAAGAGCAACGCCCGCGCGTTGCCAAGGAACTCCGCCTTCTGCGTCTCATCGATCTCGCCGAGGTACTCGACGTTCGGATTGGCCGCGATCATCGGCGCGATGGTTGCCTCCCAATAGGTTTGGTCGATGCGATCGATCTTGGCGGCGATCTTGAGCTTCATGCCGGCGCGAGCGGCGATTTCGATGGCGCGGTCCGGCCCCTTCTCGGGCGAGATCCGCCCCAGGAAGGCGAGATAGTCGCCCGTCGGATTGGGCGTGAACGGCAAGAGGTTGCGCGGCAGGCCGTGATAGACGTTGCCCACCCAGTTGATCGGGCGCGCCAGCGGGCGCCGCTGATCATGCGAGATCGAGACCAGCGGGATTTCCGGGAATGCGGCGTAGAAGGGTTTGAGGTCGGGCAGGTCGAGGCGGCCGTGCAGCGTAGTGACGGTCCGCTCCGCAAAATCGCGGATCACCGGGAAGTGCAACATGTCGATATGGAAATGCAGGACGTCGAACGCGTCCGCCTGCTCGCGCACGGAATCGACCATCGTGACGTGATAGGGCGTCGGGTCCTTAACCGACGGATTGAGGCGGAGCGCCATATCGGAGCAACGAACGAGCCTTGCCCGCGTTTTCGAATCTCCGGAGGCGAACAGTGTCACCTCGTGGCCCTGCCGGACCAGTTCCTCGGTAAGATAGGACACGATCCGCTCTGTGCCCCCGTAGAGCTTCGGCGGGCAGCATTCCGCGAGCGGTGCGATCTGAGCGATTTTCACGGTTCAACCTCCTCGAACGAGCGAAGCGTCGACAGAAAGCCGCGCGGCCATCGGCCCGCGCGGGACATCGCTTTTCTGGCGGACACAATTAACTGAAGGAGAACGAGACATGTAAAAGGGTGCGACCTGCCAGGAGCGTCGGATGAGCGCGCCGCCTCTCGATGGAGCGCGAGCGGCTACGTCCTTCGGCTTCCCGGCGACCAGCGGTTCCGTACTGATCAAGAGCAAGCGATCGCAGCGGCGTTCTGGAGTGCCGCCCGGACCACCTTCACCGCATCACTCACGCCGTCCCTGGATCAGGTCGTGGAGTGACGATCCCCGGCGCGGTCTCGACCCCGCGTCAAGATAGCGTATGACGCACGGCCGTTCAGTAGGCGGAAATGCATGCAAATCCTCCTTGCGCAGATCGCGATGTCGTAAGGCGCAAACCGAACCTCTCGGCTGGCGCAAAACCGAGCTAGGGTAAGGAAAAATCGAGTTCAAGAGGGCGGCGCAAAATTTTTAGCACTCGACGCCTTGCAGTGCCAACAGGCCCTTGACGCCGTGACACGCCTTCCTAAGTCGAAAGTCGCCGATCGCCCATTATAGGGGATCGGCAAAGTCCAAGGGGCGTCGGCCTCTTTGGCGCCCCTCGTATCCATGTTGCTCATTGGAGGATGTGGCTATGAGAGACTTCGATCTCGCACCCATCTGGCGATCGACCGTCGGTTTTGATCGTCTCGTCAACTTCATCGACGAGTCGCTTCGGATGGCGGGCGAGGACAACTACCCACCCTACAACATCGCCCGCACCGGTGACGACCACTATCGCATCTCGCTGGCTCTGGCTGGCTTCAAGCCGGAGGAGATCACCGTCACGGCGGAGCAGAATATGCTCACCGTGGAAGGCCGCAAGGCCGAGAAGGACGATCGCGAGTTCCTCTACCGCGGCATCTCCGGGCGTCCGTTCCGGCGCCAGTTCAACCTCGCCGACTACGTCGAGGTGAAGCGCGCCTCGTTCGAGGATGGGCTCCTGCAGATCGACTTGGTGCGGGAACTGCCCGAAGCGATGAAGCCGCGCCGGATTGAAATCGAATCCGCTCAATCCCGCGGCCAGACCCAGCAAATCGAACAGAAGCTGGCGGCCTGATCGGGCGTCCGATCGGCTCCGCTGGTCCGAATCGAGGTGGCTTCGCGTGGCCGCGGCCGCGCGCGCCGCCCGCTTGAGATTGGAGGCGTGAACATGAGCATAAGAGATCTCATTCCTAGGAACCGCAGCAGACGCGTTCCGGTGCAGCGCGGTGAGGAGGGCATGCTTTTCCCGACCTTGCACCGTGAAATGAACCGCCTGTTCGACGATGTCTTCCGCGGGATCGACCTTTCGCCCCTTCGCTTCGACCGCATGTTCGACCGGTCCTGGTCCTGGCCGAGCATCGAGGTGAGCGAGAACGACAAGGAGGTGAAGGTCACCGCCGAACTCCCTGGCCTCGACGAAAAAGGCGTCGAAGTGCAGCTCTCGGACGGCGTGCTCGTCATCAAGGGCGAGAAGAAGACCGAGACAGAAGACGAGGACAGGCTGTTCAGCGAGCGCTTCTACGGCCGGTTTGAACGGCGCATCCCCGTTGATGACATCGATGAGGACAAGGTGAACGCGTCGTTCCGCAACGGAGAGCTCGTCGTTACCCTGCCGAGATCGGCCGATGCGCAACGCAAAGTGAAGCGCATCGCGATCAACGGCAAATAAACAGAGAGAAGACTTCGGCGGGCGGGAGCTCGCGCGCTCCCGCCGCCACCTCTGCGAATGCAGGGGGCGGTCGCGCCGCATAGGAGACGGTATGGCACGAATTACGGCCATCGACTGCGAACGCGTCATACCGAACCGCTTCGAGCTTGTGCTGCTCGCCGCAGCACGCGCCCGCGCGTTGAATCGCGGAGACGCACCGCGCGTGCTCCTGATAGGGACAAGCTGACCGTCATCGCGCTCCGCGAGATTGGGGCCGCAGCCGTAGATCAGGCTTGGCTCACCCAGGCTGCAAAGCCTGCAGCGCGACGACGACGCGAAGCTAGACGGGCTCGACAACCCGGCTGCGAAGGTTGCGCCGTCAGTCGACGAGTCTTGTGCTGCCGCCAGCACGCACGCTGACGACACCGATCCGGCGGCTTCCCCGGGAAGGATCGCTAACCACCACCTGACGAAAATGGAGAGAAGTCATGCTCGACAGACTCACGACACTCAGGTCCAAAGAGAACGTCATCGACGTTGTCAACGCCATTCTCGGCGTGTGCCTGCTGCTCGCCCCTTGGGTGCTGGGCTTCACCGCTGAGGCGGCCGCAGCCTGGACCGCGTGGATCAGCGGCGCGGTGATTGCACTGGTCGCGCTCGGCGCACTCGTTGCCTTCGCCGAGTGGGAGGAGTGGATCAATCTGGCGCTTGGCGTCTGGGTGATCATCGCGCCGTGGGTGGCCGCCTTCTCGGAGAACGTATCCGCGAGGGGCGTGCACGTGGCCGTCGGCATCGCGGTGGCAGTTCTGGCCGCCGCGCGGCTGTGGTTCATGCATCGAAACCCGCCACGTGTCACAGCATGACACTGTGTGCATGCGGGGCCGGCGGTCGATGCCGGCCTCTCATGCACCGCTTCCAAATTTGGCAGATACGGGGGCTTGGAGAGGAAATGTCAGATCACATCGGAGCGATACGGCGACGGCTGGAAGATATGATTGCTGAAGCTGAGTCGCGCATATCCGGAAACGGATCGATCCTGAGCTACGGGATGAAAGTCCGCCGCGACACGGCGAATGAGATCCTGGATTTCTCAAGAGACTTGCTCGGACCGCAGCGGCCGATGCACCGGCCCGGGACCTCGGCTTCGATCCCATGCGGGTCGAAGCTTCGATATGGCGCACTCCGCCGGGAGATGCAAAGCGGAACGCAGAGCGGCCAGCGGCATAGAGAGCTGCTGCAACCCACAGCGTTCGGAGATTTAGGCCGCCAGCGGCACATCCCCCACTTCTTCGAGAATGCGCCTGAAATCCGGTTCTGGGGCGAGGCACATGGTTCTATAAGCGTTCAGGAACGGCAGCCAACTTCTTCACCAGGCCGGAATCGAAAAAAATCTCATTAGTGTCAGGACTACGTCGCCCCTATCGCGGACGCGGTAGGCGTCCGTCCAATGTCCGTCGAAGACACACACGAGCTCGGTCGAGCCCGCGCTGCCCATCGGCTTCGTGGCGGCCAGCCCGGATCCATTGATCCACCGCAATGCAGCCTGCTCGCCCCTCTCGCGAAACTGGCGCAGGATCACGCCAATGGGAAACTGGAGATGCGCGCCATGAGCATTGCCAAGGCCGGCCTCGTCGTCGCCGTCGTGTTCGGCGCCTGGCATCTGTGCTGGTCGATCCTGGTCGCGGCGGGATGGGCGCAGGCCGTCGCTGATTTCATCTTCTGGATGCATTTCATCAAGCCGGTCTACGTCATCGAACCCTTTGCAATAGGGCGAGCCGCCATCCTCCTGGCTGTCACGGCGGCGATCGGCTTCGTGTTTGGAGCTGCCTTTGCCGGGGTTTGGAACGCCATGCGCAAGGCATAGGGGCAGAGTAGAGGAGCACCATCGATGAAATACGGTAAGTTCGGTGCGGCTGCCGGCGGTGCCGTCGCAGCCTTTATGTTGGCCTCCGGCGCAGCCGGTGCGCAGAGCCCCTCCGGCCCCGAGAATCGGGGGTGGGGCCCCGGAATGATGATGGGTCCGGGCATGATGCGAGGTGGGCTCGCCTTCATGTGCAATCCCCGCGCGGCCGGCTTCGCCGAATGGCGCATCAATCGCATCGAGTCGGCGGTCAGCCCAAACGAGGCGCAGCGTGCCGCCTTGAACGAGCTGCGGACGGCATCCACCAAGGCCGTGGAGCTGATCACCGGCACCTGCCGGGCCGATGTTCCGGCAAAATCGACGGAGCGCCTGCAGCTGATGGAGAAACGCGTCGATGCCATGCTGCAGGCCATCAAGGTGGTGCGGCCGGCATTCGAGGCGTTCTATAACTCGCTCGACGAGGCGCAGAAGACGCGCCTCGACGAAGCCGGGCCGCACCATTGGGGATGGCGCCGCTGGCGCTGGCGATGGCCGGGGCACTAGCTATTCGTGCTCGCAGCCGCGATCGGCTGTCCGCGAGCTGCGACATCGCTCCGCGCGCGTGCATTGCCTTGGTGCTCGGCCGCCAATCCGTCGAATTGCCCGAGATCAACGCGGACCGGTTGGGCAGGATGGATGCTGTGGCCATGTCCGACACAGGCAGGCCCAAGACACCTGAGTACGCGGTCATCGAGGTGAGGATCCGGGAGCTTGGTCAGCTCTTCAACTCCCTCGACCCCTCGCCGTTCACGGAGCGCGATCTCGACGAGGATGCCGAGGCGTATATCGTCGGCTGGGCCCGTGAGGTCAGCGCGAAGGCGCCTTTTCAGATCCTCGTTCATCTTCCGGAGCCCGAGGCGCGAAAGGCGTTCGAGCGAGGTCTGAGTACCGCCATCCGCAACTATTTCGAGTATCGCGCCGGCATGATCGAGCGCGATCTCCGCGACCTCATCCGCGTCGGCAGGCGATCGCTGGCCATCGGCACCTTGGTCTTGGCTGTCTGCGTTGCGCTCGGTCAGATGCTGCGCGCGGCGCTGCCCCAATGGTCGCTCGGCCAGCTTCTGGGTGAAGGCATCATTATTTTCGGCTGGGTCGCCAATTGGCGCCCGGCTGAAATTCTTCTCTACGATGTTTGGGCCATGCGGCGACGTCTGCGTCTCTACCGACGACTGGCCGACGCGCAGGTCGAGATCAAGCCATTCTAGAGGCCGCCCGGGCGCTGACCTGCGTCGAGGCTGCGGGATCCGCTCGCGCGGTTGATGTCGATCAAGGTGCGAGCGGTGGCCCCGTCCTAGATCATGGCCATTGAGCTGCGTGGAACGCGCGACGCACAGTCGAGAGGGCAACGATGGGTCCCATGGTTCAGATGACCGCAGCCTCTGACAGAACGTCTCCCCGCGACGAGCCCGCGCGTGCCACGCCCAGCCAGGATGAACTTGCGCAGACGTTCGACCGCGATGACGCGCTCCAGGACCCATCGCTGGCGCTGGCGGAGGTGACCGACCGCACGATTCGCTTCCTGATGTCGCGGATCACGCTCGGGCTCTCGCCGATGGCACTGGCGCAGGCCTATTTCGATTGGCTGGCGCACCTCGCGGTGTCGCCCGGCAAGCAACTGCAGCTCTGGCACAAGGGCGCGCGCAAGGGCGCCCGGCTTGCCGTGCACTTAGCCCACTGTGCGGCACAGGGCGGGATCCACGAGCCTTGCATCAGCCCGCTGCCGCAGGACAAACGGTTCGGCGGCGCGCAGTGGCAGACATGGCCCTTCAACATCATCTACCAAGCTTTTCTGCTGCAACAGCAGTGGTGGCACAACGCGGCGACCGACGTGCGCGGCGTCACCGAGCACCACGAGCGCGTGCTCGCCTTCACCTTCCGACAGATGCTCGACATCGTCTCTCCCTCCAATTTCATTCTGACCAATCCGGAGATCCTGGAGAGAACGCGGGCGGAAGGCGGGCAGAACCTGGTGCGCGGGTTCTGGAACCTGGTCGAAGACTGGGAGCGTGCCACCAACGGGCGACCGCCGATCGGGGCCGAGCGCTTCAGGGTCGGCGATAATGTCGCCGCCACTCCTGGCAAGGTGGTGTTCCGCAACCGGCTGATGGAGCTGATCCAGTACGCGCCCGCTACGGCCCGCGTGCACCCCGAGCCGGTCCTGATCGTGCCGGCCTGGATCATGAAGTACTACATCCTGGACCTGAGCCGCCAGAACTCGCTCGTGCGCTACCTCGTCGAGCAAGGGTTCACCGTGTTCATGATCTCATGGAAGAACCCCGTGCGGGACGACCGCAACCTTGGGATGGAGGACTACCACGCCTCCGGTCCGATGGCGGCCCTCGATGCCATCGGCCGTATCGTGCCGGGACGGCAGGTGCACGGCGTGGGCTACTGCCTCGGCGGCACCCTGCTGGCCGCGAGTGCGGCCGCCATGGCGCGGGACGGTGACGAGCGCCTCGCCACGCTCTCGTTCTTCGCGGCACAGACGGACTTCACCGAGCCCGGCGAGCTCTCGCTGTTCATCAGCGAAAGCGAAGTTACTTTCCTCGAGGACATGATGTGGGAGCAAGGCTACCTCGATTCCAGCCAGATGGCCGGGGCCTTCCAGCTTCTTCGCTCAAACGACTTGATCTGGTCGCGCCTGACCCACGACTACCTGATGGGCGAGCGCCGGCCGATGATCGACCTGATGGCATGGAACGCCGACAGCACCCGCATGCCCTACCGCATGCAAAGCGAGTATCTGCGCAAGCTGTTCCTGGCGAACGATCTGGCCGAAGGGCGCTATCAGGTCGCAGGCCGTCCCGTGGCGCTCGGCGACATCCGCGTGCCCATCTTTGCCGTCGGCACCGAGACCGATCACGTGGCGCCCTGGCGCTCTGTCTTCAAATTCAACCTGCTGATGGACACCGAGGTCACCTTCCTGCTCACCAGCGGCGGCCACAACGCCGGCGTCGTCTCGGCGCCTGGGCATCCCGGTCGCCATTATCGGGTGGCCACGAAGACCGAGAGAGACCGCTACATCGATCCGGACACATGGCTGGCGCAGACGCCGAAGCGTGACGGTTCCTGGTGGCTCGAATGGACACGCTGGCTTGCGGCGCATTCAGATGAGGCCGGTCCTCTTCCATCCATGGGTGCACCCGACAAGGGGCTCGCGCCGCTAGCTGCTGCCCCCGGTACTTACGTCCGTCAAGGCTAACGCTTTTCTCGACGATCCCGCGGTGCGGGCGAGGCTCCACTCGTGTGAAGCCTGGCCGTAAGAACGCACGGCTTTACCAGATCACCTCTTTCAAATGCTCCTCTTCGTCCAATCGATCAATCTCAATTCCGGTGAAATCAGTGCGCGAGACGACACCGAGGATCTTCCCGTTCTCGATGACGGGAAGGTGTCGGAACCCCCCATCGTTCATGGAGCGCAACGCATCGATTGCGGAGCTTTCCGGCGTAATCGTAACGGGGTTCCTCGTCATCGCTTCGGCCAGACGGGTGGCGGCAGCGTCTTCGACACTGGCCAGCACGCGTACCGCATCACGGCCGGTCAATATGCCTGACAGGCGCTGCTGGCTGTCGACGACGAGGGTGGATCCGCACTTGCGCCTCCTCATGGATCGGCACGCCTGCTGAACCGTCTCGCCTTCTCCAACCAGGAGCGGCTTTTGGCCGCCAATGATCTGCGCCACCGTTCGGAAGGTCGGCGCCGAGGTTCCCGCCGGACCGATCGATTTCCAACGGAGCTCTTCGAGCTCCATGCCCTTGAGATCGCCGCGCGAAACGATCCCCTTGATTCTTGCGTCCTCCGTTACGGGAACGTGGCGGAAGCCGCCCTTACTCATCGCACGCAGTGCATCGATGGTGCGGCTCCTGGGTGTAACCGTCACCGGATCGGGCGTCATTGCTTTGGCCAGATGGATGCCACCGGCATCCTTGCCCTTGGCGAGTAATCGCACGGCATCGCGACCAGTGAAGATGCCGACGAGGCGCTGCTGCGCGTCAACGACGAGGACCGATCCGCTCCCGCATTCCCACATGCAGCGGCATGCTTCCCGGGCGGTCTGGTCGCGGGCGAGCACCAGCGGCTTCTGGTTTTTGACAATGTAAGCGAGCTCTCGATTGGTCATGGCGCTCATTCCTGGGCAACATGCGCGAATGGCTCAGTGATTGCCCGTCTACAGCACCGGTGGTCGTCCGAATTTTCCTCGGTGGGCCCTGGAGCAGCCACAAGCTACAGTGACAGAACTCGCTAGACGTCGAATTGATCTTCGTCAAAACGGGTTGCGCTCTTGCCAATTGAAGCATCACGAGGAGCCGCCTCGTCAGGCGGAGGCTGCGGTATCTTGCTCGAGAGAAACGCTCTATTCCCGCCTGGCGCAATCACGAAAGATCTGCAATTGGTCCTCGCTGAAATAGTTCGTCCGCCAATTCTTGTTCCGGTGCGACAAGTGCAGGCAGAAATCCGGCGTTATGGTCCGCGTGTAATCGCGGGTGATCTCGCGGACCTCCGTCGGATCGAGATAGCCGCGGTTCTTGCTGACGAACTCGAGGGCTGCCTTCGGACTCTTGAACAGTAGCTCGTTGAGTAGCGCACGCCGCTCGGCGAGCGTCATGTCGGGTATCGGCAATGACTCGAGCGCGAAGTCGTGCCATTTCTCGGAGGTCTCGCTGCGCTTGACGGCCATAGCAATCAGCGCGCGCATTTCCAGCGGCGTCAGAATATCCTGCAGCTTCTCCTTCGAGAGGTGCGCTGTCGAGAAATCACCGAAATCCGCGTCGGAGAGAATCTTCTTCAGAAGTGTGAGCCGAAGCTCGTGTGAGAAATTCAGTCGCTCCATGGCCGAAAGCGCATAGGAGGCCTTAGCGCCTATGAGGCCTTCGACGGCATCGCGTTGCGTCTCCGGGGGCAGTCGATCGCCGAAAATGTCCAGGACACGGACCGCAAGCACCGGGTTGGCCAAAAGCGCTGGCCGCATTCGAGGAGCAAGCCGAGCAAGCTCGGCATCGGAGACGCGCAGCGCTGCAGCATTCTCGACGATCGTCGATATGGCCGCCTCGTCGAGAGCCTTTGTGCGGAGCGCCCGACGCTGTGGCTCGCTCAAGCGGTTCACCCGCAATACGAGAGCAGCCGCATCACCGCAACTTGGCGAGGCCAGGACGCGGCTGATGACCTCGTCGAACTGACCATCGTCGAGGAGATGAGACTTCAGAGCCACCTGCGCCAGCAGCGCACTCGAGCCTGCGAGCTCGAGGAGCAAGCCGAAAACCTTCTCCCGATGGACGAGCGAGGCATCCGAGCTCGTCAGCAGATTCACCAGCGACGACAGGTGTTTTTCCCCGATCGCCTCGCTCTCGCTGTACTGTGTGCTCCAGGCGGCGCCGGGCACAGTCGCGTCCTTCTCGGGCGACAAGCCCATCCGGATGGGACATGCGACCCCGTCGCCCACGGCTGCACGACAGATTCTGGCAACCAGCCCCTCCTGCGCAGTGCGGCTCTGGATGAGCGCGATCTTGGAGGTGCGCGTGCCGTTTGCCTCGTTGCGCAGAATCGGGGCAGCAGCGCCTGCGAGCGTAGCCGAAAGATCCTCGCCGTTCGGGCGGGTGGCAATGTAGGGCGCCGCGTACCTGTATTCGAGCTCGAGCCCACTCGCTGACAGCTTGCCCGCAACATTGTGCACGATCCTGGTGCCTGCGCGGTCGGTCAGGAACCAGACCTTGTGCTCCGGGTTGCGCGTCGCATCGCGAACGAGAACGACGCGGCCTTCGCGGCTGATCACTGCCGCAGCGTAAGGCACCTCGACGGCGGTCGCCCACATAGGCGCGTAGAACCATGTAACTAAAAGCGTCAGCCATGCAGCAACGGCGCTCGTTGCGTCATCGAAGGGCGAAAACACCAGCTTGATCAGGATGGCAGCCGAGATCGCGGAGAGCGTGTAAGGCCAGAACCAGCCCGCGTCGGTCAACCAGACGGCATCGGCCCAACGCGCATACTGTGCGGCGCCCAATCCAAGGGCACACGGCAGGACCGCGAACACGATTGCCCTAAACTGCCAGCTCCTCGGTTTCGATGGTCGCTTCATTCTCGACCTCTTATCGGAGGTTGGAGAAGTGAATGGATCGAAGGGCTACCAAGTATCGCTCGGGATCCGGCTGCGCGCAAAGCCGGCAGGACTTTGGCCAACCGCTCACGCACACAGGCGTGGCATCCTCGCTTCCGCCGAGCATCGGCGCGGCGGGTAGAGGGCTAGCGTCATTTAGCAACAATCAGTTGCGCCTGCGCAAGGACCGAGAACGGTCAAGGCCTTCGGCGCTGCCGCAGGAATTGGCTTTCGGGGATGAAGGACGGGATGAAAAGGCGCCACCATTGCGGTGGCGTCTTCTGATGCTCATCGCGTGGGGCGCCTGCCTCCAGTGGGTGTGGCGGGCTGCGTCCGCTTCTGCGCCGCGTCGTCCATCAACTCATACCACATGGCGTTGAGGACGGCGAAGGCGGCGGCCAGCGGCAGGCCGAGAAGCCAAGCGAAATACCACATTGCGGTTCTCCTGTTCAGTAGGCGTGACCGCTTCCTTCGCTGATCGCTTTGGCGTCGACCTTGCCCCAGAGGACGCGGTAGACCCATGCCGTATAGGCGACGACGACCGGCAGGAATATGACGGTAACGAGCAGCATGATGAAGAGCGTTAGATGGCTCGAGGACGCATCCCACACCGTCAGACTCGATCGGGGATCGATCGAGGATGGAAGGATGAACGGGAACATCGACAGCCCGACGGTCGAGATGATGCCGAGGATCGAGACGGATGAGAAAAGCAGCGCCAGCATTTCACGTCCGGTGCGCATGAAGCCGAGGCTGCCGAGCGCGCCGAGGAAGCCCAAGGCTGGTGCGATCATCATCCAGGCGTGGACCGCATAGTTGTTGAACCAGACGCCAGGGGCTCGAACGACGGTCTTGCCGAGCGGGTTCGATGGGCCGGTGGTGATGATGTTGCTCGTAATGCGATAGCCGTCGACACCGAGCCACAGCCACAGTCCGCCAAGCGCGAACAATACGACCGTGGCGATCGCGGCGATGCTCCCGTAAAGCCGGGAGCGCTCCGCGACGGGGCCTTGGCTCTTCAGGACCAGCCAGGCCGCTCCATGCATGATCAGCATCGCGACCGAAAGGAGACCACAAAACAGGGCAAACGGGTTCAGGAGCTCGAACAGCGTCGTGCCGTCGTAGAAGATGCGCAGATCCGACTCGAGGCGGAAGGGAACGCCTTGGAGCACGTTTCCGACCGCCACGCCGAGGATGAGCGCAGGTACGAGCCCACCGACGAACAAGGCCCAGTCCCAAGCGGTGCGCCAAGTCTCGCTCTCGCGCCGCGAGCGATACTTGAAACCTACCGGGCGCAGAATGAGCGCGAACAGGATCGCGAACATGGCGAGGTAGAAGCCCGAGAACGAGACCGCATAGAGCGGCGGCCATGCGGCAAAGATCGCACCTCCGCCAAGGATCAGCCAGACCTGGTTGCCCTCCCAGACCGGGCCAACGGCATTGATGACGACGCGTCGCTCCACGTCCGTCCGTGCGACGAAAGGCAAGAGGGCGGCCGTGCCAAGATCGAAGCCATCCATCACGGCAAAGCCGATCAGGAGCAGGCCAAGCAGCAGCCACCAGATGATGCGCAACGTTTCATAGTCGATCATTTGATGCAGGATCACAGCACTACTCCGCGGCGACGAGAGACGATGGGACGAGCTCGGCTTCCGGCTCGTCGTCAGGTTCCGGCCCCTGGCGGATCGCCCGGATCATCAGTGCCATCTCGATGATGAACAGGACCGTGTAGATCAGCACGAAGCCGACGATGGTGAGGAGCACGGTCGACGCACCGAGATTGGAGACGGCGCCGGCCGTCGGCAGCACGCCCTCGATGATCCAGGGCTGGCGACCGAACTCGGCGACGATCCAGCCGAGCTCTGCCGCAAGCCAAGGCAGCGGTATGGAGAAGACGGCCACACGCAGCAGGAGCGGATAGCGATCGAGCCTGCGCCGCGCCGCGAGATAGAAAAACAGGGCGGTCAACGCAATGAAGAAGAAGCCCAATCCCACCATGATGCGGAAGGACCAGAACAGCGTGGGGACATGCGGCACGGTATCCCGGGCCGCGCGCCGGATCTGCTCGTCCGTCGCCTGGCGCGGGTCGTTGACGTAGCGCTTCAGCAAGAGCGCATAACCCAGATCGCGGCCGTTAGCTTCGAACGCGTCGCGAACCCCCGGCGCGACGCCGCTCGCGCCAGCGGCCGAGCGAATCTGCTGGAGTGCATCGAAGGCGGCAATGCCCCGGCGGATGCGGGTCTCGGCATGGCCGACCAATTCCTCGATGCCGGGAATCTCGGTGGTCAGCGAGCGGGTGGCGATCAGTCCCATCACCCATGGGATACGGACCGCGTAGTGGGTCTCGCGAGCTTCCTGATCGGGAAGGCCAAACAGGGTGAAGGCGGCAGGAGCCGGCTCGGTCTCCCACATGCCCTCCATGGCCGCGAGCTTCATCTTCTGGTGCTCGGTGGAAAGATAGCCGCTCTCGTCGCCGAGCACGACGACCGACAGCGCCGAAGCCAGGCCGAACGAGGCGGCCACCGTCATGGAGCGCTTCGCCAGCTCCACGTGGCGGCCGTTCAAAAGATACCAGGCGGCCACACCGAGCACGAAGACGGCGGCCGTCACATAGCCGGCCGAGACCGTATGCACGAACTTTGCCTGGGCGACCGGATTGAACAGGACCTCATAGAAGTCAGTCACCTCCATCCGCATTGTCTCGGGATTGAAAGCCGAGCCGACGGGATTCTGCATCCAGCCGTTGGCAATCAGGATCCAGAGGGCGGAGAAATTCGAGCCGATGGCTACGGCCCAGGTGGCAACGAGATGACCGATTTTCGAGAGCTTATCCCACCCGAAGAAGAACAGGCCCACGAAGGTCGCCTCGAGGAAGAAGGCCATCAGCCCTTCGATGGCGAGCGGCGCGCCGAAGATGTCGCCGACATAGTGACTATAGTAGCTCCAGTTCATGCCGAACTGGAATTCCATGACGATGCCGGTCGCCACGCCGAGCACGAAGTTGATGCCGAACAGCGTGCCCCAGAATTTCGTCATCTGGCGCCAGATGCGTCGGCCGGTCATGACGTAGACTGTCTCCATGATCGCCAGCAGCACGGAGAGACCGAGCGTCAGCGGCACGAAAAGGAAGTGATAGAGCGCGGTAAGCGCGAACTGCAGCCGTGACAGATCTACGATGTCGAGTGCCATTTGACTTTGTCCGGTTCGGGCCGGCCTCCTGTCGCTGTGGCGCCACGGAGATCGGTGGCGCCGGGTTGTGGTTCAGCTCCGTCAGTCGGGCCGCAACGCGGCCAGCGCGGCATCGAAGCCGGACTCGCCGCGGCCGACGATGGTGGTGATGATTCCCTGGTTCAGGATGACGAGGCGGTCTGCCCCTTCCGCCTCCCGCCTGAGATGCGTCGCGACAACCATCGCGCGACACGCAGCCTCCTTGCCGAGGCGGGCAAGCACATCGCGCGCCGTTGCGCCGTCGAGTCCGTCGGTGGGCTCATCGAGGAGCCAGAGCGACGTATCGCGGAGGAAAAGGCGCGCGAGCGCGAGCCGGCGCGCTTGTCCACCCGAAAGGCCATGGCCGCCCTCGCCGAGCCGCGTGTCGAGCCCGTCCGGGAGAGTCTCGATATCGCGGCGCAAGCCCGCCGCCTCTAACGCGTCCAGAAGACGGGCATCGTATGCCTGTGGATCGGCGAGGCGGAGGTTGTCGCGCACGGAGTCTTGAAACAGTTCCGTGCGCTGCGTGAGAAGCGTGGCCGCGCATCGCTCGACCGTTCCGGCTTCCGCGCTGATGTCGCCGGCGAGCAAGGCGAGCAGCGTCGACTTGCCGGCGCCGCTCGGGCCGATCAACGCGATACGCTCCCCGCGGCGGACCGAAAGAGTCACCCCGCGCAAGGCGGGCGTCAAAGCTCCGGCATGCCTGACCGTAATCCCATCGAGGCGAGCTGCGAGGCCGCGCGGCGGCGCGACGCCGCCCAACGCAGGGGCTGTTTGAGCAAGGCGCGGAGCAATCCGGCGCGCAGCGAGCATCGCGCGGCCGAGCTCGACGGCACCGCGCCGCAGCGCGGCGAATGGCTCGAGCGCGGCAAGGGCGAGTAGGAGACCGAGCGTGGCGGCGGGGGCGCCGATGGAACCTGCGTCGGCGAGGAACGTCACCGCGACGAGGGTGGCGGACAACAGCACGGCACTGACGACGCCAAAGCCGATGCCGACCGCCGTTTCGATGCGGTTCAGCGCGTCGTCGCTGTCGGAAAGGTAACGGTCCGCGGCAGCCAGGCTTGCCCGTCGTGCGGACAATTGGTCTGCCATCACAAGCTCCGTCTGCCCTGTGACCAGATCGATAGTGCGCGTGCGCATGACCTCTAGCGCATGGGCGCGGCGTCTCGCCGGCCGATCTGCCGCCAGCGCCGCAGCGGTGGGGATGCCGAGACCGGCAACGACAAGGAAGACGGTGACGGCAAGCCCGAGCAGGGGATGCATCAGAGCCAGCGCAATGCCGCTCGCCAGCGCCACGGAGAGCGCGCCGACGACCGGCACGAGGACGCGCAGATAGAACGCGTCGAGCGCATCGATGTCGAGCGTGAGGCGGAAAAGAAGACGCGCCGGCCGCTTGATGAGGCTGCCTGCAGCACCGGCTTGTGCCCAGCCCCGGAACAGGCGCTCGCGCATCTGCGCCAGCACGCGCAGCGTGGCGTCGTGGGTCGTCAGCCGTTCACCGTAACGGGCGGTCGTCCGCGCCAGCGCCAGGAAGCGGATGCCGGCCGACGGAGCGAACACGTCGAAGGTGAGCGCGCTCGCGACCGACAGCCCGGCAACGGCGGTTGCGGTAATAAACCAGCCGGAAAGACCCAGGAGCGCCATTCCGCAAAGCGATGTCGCGACCGAAAGGAGCGCGCCGGCAAGCATGGCAGCACGGTTGCCGGAAAGAAAAAGTGCGGTGATCGGCCGGAGCTGTGGTGCAAGCCGGATCATGCGGCATCCTCCAGCGGCGTCGGAGCGAGATGCACGACGCGGTCCATGCGCGCGGCAAGAATGGGATCGTGCGTCGCGACGATCAGCGTGCAGCCGCTCGCGAGCGCCACCAGCGTATCGGCTATGCCTTTGGCGGTCGCGGTGTCGAGATGCGCGGTTGGCTCGTCGGCGAGGATCAGCCCGGCTTGCGGTGTGGCAGCGACGCGGGCGAGCGCAAGCCGCGATGCCTCGCCGCCGGAAAGGCCAACGCCGCTTTCACCGACGGGCGTTGGACCCCACCTCCCGGCCACCGCCTCCAAGCCTGCGAGGCGCAGCGCGCGATGGATCGATTGAGGACCAACATTCGTCCGCCCAAGCGTGACGTTGCCGGAAATCGTTCCAGCAAAGATGTGCGGACGCTGTCCGATCCAGGCCATCCGCCGGCGCAGTCTTGCCGCGTTTCCCGACGATAGCGTCTCTCCGTCGATCAGGATGCGTCCGCCTTCGGGACGTGCGAGGCCGGCCAGGAGGGCGAGCAGGGTCGACTTGCCCACGCCGCTCGGCGCAACGAGCGCCACATGTTCTCCCGGCCGAACGTCGAGGTTGAAGTTCTCGAACACCGGTTCCGCCTGCGGCGCATAGCGGAAGCGGAGGCCCTCGATCCGAAGGGATGGTGCCGTACGGTCAGCCGGCGCAGACTGTTGTGGTTGGCAGCTCGCACCAGGAAGCTCTAAGCCCGCTTCCGACAGGCGATTGAGCGAATCGAATGCCGCTTCTCCCGCCGCGCGATCATGCCACACGGCGGATAGATCGCGTAGCGGCTCGAAGAAGGCGGGAGCGAGCAGCAGGATGAACAGGCCCTCGCTCAGTGAAAGCTTGTGGCCCCAAGCGCCGAAGGGAAACCGCCCGAGCAGATGAAAGCCGACATAGACGGCCACCATGGCAACGCCGAGGGCGGCGAAGAGCTCGAGCACTGCCGAGGACAGGAAGGCGATCCTCAGCACGGCCATGGTGCGGATGCGGAGGCTTTCGGCATTGGCTTTGAGCCGCAGGGCTGTCGCGTCGACAGCCTCCAGCGCGCGTATCGTTGCCAGCCCGCGCAGGCGATCGAGCAGAAAGGCGTTCATGCCGCCCAGCTCGACAAGCTGCGCCTCGCTCGCCGCCTTGGCGCGATATCCAACCAGCGCCATGAAAATCGGTATCAGCGGCGCGGCCATGAGAAGGGCGAGCGCGGCCGCCCAAGAGTAGGCCAGCACGCAGCCGAGGATCGCCACCGGAACGAGGATCGCGCGGAGCCGGGCGGGACCGAAGCGAGCGAGATAGGGCACGATGGCTTCGGCCTGCTCGGTCAGCACACTTGCTGCCAGGCCGGAAGCTGGCCGAGCAACGTCGAGCGGCGAGCGGGAGGCAAGGGCCTCGACGGTGCAGGTGCGGCGACCGGAAAGGAATGCCCGCGCCTCGCGAAAGGCGATGCGGCTGCCGAGCGCATCCAGAAGGGATCTCGCGATGCCGATCGCCAGCACGCCGGCCGCATTCAGAAGAACCGTGTCAGTGGCGCCTCCGGCGGCAATGTTCCCGATGGAGATGCTCAACAAGCCCGCCTGCGCAATCCACAGCAGCGAGGCCGTGGCTTGGAGCATCGCTGCGACGCGCGGCGTAGTGGCGGATGCGATTTGAGCGGTAGACCGGCCGTTGCTGGTGGCGACCATGTCCGTCTCCCTCGCAGCGCAGATCTTGTTCCGTCCGATTTCAAATCTGGCTTTTGCAAGCTGCATCAAGATCTCGCGCGAGTGGAGGCCAATGCCGCAATCGAACCGGCCTCGCGATTTTTTTGCGTGCGGCGCTTTTTCGACCGAACAGGCGACGCATCGTGGTGAGGCATAGGTCCTACACCGCGCGGGATTGAACTCTCCGAAGGCTGTACCGACTATGACCGAGATCAATGTGGCCTCAGGCAGCGCGGTATCGGCATGTGATCGCGATCAATCCACAACATTAACGGATTGCTTTGCTGGCCAGCCTGCCGTTCACCCAGCGTGCCGGCGTCCGCCGCGGGACGGTGACGTCCCGGCTATCAGGGGCGTCAGGTGCTGGGTTCCAACCGCACCCTGCTCGGGCGTCGCGCGCCCAACCGGCGAGGCTGAAGGACGCCCTTGATGCCAATCAAAGTGGTCCCCATGACCGTTGGCTAAGGGTACGATGCGTCATGCCCGATGCGGTGTCTGCGGGCTGACTTTCGGCTCATGCGGCGCCGTACAAATCTTGCCGTCCGATGCTGGACGCTGCCGGATCGATGCGCTTTCCTGCATGGCAGGTCAGGACCGCATTAGGTCCGACCCACGAGCTCCAGACGAGGGCGGCACCCATGCAAATCATCGACGCGCAGATCCATCTGTGGACCAAGGGCACGGTAGTGCCGCCGCATCGCACCAAGCCCTATCTCCTCGACGAGGCGCTGCGCGACATGGACGCGGCCGGCGTGCACGGTGCCATCCTGCATCCGCCGAGCTGGGACCCCGACTCCAACGCGCAGGCCATCGAGGCCGCGCGCCTTTATCCGGACCGCTTCGCCATCCTCGGGCGCATCCCGCTCGATGAGCCCCAGAAGCGCGGCCTGATCGAGACCTGGAAGGAGCAGCCCGGCATGGTTGGCCTGCGCTACACATTCCTGCAGCCGCACATGAAGTCCTGGCCGACGGACGGCACCATGGACTGGCTGTGGCCGGCGGCCGAGCGCCTCGGGATACCGATCGCGCTTCTCGCCGGCGAGTTCCTGCCTCTGGTCGGCGAGATCGCGGCGCGCCATCCGGGGTTGCGGCTGATCGTTGACCACTTCGGCGTGGCGCGCGGCAACAAGGACGACGCAGCCTTCGTCACCATGCCGCAGGTGGTGGCGCTCGCCAAGCATCCCAACATCGCGGTGAAGGTGACGGGTGGGCCCCAGTACGTGACCGACGGCTACCCCTTCAAGAGCCTGCAGAAGCGCTATCGCGCGATCTACGACGCGTTCGGGCCACGCCGCATGTTCTGGGGCACCGATATCACGCGCATGCCCTGCACGTGGCGGGAATGCGTGACCGCCTTCACCGAGCATCAGCCGTGGCTTCCCGAGGCGGACAAGGCACTGATCATGGGGCCCGCGATGGCCGACTGGATCGGCTGGAAGCGGGCAGCGTAGCGGATCGAGCTGCAGCCTCGCCGCCGCCTCAGCGCGTAGTGTACCGCAAAAGTTGGTGACGGCTGAGGAGGAGATCGCGGGTTCAGGTCGGGACATTCCTCGACTCCGAGCGTCTTTCCCACAAGATCATTGAAGCGCCTGGGCCTGAGGCAAACACTCGATAGCCACCGTAAAGCTTCTCGCTAGATGAGCGAGATCAGCGGAAGGAAGGGGGGATGTTTTCACGTTGGTCTCGGGCGACATGCCATTTGCCTCGAGAAAATTGATGGCGATAGATGCCTTAATGGCGAAATTCACATTCTGAGCAACGTCCTTTGTTACAGACGCCAGAGCAATCGCGTTGAGCTTGCCGACAACCACCCCGACAACGTTACCCGCCTCATCGAGTAGTGGGCCTCCGCTATTGCCGGGTTGAACAGGCGACGAGACTTGCAGCATTCGAGTGTCGTCCAGCAGACCAGCGGTGGCTGAAATGTTGCCTATCGTGAAGTTGCCGGTGGTGGCGAGAAGCCCGGACAGAGGGAAACCATACGTGGCGACTGTCTCCCCGACCTTGACTCCAGCGCGGAACGGCGGCGGAGCTTGGCCCTGCAGGCTCGTCTTGAGCAGAGCCAAATCGTTGATCTCATCACGGGCCACAACATCTGCCGTGGTGTGAACGTCGCCTGTTCTCTTCACCTCTATCTTCGAGCATCGCTCGACAACGTGGGCGTTTGTCAGGATGTGGCCAGTGTTGGAGACGAAGAAGCCAGTGCCCGTGCCGCCAGCAGCGCCGTCGTCCTTTGATCTGGGGGCTGTGGAGTTGCTCGGAGCCTTTGGGGAGGCGGCGTCGGCAGATGAAGTGCGGGCGTCCAGCAGTTGAGGGGGCGTCCGGTACAATCCTGCTGCCGCCGACCGAAAGAGATCGGACATGATGGTTGTCAAGCGGACCGGAAAGAACGTCTCTCCGGTGCGCCAAGTGAGCTCAAAGCCTGTGCCGCTGGTCCCGGACCTGTGAAAGCGCATGTACACATTGGTGCTCGGGGTCTCGGCGGCGATCACGAAGAAGTCGGGTCTGAGCACTTGGTATCTGAGAGCCATGCTTCGGGCCGCGAAGGACCTGATAGCTCCCTCATAGCTGCGCTTGATGTCGAAGACGGTGTAGTGATCAAACGTAATGCGGAGGGCGTTGTCGGGCAGGCTGTACTCAAATCCGTTCGATGTTTTTTGCTCAGCCAAGCCCAGCCCTGACGGCACCCAAAGGGTCAATCCCGCCATCGGATGGCGTACGGGCTTCAAAGCCCACATTCTCAACACCGGAGCAGCAAGCGCTTGGAGCTTATCCAACTGCGTGCGGTCCAAACTGCCGGTCTGTGGGAATGCATTCTCTCCCTGGAAGTCCCAGACCGCCTGGAAAATTCTGGTGTTGTAATCGTCCGTGCTGACGGAGGTTGAATAGCCAGCGGCGATCAGGAGCATCTGCAATTCGTATCTCGCCGCCATATTCAGCTGGCTGAACTGCTGCGAGGCAAGTTGGAATGGGCTGGGCTGGCCGGCGGCAGACGTGCTGGCCGTTATTACGGCCACGAACACCGTAAGCGACCAGAGAAGTAGTTTCGGTGATGCCACGACACGTCCCTCCTGCACTCCCCGGCGAATAATAGCGGGGAACCCCAGCGCTCACCAAGCCGCGGGCTACGTTCGCGATTGAGGCCTGGGAACGAGGTTAAGGGTGGCCCCCATGTTTTCCTTTTGACGTCGGCTGTCCCCTGTCTACCGTATATGCGCACTGCGCACGCTTGCAGGAGCCGGCATATGACGCAGCTTCTTCCCACCACATTGGTCGGCAGCTATCCGCAGCCGGACTGGCTTGTCGACAAGCAGATTCTGCTCGGCGAGCAGCCGCCGCGCGTGCGCATGAACAAGGTGTGGCGGCTCGCCGGGCCGCTGCGCGAGGAAGGCCAGCGTGACGCCGCGCGCCTTGCCGTCGGCGACATGGAGCGGGCGGGCGTCGACATCGTCACGGATGGTGAGGTGGGGCGCGAGAGCTATTTCAACCTGTTCGCAACCGGGCTTGCCGGCATCGATCTCGACAATCCGGGCACGGCACTCAATCGGCGCGGCAAGACGTCGGTGGTGCCGCGCGTGACAGGCCCGATCGAGTGGCGGCAAAGCCCGCTCGTGCCCGCGGCATCCTATCTGCGCAGCATCACGACGAAGCCGATCAAGGTGACCGTGCCGGGGCCGTTCACGCTGTCGGTTCTGGCGCAAGACGACCATTACGGCGATATCGAAGCGCTGGCGCTGGCCTATGCGCAGGCCGTCAATCGCGAGCTGCGCGAGCTGAAGTCGGCCGGCGTCGACGTGGTGCAGCTCGACGAGCCGTATCTGCAGGCCCGTCCCGAGGATGGACGCAAGTTCGGGCTCGAGGCCATCAACGCGGCGCTCGATGGTATTCCGGGGCCGACTGCGCTGCACATGTGCTTCGGCTATGCCTACGTGGTGAAGGACAAGCCCGCCGGCTACTCGTTCCTGTCGGAGCTGGAGGGTTGCGCCGTCCAGCAGATCTCCATCGAGGCGGCTCAGCCGAGGCTCGACCTTGCGGTGCTGAAGTCGCTGCCCAGCAAGCAGATCATGGTGGGCGTGCTGGACCTCGGCACCGAGGCGATCGAGACGGCCGAGCAGGTGGCCGAGCGCATTCGTGCAGCACTCGCGCACGTGCCGGCCGAGCGCCTGATCATCGCGCCCGATTGCGGCATGAAGTACCTGCCCCGCGCGGTGGCCTACGGCAAGCTCGCGGCCATGTGCGCCGGTGCTGCCATCGTGCGCCGCGAGCTGGCCGGCCGCTAGCCTGGGCATTCGCGATTGGCACGAACCCGGCTCCCCTGCGCGGGGAGGGATGCTCGCCGTGACTTGCGAGCACGCAGCGCGACGGTGCGAACCTGGCACGAGCCGATGCCCCCCGCGCAGCAAGAGGCCCCGGCATTGCGGGATAGCTCGAGGGCAATAAGGGCGATGCTCCCGCGCGGCGCGAACGACCGGGGACATTCCTGACACTTTGGACCGGCAACATCCCTGACACTATTCGGGCTCGAAGGACGTGCTCGGGCCGCTCTACGATTTCTCACCGCATGGATCGAAGCCCTCGTGTCTAGTCATGGCAAGTCCAGGGTGCGAAGCCCTCTCCCTCGCGGGAGAAGAGGCGCCGGCGTTGGGTCGCTTAGATCGGCAATGCCCTAGTCGGCAGGGCCTGCGAACAGCAGCAGGTTGCCGTCGAGGTCCTTGACGATGAAGGTCTTGGCGCCCCACGGCTCCTTCCTGAGCGTCTGGAAGAACGTCACGCCTGCGGCTTGAAACTCGAGATAGAGCTGCTTGATCTCGTCCGCGGTATCGACGCCCATGTCGGCCGACAACAGGCTCTCGCGATCCCGAAGCTCGGGGTCGATGACGGGCGCATCCATGTGCTTGAGGTTGAGCAGGCCTCTGTCCCTTTTCACTTGCGCATAGAACGGCGGCTCGCCGTAGACGAAGACGATGGAGAAGCCGAGCTTTTGCGTGAAGAAATCGCACGATGCTTTGATGTCGGAGACGAACAGTTCTGCTGCTGTCGCGGTGATGACGGCTTTGGATGGCGTCGGCTCTGCTCGATCAGGCATGGCTGCATATCCTGTTTTGAGCGCCTGCCAGCTCTCGAAGCCCTGCTCTCTCGCGACCAGCTCCTGAGCGTCGCTGAGCTTGAAGCTTGCGGCGAGGATCTCGGCGTCGCTCGAGTGCCGGAAGCGTGGCAGGATCGCTCGGATCTGCGCGGCAACGGGATAATAGCGCTGACGATGCCAGCGCAGCACGAGCTTGGCCTGCTTCTTCAGGTTTTCGAGACTGGGCATGGGCGCACTACGGTTGACGATTGCGTCTCGTAGGTGGGCATTGCCCCTTCGGCGCGTGCCGATGCGCCCTACAGCAGCAAGATCAGGATGGGCGAGCAGGGCGGGCCTGTCAACTTGGTGTCCTCTGATCGAGACATCGCTGCGCGCTGGTCCCCGTGTGCTTCCATTCTCCTTTCCCCCGACCAAAAGATTGAGATGCGCTGCTGCGCGGGCCACAAGTCGAGGAACGGCTATATACCCGATGCGTCACCCCCCGGGGATAGCCCTCGGCGTAGAGGCGTGAGAGAATGCGGCCGCTTGAAAACATCATGGCGTCCGAGAGACGGTTAACGATCTGGAGATCCGCTTGAGCATGGAATGGGCGGGAGCCATCGACTGCGACGTGCATCCGCGCGTGCCCAACATGCGCGCGCTGCAGGCGCACATGGACGACTACTGGCGCGACACGGTGGAGCTGCGTGGCATCGAGGGCTTCGAGACGATCGCCTACCCCGCCAATGCGCCGCTGACCATTCGCCCGGACTGGCGCGAGGGCAAGGTCCGGGCTGACGAGCACGTGGAGCGCATGGGCAAGGCCATCCTCGATCGCCACGGCTTCGCGCATGCCATCTGCAACTGCCTCTACGGCGTGCAGATGATCCGCGACGAGTACATGGCCGCGGCGTTTGCCGGGGCCATCAACAAGTGGATCGCGGCCGAATGGCTCGACAAGGATGCGAGGCTCAGGGCCTCCATCGTGGTGCCCTCGCAGAACCCCGAGCTGGCGGTGGAGGAGATCGAGCGCTGCGCGCCCGACAAGCGCTTCGTGCAGGTGCTGCTGCTGGCCATGGGCGAGCATCCGTTGGGCAAGCGCCAGTTCTGGCCGATCTACGCCGCCGCCGAGCGGCACGGGCTCAGCATCGGCATTCACGCCGGCTCCACCTACTATCACGCCACCACCGGCTCGGGCTGGCCCAGCTACTATGTCGAGGACTACGCCGCCCAGTCGCTCGGCTTCCACACCCAGCTCGGCAGCCTGATCTCCGAGGGCGTGTTCGTGAAGTTTCCCAAGTTGAAGGTTGTGCTGATCGAATCGGGTGTGACCTGGATCGGCCCCTATCTGTGGCGTCTCAACAAGTTCTGGCGCGGCGTGCGCAATGAGGTGCCGTGGGTCGACCGCTCGCCGAACGAGTTCGTGCGCGACCACATCCGCCTGACGATTCAGCCATTTGACGCGCCCCCCAGCGGCTCGGAGGTCGGCAAGATCATGGATCAGCTCCAGTCGGACGAGATGCTGCTGTTCGCCAGCGATTTTCCGCATTGGCAGTTCGACGGAGATGCTATGCTGCCGCCCGGCATCGATGCGTCGCTGAGGAGGAAGATCCTGATCGACAATCCTCGCGCCGCCTATCCGCGACTAGGAGACGCCCATGCAACTTGACGCCCCCGTTGCACCGGAGCTCGCGACCGCCGACGACGCAAGCGACCGCATCACCCGGCCCAATCGGCTCGCCGTGATCGATGGCGATGTGCACCCGGCGTGGCGGTCGCCGCAGGACCTGAAGCTGTTCCTCAGCCAGCGCTGGTGGGACTACTGGCAGACCTACGGCAGCCGCCGCAAGAATGGCAGCGTCTACGGCGAGCCCTATCCGAAGTCGGCGCCGCTTGCCTGCCGCCGCGACGCTTGGCCCGAGGAGGGTGGCAGGCCGGGCTCGAGCCTCTCCTTGATGCAGAGCCAGTATCTGGATGCCTGCAGCGTCGAGTACGGCATCCTGGGACCGCTCGGTCCGACAGGCCAGGGCGAGATGAACCTGGAGTTCAGCGCCGCCATGTGCCGCGCGGTGAATGAGTGGCAGCTCGAGGCCTTCACGCGCAAGGAGAAGCGGCTCAAGGCCGGCATCGTCGTGCCGTATGAGGACGGCGCGGCGTCTGCGCGCGAGATCGAGCGTTGTGGCGCCGATCCGGGCTTCGCGCAGGTGTTCGTGCTGACCCGCTCGTCGGAGCCGCTCGGCAATCGCCGCTACTGGCCGATCTATGAAGCGGCCGCACGCTACAATCTGCCGGTCGCGTTCCACGTGTTCGGCACCAGCGGACATCCCGTATCAGGCGCGGGTTGGCCCAGCTACTACGTCGAGGAGGGCGCCGGCCACTCGACCTCGTGCCAGACCGTCGTCACCAGCCT
>JBLNBZ010000080.1:0-50039 GCA_050260355.1 Bacteroidota bacterium | reverse complement strand
GCTGGTGTCGGGGCCGAGCACCTTCGGCAGGGCGACGGCAGCGTCCTCGAATGAGATCTCCTCGGCGACCAGCGAATCGAGCGCGGGCTCTTGCAGCAAGGCCATGGCGGCTTCGAGGCGGCGGCGGTAGCTCCAGCGGGGACGATGGCCTGGCGAGACCTGTCCGACTTGCGAGGAGACGAGCTTCAGGCGACGGCTGTGGAAGGCGCCGCCAAGATTGATGGTGACGGGACGGTCGCCGTACCAGCTCATTTCCACGACAGTCGCCTCCATGCCGGCGCAGGCGATTGCGGCATCAAGTCCCGAGGCAGTGGCGCTCGTGTGAAAAACAACGTCGGCGTCGTGCGGGGCGCCATTGGGAGCCGCGAAACGAGCGCCGAGGCGCGTGACTAGCCCGGCTCGGCTCGGCTCCACATCGACCAGCGTCACCTGGCTGCCGGGAAGGCGTGCGGCCAGATGCGCCACGAGCAAACCGACGATGCCTCCGCCGATAACCACGATGCGGTCGGCCGGCCCGACGGCTGAATCCCAGAGCGCGTTGAGGGCCGTCTCCATGTTGGCGGCAAGCGTGGCGCGGCGCGGTGTCACGCCGTCGGGCACCGGCACCAGCATGTCGGCCGGGGCAATGAAATAGTCCTGGTGTGGATGCAGGCAGAAGACGGTGCGGCCGAGCAGGTCCTTGGGGCCGTCCTCTACAACTCCGGTCGCGCAATAGCCGTATTTCACTGGGAATGGAAACGCGCCCTCCTGCAGGGGGGCTCGCATGCGCTCCCACTCACTCGAGGCGACGGCTCCATTGAAGACGAGGCGTTCCGTACCCCGGCTGATGCCGCTGAAGAGGGTCCGGACCAAGGCTTCGCCGGGGCCCGGCAGCTTGAGCGGCGCTGCCCTCAGCTCGACCACGCCCTTTTTGGCATACCAGACGGCACGCGCAATTCGGAACTTGCCGGTTGCGCGCCGGGTCGCCATATTCCCCGCCTTCACGCCGGGTTTCGTCATTTGCGCATGCCGCGCTTTGAGGCTGCAAACGGTATCTGCATGAGCGAAACCTTAGAGACGACCTCGCGTTCGGGGCTGGGCCCGAGCGCCATGAGGCTTACGACACCCAGCGGCCTCCAGGCAAACGGGGAACTCAAGCGCCGGCGCCGCATCGTCATCGTGGTCAACGTCGTGACCTGGCTTGCGATGATGGCCGTGGCGACCAGCATCCTAGGCACGGGCGGCTGGACCCTGGTCGATCTCGTGCTGCTCGTAGGCTTTGCCGCCGGCACTCCGTGGACCGTGCTGGGCTTCTGGAACGCGCTGATCGGCCTGTGGCTGCTGCACTTCCACAAGGACCCCATGGCCGAGGTCGCGCCCTATGCCACGGCGGGCGATGACCCGGCGCCGCTGCGCATCAGGACAGCGATCTTCATGACGCTGCGCAACGAGGACCCGGAGCGCGCCATCGCGCGGTTTCGGACAGTCAAGATGAGTGTGGATGCCACGGGCGAAGGGGGGGCGTTCAGCTACTTCGTCCTGTCCGACACCAACGATCCGGCGGTCGCAGCGGCGGAGGAAGCCGCGGTGGCGGCCTGGCAGGCGGTCGACGGTGATCGCGACCGCATAACCTACCGGCGCCGCACGGACAACAAAGGCTACAAGGCCGGCAATGTGCGCGACTTCTGCGAGCGCTGGGGGCAGGACTACGAGCTCATGCTGCCGCTCGATGCCGACAGCCTGATGTCCGGGAAGGCGATCGTGCGCATGGTCCGCATGATGCAGGCGCATCCGAAGATCGGCATCCTGCAGAGCCTCGTTGTCGGCATGCCGTCGGGATCGGCGTTCGCCCGCATCTTCCAGTTCGGCATGCGCCACGGCATGCGCTCCTACACCATGGGGCAGGCCTGGTGGGTCGGCGACTGCGGGCCGTTCTGGGGCCACAATGCCCTCGTGCGCATCAAGCCGTTCCTCGAGCAGTGCGAGCTGCCGATGCTGCGGGGCAAGCCGCCGCTCGGCGGACACGTGCTCTCGCACGACCAGGTCGAGGCAACCTTGATGCGGCGCGCGGGCTACGAGGTGCGTGTGCTCCCCGTCGAGAACGACAGTTGGGAGGAGAACCCGCCGACGATGCTCGATTTCGCCAAGCGCGACGTGCGCTGGTGTCAGGGCAACATGCAGTACATCAAGCTGCTCGATACGCCCGGGCTCTATCCCATGAGCCGGTTTCAGCTCGTGTGGGCCATCCTGATGTTCGTCGGCATCCCGGCGTGGACGCTGATGATCGCGCTGCTGCCTGCCGCGGCTTGGGAAGCGAGAGAGGCCCAGAATTTCCCGGGCGGGCTGGCGATCGGGCTCTACGTAGTGTTCTTCGCCATGTATCTGATGCCGAAGATCGCAGGTCTCATCGACGTGGTCCTGACCCGGGGCGGTATGGCGCGCTATGGCGGGCTCGTGCGCTTCGCGGCGAGCGCGGTGATCGAGCTGGTGTTCTCCTTTCTGCAGGGCGCGGTGTCGACCATCCGCACAACGATCTTCATGATTGGCCTGGCGTTCGGGAGGTCGGTGGTGTGGGGCGGGCAGTCGCGCGACGCCTACGGCATCTCGTGGCGCACGGCGTCAGAGAACCTGTGGCCGCAGACGCTGTTCGGTGTGGTTGTCTGCGGGTCGTTGCTGCTGATCGCGCCGGCGGTGTTCTGGTGGAGTCTGCCGCTGACCGCGGGCTACCTGCTCGCCATTCCGTTCGCTGTGGTGACGGCGTCGCCGCGGCTCGGGCTGGTGTTCAAGAAGCTCGGGTTGTGCGGCATTCCGGAGGACTTTGCGCCCCCCGCGGAGATCGGAGCCGTGATAGGAAACGGCAATAAGTGGTAATGGTCTCCAACGATGAGCACCATTCCATGATTGCATCCGTCCTCTCCGCGCTTCGTGCCGACCCGGCTTTCGCCTCGCTGCGCCGATCGATGGAGGTTTACTACGGCGATCCGGCGCGCGATGCGGCGATGGATGCGCTCTACGCCCGCTTCGTGAAGCCGGGTGACCTGGCGTTCGACATCGGCAGCCACGTGGGCGACCGCATCGGCAGCTTCCGCCGCCTCGGCGCGCGGGTCGTGGCGCTGGAGCCGCAGCCGCTGTGCGCGCGTGCCATTCGCGCGATCTACGGTGACGATGCCGCGGTTGTGCTCATCGAGGCCGCGTGCGGACGCCAGCGCGGCAGCCTGACGCTGCATATCAACTCGCGCAATCCAACCGTGACGACGGCGTCGGCCGAGTTCGTGCGCGCAGCGGATGGCGCGGGCGGCTGGGAAGGGCAGGTGTGGGATGCGGCGATCGATGTGCCGGTGACCACGCTCGATGCGCTCGTGGCCGCGCACGGCGTGCCGGCGTTCGCCAAGATTGACGTCGAAGGGTTCGAGGCCGATGTGCTGGCGGGGCTTTCGCGGCCGCTGCCAATGCTCTCCTTCGAGTTCACGACAATCCAGCGCGATGTGGCAGTGCGCTGCCTCGATCGCCTCATGCAGCTTGGCGACTATCGGTTCGATGTGGCGCTGGGCGAGGGCCAGCGGCTCTCCTTCGAGCGCTGGCTGACGGCATCTCAGATGCAGCAGCACATTGAGGGGTTGCCGCATGAGGCGAATTCGGGCGACGTTTACTGCATGCTGCAGCGTTAGCGATTTCCTGGGAAAGTTTCCCTTCCTGCATAAAGAGCCGCTAGGGGTGAGTGAAGACAAGGGCGCAGTGCGACGGTTGATCGCAGCACCGTAGAATGATTCAGAGATCACGCTTGCATCGTCTGTCAACCTCCGATCCTTCCCGGCGCAGGGGAAGGGGAGTTCAGCCAGTTCGTGGCTTGGCGCTCTGCTTGCGGCCGGCCCGCGGCTCCACAGTGCTCGGCATCCTTGCAATGTCCCTGGCGATGCTGGCTGGCATTGGCGGGATGTCGCCCGTGCGAGCAGCTTCGCTCGATGGCCTCGCCGTCGAGGTCAGCAACGCCAGCGAGCCGGTGCTGTGTGCCGAGAAGGACAACGTCACGATCAACCTGCAGGCGCCCGGCGTGCGCCGCTTCCGCATCGAGGCCACGCATCCGACTTACATTGGCACGCTGCAGCGCGACAGCTACGAAGCCGACTGGACGGCATGCAGTGATATACCGCGAAACCCGGCCACCTCCGCCCCACCGCAGAGAAAGACACTCTACGAAGACATCGAGATGTGGGTGGTGGGCCTGACGTTCCCCACGTTCTGGCGGCCGGCGACGGCAACGGTGCGCATCGGCGATCGCGTGGAGAAGGGATTGCACCTGCTGCAGGTGTGGATGATCCGGCCGATGGGCGGCGAAGAAGTGTTGGTCTTCTATCCTCAGGATGGCTACTGGCGGCTGCGGCCGCTGGCGCCGCAGGGCATGGCGCCCACCGCATTCGGCTCGTCGTTCCTGGTCGGGCCGGTGGAGATCGATCAGCGGCCGATCGTGCGCATCAAGGAGGCGGCCTTCGACCCGAAGTCGCGCAGCTTCATGCTGCAGTTCGAGCGTGGCGGCTCCGCGACCCTCAAGCTGGCGAAGGTGGACCAGAACCGGCACGTGCTCGATGTAAGCTTCGACCGGGCAATCACGGGCGAACCATTCGCGGCGTTTCGCTCGATGTTCGTCACGGACTTCAACAATGATGTGGCGCGCATCGGCGTGCGCGAGAAGGATGCCAAAGGCTGGCGCGAGGACAACGTCATGAGCTTCAAGCGCGCCACCGCGACTGACGTTTGGCTCGGCCGCATCGCGCCGTCGCGCCACAACACGTCCTCGCCGGACATGGTGTTCAGTGCGTTCTCCGATGGCCGATAGCCGCTAGCTGCAGGAGAAGGTGGCAGGACGCACTATGCACGGCCGATGAAGCCGTCGTGCGAGGGCCGACGCGCCGGGAGCACGTCAAGACTGCACGATGCGCTTGCGAGATTCGTGGAGGAGGACGCATGGCCCAAGCCACAAAGCCCAGCCTCACCATCAAGCGCCGCTTCAAGGCGCCGGTGGAACAAGTTTTCCAAGCGTGGACGCAGCCGGAAAAGCTGGTGCGCTGGTTCGGGCCCGTGGAGACGGTGGTCGATTCAGTGCGGGCCGAGTTGGACGTGCGCGTCGGCGGCAGCTTCCGCATAAGCTTCAGGACGAATGACGGCGAGTACCACGAGGTCGCGGGCACCTACCGCGAGGTCGTGCCCGATCGCAGGCTGGTGTTCACCTGGGCCTGGCATTCCACGCCGGATCGCCAGTCGCTCGTGACGGTCTCGCTGCGGGAGGAGGAGAACGAGACGCTGCTCACGCTGCACCACGAGCAGTTCTTCGATCAGCGCGCACGCGACGGTCACGAGCGGGGCTGGACCGGAACGATGGAGCGGCTGGCGCGTCATCTGGCAACAGACGCGCTCTAGGACTGGAGCGCCTTACATTCGCAACGCCGACGCACGCACGTGGTAGACTGGGTTTCCAGCGAGCTCAGGCATCGCATCCGCAGCAGCAGACAGGAGCCGAGCATGAAGTTGCATTGCTTTCCCCCGTCACCCAACACTTTCAAGGTCCTCGCGGCTGCCAAGCACATGGGCGTGCCGCTCGATCTCGAGATCATCGACCTGACCAAGGGGCAGCAGAGAACGGACGCGTTCCTCGCCATCAATCCGACCGGGCGCACGCCGGTGCTCGTGGACGGTGATCTGAAACTGTGGGAGTCGAATGCGATTTTGCAGTATCTCGGGAGCAAGACGAAGACGCCGCTATGGCCCGACGATGCAAAATCGCGCGCGGACATCTCGCGTTGGCAAAGCTGGCAACTTGCACATTGGCAAGCGGGTGTCGCGCCGATGATCGTCGAGCGGCTGGTGAAGCCGCTCGTCTTGAAGGTCGGCCAACCCGATGAAGCCGTCTTGGCCAAGGCGGCGGAGGCGTTTCACCGCGAGGCGCCGGTGCTCGATCAGCGGCTTGCTGACCACCCGTATCTCGTGAACGATACGCTGACGCTGGCGGATTTCTCGGTGGCCGCGCCCCTGATCTACGCGCAGCAGGCGCAAATGCCGCTGGAGGGCTATGGCAACATCAGGCGCTGGCTTGGAAAGCTTTCCGAGCTGCCAGCATGGCGTGAGACGCTTCCCAAGTTCTGACGCACGGGCCGGGCGCCTTGGTTCCGGCGGCGGCTGTCCTCAGCGCGTCGGGACCGGCTTCTCACCGCGGTAATCGTAGAAGCCGCGCTGCGTCTTGCGACCGAGCCATCCGGCCTCGACGTACTTCACGAGCAGCGGGCAGGGCCGGTACTTGGAGTCCGCCAGGCCCTCATAAAGCACCTGCATCACCGACAGGCAGGTGTCGAGGCCGATGAAATCGGCGAGCTCGAGCGGTCCCATCGGATGGTTGGCGCCGAGCTTCATGGCCTTGTCGATGGCCTCGACGGTGCCCACGCCTTCATACAGCGTATAGACGGCCTCGTTGATCATCGGCAGCAGGATGCGGTTGACGATGAAGGCCGGGAAGTCCTCGGACACGGCAATCGTCTTGCCGAGGCTTTCGACGAACTCGCGGGCGCGGCCGAAGGTCTCGTCCTCGGTCGCGATCCCGCGGATGAGCTCGACGAGCTGCATCAGCGGCACCGGGTTCATGAAGTGCATGCCGATGAAGCGTTCTGGCCGGTCGGTGGTCGAGGCCAGCCGCGTGATCGAGATCGATGAGGTGTTGGACGCCACCATGGCGCCCTTTTTCAGCTTCGGACACAGCTCGACGAAGATCTTGCGCTTGACCGCCTCCTCCTCGGTGGCGGCCTCGATCACGAGATCGCAATCTGCCAGCGTCTCGAAGGACGGCGCGAAGCTGATGCGCTTCAAGGCGGCCTGCATATCGGCATCCTTGATCACACCGCGCGCGGCTTGCCTTGCCATATTCTTCTGGATCGTCGCCAGTGCCTTGTCGACGGCCTCCTTCTTGAGGTCGTTGAGGGCGACGTCATAGCCAGCCAGCGACACCACGTGCGCGATGCCGTTGCCCATCTGGCCGGCACCGATGATGCCAACCTTGCGGACGGGCGATGACTGCGCCGATTTCGAGTTCTTCGATTTCACCGCCACATCCATGACGGCCGCTCCTCTGCGCGAGTGTTAGTGACCTGCCTTCGCGAGCTCGGCCTCGAGCTCGGGCAGCACCTGGAACAGGTCACCCACAAGGCCGTAGTCGGCGACCTGGAAGATCGGCGCCTCGGCATCCTTGTTGATGGCAACGATGACCTTGGAGTCCTTCATGCCAGCCAGATGCTGGATGGCGCCGGAAATGCCGACGGCGATATAGAGCTCGGGGGCGACCACCTTGCCGGTCTGGCCGACCTGGAAGTCGTTCGGGACGAAGCCGGCGTCGACGGCGGCGCGGCTCGCGCCCATCGCCGCACCCAGACGATCCGCCACCGGCTCGATGTACTTCTTGAAGTTCTCGCCCGACTGCATGCCGCGGCCGCCCGAGATGACGATCTTGGCGGAGGTGAGCTCCGGGCGATCGGACTTCGACAGCTCGGCCTTCTCGAAGGTGGAAAGCGCCGTGGGGGCCGGCGGCGTCACGGTCTCGATCGGAGCGGACCCTCCTTGGCCGACTGCGGCGAACGAGGTCGCGCGCGCCGTGATGATCTTCTTGGCCTCGGCCGATTGTACGGTCTGGATTGCATTCCCAGCATAGATGGGACGCTCGAACGTGTCGGCGGCGATCACCTTGGTGACATCGGAGATCTGCATCACGTCGAGCAAGGCCGCGACGCGTGGCAACACGTTCTTGCCCGATGCGGTGGCCGGGGCGATCAGCGCGTCATAGTTGGCCATGAGAGGCACGATCAGCGCGGCAAGCTCCTCCGCCAGGGCGTGACCAAACTGTGGTGCGTCGGCGAGCAGCACTTTGGCGGCGCCTTCGAGCTTGGAGGCAGCCTCCGCGACGGGCCGGCAGTCCGATCCGGCAACCAGCACATGCACGTCGCCGCCGAGCGCCTTCGCCGCAGTCATGACCTTTGCGGTCGCATCGCCGAGCGTCTTGTTGTCGTGATAGGCGAGCAGTAGAACGGCCATCAAATAACCCCCACCTCATTCTTGAGCTTGGCCACGAGGTCGGCCGCATTGGCGACCTTGACGCCAGCCTTGCGTCCGGGCGGCTCCGTCGTCTTCAAAATCTTGAGCCGCGGCGTGACGTCGACACCGAAATCGGCAGGCTTCTTCGTGTCGAGCGGCTTTTTCTTGGCCTTCATGATGTTCGGCAGCGAAGCGTAACGCGGCTCGTTGAGGCGAAGATCCGTCGTGATGATTGCAGGCAGCCTGAGCTTCACGGTCTCGAGGCCGCCGTCGACCTCGCGCGTGACGTGGGCGCTCTCCCCCTCGATAGTGATCTTGGAGGCGAACGTGCCCTGCGACCAGCCGAGCAGAGCTGCCAGCATTTGTCCGGTTTGATTGCAGTCGTCGTCGATGGCCTGCTTGCCGAGGATCACGAGGCCGGGCTTCTCGGCTGCGACGATACCCTTGAGCAGCTTGGCGACGGCCAGTGGCTCGACCGCCTCGTCACCCGTATCTACCAGGATGCCTCTGTCAGCGCCCATCGCGAGCGCGGTACGGATGGTTTCCTGCGCTTTCGCAGAGCCGATGGAGACGGCAACGATCTCCGTCACCGTGCCCTTTTCCTTCAGGCGGATCGCCTCTTCGACGGCGATTTCGTCGAACGGGTTCATCGACATCTTGACATTTGCAAGCTCGACGCCCGAACCATCTGACTTAACTCGGATTTTGACGTTGTAGTCGACGACCCGCTTTACGGGCACGAGGACCTTCATTGCGCAGCAACTCCGGTGGATCGAGAACGATAATTGCGACAAGGGCTGCCGCAAGGGTGCGACACGATAGTACAAGCTTCCTTTTGTGCGCTGCGGTCCTCCGCCGCACATTGAGGCAATTTGCCCCGGGAATGGGCAAGGCCCCGTTCGCAACTGCGAAGGACGGTAGGCGCGTCCGACTATCGTGTCAATCGCCTGAAAGGCCGGCGATAGCGGCAATCCGGCATTCAAACGGCCGATTCCGGCCGTCTCCCGAACAACGCTACTCCCGGGCGGCGCATGAAGAGAACGAGAACCCCGCCGGCGACGATGCCGCCGATATGCGCCCACCAGGCCACGGGCCCGATGTTGGGCAGCGCCAGCATCACGAATTGGCTCAAGATCCAGGCGCCGAGAGCGAACATGGCGCTGATACGCAGGGGAATAAAGCGAAATGCCAGCACCCAGACCCGCACGTGCGGGTGGAGCATGAGATAGGCGGTGATGACGCCGGCAACCGCGCCGCTGGCCCCGATCAGCGGCACGCCGCTCGATGTCGTGATCCAGTTTTCAACGACGAACGCGTGAACAAGCCCCGCGAAAATTCCGCAGGCCAAATAAAAGACGAGGAATCGCAGGTGTCCCAGCGCATCCTCGACATTGTCGCCGAAGACCCAGAGAAACAGCATGTTTCCGAAAAGGTGGAACGGGTCGCCGTGCAGAAACATGTAGGTGACGAGCGTGAAGCTCTCGGGCACCGCCAGAGCGTCTCCGATGCCGTTGGCGGGCCCGCCGAAGATGCCCATCTGGAACAGCTCCGACGGTACGATCGCGAAGCTGGCCGCAGCAAGCTGGCCCTGTCGCGACATCTCGAAGAGATAGATCGCTGTGCTTATGACGATGAGAAAGATCGTGATGAAGGGCGCACGGATCGTGCGCAAGGGGTTATCGTCGTAGATCGGTACGAACACGGAGGAGGGCCCTTGTCAGCCGTAAAACGCGAACGACGTGCCTAACGGTTCTGACCGGGAACCCACAAAACGTCCTTCTTTCCCCGGTCGTTGACGTAGCGGCTTGCGACGAACAGAAAGTCGGAAAGCCGGTTGATGTATCGGATCGCGGCGGCGTTGACCGGCTCGTCGGGGCCGGCCGCAAGCTCGACGATCAGGCGCTCGGCCCGCCGGCACACGGTGCGCGCCACGTGCAGGGCGGCGGCGCCAGCGGTTCCGCCCGGCAGGACGAATGAGCGCAGCGGCTGCAACTCGGCATTGAGCGCGTCGATCTCGTCCTCCAAACGCTTTACCTGGGTGTCGGTGACCGGAGGCTCATAACCGGATTTCGTACCCCGATCCGGAACGCACAGGTCGGAGCCAAGGTCGAAGAGATCATTCTGAATCCGCGCGAGCATGGCGTCGACGCTTGCGGGCTCGCCGGCAAGGTGGACGCGCGCCATGCCGATGGCAGCGTTGGTTTCGTCGACGGTGCCGTAGGCGGCAACCCGCAGGGCATACTTCGGGACGCGCTCATGCGTGCCCAGCGACGTGCTGCCGTCGTCGCCTTGCCGCGTATAGATTTTGTTGAGAACGACCATGCGTGCGGGCCGCTTGTGCCTACCTCGCCCTGATGCGAGGCGGAATACGATGTTCAGTCCAACCTAAACCAGTACCGATCGGGGTCAAGCTGCGCGCCTCGGCAACGCGCAGTGTACAGGAGTCACGAGCTCAGTGCGTCATCCAAATGGCGAAAAAAATGATCATCAACGCGACAAACTGGAGAGTCACACGCCACTGCATAAGCTTCTGGCTGGTCTGGGGATTGGAGCCGCGCGCCATGTTGAAGACGCCGATCAGCAGCACAGCCAGAACGGCAAGCACCGCGAGCACAACGAAGAACAGAAGAACGCCCGTCATTTCGGCTCCAATGTGCAGAGCGAGCTTGCTCGTGACGCCATATTAACAGTTCTTCAATCCGCGCGCCGCCTAATGGTTGCTTTGTAAATGAGATAGGCTCGCGGGCTCAACTGCTGTAGGGCAAGTTGCGGCGCACAACAATTGCCTTATTCTTTCGCTCAATGAATGGGGGTAGCGCTGCAGTTGCGCCGGGCAGCGGGCGTCAGTGACAGGGGACCGCGTCATCGATGCACAATCGACCAGCCAGATGGGGTGCGACGGCGCTCCCGCTGATCGGGCTGGTTATTGCCTGTCTTTGCGCGCTGAACCTTCCCGTCGGTGCCCAGCAGAAGGTTGACAGCCAGCGCAAGGCCGACAAGGGCCGCCAGCAGCTCGAGGAGCGTCTGCAGCGCGAGAAGGGGCTCGAGGCCGATGTCGGTCAGCTCAAGGCCGAGCGCGAGCGGCTCAATGCAAGCCTGGTCGAGACCGCCCGACTGATCCAGAAGGGCGAAGCGCAGATGGACGCGATCGAGTCGCGCCTCGGCGAGCTCGAGGCCCAAGAGAAGATGCTGCGCGGCTCGCTCTCCCAGCGGCACGACTCCATCGTGCGGCTGCTTGCCGCCATGCAGCGCATGGGCCGCAATCCTCCTCCGGTGATGATGACGCGCCGGGAGGATGCTTTGACCATGGTGCGCAGTGCCATGCTGCTGGCCGCGGCGTTTCCGCAGCTCAGCGAGCAGGCCCTGGCATTGGCGGGGCGCCTGAACGAGCTGGCGCGCGTGATGGAGGACATTCGTACCGAGGGAGATAAGCTCAGGGCAGAGACCACGCGGCTCAACGATTCGCGCACCCGCCTGTCGCAGCTCATGGAGAGCAAGCGCCAGTCGCTGGCGGAACGGCAGGTGGAACTCGAGAAGGTGCGCAAGGAAGCAGCCGAGATCGCGCGTAACGTGACCGATTTGAACGAGCTGATCGCCAAGCTCGACAAGACGGTCTCAGAGCACACCGGCCATGAGCCCGCAGCGAGCCAGGAGGGCGCGTCACGGGTAGAGGTTGCAGCCCTGCCGGAAGCGAAAGAGGAGCTGGCTTCGAGCGCTTTGGCGAGCGGGGTTCCGCCGCCGACCAAGGACGTCCTCAAAGAGGTGGCCAAAGGCACCCCGGGCGCCATTGAGCTCGCGCCCAAGGGCACCCAGATCGCCAGCCTCAACCCGGGTCGCATCAAGCCGGCCATCCCTTTCAGTCAGGCCAAAGGCATTCTGCCGCTACCCGCCCAAGGGCGACGCATATTGGCTTTCGGCGACCGCACCCAATATGGGAGTCAATCGAAGGGCGTGGTACTCGAGACACGCTACGGTGCCCAAGTCACATCACCCTGTGATGGCTGGATCGTGTTCGCGGGAGAGTTCAGAACTTTTGGGCAGCTCTTGATAATCAATGCAGGCGACGGCTATCATATTCTATTGGCGGGATTATCTCAGATCGACGTTCAGCTCGGTCAGTTCGTCCTTGCCGGCGAACCGGTAGGCTTGATGAGCGCGGCGCCCAAAGCTCAAAAGACCAGTCAGCAGGGCAACGCTCCGGTGCTTTATATTGAGTTTCGCAAGGATAGCCGCCCGGTCGATCCCGAACCCTGGTGGGCAGCAGCAGGACCGCAAAAGGTGCAAGGATGAAGCTTAGACACGACTACGCTTTCTGGACGTTCGTGCTGCTAGCGGCGCTGGCGGGCCTGACGACTGTCGTCAACGTCACGCGCACGTATTCCGCCACATCCGGCAACGCCGAGATCTACAAGCAGCTCGATCTGTTCGGGGACGTGCTCGAGCGCGTGCGGTCCGACTATGTCGAGAAGCCCGACGATGCGATGCTCATCGACGCGGCGATCAATGGCATGCTTGCGGCGCTCGATCCGCATTCGGCCTACCTCAATCCGAAGCACTTCCGCGATATGCAGGTGCAGACGCGCGGCGAGTTCGGCGGGCTCGGCATCGAGGTGACGATGGAGAACGGCGTCGTCAAGGTCGTATCGCCGATCGACGACACGCCGGCGGCAAAGGCCGGGTTGCAGGCCAACGATCTCATTACACATCTCGACGGCGAGCAGATCGTCGGGCTGACGCTCGAGCAGGCGGTGGAGAAGATGCGCGGGCCGGTGAATACACCGATCACGCTCACCATCGTGCGCAAGGGGCAGGATGAGCCGATCGACGTGAAGATCGTGCGCGACGTCATCCGCATCAACGCCATCAAGGCGCGCGCAGAGGGCGACATCATCTACGTGAAGATCTCGACCTTCAACGAGCAAACACACTCGAATCTCGTCAAGGCGATCGACGGGTTGAAGAAGCAGATCGGCAAGAACCTGAAGGGCTACGTCATCGATCTGCGTAACAATCCGGGCGGCCTGCTCGATCAGGCCATCGCGGTCTCCGACGATTTCCTCGAGAAGGGCGCTATCGTGCTGACAAAGGGCCGCAACCTCGAGGAGACGCAAC
The DNA here is from genome assembly GCA_050260355.1 of Bacteroidota bacterium. GTDB lineage: Bacteria > Pseudomonadota > Alphaproteobacteria > Rhizobiales > Hyphomicrobiaceae > CADEFX01. Next base: position 36,881 of record JBLNBZ010000080.1, on the reverse strand, counting down.
GCTCCAACGCCCGTCCCGGCGACATCACCGATGGGAAGAAGATTCTCGTTCTGATCAACGGCGGGTCGGCATCGGCATCGGAGATCGTCGCCGGCGCCCTGCAGGACCACCACCGCGCGACCGTCATCGGTACGCGGTCCTTCGGCAAGGGCTCGGTGCAGACGATCATTCCGCTCGGCCAGAACGGGGCGATCCGTCTGACGACAGCGCGCTACTACACGCCGTCGGGCCGGTCGATCCAGGCCAAGGGCATCGATCCGGATGTGGTCGTCGAGCAGGAGCTGCCGCCTGAGCTGAAGGCCAAGTCCATCGCCGAGCGGCCGCGTGGAGAGGCCAGCCTGCGCGGACATCTGCGCGGGGAGGCCGGCAAGGACAAGAAAGAGGAGTCGGGCTCGTCGGCCTATGTGCCGAAGGAGCCGGAGAAGGATACGCAGCTTCAATACGCCCTGAAGGTGTTGCGCGGCGAGGTGCCCGAGACGACGCCGCAGGCGTCCTCGCAGCCGACCAATCAGGCTCCGGCCGAGCAGAAGAAGGAATAGGCGTCCCAAGTCTTTGCGGACAAAGGACGATGCGTATCGTTGGGCGCTCCCTGGGGGCGCCCAACCCATCTCGGGGCTCACCTCTCGCCGTGCTGTGATGGATCCGACCGCCCTCCCCTATCGACCCTGCGTCGGCGTGATGGTGATCAATCGCGACGGGCTGATCTGGGTTGGCCGGCGTATCGAGGCGACACAGCGCAACGAGGGGAGCGGCAACTGGTGGCAGATGCCGCAGGGCGGCATCGACGAGGGCGAGGATGCAGCCAAGGCTGCTTTGCGCGAGCTCGAGGAGGAAACCGGGATCAGGTCTGCCGAGATCATCGCCGAAGCTCCACGGCCTTATGTTTACGATCTGCCGGAGGAGTTGATCGGCAAGGCGTGGGGCGGCCGCTATCGCGGACAGACACAGAGATGGTTTGCGGTCCGTTTCATCGGCGATGAGAGCGAGATCGATATCGCGCCGCGGAAGGGGCACGAGCCGGAGTTCGACGCCTGGCGATGGGTGTCTCTCGACGAGCTCGTCGATCTGATCGTGCCGTTCAAGCGCCAGGTCTACGAGCAGGTCGTGGCGGCCTTCGCGCCGCTGGTAAGGCCGTTGCCGCCCTAGGGCTTTTGGCAATCGAACGGACGCGGCGTTCAATACATGCGGTGATGACCCCTAGAGAGGCTTGAGCAAGTTCTTTGGACGCGAAGCCCTCACCCTCGCGCCGGAGAGGCGGCCGGCATCGGGCCGGTTCGCCCGGGAATCGTGCCAGATTTCGAGGCTGGCGAAGGTCTGCCGCAACAACCCATGCGGTCGGTTTTGCCTGCATGATTGCGACCACGCCGCGGCAAGCGTTGCTGCTGGCTGGCGCGCCGCGGTGGCCGGCCCGCGGCTCAGGGTCGGCCGCGCGCCGGCGCTAACCACGATCAGCGATCGGCTCATCGGCGACGTGCAAGCGCACCGGGCTCCGGCCTATGTTGCCTGCTCATAGCAGTAGCCAAGTTGCGCCTGAATCAGCAATTATCCCTCGACGATGAGCGCCGATTCGCACCCTTCACCTGGCGCCTGGTCCGAGCTGCCGTATCGGCCGAGCGTCGGCATCATGCTGCTCGACAGCGTCGGCCGGGTGTGGATCGGGCGGCGCTCACCGAAGTGGTTCGCCGACAAGTCCGCCTACATCTGGCAGATGCCGCAAGGCGGCATCATGCCGGGCGAGGACCCGCGCCAGGCCGCCCTACGTGAGCTCGAGGAGGAGACCTCCGTTTCCGCGGTCGAAATCCTGGCCGAGGCCGCCGACTGGCGCAGCTACGAGCTTCCGGACCATCTCCTGGGCGTCGCACTCAAGGGCCGCTATCGCGGACAGCGGCAGAAATGGTTTGCCATGCGGTTCCTCGGCATGGACGCCGAGATCGACATCGGCCCGAGGAACGGCCACAAGGCCGAGTTCGACGCTTGGCGATGGGCCAGCGTGGACGAGCTGGTGGACCTCGCGGTGCCGTTCAAGCGGCCGATCTATGAAGCCGTGGTGCACGAATTTGCGCACCTGGTCCGTTAATGGACTTATGTGAGGGCGCGCGAGCTTCCCGCGCGCCTTGCGACGAGGGGGTGTCCGGTCCGTTGATCGAGATTGGACGCTAAGGGCGGAGCGCCTTCAGCTGCTCGACAGCCTCGCCCGCAACCATGCGGGTCGTATCGTCCTTGGCCTCGGCCAGCATCCGCTCGGCCGATTCCAGCTCATGAGCGAGCTGGCCTGCGTCCAGGGCGTCAAGGTCCAGCAGGTGCTGCGCCAAGACGGTCAGCCGCTCGGGCTCGACCTCGGCAAAGCCACCACGCACGAAGACACGGCGCCGGCCGCCCTCGACTTGCGCATCGAGGACGCCGGGCCGCAGCGTTGAGATGACGGGCGCGTGCCCGGCAAAAACCGTGAATTGGCCTTCCATGCCGGGCACGATGACCTGCTCGGCATCGGCAGAGATCAAAATGCTTTCGGGGCTCACCAACTCGAACTTGAACGTGCCGGCCATGAAATTCTTAGTTCCCGTCCTGTCGTGTTGCAGACCCCGAGCGCGGTCAGGCTTTGCCGCCCTTTGCCTCGACCTCCTGCTCCGTCTGCAGTCCCTTGCCGCAGAACGGGCAGAACATCACCGGATAGTCGACCATGCCGGGCTCGTTCTCCTCGACGTCGACCAGCCCGACCGACATGTACAAAATCCCGTCGTCGCCGACCGCAATGAGCGGATCGAACTCCTGCTCCGACATTGCTTCCTTGAGCGTGTTACAGCACGAACCGAAATTGCCTGCCGCCATGTCGAACCCCTCTGGTTGATTCTCACGCAGCTTCGGCGAGCTTCTCGGCCTTTGCAACCGCTTCCTCGATAGTACCCACCATGTAGAAGGCCTGCTCGGGCAGGTGATCGTAGTCGCCGTCGCACAAACCCTTGAATCCCTTGATGGTGTCCTGGATGGAAACCAGCTTGCCGGGGGAGCCCGTGAAAACTTCCGCGACATGGAAGGGCTGCGACAGGAACCGCTCGATCTTGCGGGCGCGGGCGACCGTCATCTTGTCTTCTTCCGACAGCTCGTCCATGCCCAGAATGGCGATGATGTCCTGCAGGGACTTGTAGCGCTGCAGGATCTGCTGCACGCGGCGCGCCACCTGATAGTGCTCCTCGCCGACGACCCGCGGCTCGAGGATGCGGGAGGTCGAGTCGAGAGGGTCGACGGCCGGGTAGATGCCCTTTTCCGCGATGCTGCGCGACAGCACGGTTGTCGCGTCGAGGTGGGCGAAGGAGGTCGCCGGCGCAGGATCGGTAAGGTCGTCGGCAGGCACGTAGATGGCCTGCACCGACGTGATCGAGCCCTTCTGCGTCGTGGTGATGCGCTCCTGCAGGGCGCCCATGTCGGTGGCAAGCGTCGGCTGATAGCCGACCGCCGACGGGATGCGGCCGAGCAGCGCCGACACCTCTGAGCCTGCCTGCGTGAACCGGAAGATGTTGTCGACGAAGAACAGCACGTCCTGGCCCTGATCGCGGAAATGCTCGGCGACCGTAAGGCCGGACAGGCCGACGCGGGCGCGGGCTCCGGGCGGCTCGTTCATCTGCCCATAGACCAGCGCGCACTTGGAGCCGGCGGTCGAGCCGTTGTTCTTCTTGGGGTCGATGTTGACCCGCGACTCGATCATCTCGTGGTAGAGGTCGTTGCCCTCGCGCGTGCGCTCGCCGACGCCGGCGAAGACTGAATAGCCGCCGTGCGCCTTGGCGACGTTGTTGATGAGCTCCATGATCAGCACGGTCTTGCCGACGCCCGCGCCGCCGAACAGGCCGATCTTGCCGCCCTTGGCGTACGGTGCGAGCAGGTCGACGACCTTGATGCCGGTGACGAGGATCTCGGCCTCGGTGGACTGGTCGGCGAACGACGGTGCCGGCTGATGGATGGCGCGTCTGGCCGAGGTCTTGATGGGTCCGGCCTCGTCCACCGGCTCGCCGATCACGTTCATGATGCGCCCGAGCGTCTCGTCGCCGACGGGGACCGAGATCGGCTGGCCGGTGTCGGTCACTTCCTGGCCGCGCACGAGGCCTTCGGTCGAGTCCATGGCGATGGTGCGCACCGTGCTCTCGCCGAGGTGCTGAGCCACCTCGAGCACCAGCCGCTGGCCGCCGTTCTGCGTCTCGAGCGAATTCAGGATCTCCGGCAGGTGACCGTCGAACTGCACGTCGACGACGGCGCCCATGACCTGGCGGATTTTACCGACTTTGTTCGATGCCATGTCTCGTTCCTTGCCTTGGTGCGTGGGGGTCAGAGCGCCTCGGCGCCCGAGATGATCTCGATCAGTTCCTTGGTGATATTGGCCTGCCGCTGGCGATTGTAGCGGATCGTCAACTTGCTGATCATGTCGCCTGCGTTGCGCGTGGCGTTGTCCATGGCCGACATGCGCGCGCCCTGCTCGGACGCGCCGTTTTCGAGCAGGCCGCGGAAGATCTGCGTGGCGATGTTGCGCGCGAGCAGGTAGGAAAGGATCTCCTCCTCGCTGGGCTCCATCTCGTAGACGGCCTGCGACTCGGTGGTCTCGCCCTGCGCGGGCGTCTCGGCGGGGATGAGCTGGAGCGCCGTCGGCTTCTGCGCGATGACGGATTTGAATTCCGAGAAGTAGAGCGTGCAGACGTCGAACTCACCGGCCTCGAACATGGCGAGGACCTTGTGAGCGATATCCTCGGCATGAGAGAATTGAATCTGCTTGACGCCCTTCAGGTCGACGCGGTCGATGACCGACCTGCCCCAGTCGCGGCGCAGGTTGTCGTAGCCTTTGCGGCCGACGCACATGATCTTGACGGTCTTGCCGTCCCTGGCGAGGCGCTGGGCATCGGCGCGCGCCAGACGCGCGATGTTGGAGTTGAAGCCGCCGCACAGGCCGCGCTCGGCCGTCATGACGATGAGCAGGTGCACCTGGTCCTTGCCGGTGCCCACCAGAAGCGGCGAGGCGCCCGCCTTGTCGGCGACACGCCCTTTGACGTTGGCAAGCGTCCTCGCCATGCGCTCCGCAAAGGGCCGGGCGGAGGTCGCGGCCTGCTGCGCCCGCCGCAGCTTGGCGGCGGCCACCATCTGCATCGCCTGGGTGATTTTCCGCGTCGCCTTCACCGAGGCGATGCGGTTGCGCATGTCTTTGAGGGAGGCCATCGCGCCCGATCGTGCTGAGTAGCGTCTATACGAACTGCTTGGCGATCTGACCGACCACGCCCTTGAGCTTCTCGGCGGTGGCGTCCGACAGATCCTTGGTGGTGCGGATGTCGTCGAGAATGGCGGCGTTCTGGCTCCTCAGGTTGGCGAGCAGCGCCTCCTCGAAGGGCTTCACCTTCTCGAGCGGCATCGGATCGCAGTAGCCGTTGACGCCGGCGTAGATGACGCAGACCTGCTCCTCCATCTTCAGCGGGGAGAACTGGGCCTGCTTCAGGAGCTCGGTGAGCCGGGCACCGCGGTTGAGCAGGCGCTGCGTCGTGGCATCGAGGTCCGAGCCGAACTGGGCGAAGGCTGCCATCTCGCGATACTGGGCCAGCTCGCCCTTGATGCGGCCGGCCACCTTCTTCATGGCCTTGGTCTGGGCTGAGGAGCCGACGCGCGACACCGACAGGCCGACGTTCACCGCCGGGCGGATGCCCTGATAGAAGAGGTCGGTCTCCAGGAAGATCTGGCCATCGGTGATGGAGATGACGTTGGTCGGAATGTAGGCCGAGACGTCGTTGGCCTGCGTCTCGATGACGGGCAGCGCGGTGAGCGAGCCCTTGCCTGCGGCATCGCCCATCTTGGCGGCGCGCTCGAGCAGACGCGAATGCAGGTAGAACACGTCGCCGGGGTAAGCCTCGCGGCCGGGCGGGCGGCGCAGCAGCAGCGACATCTGGCGGTAGGCGACGGCCTGCTTGGAGAGGTCGTCGTAGATGATGACGGCGTGCATGCCGTTGTCGCGGAAGTATTCGCCCATGGCGCAGCCGGAGAACGGCGCCAGGAACTGCATCGGCGCCGGGTCGGAGGCTGTGGCCGCGACCACGATCGAGTAGTCGAGGGCGCCATTCTCCTCGAGCGCTTTCACGAATTGCGCCACCGTCGAGCGCTTCTGCCCGACCGCGACGTAGACGCAGTAGAGCTTCTGGCTCTCGTCGTTGCCCTGGTTGAGCGGCTTCTGGTTGAGGATGGTGTCCAGCGCAATGGCGGTCTTGCCGGTCTGGCGGTCGCCGATGATCAGCTCGCGCTGGCCGCGGCCGATGGGGATCAGGGCGTCGATGGCCTTGAGGCCCGTGGCCATCGGCTCGTGAACCGACTTGCGCGGAATGATGCCGGGCGCCTTGACGTCGACGCGCCGCCGCTCCTCGGCCTTGATCGGACCCTTGCCGTCGATGGGATTGCCGAGACCGTCGACGACGCGGCCGAGCAGGCCCTTGCCGACAGGCACCTCGACGATGGCGCCGGTGCGCTTGACCGTGTCACCTTCCTTGATGGTGCGGTCCTCGCCGAAGATCACGACGCCGACGTTGTCGGCCTCGAGGTTCAGCGCCATGCCGCGGATTCCACCGGGGAACTCGACCATTTCGCCGGCCTGAACCTTGTCGAGGCCGTAGACGCGGGCGATGCCGTCGCCGACCGACAAGACCTGGCCGATCTCGGAAACCTCGGCCTCCTTGCCGAAATTCTTGATCTGCTCCTTGAGGATTGAGGAGATCTCAGCGGCGCGGATGTCCATCAGCCGGTCCCTTTCATCGCGATCTTGAGATTGCTGAGCTTGGTGCGAAGCGAGCTGTCAATCATGCGGCTGCCGATCTTGACGATAAGGCCGCCGAGCAGACTGGGGTCAACCCGGGTGTGAAGCTGCACGCTCTTGCCGGCGACAGAGGCCCTGAGCGTCTCCCGGAGCGTCTCGAGCTGGCTCTCGGTGAGCGGGTGGGCGGAGGCCACCTCGGCCGCCACCTCGCCGCGGAAACGCGCCGCCAGCGTGCGGAAATTCTTGATCATGTCGACCAGCGCGAACTGCCGGCGGTTCCTGGCGATCAGCCGCAGGAAGTTGACGACCAGCGGGCTGAGCTGTGCCCTTTCGGCGACGGCCGTGAGCGCGCGCGCCTGATCCTCGGCGGAGAAAACGGGGCTGCGCACCAGGCGCTCGAAGTCCTTGCTGGTGTCGAGCAGCGTCTGAAGGGTGGTGAGATCTTGCTCGACCTGCTGTAGCTGCCGCTGCTCGTTGGCGAGATCAAAAAGGGCGGAGGCATAACGCCCCGCCACGCTCGCCATCATCGGATCGTCATTCGCCACGTGAAACGCTCTGCCCCTCAGGCTCTCAGGGATCACCCCGCCCCAGCGCTAAAATCCCGCGTGGTAGGAAGTAGCCACTGCAGAACCAGCGCCGACAGCCCCTCCCGGCGCCTTCTTTGCAGAGCCGCGCTCCGTCTAGCATGCTCAGTGAAGAGCATCAACGGGTGTGGCGTGTATGCAATGCCGCATCGAAAGGGCGGTTCCAGCTCGTCGGCCCGGGACGCTCCTCGCTCCCCGCACGCCATATCCGATCATTTCGAAGCGGGTCCGCAGCCAAAAGTTCGCCATACCGTAGGGTTAGATAGGCAATTGTGGCGACGGAAGATTCGGCCTTGCTGCGTTAGATCGGCCAGGATTCACGCCTATTCCGAGGGAGCCAACTTGATGAGGAGCGAGACCATGTCTGCCTCGAAGCTTGTGCCATTGAGTGTTTTGGCGCTGGCGCTTGCCTTTTCCCCGTCCCAGGCCGCCCCGATGGCACCAGCCACCGTTCCCGCCGCAAAGGCGGACGTTTCCGGCGGGTTGACGCAGGTCCATTATCGCGGCTGGCGACGCGGCTGGGGGGCGGCGCCCTGGATCGGGCTGGGGGCCGGGATCGTAGCGGGCGCCATTATCGCCAACGAGGCGTATCGGCCGCGCCGGGGCTATTACTACGACGATTACTCCTATGACGGCCCCTACTATTACCCTGCCAACTATCATGGCGATCCGCGCGTCGTTTGTGCCGAGAATTTCCGCTCATTCGAGTGGCGCACGGGCCTTTACACCACCTACTCCGGCGAGAAGCGGCTCTGCCCGTATTTGCGATAGGCCCTGGACATTCAAGGGTGGCCCATCTTGGGACCGGGCTTGCCCGCGGCAGTCGTGACCGCGGGCCGGCGCGGCCCCTTCCCTTTGGGTCTCGCTTCCCGGCGGAAGCGGTTGCGCGATCGGATCGGCTCTACAGGAAATTGTATGGGTCGATGTCCACCGAGAGGCGGATGTCCCCTTTGACGTCGGGCAGAGCGCCGAGCCACTGGCGCAGGTAGGCTTGGACGTCGGTCTCGCGCGGCGCTTTCAGCAGCAGCCGCCAGCGGTGCCGGCCCCTGATGACCGAAAGCGGTGCCTCGGCCGGACCCAGTATCTCGATGCGTTTTGCCTCGGGCGCGCGGCGCGCCACCTCGCGCGCGAAGGCCTCGGCCACCTCCTTCTGTCGCGCGGACACGATCAGCGCGACGAGGCGGCCGAACGGCGGCAGCAAGGCCGACTGACGGGTGCGGATCTCGCGCTCCAGGAAGGCCTCGCGGTCGCCTGAGATGATGGCCTCCATCACCGGATGCTCGGGCATGTGGGTCTGCACGAAGCCCGCGCCGCGTGCAAAGGCGCGCCCGGCGCGTCCGGTCACCTGATGCAGGAGCTGGAACGTGCGCTCTCCCGCCCGCGGATCGGCGCCCTGGGCGAGGCCGAGATCGCCGTCGACCACGCCAACCGTGGCGAGGTCGGGAAAATGGTGGCCTTTGGCGACGATTTGCGTGCCGATGATGATGTCGATCTCGCCTGACTCGATCTTCTTGATCATGGCCCGCATGTCGGTCAGGGAGGGGATCAGGTCCGATGAGAGCAGAGCCAGTTTGGCATCCGCAAAGCGCTCCTTGACCTCCTCGGCGATGCGCTCGATGCCGGGTCCGCAGGCGACCAGGGTGCCTTCGGCGGAGCACTTGGGGCACTTGGAGGGGATCGGCAGCGAGAAGCCGCAGTGGTGGCAGTGCAGGCGGTGGCGGAAGCGGTGCTCTACCAGCCACGCCGTGCATTGGGGGCAGTCCAGGCGGTGGCCGCAGGAGCGGCAAAGGGTCAGCGGGGCATAGCCGCGGCGGTTGAGAAACAGAAGTGCCTGCTGTTTGCGCTCGAGGGTCTGCTGCACGGCCTCGACGAGGATCGGCGAGAGCCACTTGCCGCGCTCCGGTGGAGACTTGCGCAGGTCGATGGCGGTCACGTCGGGGAGCTCCACGCCCGAGAAACGGCCGGGCAGGACGAGATGCCGATAGCGGCCGTTGCGGGCGTTGACGTGGCTCTCGACCGATGGTGTGGCGGAGGCCAGGACCACGGCGCAGCCGGCGAGATTGGCGCGCACGACGGCCATGTCGCGGGCCTGATAGTGCACGCGGTCGTCCTGCTTGAACCCCTGGTCGTGCTCCTCGTCGACGACAATCAGGCCGAGCCCGGCAAAGGGCAGAAACAGGGCCGAGCGCGCACCCACGACGACGCGCGCTTCACCGCTGGCGACAGCGCGCCAGATGCGTCCGCGCTCCGCTGACGACAGGGCCGAGTGCCACTCCGCAGGGAGGCAGCCGAACCGGTCCTGGAAGCGGTTCATGAACTGGCTGGTGAGCGCGATCTCAGGCAGCATGATGAGTGCCTGATGTCCCTTGTCGAGGGCGCGCGCGACCGCCTCGAAGTAGACTTCGGTCTTGCCCGAGCCGGTGACGCCGTCGAGCAGCGAGACGGAGAAGTTGCCGCCGTCCACGGCGGAGCGCAGGGCGTGCACCGCCGCATCCTGCTCGGGCGTGAACTCGACCGTCATGTGGGCCGGGTTAGGGCGCGGCACCTTCTTCTCGGGGATGGCGACCTCGGCCAGGCAACCGGCCTCGATCAGCCCGTCGATGACGCCGGTCGTGCAGCCGGCCTCCATGGCAAGCGCGCTCTTGGCGCGGATCAGACCGTCGGCAGCGATGGCAAGGGCGCGGCTGCGGGCCGGCGTCATGCGGGCGGGCGTACCCGCGCCCTCCACCTGGCGCACGCCGAAACGTGGTCTGGTCGGCTCAAAGGCCGCGGTCGCGCTCATCATCATGCGCGCGACCATGCCGAGCGGTGCCAACGTGTAGCGCGCCACCCACTCGGCGAAGCGCAGTGAGGCGATCGGCAACGGCGGCGCGTCGAGCCGCTCGGTCAGGGTCTTGAGTTTTTTGGCGTCCACTGGCTTGCCGGAATCGCCGACCAACCGGTCCCAGACGATGCCAACCCGCGTCTGCGGGCCGAATGGAACCAGGACAAAGTCCCCAGCGTCGACGCTGAGATCCGGCGGGACGACATAGTCGTAGGTCTGGTCGAGCGCGACCGGCAAAAGAACCGGCACGCGGCGGGTGGCCGCGGCCGAGGCCGTGTCGTCGAGGCGGAGCAGGCCTTCCAATGGGTTCATGACCAGACTAGAACAGCGCGAATCGAGTCTGCGAGCTTAGGGCCAGGCCCTGGCGAGCCGAAGGCCAAGAGGCAACCCCATGAAATTCTTCGTCGATACGGCGGATATCGCCGAAATCAAGGAGTTGGCGGCATTGGGGCTCCTCGATGGCGTGACAACCAACCCCTCACTGGTGGCGAAGGCAGGGCGAGACTTCAAGAGCATCATCGCCGAGATCTGCGAGATCGTGCCAGGGCCGGTGTCGGCCGAGGTGGCAGCCACCGATTACGAGGGAATGCTGCGCGAAGGCCGCACGCTGGCGAAGATTGCCAGCAACGTCACGGTCAAGGTGCCACTGACGTGGGACGGCCTCAAGGCCTGCCGGACGCTCACCGCGGAAGGCACGATGGTCAACGTCACGTTGTGCTTTTCCGCCAATCAGGCGCTGCTGGCGGCCAAGGCCGGTGCGACCTTCGTTTCGCCGTTCCTCGGCCGGCTCGATGACATTGGCCTCGACGGCATGGACCTGCTGCGAGAGATCCGTGCGATCTACGATAACTACGCGGATTTCTCCACCGAGATCCTGGCGGCCTCGATCCGCTCGGTGAACCACGTCAGGGACGCGGCACTGATCGGCGCGGACATCGCGACGGTGCCGCCTGGGATCCTGAAGGCGCTGGTCAAGCATCCGCTGACCGACAAGGGCCTCGAGGCATTCCTGGCGGACTGGAAGAAGACCGGGCAGAAGATCGTTTGAGGCGGCTCGGCCGGCCTTAACGTCTCCTTAACTATGCGGCATTGAAGGTCGAAGCGGCAGCCTCAAGGCTTCGGCTTCGACGATGAGCACCCGCGCACTCGATGCGATATTGGATGACGGCTCGGAGCTGGCGTTGTCCGGCGATCTCCGCGCGGCCGTGGCGGCATGGCTCGAGCATCTCGAGCACGAGCGGGGATACTCGGCCGCGACGCTCGAGGCCTACGCGCGCGACGTGCGCCAGCTCCTCCAGTGGCTGAAGCAGCATCTGGGACATGCGCCCTGCCTGGGCGATCTCGCCAAGCTGGAGGCGAAAAGCTTTCGCGCATTCATGGCGGCACGCCGCAGGGCGGGTCTCGAAAGCCGGTCGCTTGCGCGGACGATGTCGGCGCTGCGGCAGCTCTTCCGCCATCTGGAGGCCGAGCAGGTCATCAAGAACCGCGCGGTGCTGACGCTGGCGCTGCCGAAGATCCCGCACTCGGTCCCGAAGCCGCTGTCCGTCGAGAGCGCGGCGGCCGTCACGAGCGACGACAGCATGGAGGCCGCACTCGACTGGGTGGCAGCGCGCGACGTCGCCGTGCTGCTGCTGCTTTACGGATGCGGCCTGCGCATCTCGGAAGCGCTGGGCCTCAAGGTGCGCGACGCGCCCGTCGGAGGCCGCGATATGCTGCGGATCATGGGAAAGGGCCGCAAGGAGCGGCTGGTTCCCGTGCTGCCGGTGACGCAGGCGGCGGTGGCTCGCTATCTCGAGCTGTGCCCCTATCCGCTCGAGCCTGACGACGTGCTGTTCGTGGGCGCCAAGGGCGGCCCGCTGTCGCCGCGCATCATTCAGCTTCTGATGGAGCGCCTGCGGTCTGGGCTAGGGTTGCCCGACACCGCGACGCCACATGCGCTCAGGCATTCCTTCGCGACGCATCTGCTGTCGGCGGGTGCCGATCTGCGGCAGATCCAGGAGCTGCTCGGCCATGCGAGCCTGTCGACGACGCAGGCCTATACCGAGGTCGACCGTGAGCGACTGCTCAAGGTGTATGATGCCGCTCATCCGCGCGCGGGGGACGCGGCTACATCTTGATCCACGATTGAGAGCAGGGCGCCGCCGCCGTCAGCATTCGCCATCGGGAGCATCAGCCGTGTTTCGCAGACTTTATCAAGTTCCCGCCGCTGCGCTCCTTCTTCCTGCTCTGCTGAGCGGCGCGCTGGCGGCTCCGCCCGTCTGCTCCGGCCGCGACATGCTGGCCGAGATGCAGGCCGAGGATCCCGCAGCCTATGCGCGCGTCATGGCGGCCGCCCAGGCGACAAGCGACGCGCGCAACGTGCTCTGGCGCATCGAGCGCGACGGCGTGCCGCCGTCCTATCTGTTCGGGACGATGCATCTGACTGACGATCGCGTGAACGCGCTCCCGGACAATGTGCGCGCGGCTTTGAACAGCGCCAGGCAGATTGCAGTCGAGGTCGCCGATGTCTCGCCGCCGAGCGTGGCCGCGGCGATGGGAAAGCTCGGTGACCTGGTGACTTTTCGCGATGGATCGACGCTCGAGACGCGGCTGTCGAAGGAGCAGTTCGAGATCGCGCGCTCCGCACTGGTCGCCAGCGGCATCCCGGCGCACGCCGCGCCCTTGCTGCGGCCATGGGTCGTCACGATGTCGCTGGCGCTCACCGCATGCGAGCGCGTGCGAGCCGCCTCTGGCCTTGCGCCCCTCGACATGCGGATCGGCGAGCACGGCAAGCAACGCGGTATCGCCGTGGTCGGCCTCGAGACCCTTGAAGGCCAGCTGCATGCCCTCGCGACCGTTCCCGAGCACGACCAGCTCGAGCTGCTGAAGGTCACCTTGAAATACTACGACCGCACCGATGATCTCTTGGAGACAATGATCAGGCGCTACCTCGCGCGCGATATCGGCGCGATATGGCCGTTCCAGCTCGAGCTGGCGCGCAAGGCAGGTTACGCGCCGGAAGCCTTCAAGTCGTTCGAGCATCAGGTGGTGGCGGTGCGCAATGCGTCGATGCGTGATGCGGCTTTGCCCATGCTGAAGGACGGCGGCGTCTTCATTGCGGTCGGTGCGCTGCATCTGCCGGGCAAGATCGGACTGGTCGCGCTGCTGCGGGAGGCGGGCTTTTCCCTTGTGCCCGTCGAGTAGGGGGCTCACGGCATGATGATTTGCCCACGTGCCGGCCGGGCGTGAAGCTTTGTTCCTGTGCAGCAGGAGAGAGCGAATGGCCAAGAGCGCACTTATCGTCGGGACCGGCAGCGGCATCAGCGCCTCGACCGCACGAGCGTTGCATCGCGAGGGCTACAAGCTGGCGCTTGCCGCACGCCGCACCGACAAGCTTGCGGGGCTCGTGGGCGAGACCGGCGCTGTCGCGATCGCCGCCGATGCCACGAAGCCGGACGAGGTCAAGCGCCTGTTCGAGGAGGCCGAGCGCCGGATCGGCGAGCCGAACGTGGTGCTTTACAACGCGAGCTTCCGCACGCGCGGCCCGCTCGTGGAGCTCGATGCGGCGGACGTCGAGAAGGCGTTGATGGTGAGCGCCTTCGGCGGCTTCCTGGTTGGTCAGGAGGCGGCGCGCCGCATGCTGCAGCAAGGCTCAGGCGTGATCCTGTTCACCGGCGCGTCGGCGAGCGTCAAGGGCTATGCGCAGTCGGCACCGTTTGCCATGGGCAAGTTCGCGTTGCGCGGCCTGGCGCAATCCATGGCGCGCGAGCTCGGCCCCAAAGGCATTCATGTCGCGCACGTGGTGATCGACGGCGGTGTGCGCAGCGCCGCGAGCGGTCGCGTGGAGGGCAAGGACGATACGCCCGACAGCCTGCTCGATCCCGACGCGATTGCGGAGACCTATCTCCAGCTCATCGAGCAGCCACGCTCGGCGTGGTCGCTGGAGGTGGAGCTCAGGCCTTGGGTAGAGCGCTTCTGAAAGGACTGCCGCATCAATCCTAGTCGATGATGGCGTGGTCGGCCGCCGCCGGTGGCGTGCTCGGCCGCCGCATGAGAAAGAGCAGCAGGACGGTCGGCAGCGAGATCAGCAGCATGAACTTGAAGTCGTTGACGTAGGCGATGATGGACGCCTGGCGTGTCACCTCGGCATTGAGCGCGGCGACACCTGGAGGAGCGGCGGCGTTCCACCGGAGATAGGCGCCACCCGTCTGCAGCATGCGGTTGAAAGGAGTCACGCTGTCGGCGATCTGCGCATGCATGATCTGCGTGTTCTGGGTGAGCAGGAAGGACGTCACCGAGATGCCGATCGAGCTGCCGACGTTGCGCATCAGACTGAACAGGGCGGTGCCGTCCGTGCGCATTTCGGCCGGGAGCGTGGCGAAGGCGATGACCTGCAGGGGCGTGAAGACGAAGCCGAGGCCCGCTCCCTGCAGCAAGGTCGTGAGGGCGAGCGACCAGGCATCGATGTCCGGCGTCCAGCCCATCATCTGCCGCAGCGACTCGGCCACCATGGCGAACCCGGCGAGGATGATGAGGCGCGGATCGATGCGGTTGGCAATGCGGCCGGACACCATCATCGCTGCCATCGTTCCGAGGCCGCGCGGCGCCATCAGCAGTCCGGCGGTTGCAACGGGATAGTTGCCGAGCGTCTGCAGGTAAGGCGCCAGCAGCGCCGAGCTTGCGAGCAGCACCATGCCGATGCTGAACATCACCATCAGACCGGCGCTGAAGTTCATGTCGCGGAAGATGCGCGGCGGGATGAAGGGCTTCTCGGCCAGGCTCATGTGCACGAGGAAGAGATAGAGGCCGAGGCCGGCGAGCGTAGCCTCGATGATGATCTCGGTGGAGCCGAACCAGTCTTTGAGCTCGCCGCGGTCGAGCATGAGCTGCAGCGCGCCGATGCCGAGGCTGAGGACGGCGAATCCCGTCCAGTCGAACCGCAGGTTCTCGCTGCGCCGGCCATCGGCGAGGAAGATCCAGATGCCCGCAGTGGCCAGCAGGCCGAACGGGAGGTTGACGTAGAAGACCCAGCGCCAGTTGTAGACGTCGGTGAGGTAGCCGCCGAGCGTCGGTCCGAGGATGGGGCCGACCATCACGCCCATGCCCCACAGCGCCATGGCGGAGCCGCGCTGCTCGGCGGGGTAAAGATCGAGCATGGTCGCCTGCGACAGCGGCACGAGGCCAGCGCCGAACATGCCTTGCATCAGCCTGAACAGCACCATCTGCGTGAGAGTCTCGGCTACACCGCACAGCATGGATGCGACCGTGAAGCCGACGAGGCAAACGATGAACAGCGGCTTGCGCCCGAAGCGCGCCGACATCCAGCCGACAGGTGCGGTCATGATGGCGGCGGCAACGATGTAGGAGGTCAACACCCAGATGATCTGGTCGGGGGTCGCGGCAAGCGAGCCCTGCATGTAGGGCAGCGCGACGTTGGCGATCGTGCTGTCGAGCGCCTGCATGAGCGTCGCCATCATGGCGCACACGGTGATGATGGCGCGTCGCGATGCGAAGGTCGGGCTACTGGCTGAGCTGGCGCTGGCGTACATTGCGCGCCTCCATTGTTGGCATTACCCGGCCGCGGCGTGCTGCGTCGGCTGATGGCGCGTATCGATCTCGACCGTGACGCTCATCCCGGAGCGCAACCGCGGGCCATCGGACTGGCGATCAAGTACGATGCGCACCGGAATGCGCTGCACGACCTTCACCCAGTTGCCGCTGACGTTCTGTGCGGGAAGGATGGAAAACTCGGAGCCGCTGGCCGGGGCGATGCTCTGCACGATGCCGGACCACACCTTGCCCGGGTACGTGTCGACGGTCACGTCGACGTGGTCGCCCGGCTTGACGTTGGTGAGATCGGTCTCCTTCATGTTGGCCTCGACCCACAGATCGTCGGTCGAGACGAGGCCGACGGCCCCAGTGTTGGTGAGCGCAGCAGTCTGGGAGACGAGATAGGTGCCAGGCTGCAGAGCGTCGACCTGAGTCACCACGCCGTCGAACGGCGCGCGCACCACGGTGTGATCGAGCTGGCGCTGGGCCTCATCGACCTGTGCCTTGGCCTGCAGGTACTGGGGGTGCTGCGTGACAGGGATGTCCGCATTGCCGCCGAGCCGTGCCAGCTGCACCTCAGCCTGCTGCTGCAGGGACTGCAGCTTGCTCTTGTCGGCCTCGAGCGTGTAGCGCGCCTGATCGTAGTTGGCCCTGGAGATGGTGTCGCTGCGAACGAGGGCCGCGAAACGGTCGAAATTGACCTGGTCCAGCGCGACCTGCGCTTTCTGCGCGGCCACGTCGCTCAGCATGCGCTTGTAATCCTCCTTCATCGAGTTGAGCGTCAGCTCGACCTGCCCCAGGTTGGCCTTGGCGTTATCGAGGGCGATCTGGAACTGCCGCGGGTCGATGCGGAACAGCACGTCGCCAGCTTTCACGAGCTGCCCCTCGTGCACGTCGACGGAGCTGACGAGTCCGGAGACGTCCGTGGACACCATCAGCTTGGCGGCACGCACATAGGCATCGTCGGTGGAGGCCCAGCGGCCGGCACGCAGCCACATGAGGCTTCCCACGATGGCGACCAGCAGAACGCCGCCGATCATCAGCGCGAGGCGCAGGCGGCGGCGATTGCGTTGTTTGGCCTCGGCTCCCTCGGCTCCGCGGGCTTGCTCCGGCGCCTCGGGCCTGAGGGGCGGTGGCTGAAGCTGCGGTGCTTCCTGCACCTCTCGGGGGCTCTCGCGCGCTGACGGAGCGGGCGCGGAACCGACGCTTCGGTCCATCGGGCGCAAGCCCATATCGCCAGGAGCGGTGGTCACCGTGCCGTCGTCGATCGAATCCATCTTGGACATGACAGGTCTCCTACGCCGTGGCCTCGGTGAGGCGCCGGCTGCTTGTCAGGTTGGTCTTCATGCGACGGAGACCAGTGGTCATGGCATCCAGCACCGCCGGATCGATGCCGCGCGTCATCAGGCCGTGCAGCTTGGTTCGATAGCGATGGAGATCGCTCAGCACCGGGGCGGCTGCCGGCGTCAGCCTCAGGCGCCAGACGCGCCGGTCGTTGAGGTCGGCGCGGCGCTCGACGAGGCCGAGATCCTCCAGGCGGTCAATCAGTCGCGCGATCGTGATCGGTGCCACCTCGACGATGGCTGCGAGCTCGTTCTGCGACAGCCCGGGCTGGCGCTCCAGGCGCGCCAGAACGATCCACTGGGCTCGCGTCGTCCCGTGCTCGCGGGCCATCTGGTCCGCGGTGGTGCGCATCTGGCGGGCGACGTCATTGAGCAGGATTAGAAGATCGGCGTCGAAGTTGGTCGGCATGGCGGTGATCCTATTTCATAAGCAAGCTTAATATAGTCAAGCTTATGTTGTCCGCTAGACGGGGTGCGACCCTGGGGCGCGCAGTGCTGCCACGCCGTTGCTGCATGGCACCCAAAAGGGGCGCGGAGCCGGGTTCTGCCGGGTTAGGGGTTTGTCAGAGAAGTTGGGGCCTTGTCCCGTCCGGGTGTGAGTGCCCACATCTCAGGTGAGTCCCTGATTGTGGCCGGGGCTCGCCTCGGCGGAGGCTCCGGCTCCAAGAGGGCGTTGGTCTTCCACGTGAGAGAGCCCCACAGGAGCACTTATGGCAACCTCGATCGGCAAAGTCGCGATAGCGGCGGCATGCGGCTCGGTGGCGATTGCAGTGCTGGCTGATGGCAGTATCGCGGCAGAGCCGAGGCGCGGCCTGCCAGGCGGCGACAGGGCTCGGATCGAGCAGGATATACGGCGCGGCTACAATGCGAGACCGCACATCAATTCACAGAGGCCCGTTCAGCGCGGCTCGGATCTTCAGTATCGTTCCGGTGCGGAGCACTTGAACCGCGGTGTCTTGATCGGCCCTGGAGCGACGGTCGCTCGCGACTGTGTCTACCAATATCGCCGGTGGAAAAAGACTCGGAACAGCTATTGGCGCGATCGCTATTACGAGTGCGCCGGCTGACGCGCGAGCGCACGAGGCGGCAACGCCAAGCTCAATCCCGGTTGAGGCCACGCGTGCGCGTGAGGCTCAATACACGCGGAGCCCGCCGACCTGACCGGCTCGAGCTCCGCTACACGCGCGCCAGATGATGACGTTCCGTCGATCTGTCGACGGCATCAATCATAATACTCGCGCTCGCGGTATCTGCGGTCCGGGTAGCCGTCCCCGTCCCGGTCCCGGTACCTGCGCTCGCTGTAGTACTTGCGCTCGGGATAGTCCGGCTTCCAGCGCTTGACGTAGCGGCATTCCAGGAAGGCCTGACCGTAGTAGTCGCGCACCTCCCGGCATTGGCGCACGCGCTCATAGTGGCCGTAGGGGCGATCGCCGTAATAGCCGTAACTGTAGTCGCCGTAGGGATCCAGGCTTGAACAGCCGGCAAGTGATACTCCGACTGCAACGATAGCGATAACTCGAGAAGCGATAACTCGAGACATGAATGCCCCCGTACTCAAACTGTGTGGCGCCCTCTAAGCAGCCAACACACGCACAGCCCATAGGCAGTTAAGGCGATGACGTTGGTCGAGTAAAGCGCAGAGCCGTCGCGGCGCGACAATGCCTGACAAGCGTGCTTTGACCGCCACAGGGCAGCCGCGGGGCGCGCAATTGGCCGACGCGCGATTTGCGCGCCGGCACTCACGCCGTTGCCCTGCAGAGGCGAGATTATGCCGTGATTTGATCGGCGATCCCGTGCTTGGCTGCGAGGTCCTGGAACGCCTTCCAGGTCTTGTCGTCGACCTCGATGCCGGTCTTGCGCCGCGCCTGCTCGGTGCGCCACTCGACCTCGCCGGGATAGAGCACCTCGGTGAAGCCGGCTGCCGGTGCGGTCGATTTCAAGTAGGCGGCGAACTCGGTCACCTCCTTCTTGAACGTGGCAAGCGGACGAAACGCCTCGACATTGAACATGGCGAGGAAGCAGCCGTCGTTGTGACGGCCCGTGGGCTCGACGCCGAAGCCGAGGCCCGGCAGGAGGCCCGAGAACACCTCGACCATGGCCGAAAGCCCGTAGCCCTTGTAGCCCTCCGATCCGCCGAGCGGCAGCAACACGCCACCCTTGTCGTACTCGAAGGGATCGGTGGTGGGTTTGCCGTGCTTGTCGACCACCCAGCCCTCGGGGATCTTGGCATTCTTGGCCTGCGCCAGCTTGATCTTGCCGGCGGCGACAGCCGAGGTCGCCATGTCGAGCACGAACGGTCCGTCGAGGTTCGACGGCATGGCGATGCAGATCGGGTTGGTGCCGAGGCGCGGCTCGCGGCCGCCGAACGGCGCCACGGCCTTCGGCGAGCGGCCCGAGTCCGCCGTCATGATGGCGATCATGCCTTCCTTGGCCGCCATCAGCGGGTAGGCGGCGACGCGGCCGATATGGCTCTGGCGCAGGATCGTGGTGGCGGCAACGTTGGCCTTCTTGGCCTTCTCGATGGTGAGCTTCGTTGCCCGCTCCGCGACGACAAAGCCGAAGCCCCAGTTGCCATCGATGACGGTGGTGGTGGCGCTCTCCTGCTTGATCTCGAACGGGGCGCCCGGAACGATATGGCCCTTGTTGATGCGGTCGATGTAGGTCGGGATGGCAATGACGCCGTGCGAGTCGTGGCCGGCGAGGTTGGCGCCGACGCACAGCCGCGCGACGGTTGCGGCTTCCTCGGCCGAGGCGCCCGACTTCTCCAGCAGGATCTCGGCAATCTTCGTAAGACGATCGACGGCTACGACGACAGGCATGGGCAGGCTCCTCGTGGGCGTTCTTGTCGTGGCGCAAAATGGCATTCATGTGCGCGATGAGCCAGTCTATGCTGCCGACAGCTGAACTGTCATCGGAGCATGGGAGCGAGCACGCGATGAGCCAGCGCAAGCGCAGCGAGGCCGAGACCGGAATTGCCGAAACCGCGCGCCGTGTCCTGCCCGGCGGCACCTTCGGCAACGTTTCGAGCGACATCGTCATTGCCAAGGGCCGCGCGGGTCGCGTGTGGGACGTGAGCGGCAACGAGTACGTCGATTTTCTGCTGGGGTCGGGGCCGATGCTGGTCGGGCATGCCCACCCGGAGGTGACGGCGGCGGTGCAGGAGCAGATTCCGCTCGGCTCCACGTTCTTCACCAACAATGCGCACGGCGTGAAGCTCGCTGCCGAGATCGTCGAGGCGGTGCCGTGCGCGGAGCAGGTGCGCTTCGTCTCGACCGGATCGGAAGCCGACCTCTATGCCATGCGCGTGGCCCGCGCCTGGAAGAAGCGGGACAAGATCCTGAAGTTCGAGGGCGGCTACCATGGCATGAGCGACTACGGACTCATGAGCCTGGCGCCGAAACGACAGGGCAATTTCCCCGAGCCGATCCCGGATTCGGCCGGCATCCCGCGCTCGATCCGAGACGAGGTCCTGGTCGCGCCGTTCAACGACCTGGAGGCGGTGAAGAGTCTGGTGGCGCAGCACAAGGACGAGCTTGCCGGCATCATCGTCGAGCCGTTCCAGCGCTTGATCCCGCCCAAGCCGGGCTTCCTGGAAGGCTTGCGCCGGGTCACGGAGGAGAGCGGCATCGCGCTGATTTTCGACGAGGTGGTGACCGGCTTCCGCTTCGCCTACGGCGGCGCGCAGGCCTACTACGGCGTCACGCCCGACCTGTGCACGCTCGGCAAGGTGATCGGCGGCGGCTTTCCGCTGGCGGCGATCGCGGGCCGCGCCGACATCATGAAGCATTTCGACAAGAGCGCGGTGGCAGAGGACGAGTTCACGGTGCAGATCGGCACGCTGAGCGGCAACCCGGTGGCCGCGGCGGCCGGACTGGCGACGCTGCAGATCTTGAAGCGCCCCGGAGCCTACGAGCAGATCTTCGCGACCGGCCGGCAGATCAAGGACGGGCTCGGGCGCATGTTGAAGTCTGCGCGCATTCCCGCGACCGTGCTGGGCGAGGCGCCGCTGTTCGATGTGGTGTTCGCCGACGGCGACATCAGCGATTATCGCGGGACCCTGCGCGGCAATGCCGAGATGCAGAAGCGCATGAATGCGAGCCTGCTCGAGCGCGGCGTGCTCAAGGGCGAGAGCAAGTACTACATCTCGCTCGCACATACCGAGGAGGACGTGCAGCACACGCTGACGGCAATGCAGGCCGCCATCGATGAGCTGGCCCGTGCGCGGAAGGGCTGAGGCGCAATCCTGAGGTTGGGTAAGCACGCGCCTGCCGAGTCATTGGACTTGCTGGGCGCTTCTCCTCTCGAGCTCGGGCAGGACCGTGTGCCGGCTGGCGAGAAACGGATTGATGGCGAGCGCGGCGCGGTAGGCCTCGAGGGCCTCTTTCCAGCGGCCGGTGTCGGCATGGATCGCGGCGCGCGCAGCGAGCGCGCCGAAGTGGCGCGGCTCCAGTCTCAGGGCGGTGTCGAGATCGGACAGCGCGTCGGTGTGCAGACCCATGTGGTACAGAAGTGCTGCGCGCTTGTTCCAGCCTTCGGCAAAGTCGGGCGCGAGATCGACGATCTCGTCGAGCAACAGGCGGGCCAATCCAAAATGCCGTCCCGCGATGCTTGCCGTCGCTTTCGAGAGCAGAACGTCGACGTCATCGCGGCCCGATTGGGCCCAAGCGTGCCAGATGCGTGTGGTCACGGCGTCGGCTTCGGTCTGATCGCGGGCAGCTCTGAGATCGGAGAACAGCCGGTCCAGCGTGGCGGCGCGCTGCGTGGCCAGTTGCGCTGTCAGCGGCGAGCTCGCGTGTGCCGGCGCGGCAAGCCCCATGCCGCAGGCCAGCACGCTGCACAGCAGGGCGGCGATCGGCCTGTGAAAAGATCCGGGCAATCGCATCTCCTGTTCGTCGTCGGCACTCGGGACTATGCCACAACCGGCTGACGAGCGGGAGACAAGTCAGGTAGGCTGCGGGCAAGCAGACAAAACCGAGGGACGTTCGCAATGCCGATGCCAATCCCGCGTACCGTGTTCAAGGAGGAGCATGAGATCTTCCGCAAGAGCGTCAGGGCATTCATCGAGCGGGAGATCGCGCCCTACCACGATCAGTGGGAGAAGGATGGCGCGGTCTCGCGCGAGGTGTGGCGCAAGGCGGGGGACGCAGGGCTGCTGCTGACCGGAATTCCGGAGGAGTACGGCGGCGGCGGATCGGACTTCCTGATGAGCGCGGTCGTCATAGAGGAGCTGGCGCGCGGGCTTTACTCGGGTCCGGGCTTCCGGCTGCACTCCGATATCGTGGCGCCCTACATCCTGCATTATGGCAGCGAGGAGCAGAAACGCACCTGGCTGCCGAGGATGGCAAAAGGCGAGGTCGTCACCGCCATCGCCATGACCGAGCCCGGAACGGGAAGCGACCTGCAGGGTATCCGCACCACGGCGATCGCCAAGGGCAACGAGCTCGTCATCAACGGGCAGAAGACGTTCATCACCAACGGCCAGCTCGCCGATCTCGTGATCGTCGCGTGCAAGACGGACCCGAAGGAAGGCGCCAAGGGCGTCAGTCTCGTGCTGGTCGAGGCGGATCGCGCCGGCTTCAAGCGCGGGCGCAATCTGCAAAAGCTCGGCAACAAGGCCCAGGACACCTCTGAGCTGTTCTTCGAGGATGTGCGCGTGCCGCCTTCCAACATGCTGGGCGAGGAGGGGCGGGGCTTTCAGTATCTCATGCAGGAGCTGCCTCAGGAGCGGCTGATCGTCGGCGTTGCCGCGGTCGCGATCATGGAGGCGGCGCTGGAATGGACGCTCGCCTACACGCGCGAGCGCAAGGCGTTCGGCCGGCCGATCGCGGACTTCCAGAACTCACGCTTCAAGCTGGCCGAGGTGAAGACCGAGGTTCAGGTGGCCCGTGTGTTCCTCGACAAGTGCCTGGAGCTGCACGTGGCGGGCAAGCTCGACGTGCCGACCGCCGCGATGCAGAAGTGGTGGCTGACGGAGCTGGAAGGCAAGGTGCTGGACGTGTGCCTGCAGCTGCACGGCGGCTATGGGTTCATGTGGGAGTATCCGATTGCACGCGCCTACGCGGATGCGCGCGTGCATCGCATTTTCGCCGGCACCACCGAGATCATGAAGGAGATCGTCGCGCGATCGCTGTGAACGCCGCCGCGGCGGCGCGACGGCTGCATCACGTCGACTTGCGCAATCCCGACTGCAGGAACTGGCTCAGCCCGAGCAGGACGACCGACAGCACGATCAGCATCGTCGAGATCGACGCGATGGTCGGGTCGATCTCGTCGCGCAGCGCGTTGAACATGCGCTTGGTCAGTGTCGCCCTGTCGCCTCCGGCGATGAACAGCGAGATGACCACCTCGTCGAGCGACGTGATGAATGCCAGCAGCGCGCCCGAGACGACGGAGATCCTGATCTGCGGCAGCGTTATGGTGAGGAAAGCCCATGGCCGGCTGGCGCCCAGGCTGCGCGCGACCATCTCCTGATTCATGTCGTAGCTCTTGAGGCTGGAGGCGACCGTGATGACCACCAGCGGAATCGCCAGGACCGAATGTGCAAGCACGATACCGGCCAGCGTGTTGTTGAGCCCGAGGTTCGCGTAGAGGAGGAAGATGCCGATGGCGATCAGGATTCCTGGAATGATCAGCGGCAGCGTAAAGGCGATATATGCGACTGCGGAGAGGCGGTTGCGCAGCGTGTGCAAGCCGTAGGCGGCCAGCGTGCCGAACGTCGTCGAGACCAGCATGGTGAGAATGGCGGCCGCGAACGAGACGTAGGTCGCCTCGCGCCATTCGATCGAGCCGAAGTAAGCCTGATACCAGCGCGTCGACCAGGCCGGCGGCGGGAAGGTCAAGTAGCGGGAGTCCGAGAAGCTCAGCGGGACGACCAGCAGGCTCGGCGCGATCAGGAACAGCAAGATCAGGCCGACCAGCACGTAAAGCCAGAGGCGGCGGCGATGCGTAATTTGCGTCTCGGTGGCGGCGCGGGCGAGCATCAGCGTGTCCCCATGAGCTTGTCGAATCCGATCACGCGTCCGAAGAGCCAGAGGATGGCCAGGGTCATCACCAGCAGCACGACGCCGAGTGCGCTGGCAGCACCCCAGTCCCCGTAGTAGGTCACGTTGCGCTCGATCTGCATGGACCACATCATGACGCGTCCGCCGCCCAACAGCGCCGGCGTGACGTAGAAGCCCAGGCAGAGCACGAACACGATGACGATGCCGGCAGCGAGGCCCGGGAGCGATAGCGGCACGAAGATCTGCCAGAAGGCTTTCACCGGCGAAGCGCCGAGACCCGCCGCGGCGCGCATATAGTCCGGACTGATGGCGCGCATGGACGCATAGAGCGGCAGCACCATGAAGGGCAGCATGATGTGCACCATGCCGATCGTCGTGCCGGTGAAGTTGTGCACGAGGCGCAGCGGACCATCGATCAGCCCCGTGTCGGAAAGCCAGGTGTTGATGAGCCCGCGGCGCTGCAGCAGGACCAGCCACGCATAGCAGCGCACGAGCAGCGAGGTCCAGATCGGAAACAGCACCAAAAGCAGCAGAACGGCCGCTACGCGGGCGCGCGCCTGGGCGATGATATAGGCCAGCGGATAGCCGAGCAGCACGCAGATGATCGTCACCAGGAAGGACAATTCGAACGTCGACTGCAGCGTGATCAGGTAGGAGGGATGCAGCAGGCGCGCATAGTGCGCGAGCGTCATGCCGCTGGCGTCGCGGAAGGAGAGCCCGAACAGCCAGACGATGGGCGCCAAGGCGACGATGGCGACGAGGAGCAGACCCGGCAGCGCCAGGCAGCCGAGCATCCACTGCTCCGCGCGCTCCCGTGCCCTGAGCTCGGCCGCATTGAGGGCACTCTGCCCAGACTGGGTGGCGGTGCGTGCGGGCTCGGCAGTCGCAGCCATCGGCATCAGGCCTCGTCGGGCGGCACGATGATGGTGTCGCCGGGTGCGAGGCCGAGCGTGATCGGCGCACCCGGCGGGGGGCTGCGCTCGGCGCTGCCGGCGAAGTGGCGTATCGCGATCGGCTGGCCGTTGGCGAGCGTCACGTAGAGCAGGGAGCTTTCGCCCTGATAGACCAGCTCCTTCACCTCGCCGGCGAAGAGATTGAAGCCTGCGCCGTCGGCGGCATCGACAACCCTCAGCTTCTCGGGACGTAGGACCAGGAACTGCGCCGCAGCTCGATGGCGCGGTGGCTCGGACAGGGCCAGGGGGCGATCGTCGAGATAGGCCGTGCTGCCTTTGACCTGGACCGGGAGGAAGTGCGATTCGCCGATGAACTCGGCGATGAAGCGATTGTCGGGCCGCTCGTACAGGTCCCGCGGCTTGGCGATTTGGCGGAAGCGGCCGTGGTTGATGACGGCAATCCGGTCCGACATGGTCAGCGCCTCGCGCTGGTCGTGCGTCACGTAGACCGTGGTCATGCCGAGCCGCTGATGCAAGTGGCGAACCTCGATCTGCATCTGCTCGCGCAGCTTCTTGTCGAGGGCCGATAGAGGCTCGTCCATCAGCAGGATGCGCGGCTCGAAGATGATGGCGCGGGCCAGCGCCACGCGCTGCCTCTGACCGCCGGAGAGCTGGTCGACCTGCCGCTCGCCGAGGCCCGAGAGCTGCACCATGTCGAGAGCGCGGCCCACGCGCTCCTCGATGTCGGCGCGGGACGTGCCGCGCAGCTTCAGCGGGTAGGCAAGGTTGCCCGCCACGCTCATGTGCGGGAACAGGGCGTAGTTCTGAAACACCATGCCGACATCGCGCTTGTGCGGCGGCACGAGCGAGACAACGCGATCGCCGAAGCGGATCTCGCCGCTGTCGGGCCGGATGAAGCCGGCCAGCACCATCAGCAGGGTGGTCTTGCCCGAGCCTGAGGGGCCGAGCAGCGTGATGAACTCGCCGCTAGCAATCTCCAGGCTGACGTTGTCGAGCGCGGCGGTTCGTCCATACGTCTTGGTGACGTCGCGGATCGAGATCGGCAGCGAGATCAGAGCCGTGCTGTTCATCTGGGAGCGATTACCATACGCCTCGGAGCGCCAGTCTACACCGGGCGGCAGGCTGGCGGTCGGCGCCGGCCCCCTTCCGTTTGACCGCGGGGTGAAGGGCCGGCGTCGTGGTGCTTCCGAGGTGCACCTATTTCTGTGTGAACGCGTCGAACCGCTTCACCATCTCGTCTGAGTTCTCCACCCACCAGCTCACGCTCAGCCAAAAGCCCTTGTGTACGTTCTGCGGTGAGTTGGGAAGCTGGTCGGCAAGCTCCTTGGAGATCAGGCCGGTCTCGAAAGCGGCCAGATTCGCCGGCGCGTAGTTGATGTACTGCGGCAGGCGCGCCTGCACATCGGGGCGCATCATGATGGCGATGGCCTTCATGGCCAGGTCCTTGTTGGGAGCGCCCTTGGGGATCAGCCAGCAATCGGAGACCAGCATCTGCTGATCGAAGGTGATGGCGAGCGGGCCGCCTTTTGCTCCCTGCTCCTTCATGGCGGCCTGGATGCGTCCGTTCCAGGCTCCCACCATGTCGACCTCGCCGTCCTGAAGAATCTGCGCCGACTGCGCGCCCGAGTTCCACCACACGAGGACGTGGGGCTTGAGCTCCTCCAGCTTCTTGAACGCGCGATCGACGTCGATGGGATACAGCTTGTCCATCGGCACGCCGTCGGCAATCAACGCAGCCTCGAGATTGTAGATCGGATGGCGGCGCATGGAGCGCTGGCCGGGGAAAATCTTGGTGTCCCAGAACGCGGCCCATCCGGTTGGCTTCTTGTCGCCGAACGCCTTGGTGCGCCAGCCGATGGCGATTGAGTAGACGATCTGTGAGATCCAGTAGTCGGTCTTGAGGTCCTTGGGCACGCCGGCGTCGTTGACGATGCCCGGGTCGAGCTTCTCGAGCTTGCCTTCCTTCTCGAGAATGCCGCACGTGTAAGCGCCTTGCGTGGAAAGATCCCATGTCGGGCGGCCGGAGGCGACCTGAGCGCGGATGTCGGCCACGCCGGAGGTCGTGTCCTCCTTGATGGTGATGCCGAGCTCTTTCTCGACGATGTTGAACCAGGCTTCGCGCTGAGCCTTCTGGAAAGCGCCGCCCCAGGACGAGATGGTGATGCTGCGCTGAGCCATGCTCTCGCCCGGGGCGAGCATCGTCACGGCGCCTAGAAACGCCACGGCTCCAACGATGATTTTCCTCATGGCTAACCCTCCACGCGATGCCGATCGGGCGACTAGGATGTGGGCTCGATTTGCCCAGCACCTTGCAGCGGAGAGAATAGCATTGATCCAATATTTGGGGCGGTTTTCTCGAAACGGGTTGCGCGCCGGCCGGTTTCATTACGCCCCTCAGGTGCTCTTTGCCCTCCTCTGAGAGCGGGCGGTTCGGGCGGTCGCCCGCGCCGACATGTTCAGCGCCACGGCGGCGCGAATGAGCGCCCTCAACGCCTTCTCGTCGATCTTGTCGCCCTCATGGAAATCGATGGCGCGCCTGACGTTGCCGTCGAGGCTGGAGTTGAAGAGGCCCGAAGGGTCCGGAAGCGAGGCGCCTTTGGCGAAGGTCAGCTTTACTTTGTCCCTGTACGTCTCACCGGTGCAAATGAGCCCCGCGTGCTCCCACACCGGAACGCCCAGCGGGTTCGACGGCTTTCTCCACTTCACCTCCTCGACCACGTCCGGGTCGGCCGCCTTGATGAGACGCCGAACCCGAGCGAGCGTCTCACCGCGCCAGTCGCCGAGCGCCTTAATGCGCGCGTCGATGAGGTGGGAGGTGGCGGGGGCGGCTGTTACTGCTGCTGGCGGCTTGGTGTTGGTCTTGTTCATGGTGGTGGCGCTTTCTTCGTCGATGGTGTGGCTCTCTCGCGGTTGTGGCCGGGCGGTCCTGTTGCCCCGTATCCGGGCAATCGCCCCGCGGCGAGGGTCAGGCTTTCGACCGACGGCATACCCGAAAAATTCGGCGCCATGTCACACCGGCAGATCCTGTCTCGTCATGATGCCGCAACGAACAGAAGGAAGCCCATCATGACCCCCAAAATCGATCCCTTCGCCGCTGCCCCTTCGCTGATGAAGAGCTGGACCAGCACATCGGTCGCCATCGCCTCGAGCCTCGAACCGACTCTCGTGCATCTGGTGGAAATCCGCGCCTCCCAGATCAACGGCTGCGCCAACTGCATCAATATGCATGCTGCGGACGCGCGCGAGAAAGGAGAAACGGAGCAGCGGATCTACCTGCTGTCGGCCTGGCGAGAAGCCCCCTGCTATACGGACCGCGAACGCGCCGCGCTCGGCTGGACCGAGGCACTGACACGGCTCTCCGAAGGGCATAGGCTGGAGGCCGCCTACGAAGCGCTGAAGGCTCAGTTTACGCAAGAAGAGCAGGTCAAGCTCACACTGATGATCAATATCATCAACGGATGGAACCGTATCGCGGTCGGCTTCGGCTTGTTTGTCGATCCGGCGGCGGCAAAGGCCGTTGCCAAAGCGGCAGCCGCCTGATGACGGGCGTCGGACACGAGGATGTAGCGGCCTCCTTCGAGCCGCTGCGTCCAAAGCTCATGCGTGTCGCTTACCGCATGCTGGGCTCGGTGGCCGACGCCGAGGATGCCGTGCAGGAGGCCTTCATCCGCTGGATGCGAGCCGACCGCAGCCAAGTGCGCGAGCCCGAGGCGTTCCTGCGCCGGTCGGTCACGCGGATCTGCCTCGATCAGCTCAAATCGGCGCGCCGCCAGCGCGAGACCTATGTCGGTCCCTGGCTGCCCGATCCCATCGTGGAGGAGAAGCAAGAGGACGACGTCACTCTGCCGCTGATGCTGGCGCTGGAGCGCCTTTCGCCGCTGGAGCGGGCCGCCTTCCTGCTGCACGACGTGTTCGGGCTGGAATTCGAGGAGGTCGCCACGACCATCCAGCGCGACCCCGCGGCCTGCCGGCAACTCGCCAGCCGCGCGCGCAGGCATGTTCGCGAGGCGCGGCCGCGCTTCCAGATGGAGAGGCAGCGTGGCCTGGAGATTGCGGAGGCTTTTTTTGCCGCCTCGCGCAGCGGCGATATGAAGGCGCTCGGCGCCATGCTGGCGGCCGACGTCAGCGTGCATGCCGACGGCGGCGGCAAGCGACCGGCGGCGACGAAGCCCATCATCGGGTTCGAGGCCGTCATGAAGGCACACGCGTATCTGGCGGCTCTCTTCCGCAAGAACGGCTCGAAACTGGTGCGCGCCGGGTTCGTCAACGGATTGCCAGGCTTCGTCACTCTGGAGGCCGACGGCGAGCTGCAGACAACTGCGCTCGACATCGAGGATGGAAAGATTGCCGCCATCTATGTCGTGCGCAATCCCGACAAGCTGAGGCATCTGCACTAGATCCATCGGCGAGCGAGCGGCAAGTCGCGGCGAGCCGCGGGTTGGGTCGAGCGGGGAAGTTGCCGGATCGCCGCGCTCGAAGCGCGGCTTCCGGGACCGCAGTGGAGAGGCGGTTGCCCTCGATCATTCGGCTCCGGCGAAGCTCGCTGCTCCACCCGATTGCAAGACAAGGAAATCAGTCGGTTGGCGACCCTCGCAATGCCGATCGGGCAGCCCGGAACGGCGAGCAATTGCATGAACGTCAGGCGCCGGCCGGCCACAAGCGAATTGATTGCCCATGCCGCTCGGCGCAAGCTCGGCTTCGCATTCGACGCGTGTGGAGAGAGCATCCCATGGCCTTGCATTTCGAGCGCAGCGAGCTCGACGCCCGGGTGGCAAGCGCCCGAGCGACACTCAAACGGGAGAAGCTGGACGCCATCCTGCTGTTCGCGCAGGAGAGCCTCTATTACCTGACCGGCTTCGATACGAGCGGCTTCGTCTTCTTCCAATGTGCGGTGCTGACGGCCGGCTCGGACGAGATCGTGCTGCTGACGCGCCGTCCTGACCTCGAGCAGGCGCGGCGCACGTCGACAATCGGGGACGTGCGGCTCTGGTACGACAAGGAGGGAGCCGATCCCTCAGTCGAGCTGAAGTCGATCCTGGAGGAGAAGGGGCTTGGCGGCGCCCGCGTCGGTATCGAGCTTCGCACGTTCGGATTGACCGCGGACAAGTACGAGCTGGTGCGCAGGCGGCTCGAAGGGTGGTGCGAGCTGGTCGATGCAACGCATGTGGTCCGCGGTCTGCGCCTGGTGAAGTCGCCGGCCGAGATTGCGTACGTGCGCAAGGCGGCGGAGCTTGCCGACCAGTCGCTCGAGGCGATGCTGGCGGCGGCGAGACCGGGCGCGTTCGAGGGCGATATCGCGGCGGCGGGGGCGGTGCCGATCCTGGCGGGCGGCGGCGATCCGCCACCATCGGGGCCGGTGCTCGGGTCGGGCGATCGCGCCCTGCTGGTGCGCAGCGCCAGCGGCTTTCGCCATCTCGATGCGGTCGACCAGCTCACCATGGAGTTTGCGGCCAGCTACCGCCACTACTGTGCCTGCCTGATGCGCACCATCGCCATCGGCAAACCCAACGACACGCAGCGGCGCATGTTCGAGGTGACCCGCGATGCGCTCGCGGCCATGACTGAAGCCGCCAGGCCCGGACGGCCGCTCGGCGAGATCGATGACGCGCATCGCCGCGTCTATGACGAGGCAGGGTTCGGGCACGCCCGCATGGCTGCTTGCGGCTATTCGCTCGGCGCGTTGTATCGGCCCACCTGGATGGACGTGCCGCCGATGCTCTACTCGGGCAATCCGATGCCGGCTGCGCCGGGCATGATTCTATTCCTGCACGCAATCCTGATCGATGCGCCCCGGAACCTGGCGATGTCGCTCGGCCACACCATTGTCGTCACCCAATCAGGAGCCGAGGTCCTCAGCCGACTGGTGCCGGCGTACCACGTCGCCGCGTGATGGCGCAGCTTGCGGCAACTCAGCCGTTGCGCAGGCCGCAGCGGTGCGATTCCTTGGGCCTCACGCGAATCAGGAAGCGGGGGTCGGCATGCGGTTCGTCTCCAGGGGGATCGCGGCATCAACGCTCGGGCTGATGCTGCTGGCGGCCGATGCGATGGCTGTTGGCTCGGCTCCGCTCGAGCCGGCCTCGCCGCTGGACAGGCTGGTCGGGCGCTGGGTCGGGGAGGGCCGGCTCGGCGTCAAGGACGCCCAGAGTGAGAACGTGAAGTGCCGCGTGACCTACATCCCGGCCGGGACCGTCGATCAACTCAAGCAGACGGTGCGTTGCGCGTCGGCCGGCGGCAGCATCGAGGTGCAGAGCACGATCACACATGCAGCCGGCGACATCAGCGGTACGTGGAGCGAGCTGACGCGCAACATGCAGGGCGATCTCACGGGCCAGGTGACGCCGCGCGGCTTTCACGTGACGGTCAGGGGAGCCGATCTGACGGCCAACATGAATGTCGTCATCAACGGCGAGAAGCAGATCATCGAGATCCAGTTCCACAACAGCTCGCTGATCGGCCTGACCCTGGTTCTGGCCAAGGGCTGATGCGCCGGGGCATCTGCCGAGCTTTCTAATCCGGCGCCTTCCTCGGCGCCGGGCACACGTCGGCGCTCCGCTCAAGCGGAAAGGAAGTCGTAGGCCGAGAGCGCGTGCGTGCGCACGATATGCAGGAACTCCTCGATGTCGACATGCTCGTCGTAGGAGCCCATGCCGTGCGGGAACGGGCCGTAGACGCAGGCCTGGATATTGCGATAGCGCCAGAGGCGCGCATCGGTGCCGCCGAGGCTGACGATCGGCTGTGGCCTGAAGCCGCGCAGCTCCTCGACGTTCTTCTGCACGATGCGGATGATCTCACAATCGGGATCGACCCATGACGGGGGATTGCAGTTGGCTTCCCTGACGCGGGCCTCGGGAAACGCCGCCATGATCTTGTCCACCTCGGCCAGCACCTGCTCACGCGTGACGCCCAGAGGCAGGCGGATGTCCGGCTCGAAGGTGGCGCTCGACGGCACCATGTTGACCTTCACGCCGCCCTTGATGGTGCCGATGTTGAGCGTGACCTTGTCGACGATGTCGCCTGCGCCCGGACCCATGGCGCGATCCATGGTGGCGCGGCCGGCGTCGATGGCGGTGCGCACGTTGTCGGAGAGCTGCGGTTTGATCTCGACGAGCTTCTCGAGCTCCGCGGCGATGGCCATCGCGGTCTTGGTCGCGCTTTTGCTGGCATGCGTGTAGGCGCCGTGCGCGCCGGGCGTGTTGACCGTGATCTCGAGCCAGAGCGGGCCCTTCTCGCCGAAGCGGACGCTGAAGGGGCTCGACGGCTCGCCGTTGAGCAGCGCGTCGCCGTGCACCTCGGGGTGATGCTCCATGAGATAGCGCGCGCCGTAGGGGCCGAACGTCTCCTCGTCCGAGACGGCGGTGAGCGTGAGCCTGCCGTTGAGCTGCTCCTTCAGGCGATGCAGGTAGAGATAGGTGAAGATCGACGCCGTGGTGCCGGCCTTCATGTCGGCGACGCCGCGGCCGAAGATCTTGCCGTCGACGATCTCGCCGCCCCACGGGTCCTTGGTCCAGCCGGCGCCGTCGTCGGCGACGGGAAACACGTCGATGTGGCCGTTGAGGACCAGGTGCCGGCCTTTGCCGGCGCAGTCGAAGCTGCCGACGATGTTCGGCATCTCCGGGTGCGGGGAGATGATGCGGTAGGGCAGCTCCCGTTGGTCTAGGAAGCTCGTGATGAACTTGGCGGTGGCGCGTGTGTCGCCGGGGGGATTGGGACTCTTGTGCTGCACGAAGGCTTGCAGAAAGCGCACGAGATCGTCCCGGTCGCGGTCGATCCAGTCGAGAAGCTGCTGCCGTGCCGTGCCCACGCAAGACTCCCTTGCTTCATGCTTCAGCCAGCCACTATCGGCCATTCCCGCGGCACGGGGAAGTTTACAATGGACGCGGTGGTGGACTCGAGCGGTGAGCCGCGGGTCGGGTCGAGCGGGAAAGATCCCGGATAGCCGCGCTGGCAGCGCGGCGTCCGGGACCCCAAAAGGATAGGGGTTGCGCTTGGCGATGCCGATACCTGCGCAACCCTCACGTCCTGCGTCCCCGGCCGTCGCGCCTTGGGCGCGAATGAGCCGGGGTCTTTCTCCGACATGCTGCGGGAACATGGAGCCAACGGCTGACCTGAGCCAGCTGCTATCGAGGAAGATCCCCGAAGCCGCGCTGCGAGCGCGGCTTCCAGGACCGCAAGTGGAGGGAGGCGTTGCGCAGGAATTGCGCTGGCGCCGAACGCCCCTCAGGCGGCCTGTTGAGCCACCGTCGGCGCGTCGCCCATCAGCGTCGTGCGCCGCACGTCGCGCGGCTCCTCGGCCGGGAACGGCCTTGCCCGATGCATCGTCTGGCGGTTGTCCCACATGACCAGGTCGCCGACGCGCCACTTGTGTGCGTACACGTACTCGCGCTGAGTGGCCATCTCGGTCAGGTCCTTGAGGAACGCCTTGGCCTCGGGCACCGGCCAGCCGACGATGGTGCCCGCGTGC
Organism: Bacteroidota bacterium; assembly: GCA_050260355.1. Taxonomy (GTDB): domain Bacteria; phylum Pseudomonadota; class Alphaproteobacteria; order Rhizobiales; family Hyphomicrobiaceae; genus CADEFX01. Next base: position 3,456 of record JBLNBZ010000080.1, on the reverse strand, counting down.
GAGGACAGATAGAGCGACTTGCGCTTCGTCACCGGATGCACGCGCACCAGCCGCTGCAGCACCGGCTTGAAGCGGATCCGCTCCTCCTCGGTGAAGTCGGTGAAGCCCAGTTGCGCCCGCGAGTACATCTGCGAGTGCTCGCACACCAGATCCTCGACCAGCGCCTTGGTCTCCTCGTCGAGCGCGTCGTAGGCTGCCCGCATATCCGCGAACTCCGTGTTGCCGCCCTTGGAGGGAAGCACGCGCGCGTGCAGCAGTGAGTACTTGGCCGGTATGACCTTGAAGGAGCTGTCGGAGTGCCACAGGCGATTGCCGATGGCGAACAAGCGGCGCCGATCATCGCGTGCGAACGGCTTGTTGTCCTTGTCGAGGTTGGAGACGTCCGCGAACGTGGTCGGCAGGCGGTGATCGTTCGGCCCGCGCAGGCTGGTGCCGATGGCGTGCTCCAGCGGACCAAGGCTCTGCGTGAAGGCAAGCTGCTGCTCGTCGTTGATGTGCTGGTCGTGGAACACCAGCACCGCATACTGGTCCATGCCTCTGTGAATAGCCTCGATGTCGGCCGGCGGCAGAGGCTTGGTCAGGTCGGCGCCCTCCACCTCGCCTGCAAAGCAGGGGCCGATCTGGCGAATCTTGATTGGCATCGTTTCGCTCCCGAGTGTTCGTTGAGACCTCGATCCTAGGATCTGCGCACTGACGTGTCACCCCTATGGACCGCCGCCTGCCCCTTTGGCGTTGCGACGCGCGCGCTGCCTGATATGGTTTGCTTGGAGCAACTGCACGAGATCGGCGGATTGTCCCCGCTGCTCTCGTGCATTGTTTTCAAACACGACGGCCCGCTAAGGCCGCAATGATAATCTTTACGGAGGAAACCAATGCCGATTTCACTGAGCGCCCCGAGGGCGGTTCTGACGGCGGCGCGCCGGGTGATCGGGTCGCTGTCCGTCAGCCTGCTCGCATGTGCACTGCTGCCCAGCACGGCAGGCGCGCAAGCCTTTCCCGAACGCAACATCACTCTCGTCGTCCCCTTCGCCGCGGGCGGCGCGTCCGACGTCTCGTCCCGCATCATGGCCGACTCCATGTCCAAGATTCTCGGCCAGACGGTCGTCGTGGAGAACGTGGCCGGCGCCGGCGGCGTGACCGGCACGATGCGCGGCAAGAATGCGAGGCCTGACGGGTACACCATCGGCTTCGGGCACATGGGCACGCACTCGGCCTCGGTCGCCGTCAATCCGAAGCTGCCCTACGATCCGCGCACGGACTTCGACTATCTCGGCATCCACCTGGTGACGCCGAACATCATGATCGTGCGCAAGGACCTGCCGGTGAACAACCTGCAGGAGTTCATTGCCTACGCCAAGGCGAAGGGCAAGGACCTGAAGATGGGGCACAACGGAGCAGGCTCGCTCGCGCATCTGACCTGCACGCTGTTCTTCCAGCTCATCGACGTGCAGCCGACGTACGTCACCTTCCGCGGCTTCGGCCAGACCATCAACGACATTCTGAGCGGCGCCATCGACGGCACGTGCGAGCTTGTGGCCTCCGTCACCGGACACGTGAAGGGCGGATCGGTCAAAGGCTTCGGCGTCGCGGCCGACGAGCGCTCGCCCGTGCTGCCGGAGGTGCCGACATCGACGGAAGGCGGATTGCCGGCGTTCAAGGTCGAGAGCTGGCTCGGTCTCTACGCACCCAAGGGCGTGCCGCCCGAGATCCTCGCCAAGCTGCGCGCGGCGGCCGTCAAGGCGCTCGACGACCCGGAGGTGCAGAGGAAGTTTCTGGAGATCGGCGGCAGCGTTCCAAAGCCCGAGCGCCGCGGCGGCGATTACATGCTCGCCACGATCAAGTCCGATGTCGCGCGCTGGCAGGAGGTCGTGAAGAAGGCCGGCGGCATCGAGGTGAAGCAGTGATTGCAGCGTGCGATTGCTGATCCGCAGCAATCGCACCTTCTTCCGGCGCTGGCCATCTTAGCGTCGGCGCAGCTCGCCACTCCGGTACCATGCTGAGGCTCTCGTTACCCACGCCGTTCCGGGTCCGCAGCTTCCGTCTGCAGTGCCCAGCCGATCTGCTCACCTCCTGCGCCTTCGAGATGGAGACGCTGATCCTGGGCTGGTACGTGCTGGCGGAAACCGGCTCGGTCTTCCTGCTGACGGTGTTCGCGGCTCTGCAATACGGAGGCACGCTGGTTGCACCGATGGTGGGCGTGATCGGCGACAGGATTGGCCATCGCAATCTGCTGTGCGGCATGCGCGCGATCTACACGACGCTGGCGTCGACGCTCATGCTTCTCGCCTTCGCCGGCGCGCTGAAGCCCGCGCTCGTGCTCCTCATCGGCGGGATGATCGGCATGGTCCGTCCCTCCGACCTCGGCATGCGGCTGGCGCTGATCGCCGCCCACATGCCGCGCGAGCAGCTCACTCCCGCGATGGGCATCTCGCGCACGACATCGGACACGGCGCGCGTCGCCGCACCGCTCGCCGGTGCCACGGCGTTCGCCGCGTTCGGCTTCGCCCCTGCGTATGTGCTGGTTGCGGGCTGCTACGCCGCCGGCCTTCTGATGACCCTGGGCATCGCGCCGCGGCCGGCCGGAGCCGAGGTGCAGCGAGCCAGCACACCGATGCCGGTGCGTCCGTCGGCCTGGAGCGACCTCAAGGAGGGAGTTGCCTACGCCTGGTCGACGCCCGAGCTGCTGGCGGCGCTCCTGATCGCGTTTCTCGTCAACATGACCGCCTACCCGCTGACCAACGGGCTTCTGCCCTACGTCGCCAAGGACGTCTACAACATCGACCAGACAGGGCTCGGATATCTCGTCGCCAGCTTCGGCATCGGCTCGCTGATCGGTTCGCTGCTCATGAGCCTGAAGGGCAGCCGCATGCGGCCGGCGCGTATGATGCTCAACTCCGCCATTGCCTGGTACGCCATGCTTCTCCTGTTCGCCCAGATGAGCAGCCCATGGGCGGGGATGGCCATGCTCATGCTGGCGGGGATCGGCCAGAGTATTTGCATGGTCACGGTGGCGGTGGTCTTGCTGCGCGCGACGAGCGAGCACCTCCGCGGCCGCATCATGGGCGTGCGCATGATGGTGATCTACAGCCTGCCGCTGGGCCTGCTTGCCGCCGGCGCGCTCATCCAGCACGTTGGCTTCCACTTGACCGCCACGCTCTACGCCGCGGCCGGGCTGCTGTTCACCGTGCTGATCGGCCTGCGCTGGCACGCGGTCGTGTGGAGCCCGGAGACACCGGCCAACGCCCGCTGACGGCCTCACCTCGAGTGAAACCTTGCGGGTGGAAGAGCTCCGCAGTCGGCAGCAGCGCGTTGCGAATAGGCGAGTGGGCACTCCGTCTCCGCACCCCCGACGCCAGAGAGATGACGCGACCCATCCCCCGCTTTGCGTCATCCCTGCGCAGGCAGGGATCCAGGAGCCGAGCGACAAGCTCTGCCTCGCGGTTGAAGCGCTGGCGG
>JBLNBZ010000079.1:0-7691 GCA_050260355.1 Bacteroidota bacterium | reverse complement strand
ATTCGAGATGATCTCGGCGATGCCGAACACACCCATGGCCAGCGGCACAAAGCCGAGGCCGTCGAACAGATCATCGATGCCGAAGGTGAAGCGGGTGTTGCCGGTATTGACGTCGGTCCCGACCAGCCCGAGCAGCATGCCGAGGAAGATCATGCCGACGGCCTTCAATACCGAGCCGCGCGCCAGCACGACCGCGAACACCAGCCCCAGCACCATGAGGGAGAAATAGTCGGCCGGTGCGAACTGCTGGGCGAGCCGTGTCAGCGGCGGCGCGGCGGCCGCAATGACAATGGTGGCGACGCAGCCGGCGAAGAACGAGCCGAGCGCGGAGATGGCGAGCGCAGGGCCTGCCCGGCCCTGCCGCGCCATCTGATAGCCGTCGAGACAGGTGACAACGGAGCTCGCCTCACCCGGCAGGTTCACGAGGATGGCCGTGGTCGAGCCACCGTACTGGGAGCCGTAGTAGATGCCCGCCAGCATGATCAGCGCACTCTCTGCCGGCAGAAAGTAGGTGGCGGGGAGCAGCAGCGCCATGGTTGCCGTGGGCCCGACGCCGGGCAGCACGCCCACCGCCGTGCCGATGAAGGCGCCCATCAGGCACCAGAACATGTTTTGAAGCGAGAAGGCGACGGAGAAGCCGAGCGCCAGATTGCCGAGCAGGGAGTCTAGTTCCATGGCAGCGTCCGCACCGGCATGCCGAGACCCCAGATGAACATGCCGACGCCGAGCGCGACCATGATGCCGGCGAAAACAATGTATTCCCCCCACCGGGTCTGCGGTGTGCCCAAGGCCGCCAGCGTCATAGACGCCAGCATGGCGACGACGAGGCCGAAACGATCCACGAGAAAGGAGAAGGCGAGGATGGCGAGAGTGATCATGGCGAGGGGCCGCCAGGCCCAGGCGCCCAGGCGCGGACCATCCGACAGCAAGGCCTTGATCCAGAGCAGCCCGCCGCAGCCGACGAGGCACCAGGCGAGGATGCGCGGCAGCACGCCGGTCCCGGGCCGCTGTGCCGTGCCCATGGCGTAGTCGGCGCCGATCCACAAGGCGCCGACACCGACCACTATGAACAGCAGGCCGGTAGCGAAATCCTGGGCATTCCTGATTTGCATACCCTGCGTCCTCCCGTTTTTTTGGGCAGCGTACACGCAAACCGCTGCCGGCCGGAAGCACTGCTTATGGGGGGCCGGCAGTGGTCCGAAAGGCTACCAGGGAACCTCGGCCAGGAAAGCGGCCAGCGTCTCGGCGACAAGGTAGGGCGTCTGCCACGCCATGAAGTGCGCGGTCTCGAGCGTCTTGAATTGTGCGCCTGGGATTGCGCGGGCGATCGGCTCAACGAGCGCGGGAGGACGCAGGCCGTCGAGCCGGCCAGCCAGCACCAGCGTGGGACATCGGACGCGGCCGAAATCGGCGGTCATGTCCAAATTGGCCAGCATGCGGTAGACCGCGGCATAGCTGGCCGGGTCGTTGCCGAGACGCTGGTTGCGCACGGTGTTGAACCTCGCAACGTCGCCGCGCATCGCCTGCGGGTAGCTCGCATCGAGGGTCGCGGCCATGCCCGGGCGCACGCCGTCGCGCTCCATGGCGTCGGCGAAGGCAAGGATGCCGGGGCGCCGCTCGGGTGCAACTCCGGTAGCCGGACCCATGGCGACGAGCGCGGCGGCTCGCTCCGCATGCCGCGCCGAAAAGCGAATGGCGATGGCTGCGCCCACGGCAATGCCGGCAATGGCAACCTTGCCGTCGATGCGCAAGCCATCGATGAGGCCCAGGACATCGTCTGCCATGGTGTCGATCGAAAGGGGGCTGCGCACCTTCTGGGAGAGCCCTGCCCCGCGCGTGTCGTAGCGCAGGACCCGGTAGTGGCGCGCCAGCGACGGCGCCACCTCCGACCAGCTTTCCAAGGTGCCCCCCATCTCATGCACGAGCACGATCGTTCGGGGTCCGCTCCCAGACAGGTCGTAGCGCAAGGCTGCGCCGTTGACGTCAAGCCACTGCATGAGCGTTTCCTGCTGCTTGTTGTTGCGCCCTCATTCACAACAGGACTGCGGCCGGCGATCAAGGCCGTCGTGATACTGGGAGCTTACCTGACCCTTATTCGCTGCGCGCTACTCACTATTCGCCACCCACCAAGCGCGAAAGCACGCGGAGGTGGTGGCGCAAAACCATCCTGCAAGGCTAGCTTGGCTAAGGCTCGCGCGCTCGAACCCCATCGCACTCGAGGCTGCTCATGAATTTCCGCCCCGTTGTCGCCCTGGCTGCCCTATTCCTCCTGACGGCGCAGGCGCCGCTCCAGCATGAAAAGGTCACGTTCGCATCTCGCGCTGCCGACGGCGCCACGCTCACGGGCTATCTGTACCGTCCAAAAGCGTCTGCTCCCGCGCCCGCCATCGTCGCCCTTCACGGCTGCGGCGGTCTCTTCGATCGGAGGGGACAAATCGCGAGCCGCAACAGGGACTGGGCGGAACGGTTCATCGCCGCGGGCTATGTCGTGGTGTTTCCGGACAGCTTCCGCTCGCGCGGCTTCGAAAGCGTGTGCGATACGCGCGAGCGTGTGATCGTTCCAAAAGATAGGGGCGGCGATGCGGCTGGGGCAGCCGACTGGCTGGCGCAACAGCCCTATGTCGACCCGCAACGGATTGCGGTTATCGGCTGGTCGCACGGCGGCTCCTCGACTCTGTGGGCGGTCGGTGGATCCATCCGCCCCAAGAGCAGCGAATGGCGCGCGGCCATCGCCTTCTACCCGGGCTGTCGCGCGCCCGAGCGGAGCAAAGACTGGTCCCCACGTCTCGAGCCGTACGTGCTGATCGGCACGGCCGACGATTGGACGCCGCCGGAGCCTTGCCGCAGACTGGCCGAGCGCAACGCGGTCAGGCTGATCGAATACACGGGTGCCGTGCACGGCTTCGATGCGCCGAACACGCCGCGGCACACACGCACCGGCGTCGCCTATTCGGCGCGCGGCGACGGCAAGGTCGAGCTCGGCACCGACCCGAAGGCGCGCGCGGCGGCGATCAAGGAAGTGACGACGATCTTGCGAAACGCTTTCCAGTAGCCTCAGGCGGCTTCGGCGAGGCGGGCTCTGATGAGCGCTGCCAGCCGCTCGATGCCGGTGGCGATTGCGGCCTCGTCCGGCAGCGAGTAGCTGAGGCGCAACGTGTTGTGCCCGCGACCGTCGGCAAAGAACGCGCTGCCGGGAACGAAGGCGACGCGGGCCTCCGGGACGGCGCGCTGCAGAAGCTCGGCCGTATCGATCGAGGCGGGCAGCGTGAGCCATGTGAACAGGCCGCCGCCCGGCCTCGTCCATGTCACGCCGGCCGGCATATGAGCGGCGAGCGCTGCCAGCATAGCGTCGCGGCGCCGCCGATAGTGCTCGCTGGCGCGCGGGACCTGGCTCGCAAAGGTCGATTGGGCCAGGCGATGCATGACGATCTGGTTGATCGTCGAGCTGTTGAGGTCCGACATCTGCTTGATCAGGACGAGCCGGCGGATCAAAGCCTGACCGGCGCAGATCCAGCCCGTCCGCAGGCCCGGTGACAGCGTCTTGGAGAAGGTGCCGCAGTAGATGACGCGAGAGCCCTCGATGCTGCTGCCGCGCGACACGTCGAGCGCTTGCAGGCATGGAAAGGCCTCGCCGTCGAAGCGCAGCGCCGCATAGGCGGAGTCCTCGATGATCGGCACATCGAGCTCGGCGGCAAGATCGAGCAGATGCTCGCGGCCGGCGCGGGACAGGCTCTCGCCGGTGGGGTTGGCGAAGTCGGGAACGATGTAGGCGAACTTGACCTCGCCGCCGGCGCTGGCTGCGGCGGAGCGATAGGACTGCGGCGTGCGGTTGCCCAGCTCCGGCCGCAGCTCGTCGTAGCGCGGCTCGTAGGCCGAGAAGGCCTGCAGGGCACCGAGATACGTCGGTGCGGCGACGAGCGCGGTGTCGCCCGGCGACAGCAGCAGCCGGCCCAGAAACTCGAGCGCCTGCTGTGAGCCCGACGTAATGAGGATATTCTCAGGCTCGCACGGAACGCCGCGCTCGCCCATGTGGCGGGCGATCCATTGGCGCAGCGGCAGATAGCCCTCGCTGATCGAATATTGCAGGGCCTGGCTCGCCGTCGCATCGGCGAGGGCGGCCGCGTAGGCCTCCCGCGCCTCGGCAACCGGGAACATCGCCGGATCGGGAATGCCGCCGGCAAAGGAGATGATACCCGGCTCGTCCAGAAGCTTCAGAAGCTCGCGAATCTCCGAGGCCCGCATACGCTGCGCGCGGTGCGCGTAGCGTGGCTCCCATTCCGTTCTTGTAGTCAGCATCGGCCCGCCTCGTCGTTTCCTGCCTCGAGCCATTATGTCAGCAATGCTGACCTAATTGCAACTGCAGGATTGCGACGGGTCGGGGAACGGCCGGCGCGGTGCTACTCCGCAGCCTCCTTGGTCGCCGTCTGCGGACGCCAGCGCAACCGCGGCTCACGCGCGGCCTTGGTCTCGTCGAGCCTGCGGCGCGGAGCCAGCCGCGGCGCCTCCTTGAAGCGGCTCTTGTCGTTGCCGTGCTTGGCCTCCTTGGCCAGCGCGCGCAGGGCGCCGATGAATTGGTCGAGGCTCGCCTTCGATTCCGATTCCGTCGGCTCGATCAGCATGGCGCCGTGCACGACAAGCGGGAAATACACGGTCATCGGATGAAAGCCCTCATCGATCATCGCCTTGGCGAAGTCGAGCGTGGTTATCCCTGTGTCCTTGAGCCATGCGTCGTCGAACAGCACCTCGTGCATGCAGGGCTTCTCGCCGAACGGCTGGCTCATGAGGTCGCGCAGGCCGGCGCGAACATAGTTGGCATTGAGAACCGCATCCTCGGACGCCTGCCGCATGCCGTCCGAGCCGTGGCTCAACATGTAGGTGAGCGCGCGCACGAACATGCCCATCTGACCGTGGAAGGCAGTCAGTCGTCCGAACGGATTGCGGCCATCGCTGACCTCGCCCGCATGCTCCACCAGCCGGAACTTGTCGCCCTCACGCACCGCATAGGGCAGCGGCGCGAACGGAGCGAGCGCCTCCGACAGCACCACGGGGCCCGAGCCCGGGCCACCGCCGCCGTGCGGAGTGGAGAACGTCTTGTGCAGATTGATGTGCATGGCGTCGACGCCGAGGTCACCGGGTCGGACCTTGCCGACGATGGCGTTGAAATTAGCGCCGTCGCAATAGAAGTAGGCGCCGGCCTCGTGCACCACGCGCGCGATCTCCACCACCTCGGGCTCGAACAGGCCGCAGGTGTTCGGATTGGTGAGCATGATGGCCGCGACGTTGGGACCAAGCGCGGTTTTCACCGCCTCGGCGGCGACTGTGCCATCGTCCCGCGCCGGGATCGGCTTGACGATGTAGCCCATGAAGGCGGCGGTCGCCGGGTTGGTGCCGTGGGCGGAGTCGGGCACGAGCACGATGTTGCGCTGCGCGCCCTGGGCCTCGTGCGCCGCCTTGATCGCAAGCATGCCAGTGAGCTCGCCGTGCGCTCCGGCCTTGGGCGACAGGGCCACCGCGCGCATGCCCGTCAGCTCGAGCAGGTAGCCGGTCAGCACCTCCATGAGGGCGATCGCCCCTTGCACGGTGCTCTGCGGCTGCAAAGGATGGACGTCGGCAAAGCCCGGCAGGCGGGCCATCTTCTCGTTGAGCCGCGCGTTGTGCTTCATGGTGCACGAGCCCAACGGATAGACGCCCGTGTCGATGGCATAGTTGCGCTGTGACAGGCGCACGTAGTGGCGCATGGTCTCGGGCTCGGTGAGGCCGGGAAGGCCGATGCTCTCGGTGCGCTCGAGGCCGCCGAGCCGCGATTTGGCCGTCTTCGGCTCGGGCACGTCGACGCCGGTCTTGTCGGGACTGCCAACCTCGAACAGCAGAGGCTCCTCATGGTCGAGACCGCGGTTGCCGGTGAACGTCTCGGCTTGCGAGCTGGCGGATGTGGCGGGCGCCGTGGGACGGCCCTGGGTGTTCATGGCCATCACAGCACCTCCTTGAGCGCCTGCGCATACTTGGCGCGGTCCTCGTCGGTATTGATCTCGGTGGAAGCGGCGATGATGAGATCGGAAAACTGGGCTTTGCCGGGGATGAGGCGCGACACCGGTACGCCGCCGAGCACGCCCTTGCCGGCGAGCCGCTCGATGATGCGCGCCGCATCGCCCCTCACGCGCATCGTGAACTCGTTGAAGAAGGTCGGCGAGATCACCTCGACGCCGTCGATCTGCGAAAGCTTGTCGGCGAGCGCCACGGCATTGGCGTGGTTGGTGCGCGCAAGGCGCCTCAGGCCCTTCTCGCCGAGCAGGGTCATGTGGATCGTGAAGGCGAGCGCGCACAGGCCGGAGTTGGTGCAGATGTTGCTGGTCGCCTTCTCGCGGCGGATGTGCTGCTCGCGGGTTGACAGCGTCAGCACGAAGCCGCGCCGCCCTTCCGCATCGACCGTCTCGCCGGCGAGCCTGCCCGGCATCTGCCGCACGTACTTGTCGCGCGTGGCGAACAGGCCCACGTACGGCCCGCCGAAGCTCAGGCCGTTGCCGATGGACTGCCCCTCCGCCACGACGATGTCGGCGCCCATCTCGCCGGGCGGCTTGATAAGTCCCAGAGCCACGATCTCGGTGACGACGACGATCAGCATCGCGTTGTTCGCGTGCGCGGCCTCGGCAATAGGTGCGAGGTCGCGGATGGAGCCGAACACGCTCGGGTATTGCACCACGACGCACGCGGTCTCGCCGTCGATGCGGCCGATGATCTCCTCGGCCCCGCGTGGGTCGGGGTCGAGGGCATCCACGCGCGCGCCACCGTATCTGCTGAGCGTCTCGACCACGGCGCGGTAGTGGGGATGCAGTCCGCCCGAGACGACGGCCTTCCTGCGGCGCGTAATGCGATGCGCCATCAGCACCGCCTCGGCCGTTGCCGTCGAGCCGTCGTACATGGAGGCGTTGGCGACATCCATCCCCGTGAGCAGCGCTACCTGGGTCTGGAACTCGAACAGATACTGCAGAGTGCCCTGGCTGATCTCGGGCTGATAGGGCGTGTAGCTGGTCAGGAACTCCGAGCGCTGGATCAGGTGATCGACCGTGGCCGGCACATGGTGACGATAGGCGCCGGCGCCGACGAAAAACGGCACCGAGGCAGCCGGCGTGTTGCGCGAGGCCAACCGGCCGAGCTCGCGCTCGACCTCGAGCTCGCCCTTTGCCTTGGGCAGGTTGGGCAGATCGCGCAGCAGCTTGCTTTGCGGGACGGCTGCGAAAAGATCATCGATCGAGGCCACGCCGATATCGGCCAGCATTTGGTGCCGATCGGCGGGCGTGAGCGGGAGGTAGCGCATGAGCGTCAGTTCTCCGTCGGTCTAGGCGGCATCGGCCGGTTGGGGCTCGACCGCCACCTCGGTCAGGACCGAATTTGCGATGAAGCATTCCTCGTGCGACCGGTGATGCATCTCGGCGATGTCCGCATCGCTCGGGCGCTTGGCACCTGAAAAGGCGGCGCGCGGCCTCAACGTCACTTTGGCCACGTACATCTTGCCGTGCGCGTTCTTGCCCATCACGCCCACGGCCTCGTCATTGTAGGCATCGACGACGAAGCCGCGCTTTGCTGCAAACGAGAGGAAAAACAGCATGTGGCAGCTCGACAGGGAGGCCACGAAAGCCTCTTCGGGATCGACCGCATCGGCGCGTGACAGAGGCAAGCGCACGACGGACGGC
>JBLNBZ010000078.1:0-38415 GCA_050260355.1 Bacteroidota bacterium | reverse complement strand
GCCCGATCCCGTCCTGGTCGATCTGACGCAAAAACTGGAACGTGCCGACGCTGCCGCTCTGCTCGGGCGGCAGAATGAAGCGCAGCCGCGAGGCCCCAACGGCGACATCTCCCCAGGCCTGCACGTCCTTGTTCCGCGTCACGGCGAACAGGCACTCGCGAACGTCATCGTTGCGCAGGAGCGTGATCGGGCTGCCGGCCGCCAATGCGCCGCCGAGCATGAGGATGTCGAGCTGGCCGTAGCCGATCTGCCTGGCGTCGGCCGTAACGCGCCGCAGGTTCTCGCCCGTGCCTTGTGAGGTCGTGCAGGTATAGGCGAAGCGCGATTGCCTGAGCTGCGCCTCGAGGCGAGGGCAGAAGCTCGAGTGATAGGCTCCCGTGGCATCTGCCGTGTTGATCTGGTTGGCGCCGGCCTCCGTCGCGCCGAGGCTCAGCGCCAGCAAGGCAGCGGATAAAGCCGAACGCGACCACATGTGGCTCTCCGATCGGATGCCGGATCAGGCGCCTGTTCCCCACCTCTTCGAGCCGAGCCCGATCCGCTGCCCGGCAGCCTACAGCCTAGTTGCGCAAAATGGCAGATGCGATGCGACGCGCGCTGGGCGGTCGTCAGGCTCAACGAGCCTCTGCCAGCAGGGAGAGTTGATGATCCGCCGAGCCATCCTGGTCGACGAGGCGAGTGGGATAGTCACCGGTGAAGCAATGGTCGGTGAACTGCGGGTTGCGCGAATCGCGGCCGTCGTAGCCCATCGCGCGATAAATGCCATCGACGGAGAGGAACGCGAGGCTGTCGGCGCCGACAAACTGGCGCATCTCCTCCACCGTCATGTTGGCCGCGAGTAGGTCGCTCGTGCTCGGCGTATCGATTCCGTAGAAATCCGGATGCGCAATCGGCGGACTGGCGACGCGCATGTGCACCTCTCGGGCGCCGGCCTCCTTGATCATGGCCACGATCTTCTTGGAGGTGGTGCCGCGCACGACGCTGTCGTCGATCAGGACAACCCGGCCGCCGCGGATCACGCTCGAGTTGGCTGAGTGCTTCAGCTTCACACCGAGCTGCCGGATGCGCTGCTCGGGCTCGATGAAGGTGCGGCCGACATAGTGATTGCGGATGATGCCGAGCTCGAAGGGAATGCCGGAGGCCTGCGAGTAGCCGATCGCAGCGGGCACTCCTGAGTCGGGCACCGGCACGATCACGTCGGCCTTTGCAGGGGCCTCCTGTGCAAGCTGCGCGCCCATCTGCTTGCGGATGTCGTAGACGTTGCGCCCGCTCACGATCGAATCCGGGCGGGCGAAGTAGATGTACTCGAAGATGCACGGCCGTGCCGGCCGTTTCGGGAACGGGCGGTGGCTCGTGATGCCGTCAGCCGAGATCGCCACCACCTCGCCGTTCTCGACCTCGCGCACGAACTCGGCGCCGACGATGTCGAGCGCGCACGTCTCCGAGGCCAGCACCCAGGCCTCGCCGAGGCGGCCCAGCACGAGGGGGCGAATGCCGATCGGATCGCGCGCGCCGATCAGCATGTCGTTGGTGAGGCAGCCGAACGCGTAGGCGCCTTCGATCTGCAGCAATGCGTCGACCAGGCGCTCCACGATCCGGCGCTTCTTGGAACGGGCGATCAAATGCAAAACGACCTCGGTATCCGAGGTCGATTGGCAGATTGCACCGGATGAGACGAGCTCTTGGCGCAAGGTCAGGGCGTTGGTGAGATTGCCGTTGTGCGCGACCGCAAATCCGCCCGTATCGAGATCGGCGAACAAGGGCTGCACGTTGCGCAGAACCACGTCGCCGGTCGTGGAGTAGCGGTTGTGGCCGAGGGCGATGCGACCCTTCAGGCGGCCGATGACATCGGCCTTGCTGAAGTTGTCGCCGACGAGGCCGAGCCGCCGCTCCTGATTGAAACGCGCGCCGTCATAAGTGACGATGCCGCATCCCTCTTGGCCGCGGTGCTGCAGGGCATGAAGCCCGAGGGCTGTGATGGCCGCAGCATCCTCGTGTCCGAAGACGCCAAAAACGCCGCACTCCTCGCGCAGTCGATCGTCGCCAAATCGGGAATGCCTATCCGTGGCGATGGTTTCACCGCCAACCTGACCACGCGCCATGGCCGCACTCCGTCCCCGAGGCCCTCTATCTCGAACACGGCTGAGCGGTCCGCTGGCCCGCTCAGCCGGTCGTGCGGGTATATATGACGAATTTATGGCTTTGACCATCGCCCGGGGCGGCAAGCCGCAGATTTCCGTTGATGGAGCCTTGCTGCTCGCCGGGCGCCGTGAAGGACCCCGGCACGATGCGGACCAGAACGGTGCGGAAGGTCTCTCCGGTGCTCTTGATATAGGGCAGGGAGGTGGCCTCCCGGACCCAGGGGAATTGCTGCGCGGGGTCCGGCACGAACGATTCGTAGAACATGTAGGGAATCACGACCAGGACGAAGCCGCGGACCAGGCCGAAGGCGAAGCCGAGGATCCGGTCGATCATGCCGATTCTGCTGTCCAGGATGGTGTCCGATATCCGTGCCGTGATCAGATGGACGACGATCAGGACGACCAGGAAGATCAACCCGCCGGCGACGACCTGGGCGACCGCAACCGGAGCGTGGAATTGAGACGCGAGCTGCTCGGCCACGGGCTTGTGGTAGAGCACGAAATAGAGCACGGCTGCTGCCGCCGCGATCCACGAAAGGATCGACAGGACCTCGCGGGTCAGTCCCCGGTACATGGCCAACAGGCCGGACAGCAGGGCGATGGTAATGACAGCGGCGTCGAGATAAGTCAGCGGACCCAACATCGCTCGAGTGTCCTCAATGAGGCGGGGCGCCTTGGCCCAAAATGAATGACGAGCGGCTGCCGCAAGCCCGATCCGCCATGAGCTTCACTGGCACGGACCGATTGCCTCCGCAAGGTCGTTGAGGTGGGCAATCCTGACCAGGCTCAGCTTGGCCGCGCCCTTCTCGAGCTCGCCCGTAGCCGGAATCACCGCTCCCCGAAAACCGAGCTTATGCGCCTCCCTGAGCCGCGTGGACATATGTCCCGTGGCCCTCACTGCTCCGGACAAGCTGATCTCCCCGAAGTAGACGCGATCGGACGGCAAGGCAACACCAGAAGATGACGAGAGCAGGGCGGCCGCGACCGCCAGGTCGGCTGCCGGCTCAGCGATCTTCAAGCCGCCGGCCACATTGAGATAGACCTCGTGCTGCGCCAGCCTGACGCCGCAGCGGGCATCGAGCACGGCGAGCAGCATGGAGAGCCGGTTCGCGTCCCAGCCGACGACCGCGCGCCTTGGCGTGCCGAGCGGCGAGGGGGCGACCAGGGCCTGGATTTCGACCAGCAGCGGGCGCGTCCCCTCCACCCCCGCAAAGACGGCGGCGCCGGGAGCCCGAGTGTCCCGCTCGCCGAGGAACAGCTCGGATGGATTTGCAACCTGGCGCAGTCCCTGGCCCAGCATCTCGAAGACGCCAATCTCGTCCGTCGCGCCGAAACGGTTTTTGACCGCACGCAGGATGCGGAACGGATGTCCGGAATCGCCTTCGAAATAGAGCACCGTATCGACCATGTGCTCGATCACCTTCGGGCCCGCGATCTGACCGTCCTTGGTCACGTGCCCGACTAGGAGGAGGGCGGACCCGGCCTGCTTGGCATAGCGGATCAGCGTCTGGGTGCCCGCGCGTACCTGGCTGACCGTGCCGGGGGCCGACTCCAGGGCGTCCGCCCACAGAGTCTGGATCGAGTCGATGACGATGAGGTCCGGCCGCTTGCCGTCGGCCAGCGTCGCCATGATGTTGGACAGATTGGTCTCGCTGGCGAGCGCCACGGGCGCGTCGGCAAGGCCGAGCCGTTCGGCGCGCAGCCTGACCTGCGCCGGCGCTTCCTCGCCGGAGAAGTAGACAGCACGGCGCCCGGCTCTCGCGAGCGCGGCAGCAAGCTGCAGCAGGAGGGTCGACTTGCCGATGCCGGGCTCTCCCCCGATCAGCAGAGCGGAGCCCGGGACGAGGCCGCCGCCGGTCACGCGGTCGAGCTCCGCCAGTCCCGTGACGATGCGCGGGGCCTCCTCGGCGTCACCCCTGAGCCCCTCGAGCGCAACGACACGTCCGCGCGAGGACCGCGTTATCCCCGAGCCTGGTGCAGGGCCGGCGTCGGTCTCCTCGACCAGCGTATTCCACTCGCCGCAAGCGGCGCACTTGCCGGCCCAGCGCGTCGAGGTGGCTCCGCAATTCTGGCAGATAAAGGCAGCTCGCGACGGCTTCGCCATCGGGCTCACGCGCCTCCGAGATAGACGCGGTGCACGCGGCGACCGAGGCGCGTCAGCAGCTCGTAGCCGATGGTGCCGGCGCGATCCGTGAGATCGTCGATGGTGGTGCGAGCACCCATCACCTCGACCCACGCGCCGCGCTGGGCCAGCTCGGGCGGCACCTCGGACACGTCGACGGTGATGAGGTCCATCGACACCCGACCCACAACGGGGACCGGGTAGTTGCCGATGTAGCCGACGGGCCCGGGGTTCACGGCGGTGCCGCTCAGCGCGCGGAGGAAGCCATCGGCATAGCCGCAGGCGAGCGTGGCGACACGCGAGGCCCGCTCCGTTCGGAATGTGGCGCCATATCCAATCGGCTCGCCGGCCCCCACCTCCCGTATCTGTAGGATGCGGGCCTGCAGCCGCACGACCCACTGCATCGGATTGGGCAGGCCGATGAACGCGCGACCGCCATAGATGGCAATGCCCGGACGGACGAGATCGTAGTGATAGTCGGGGCCCAGGAATATGCCGCCGGAGTTCGCAAGGCTCGCCGGCGCCTTGGGCAGCATGGCGCGCAAGGTCTCGAACTTGGCGCGCTGAGCGGCATTCATGGGGTGGGCCTGCTCATCCGCACAGGCGAGGTGGCTCATGACGAGCGCCAGCTCGAAGTGATCGAAAAGAGTGAGTTCCGCGGCCAGCGCGCCGACCTCGTCGGCCGACAGGCCCAGCCGGTTGAGGCCCGTGTCGATATGCACCGCGGCGCGCAGGCGCCGGCCGGTCGCGTCGCAGAAAGCGGCCCATTCGCGGACCTCGGCCAGGCTGCTGAGGCAGGGCCGCAAATCGAAGCCGGCGTAATAGGCCGCAGCCCCTGGCAGCAGGCCATCGAGCACGTAGATGGTGGCGCTGGGATGCACGTAGCGCACGCGGCTCGCCTCCGCCAGCGTCGCCACAAAGAAGGTGCTGCACCCCTCATCGCGCAGGGCGCGCGCAATCTCCTCGAGGCCCAATCCGTACGCGTCCGCCTTGATGACGCCCGCGCATTCGGCTCGACCCGACACCTCGTCGAGCTTGCGCCAGTTGGCGCGCAAGGCCGCCAGATCGATGGTGAGGACCGCGCGCGCCTCCGGCGGGATCGAGCCGTGGCGGACGTCCGCCCTGCGCGCTGTCGTCGTTTGGTTCACCCAGTACGCTCCGGCAGATACTGATCGCGTGCGAGATCGCAGAACCGCGTGACGTTGGAATCGAACTGCAGCTGGACGATGCCGACCGGACCGTGCCGCTGCTTGCCGATGATGACCTCGGCCTTGCCGCTGATTAGAGCCATCTTGGCCATCCAGTCCTGGAACTCCGCGGTGCCTTCCTGCGGCTTGGTCCGCTCCACGTAATACTCTTCGCGAAACACGAACATGACAACATCGGCGTCCTGCTCGATCGAGCCCGATTCGCGCAGATCGGCGAGCTGCGGGCGCTTGTCCTCCCGGTTCTCTACCTGGCGCGAGAGCTGCGACAGCGCAATGATGGGCACGTTCAATTCCTTGGCGAGGGCCTTGAGCCCCGTCGTGATCTCGGAGACCTCCTGCACGCGTCCCTCGGCGGCGCGGCGGGAGGATCCGGTCAGAAGCTGCAGGTAGTCGACCACGAGAAGGCCCAGACCCTTCTGCCGCTTGAGCCTGCGGGCGCGGGCGGCGAGCTGAGCGATCGACAGGCCGCCGGTCTGGTCGATGTAGAGGGGCAGGGTCGACATCTGCTGCGACACATGGACGAGGCGCTTGAACTCTTCCTCGTCGATCATGCCGCGGCGGATCTTCTCGGAAGGAATCTCCGACTGCTCCGAGAGGATACGGGTCGCGAGCTGCTCGGCGGACATCTCGAGCGAGAAGAAGCCGACAACAGCGCCGTCGAGAACCTTGTCCGTCCCGTCGGCCTGCTTCTCGGCCTTGTAGGCCTTGGCAACATTGAAGGCGATGTTGGTCGCCAACGATGTTTTGCCCATCGACGGTCGGCCGGCGATGATGATGAGGTCCGATGGCTGCAAGCCTCCCATCTTGCCGTCCAGATCCCGCAAACCGGTGGCGATGCCCGACAGCCCGCCTTCGCGCTGATAGGCGTTGTTCGCCATCTCGATGGCATGCGTCAGGGCGGCGCCGAAACCCATGAAGCCCTGGCCGTACTTGCCGGTCTCGGCCAGCGCGTAGAGCCGCCCCTCGGCCTCCTCGATCTGCTCCTGAGGCGGGAAGTCGACCGGCGCATCGTAGGCCGAGTTGACCATGTCCTCGCCGACGATGATGAGCTGGCGGCGGATGGCGAGGTCGTAGATGGTGCGCCCGTAGTCGGCCGCGTTGATGATGGTGGTGGCGTTGGCGGCGAGCCGGCCCAGATACTGCGGCACCGTCAGTCCGGGCGCGATGGGCTCTGCGGTCTCGAAATATGTGCGCAACGTGATGGGCGTTGCCTGCTTGCCCGAGGCGATCAGCTTGGCGAGCGTCTCATAGATCCGTGCGTGCACAGGATCGAAGAAGTGCTCGGGCTCGAGGAAGCCGGAAACGCGGTCATGCGCTTCGTTGTTGACGAGAATCGCGCCGAGCAGAGCCTGCTCGGCCTCGATGTTGTGGGGCGCGGTGCGCAGCGGCAAATCGGGAATTCCCGCAGAAGCGCCGCCCGTCGCCGAAAGTGCGGAGTGATTTTGTGCCATGCGCCGACGCTAGCCGATTCTCCAGCGCGGCTGGCGGCGTCAACGATAAAGAGTCCCCGCTATGCACACCGGCGCCCGATTTTGCTTGGAGTCCGAATCGGGCGCGCGGCCTACTCGCCAGCCATGCGCGGAGGCTCGGCGTGGCGCAGTCCCCGCTCGGCGCCGGCGAGCCTGAACTCGGCATCGGCCATGTAGTCGCGCACCCAGGGCAGCGCATCGACGCGGCGCGTGAGCTGAATCTGAAACACCACCAGGTTCTGGTAGCGGAACGCGCATTCCGAGCCCGCGAGGTAGAACTCCCACATGCGGCAGAAACGTTCGTCGCGAATGCGGGCGGCCTCGGCCCAATTGGCGCGGAATCGCTCGCGCCAATGCCGCAGCGTCTCCGCATAGTGCAGGCGCAGGACCTCGATGTCGGTGGCAATGAGGCCCGACCGCTCGATCGCCGGCATGACCTCGGACAAGGCAGGGATGTAGCCGCCGGGGAAGATGTACTTGGCAATGAACGGATTCGTGATCGTCGGGCGGTCCGACCGTCCGATGAAATGCAGGAGCGCGACGCCATCCTCGGCGAGGAGCTCGCGGACCTTGCGGAAGAACGTCGCGTAGTGATTGACGCCCACATGCTCGAACATGCCGACCGAGACGATGCGGTCGTACTGCCCTTCGACATGGCGGTAGTCGCGCAGCTCGAAGCGGACTGCCGACGCGAGTCCATGGCGCTGGGCGCGCTGCTCGGCGAGCTTGAGCTGCTCGGCGGAAAGTGTGATCCCGTCGACCGAGCATCCCGACGTCTTGGCGAGATAGAGGCCAAGGCCGCCCCAGCCCGAGCCGATATCCAGGACCCTGTGGCCCTGCCGCAGGTCGAGCTTGGCCGCCAGGTGCCGCTTCTTGAGAAGCTGGGCCTCCTCGAGGTCCGTCGCCCGATCGGAAAAATAGGCGCAGGAATACTGACGATCACTGTCGAGAAAGAGATCGTAGATGGTCCCGTCGATATCGTAATGGTGGGCGACGTTGCGCCGGGAGCGGCGTGCCGGATTGAACTGGGCGATGCGCCTGGTCATGAAGCGCGCGAGGTCCAGCCCGTGGGCCCAGCGCGGAAGCGGCCGCTCCATCATGTTCTGCAGGACGACGGCGAGCAGATCGTAGATGCTGCCCTCCTCCATCACGAGGCGGCCGTCCATATAGGCCTCGCCGACGGCGAGCTGGGGATCAAGGGCGAGCTGCCGCTCGACGCGCTTGTCGGCGAGACGGGCGACGACTGGCCCGCCGCTGCCGTCGCCGAACGAATGTCGAGCTCCGTCCGCTGTGATGAGCGTCAGGTTTCCGCACCGGACGATCCGGCGCGCCAAGAGCGCCAGCGGCTTGAACATGGCTCACCTCGCCGCGAGTTCCAAACCCAGCGTGAAACGCCTAAGCGGGCGGGCAGCACCGCTCTGCGAGGTAAAAATATATTCAAACCGGCGCCGATTGCTACCAGTTGTCGCAGCAGATCAGCGCCGGATGCATACCTGCATTCGGCAACGCAGGGATGGACGTGGCGAGGTGGAGGCTTACGGAGCTTTTTCCTCCTCGCCTTCGCCTGACTCCGGCATCGGTGCGACGCTTTCCTCGAACACCTTGTCGGCGTCGAAGGTTTCGATCTCCGGCGTCTCCTGCCGCAGCAGCGTCACATCCTCGCCGCGGGCTTGGCGCTCGGCCTCGTCGGCGGAGCGGGCCACATTGATCCTCACCTTGACCACGACTTCCGGATGGAGAGCCACCTGCACCTCGTGCAGGCCCAGCGCCTTTATGGGCTTATCGAGAAGAATCTGCCGCCGCTCGACCGAGAAGCCCCCTTCCGTCACGACATCGGCGATGTCGCGCGTGGAGACAGAGCCGTAAAGCTGGCCGGTATCGCCGGCTTGCCGGATCGCCACGAACGCCTGCCCGTCGAGCTTGACGGCGACCGCTTCAGCCTCCTTCTTCAACTCCAAATTGCGGGCCTCGAGCTGCGCACGCTCCTTCTCGAACCGCGCCCGGTTGGCGTCGGTCGCGCGCAGCGCCTTGCCCTGCGGCAGAAGGAAGTTGCGCGCGTATCCGTCCTTGACCCTGACGACGTCGCCCATCTGGCCGAGGCGGCCGATGCGCTCCAAGAGGATGACCTGCATTGTTAGCTCCTTGATGCGTGTTTGATGAATGCGTGAGGCCGAACGTGCGGTTTGGTGGCCTAATCCGGTCCCGTCCGGCCGGTTAGGCCGAGACGCTTGAGCGGCAGCAGCGGCTCCAGCAGCGCGATGAGCGCGATGATCATGGCGGCCCACGTGTTGAGAACCAGCAAAGCCAGATAGACGCCCCACAGCACAAACGGCCGGGACGCTTGTCCGCGCGTGACGAAGTGGACGATGGCAAGACCCATCAGCACGTAGGCGAGGAAGAACGCGCCCGCGAAGCCGGAGCCCAACAGGGCCGGATAGCCGCTCCAGAACGTGAGCGCAAAGGCGGCGGCGAGGCCTAGCCCGAAGCCGCGCGGAAAGATCATGGCGGCGAGATCGGGCCATGGCCGCATGAGCCGGCCGGAAGCCAACGTGATGCGGGCTGCAAGCCAGAAGTTCAGCAGGAACGCACCGAGCCAGGTCATGGCGGATGCCGCAGGCAGCGCGTAGAGCGAAAACTCGGTGATGGCTGAAATCTCGTCGGCGCTGAGCTGCTTGTCCTTGAGGCCGGGCAGCTCCTTGAGAAACACGTTCTCGATGAGCTGGCGCAGCACGCCGCGCAGCGTATCTAGATCCGGACCGAGGACGAACAGGCTGAGGGCGGCCAGCACGCCCGCAATCAGGGTGGCCAATGCAACCAGGCGGCCGACGGGGTACCACTCCAATCCTGGCGGCCCCTGCGCGGGCGCAGCCATCGTGGGTTGAAGAAGCGGGCGGCTCAGGAGCGCCAGGTGGCAGACGATGGCGACGGGGGCGGCCTGCGTGAGGAAGAACAGTACCGCCGCCTTGAGGCCGAGTGTCAGGCTGATCCCGACGGCGCCCGCCACCGCGGAGACGCCGGCTGCGGCGGACCCCCAGCCCAAGCCGGCGAGGAAGCTCGGCAACGGCGCCAGGAGGTAAAGGAGCATGCGCGCCGCACCACTGCCGGCCGCGGCAGACGCGAACAGAACGGCGGAAGCCAGACCGCCCCCCAGGCCGATAAGAACGAATGCAGGCATTTGAAGCTGTCCCGCGCTGTGGCGGTTAGAGGCGCGCAGAGGTGACACGCCCCAACCCTCAGTACCGTAGTCTCCGGCGGGCCGGCATCAGCCCGCCGGGCCTCACTTGATGACGTAGGGCAGAAGCCCGAGGAAGCGCGCCCGCTTGATTGCCTTGGCGAGCTCCCGCTGCTTCTTGGCCGAGACGGCCGTTATGCGGCTCGGCACGATTTTACCGCGCTCGGACACGTAGCGGCCGAGCAGGCGGGCGTCCTTGTAGTCGATCTTGGGTGCGTTGGCCCCCGAGAAGGGGCAAGTCTTGCGGCGCCGATGAAACGGCCGGCGCGCGGGTATCACAGCGATATCAGCCATTACTCAGTCTCCGAACCGGCAAGAGGCCTCGGCGGACGTGCATCGTCACGATCGGGGCGGGGCCCGCGGTCGCTGCGGAAGCCACCACCCTCGCGCGGCCCGCGGTCGCTGCGGAAACCACCGCCCTCGCGCGGTCCGCGATCGCCGCGGAACCCACCGCCGCCGCGAAAGCCGCCGCGATCGCCGCGGAACCCGCCACGGTCACCGCGCTCGTCGCGATCGCTCTTGCGCATCTGGGCGGAGGGCTCGGTCTCGTGCTGCTCCACGCGGATGGTCAAGAACCGTATGATGTCCGTCGAGATACCCATGCGCCGCTCCATCTCCGCGACGGCGGCCGGCGGCGCATCGAGATTCATCAGCGTGTAGTGCGCCTTGCGATTCTTCTTGATCTTATGGCTGAGCGACTTGAGGCCCCAGTACTCGGTCTTGCCGACCTTTCCGCCCGCCTCATCGATAACCTGAGCGAATTCTTTGGTAAGGGCCTCGACCTGCTGGGTCGAGATATCCTGGCGCGCCAGGAACACGTGCTCATAGAGCGGCATG
Source organism: Bacteroidota bacterium (assembly GCA_050260355.1). Classification (GTDB taxonomy): domain Bacteria; phylum Pseudomonadota; class Alphaproteobacteria; order Rhizobiales; family Hyphomicrobiaceae; genus CADEFX01. The sequence continues at coordinate 27,409 of JBLNBZ010000078.1, read as the reverse complement.
CTCAAGCCTTTCTTCTCCGCGTCGCCCGCCCCGGCGCAAAGCCCCTGATGAGCCCCGAGAAAGGCCCAAAAGGATACCCATAGAGTGAAGACACCGGGAGCCGGGCATCGCAAACGCCCGACCGCGCGGGGCGCGGCCTCCCGTTCAGCCTTCAACCGGGGCGAGATGATCGCGCTCTTATAGTGCTTTCGAGGCCTGCCGCAAGCCGAATTTCGTGCCGCGCCGGTGCTTGACACGGATTGGCTCGTCGTGCCTTTACCGCGAGGAGCGCAGCCCGGTTCCTGGGGTCGGGCGCCGAAGGGGTCTTCCGCGAGCACAGGATGTCGATCGCGTTCGTCTTTCCGGGTCAGGGCAGCCAGGCTGTGGGTATGGGCGCCGAGCTGGCTCGGACGTTTGCCTCGGCCAGAGAGGTCTTCGAGGAGGTCGATACGGCTCTCGGGCAGAAGCTGTCCGAGCTCATGTTCAACGGCCCGCTCGAGACCTTGACGTTGACCGAGAATGCGCAGCCCGCGCTGATGGCCGTCTCGCTTGCGGTGATGCGCGTGCTGGAGCGTGAGAACGGCTTCCAGCCGGCCGGTAGGCTCAAGTTCGTGGCCGGTCACTCCTTGGGCGAATATTCGGCCCTCGCCGCTGCGGGTGCGTTCTCGGTCGCCGACGCAGCCCGCCTGCTGAAGCTCCGCGGCCGGGCGATGCAGGCGGCCGTGCCGGTCGGGCAAGGTGCCATGGCCGCGCTGCTCGGGGTAGGTGTGGATGCCGGCAGGGCGCTGGCAGAGGAAGCCGCGCAAGGCGACGTCTGTCAGGTGGCAAACGACAACGAGCCGACACAGGTCGTGATTTCGGGCTCCAAGGCGGCCATCGACCGGGCCGGCGAGCTCGCCCGGAAGCATGGCGTGCGGCGCTTCATGCCGTTGAACGTGTCGGCCCCCTTTCACTGCGCATTGATGCAGCCCGCCGCCGATGCGATGGCGAAAGCCTTGGGCGAGGTCAAAATCGCGGCACCCTCCGTGCCGGTCGTTGCGAACGTCGCAGCCCGTGCGGTTTCCGACCCTGATGAGATCCGGACGCTGCTGGTAGAGCAGGTGACGGGAACGGTGCGCTGGCGCGAGTGCGTCGGCTACATGGCCGAGCAGGGCGCCAAGCTCGTTTGCGAAATCGGCTCGGGCAAGGTCCTCGCTGGCCTTGCCAAGCGTATCGCCAAGGATATCGACGCGATCTCCATCGGCTCGCCCGCCGACATCGAGGCCGCGCTGTCGAAGCTCAGCTGACGAGGGCAGGAATGTTCGAGCTCAAGGGAAAGACCGCGCTCGTCACGGGCGCCACGGGCGGCATCGGCGGGGCGATCGCGCGTGCATTCCATACGCAGGGCGCGACGGTTGCCGTGTCCGGTCGCCAAGTCCACAAGCTCGAGGCCCTGGCCGCGGAGCTGAAGGAGCGCGTGCATGTCTGCCCGTGCGATCTCGGCAACAAGGAGCAGGTTGCCAAGCTCATCGACGAGGCAACGCGACAGCTCGGCGGGCGCCTCGACATTCTGGTCAACAACGCCGGCCTGACCAAGGACAACCTGTTCATGGTCATGAAGGACGAGCAGTGGGACGAGGTCATCGCCGTCAACCTGACGTCGACGTTCATGCTCATGCGCGCAGCGGCTCGTGGCATGATGCGAGCCAAGACCGGATACGGGCGCATCATCAACATCTCGTCCGTATCCGGGGTTATCGGTAATCCAGGTCAGGGCAACTATGCAGCCTCCAAGGCCGGCATGATCGGGATGACGAAGTCGCTGGCGCGCGAGGTCGCCTCGCGCGGAATTACGGCCAATTGCATCGCACCGGGGTTCATCAAGACCGCGATGACCGATGTTCTCAACGAGAAGCAGGTCGCAACGATCAAGGAGGCGATCCCCGCTCAGTCGTTCGGCACACCCGAGGATATCGCGGCGGCGGCTGTCTATCTCGCCAGCGAAGAGGCCCGCTACATGACGGGCCAGACCCTGCATGTGAACGGCGGTATGGTGATGGTGTGATGGTTAACTGAGCCGGCAAAAAAAGGCTCGTGCGCGCATCCGGGCGGCGCTGGTCAACGGAATTGAAGTGTGTTAACGACCGCCGGGTTTCGGGGACGAAGAACCTGGGGACAATGCGGGCGTGAGGTTCGCCGGGGATATCGGCTCCGGCGGACTTGGGATAGGTGACCGCAGACTGGGTTCGTCCGCGCAGGTGGCGGCCGGCGGCGTAGGTAACCGGATACAACACTAAAGATGATCGGAACAGGTTGATAGCCGCGAGGAAGAACATATGAGTGACGTCGCAGAGCGCGTGAAAAAAATCGTCGTCGAGCATCTCGGGGTAGAGGCCGACAAGGTCACCGAGAGCGCGAGCTTCATCGACGATCTGGGCGCTGACAGCCTCGATACCGTCGAGCTGGTCATGGCTTTCGAGGAGGAGTTCGGCTGCGAAATCCCCGACGATGCGGCCGAGCAGATCCAGACGGTCGGCGATGCCGTGAAGTTCCTCGAGAAGCAAGCGAGCACGCAATAAAGAGCGACGCTCGGGGCTCCGGTTCGGCGCGTTCGCGCGCCGTCGGAGTTATCTGGAGGAAAGCCTGGGAGCAAGCGGTCTAGAGATGCGACGAGTCGTGATCACCGGGCTCGGTCTGGTTACGCCGCTGGCATGCGGCGTCGAGGCGAGCTGGTCGCGGCTGCTGTCCGGCGAAAGCGGCGCGCGGCGTGTCGAGGAATTCGACGTCTCCGACATCTCCTGCCAGATCGCCTGCTTCGTCCCGCGCGGCGACGGTGCCGATGGCACGTTCAACGCCGATCAGTGGATGGAGCCGAAAGAGCAGCGCAAAGTCGATGACTTCATCATCTACGCCATGGCTGCTGCAACCCAGGCGCTGCGGGATTCGGGCTACCAGGCCACGACCAAGGAGCAGCAAGAGCGCACCGGCGTCCTGATCGGCTCCGGCATCGGCGGTCTCAACGGCATTGCCGAGACCTCGCTGCTGCTCAGGGACAAGGGGCCGCGCCGAGTCAGCCCCTTCTTCATCCCCGGCAGGCTGATCAACCTCGCCTCCGGATATGTCTCGATCGAGCATCAGCTCAAGGGCCCGAACCATGCGGTGGTCACCGCATGCTCCACGGGGGCTCACGCCATCGGCGATGCAGCCCGGCTGATCATGCTGGGCGATGCCGACGTCATGGTCGCCGGCGGCGCCGAGAGCCCGATTTGCCGTATCGCACTTGCCGGATTTGCGGCCTGCCGCGCGCTCTCCACCCACTTCAACGAGCAGCCGAAGAAAGCATCGCGCCCCTACGATCGGGATCGCGACGGCTTCGTCATGGGTGAGGGCGCAGGCATTGTGGTGCTCGAGGATCTCGAGCATGCGAAGGCGCGTGGCGCGCGCATCTACGCCGAGGTCATCGGCTACGGACTTTCCGGCGACGCCTACCACATCACGGCGCCGGCCGAGGATGGCGATGGTGCGTTCCGCTGTATGCGGATGGCGTTGAAGCGGGCCGGTATCGACGCCAGCGAGATCGATTATATCAACGCGCACGGAACATCGACGCCCATGGGCGACGAGATCGAGCTCGGAGCCGTCGAGCGCCTGTTCGGCAACTCCGCCGGCAAGGTCTCCATGTCGTCGACCAAGTCCGCCATCGGGCATCTGCTCGGTGCGGCCGGCGCGGTCGAGGCGATCTACTCGGTGCTGGCGATCCGAGACGGCATTGCGCCGCCCACGCTCAACCTCGACAATCCGTCGGTGCAGACGGCTATCGATTTGGTGCCACACAAGCCACGCACGCGGCGCATCGATACCGTGCTCTCGAACTCTTTCGGTTTTGGCGGCACCAATGCCTCTTTGGTCATGCGGCGGGTTGCGACCTGAGTCGGTGCGACCGCTGCAGACTGGGGCATGCAACTCGCTCCAGCTTTGGCCATATTTGCTTGTACGTTGGGCGCTCGAATCGTTCCCTTGTCGCCGCACCCGGTGCCGGGCCGTAGCATTGGCCGAACGCGTCGGGGCTTGGAGCGCACGATATGCGGCAGAGGTTGCCCGACGATCTAATGCGTCGCGAGCCGACGTTGCGAGACCCGACCTTGCTCCCTCGTAGCCCATCAGAGGTGCTCGAGCCGACCCGCGCGCCACGCGCGCCGCGGCGCATCCGTGCGCGCCGCGAGCCTGGGCCCCTCAGTGGGTTTTTCCGCTTCCTGAACGGAGTGCTCTCCTTTGTCTTCCTCTTGCTGCTGATCGGTGCCGTGGTGGCGGTGCTGTTGCGGCTGACCTTCGATCAGCCTGGGCCGCTCGGCCACGCGACGGTGACGGTCATCCCGAAGGGGGAAGGGGTTTCCGAGATTGCGAGCCGTCTCGAGAAGGACGGAGTGGTCTCGGACCGCCGTCTGTTCATGGCTCACTATTTGATCGAGCGGCTGTACAGCAATATCACGGAAGGCAGGCCGATTCAGCTCAAGGCCGGCGAATTCGAGATCCGTAAGCAGGCGAGCCTGCGTCAGGTGCTCGACACGTTGAGTGAGGGCAAGGCGGTTCTCTACAAGATCACCGTCCCCGAAGGCCTGACGAGCGCCCAGATCGTCGAGCGGCTCAGGGCCGAGCCCAATCTGGAAGGGGAGATCAGCGAGATCCCCGCAGAAGGCACGCTGCTGCCCGATACGTACAAGTTCTCGCGCGGGATGCCGCGTGCCGAGCTCATCGATCGGATGCGCAGCGAGCATCAGCGCTTCGTGTCGGCAATGTGGGAGCGGCGCCAGAAGGGTCTGCCCATCCAGACGCCGGAGCAGGCCGTGATTCTTGCCTCCATCGTCGAGAAGGAGACCGGGCGCGCCGACGAGCGCGATCGTGTGGCGGCGGTTTTCGTGAACCGGCTCAAGGCCAAGATGCGCCTGCAGTCCGATCCGACCATCGTCTATGGGCTGGTCGCCGGACAGGGCGCGTTGGGGCGCGCCATTACGCGGTCCGACATCGATGCGCGCAACCCATACAACACGTACCAGATCGACGGTTTGCCGCCGACGCCGATTTGCAACCCGGGGCGCTCGGCGATCGAGGCCACGCTCAATCCCGCCAGGACCTCGGACCTGTATTTCGTCGCCGACGGAACGGGCGGGCACACGTTCTCCGCCAGCCTGAAGGAGCACAACTCGGCGGTTCAGGTCTGGCGCAAAGTCGAGCGCGAGATGAAAGCCAAGCAGGCGGAAGCCAACGCTATTCCCGTGCCCGCCTCGACATCGGGTGGAGGCACGACCGCCCCATCCACGAGTCCGGCAGGGCGCACCTCCGACGGCGGCCAGCGCGCCGCTGCCGACGTGCCATTGCCCATACGCAAGCCCAAGCGCTGACCTGTGCGCAGGTCCCGGCCGGGGTTGAGGCACCGCATCGGAACCGATAAGACAAGGCGAATCGGCATTTGTCTCGATGCCGGCTCAGGCACGAGCGAAGTCCCGGCCCGCGCCGGTGCTCGAGAATTGCGGGAGTCCATGACGCTCAGCAGCATGACCGGATTCGCCAGGAGCGCTGGGACGCGCGGAGGCACGAGCTGGCATTGGGAAGTGCGCAGCGTCAATGGCCGCGGCCTGGACATCCGCCTGCGCCTTCCGCCGGGATACGAGACGCTGGAGCCGCGGATTCGCGAAATGGCGGCGCGCCGCCTCGCGCGGGGCAGCATCACCATCTCGCTCAACGTGCAACGAGAGGCCGCTTCCGAGCTGCGGTTGAACGAGACCGTTTTGCGCCAGGCGCTCGCGGCTGTCGAGCGCATTCGCGCGTCCGGCGATTTCGACCCGCCGCGCCCGGATGGCCTGCTCGGCGTGCGGGGCGTGATCGAGACGGTCGAGCCGACGGAGAGCGAGGAGGAGACGGACGCCAGGTTGCGCGCCATGCTCGAAAGCCTCGATGTCGCCATCAGCGGGGTCACCGAGGCGCGGCTCGAGGAGGGGGCCCGGCTTCAGGCCGTGGTCTCGGCCCAGTTGGTCGCGATCGATGAGCTCACGGACAGGGTGTCTGCCTCCCCGGCCCGGTCGCCGGAGCTGATCCGCGCCAGGCTCAAAGAGCAGATCACCAAGTTGATGGATGCAACGTCCACCCTGGATGAGGCACGCCTCTATCAGGAGGCTGCTCTGCTTGCCCAGCGCGCCGACGTCGAGGAGGAGCTCAAGAGGCTCAAGGCACACGTTGCGGCCGCGCGCGACCTGATCGCCTCGAGCGAGCCGGTCGGTCGCAAGCTCGATTTTCTTGCGCAGGAGTTCAACCGCGAGGCGAACACCCTGTGCTCCAAGGCCAACGACGTCGAGATCACCCGTCTCGGTCTCGAGCTGAAGGCCGTGATCGACCAGATGCGAGAGCAGGTGCAGAACATTGAGTGAGGCGATGAACGCACCGATCCCGAAGATTGCCAGGCGCGGCCTGCTGCTGGTGCTGTCCTCGCCTTCAGGCGCCGGCAAGACCACGCTCGCCCGCGAGCTGCTCAAGACCGATCCCGACATCGCCATGTCGGTCTCGGTGACGACGCGCAGCCCGCGCCCCGGCGAGGTTGACGGGCGCGACTATTTCTTCCTCGACCTGGCCGCATTCGAGCGCATGCGAGACGAGGGGGCGCTGCTCGAATGGGCGAGTGTCCACGGCAACCTCTACGGCACGCCGAAGGCCCCCGTCATGGATATGCTTGCCGCCGGCAAGGATGTGCTGTTCGACATCGACTGGCAGGGTGCGCAACAGGTGCAGGCGAGGGCGCCGGAGGACCTGGTTCGTGTGTTCATTCTGCCGCCGTCGGCAGGCGCGCTCGAGGAGCGCTTGCGGCGGCGCGCGCAGGATGGCGACGATGTGGTCGCCAGGCGTCTCGCAGGCGCCGGCGTCGAGATCGACCATTGGTCCGAGTACGACTATGTCATCGTCAATTCCGACGTGGCGGCGAGCCTCGCCGGCTTGACCGCGATCCTTGCCGCGGAGCGGCTGCGACGGACGCGCCAGCACGGGCTCGAGGCGTTCGTGCGCAAGTTACGCGCGGGTCTTTAAAACCTCACGGCAAGGAGCCCGATCGCATATCGATCTGGCGGGCGATGCGCGCAAAGTCGGAGACAGTGAGCTGCTCGGCCCTTCGGTCGGGGGCAATGCCGACGGCGGCAAGCAGCTCCGCGGGATCGGCGATGAGTGTCCTCAGGCTCTGGCGCAACATCTTCCGGCGCTGACCGAAGGCTGCTGCCGTCACGCGGCCCAGCGTTTCGGCGCGGCAGGCGGGCTCGGGCGCGGCACGCGGGAGAAACTCGACGACAGCCGATGCCACGGCTGGCGGAGGGGTGAAGGCCTCGGGCCCGAGCGTCAAAGCCAGACGCGCCTTGGTGCGCCACTGCGAGATGATCGCCAGCCTGCCGTAGGCCTTTGTCGACGGTTCGGCCACGATGCGCTCTGCGACCTCCTTCTGGAACATCAGCACCATGCGGTCCCACCAAGGCGGCCAGGGCTCGGTCTCGAGCCATGCGATGAGAAGGCGCGTGGCAACGTTGTAGGGCAGGTTCGCCGCAATGGTTGCGCGCGACGAGCTGCCCAGCAGCTTCGCCCAGTCCACGTCGAGGGCGTCGCCGATGTGGATGGTGAGGCGTTGCGGGTAGCGGGCGGCAATGCGCTCGAGCGCGGGCAGGCAGCGCGGGTCACGCTCGACGGCGATGACGTGCGCGGCGCCCTCCGCCAGCAATCCTCGCGTCAGCCCACCTGGACCCGGACCGACCTCGACGATCGTCTTGCCGTCGAGCGGCCCTGCGATGCGCGCAATGCGCCGTGTCAAATTGAGATCGAGGATGAAGTTCTGGCCCAGGCTCTTCTTGGCGGAGATTCCAAGCTCGCGGATGACATCGCGCAGCGGAGGCAGGCCATCGGGACTTGGACCCCCGGTTGGCCTGTCGCTCATGCGTCGTGCTCCGCGCGGCGCTGGGCCATCGCTGCTGCCATCTTCAGCGCTGCAACGAGGCTCGACGGCGACGCGGCCCCCGATCCCGCAATATCGAAAGCCGTTCCATGATCGGGAGAGGTGCGCACGAACGGCAGCCCGAGCGTGACGTTCACGCCGGTATCGAACGACAGCGTCTTGAGCGGGATCAAAGCCTGGTCGTGGTACATGGCGATGGCGGCGTCGTAGCGGGCGCGTGCGGCCGGATGAAAGAGACTATCGGCCGAATAGGGACCGGAAACGGAAAGCCCTTGCGCGGCCAGCTCGGCAACCGCGGGAGCGATGACATCGACCTCCTCGCGCCCGATTGAGCCGCTTTCGCCAGCGTGCGGATTGAGGCCGGCCACGACAATCCGCGGCTCAGCCACGCCGAAGTCGCGGCGCAGGGCCTCGTGCGTGATCCCGATCGTCGTCAACAGATGCTCGCGTGTCACGGCCTTCGGCACCGACGCCAGCGGCACATGCACTGTCAGGGGCACGACTCGCAAGACCTCGCTCGCGAGCATCATCACCGGGACCCAGCGCCGGCTCGGGTGGAAGCGCCGGGCGAGCTCGGCAAGAAACTCGGTGTGACCGGAGTGATGGAAGCCGGCCGAGTACAGCACGTGCTTGGCGATTGGGTTGGTCACCAGCGCTGCCGCGCGTCGCCCGGCGACATCCGCCGTCGCGGTCTCGATGGCGGCGATAATGGCAGGTGCATTGGATGAATCAGGCCGGCCGGGAACGGCTTGCGCAGAGAGCGCGATGTGCCGAACGGGAAGTGCGGTGCCAAAGCGCTGGCAAGCTTCCTCGGGCCGATCTATGCGCGCGAGCGGGACCTGGAGCCCGAGCTTGTGCGCGCGCTGAGCAAGGCTTTCGGCATCCGCGTAAACCGCAAATGCCGGCAGATCCAGGCGGTCACGAGCGAGCCACGCCATTAGCGCGATGTCGGGCCCAATTCCGGCTGGATCGCCCATCGTGAGCGCCAGCGGCGCTGAAAGCGGTCTTGCTGCAGAGGCGGGTCGCGAGGTCTCGCGTGCGGTCACGTCACCGATACTCGATCATAGCGTCCTGGCGCAGGTCACGCAGATGCCGCCGAGCCAACACCTCGAACTCCTTCTGCGTCAGCTCCTCTTGCGCCTGCTGGCGCTTCTGTTCGTCAGCCTTGATCGTGCGCCTGCTGCAAACCGCATAAAGCTCCACGCCGGATTGCGCAAGGTTCCCGGGCACCATCTCGCCATCCTTGGCATTGAGGAGAAGGCTGCGGGTGGGCTCGGACACGGTGGAGGCCTTGCGAAACCCAAGATCCTCGAAGCTTGCGTTGGGAGCCGTTTTTGCAAGCGACGCCGTGCTCTTGCAGCCGCTGAATTTGCGGCGCAAGGCCTCGGCCCCGTCGAGCATCTGCGCCATCGTCTTCTGGTCGATCTTGCCCGGGGCGCTCAGCGTAATTTTCTGCAGCTGCAACTCGACCTGATCCTCCCCGGACGCCGAGCCCGTGGCAATCACACGGTCGACCTCGCGCGCGGTCACCGCGACTTGGTGGCCGAACTTGCGCCGGATGACGTCGCGCCACGCGGACTGAGCCTGCAGCCGAACCTTCATCGTGTTCGCATCGATGCCTTGGCTCTTGAGGTGCTCGGCAAACTGTTGCTCGGTCATCTTGTTGCGTTCGGCGATGCCCTTGAAGTAGCGGTCTGCTTCCTCGCTCGTGACGGTAATGTTGAGCCGCTTTGCCTCCTGCAGCTTCAGACGCTCCTCGATCAGCTCCTCGAGGGCTTTCTTCTTAAAGCTCGGGACCAGGGACGCCTTGGCGCTTTCGATCGCCTGCCGCTGCAGGGATTGCACGTAGGCCTTCTTGCGTTCCTCGAACGCGGCCAGTACCTGGTCGCGCGTTTTTCCAGGATTGTCGCGAACGGTATCCTCGAGGATGCTGCGCAGGCGCTGATTGACCGTCTCGGACTTCGCGATGCTCTTGAGATTTTCGCGTGCCCTCTCGTTGATGCCGGCGCCTCCCGAGACGGCGAGGAACGTTGCGCGCTGCTCCACCTCGTAGGCGGTGATCGGCTCGTCGTTGACGAGCACCACAATTCCATGGTTCGCGCCGCGGGAGCCCTTTTCCGGTTCGGCGTTCGCTTCGCGCCGCGGCGCAGACTTGGCCTTGTCTCCGGCGTGTGGCTTGGGCTTCGGTTTGGCCTTGGGGGCAGGCTGCGGCTCCTGTGGGGTCTGCCGCCCCGATGGCGAAGGCGGGGTGATCAGCAGGCCCGGGATCGACAGCGGTTGATCGGATTGGCCGAACCCAGGGCCGGGCGCACTCGTCAGGCCTGCAGCCAACAGGGCCGAGGTCATTACGGCACGCAACCACCGCGCCGGCGGTGTCCTGGGTATCGGAAGCATCGAGTTCGTCTTGTTCCTTCCCACGCGCGATTCGAGGATGGGACCTTACAGCGGCCATGCCGGCGTCTGCCACCCTTATTCACAGCAACGATGGCATAGCCGTGACCCGAGCCCCATTTCGCGCGTCGCTAAGGAGGCACTGCGTCGCTCCCCTCCCGGGTGGCGAGAGAGAATGGGGGAGGCAGCCGACCTATCGTGCCTTGTTTGTAAAGCCCCTCATCCGGAACGCTGACGCGGTCCGGCCTATGCCCGCGGTTGCAGAGGTGAAACTGTCCCCTATGCGGACCCGAGATCGATGAAGTCGGCAGTCCGGTGGCGATGAGATGCGCTATTTGGGCGGCTGGTTCTCGGCGAACATATGATCGAGCGCGTCCGTCTTGTACCTGAACTCACCCAGATGCTTGAGCTCGAAGCGGAGCATCAGGCTGCGGTCCGGCTTGAGGTCCAGGGCCGCGTTCTCGATGAACGTCTCCGTGTACGTCGCAGTCAGGACAAAGCACTCATCCGCGTACTTGACCTGCAGGTAATCCTGAAGCCGCGTCTTCTCGTCGATGTCGTAGCGCATGCCTCCGCCCACGCTCCAGCGATCTGTGAGCCGCAGGCCGACCGAGCCCAGAATTTCTTGGTTGCTATCCAACAGGCTCGTGACGAACGGATTGTCGTGCGAATAGGTGTACTGGGCCTGCAACGAGAGCAGGCCGATGCTGTAGCTGCCGTAGACATCCGTGCGCCGCAGCGCCAGATCCGACTCGTCGAAACGGCTCTGTGCCACGAATCTGAAGTTCTGGATGGGCGCAAGGTAGGCACCGAGCACATAGTCGGACCGGCTCGTCTCCAAGCCGCTTGACGGCGTGAAGTTAGGGGTAAGGGTCCCGTCGGTGCCGGGGTCCGCGTACGGGTTCTGACCTGCCAGCTGATAGCTTTGGCCGGCCAGCAGCCGGGCATAAAGACCATTGTTGCTCTGGTACGTGTACTGCAGGCCGACGTTGGCGCGCGTGCCGGTCTCGATGCGGTCCCATCCAGAGAACTTGTCGACCTCGAACAGCAGGGTGTCGTCGAACACGAGGCTCTTGGCATCCTCGTCCGGCAGCCGGCGTTGCGAGATGCTGGCGGGCCGCGTCACGATCTGGCCGATCGGCTCGACGACGTGGGACCCGGTCGAGGTATTGGCCACGAACGGATAGGAGTATGTCAGCGCCGCGGTCGCCATGGCGCGGGTCACAGTGTCTTCAGGCACGGAGGTGCCGAGGTCCGGGTCGAAGCCGTTCGAGAACTGCGTGACGTCCCCGCGCGCCTGCACGAACGGAGTCCAGACCTGCCCGAGCGGATCGATGAGCTTGCGGCGCCATTGCCCCTGGAACGAGATGCGATTCATGTCGGTGCCGTCGGAGCGCGACATGCTGATGGCGTTGCCATCGAAGCTGAGCTCGCCTCCGAGCACGGGCTGGTTCAAGATGTAGCTGTAGTCGACGACCGGATGCACCCGTGACTCGGACTGGGCCTGGTCCTCGAGGAGCAGGCCGCCGAACTGATAAAGCGTGGTGGCGAAATAGTTGCGGTCGCTCTGGCCCTGCAGGAAGACGGTATTGACCCGGTCGGTCTGCAGGATGCTGTCGAGCTTGTAGAAACGGCGGAATGTGTCGTCGCTCTCGAGCGTGACATCCCACCCGAACCGCCACCAGGACGACAGCGAGAACATGCCCTTCGTCTCGACGCTGCCGCGCCAGCCGTCCAGTCGATCCCGCTTCGCCGGGTCGAGGTTGAGATCCGCGGGCAGGGTCGAGGCATCCTGGTCAATGCCTGCGAGCTTCAGCGTGTACTGGCCCTTGATATCGCCGATGGCAACCCGGTGGCGCCAATCACCCATCCAGAGGACACCGTGCTGAGAGGTGTACATGGGATGGAAGGTGAAATCGTAGTTCGGCGCGAGCGCGAAGTAGTAGGGGATCTCGGAGGTGAAGCCGAGGGTCGAGGAGTTGCCGAACTCGGGCGCGAGGAAGCCTGACCGCCGCTTCACCGAGGGATCGGGGTGTGAGAAGTACGGCAAGTAGAGGATCGGCATGCCGAACAGCTCGAACTGAGCGTCGGTGTAGGTGATGGTCCCAGCCTGCTGGTCGTGAACGATGCGTGCTGCGCTGATGCACCACAGCGGGGGCTTGCCGGGATCGTTCTTACAGGGCGTGAACTTGCCCTGCTCGAACTCCGTGACGTTGCCTTCGCGCCGGATGGCCCGGCGGGCTGCAATTCGGGTATCGTCCTTGCCGACGACGCTCAGGCTTTGCACGAACGCATCGCGGAAGTCGTCCGACGTGACCAGCTTGTCGGCGCGCACGATGTTGCCGTTCGGCTCCTTGAGCTGCGCATTGCCTTCCGCGGTCAGCGTGTTGGCGCTTTGGTCATACGTCACCTGATCCGCGGTCAGGATGTAGTTGCTGAAGTAGATCTCGACGTTCCCGCGCGCGATCACGCGATTGTTGCGGGTGTCGTAGATGAGCTCGTCGCCCTGCAGATACAGCGGCTGAGACTTGTCCATCTTCTGCAACGGGCCGCCGAGGATGCCTCCGGGCTGGGGCGGGAAGGAGCGCGGCTCGGATGTCTTGACGGCGAGACTGGGGTCCTGGGCGCTGACGGGGGCCGGGGCGCCAGATGCGGCCACCAACAACAACGCGAGCAGTATCGCCTCCGCGCACGCGCGGGCACAGCCGTAGCTGCGCGCAGAGCCAAGCATGGCTCGCGTTTTCCGCGCGTAACGCATCAACTCAGCCGTCCTCCTGATGGAGCAGCACTGTCAACGACCCAAAGCACGCCACAAGCACCGGGATCCACACCGCCGCGGAGGGCGGGGCGAGCCCGGCAATGCCAATTTGCCGAGAGACTTCAGAGAGTAGAAAGAAGCCAAATCCCCCTAGCATTCCGATAATTACCATAGTCTGTATCCCCCCACCGCGGAATGACCGCAAAGACACAGTTGCGGCCAAAAGGACCGTGACCATGAGGAGCAGCGGGCGGCTCAGCAAAAGCTCGTACTGAACGCGAAACCGCGACGCTGAAAGTCCGGCCTTTTCCGCCACCTCGATGAGCCCCGGCAGGTCCCAGAACGAGACCGTCATCGCGGCTCCCAGAGCGTCGGCGGCGCGCTCCGGCGTGAGGTACGTGCTGACAGCATACGTGTCGAAGGTTTCCGGCTCCCTGCCGATCTTCGACACGCTGGCCTTTTCGACGTGCCAGTAGCCGTCCAGCAGTGTGGCTTTCTGAGCATCGATCCTCTCGGCGAAGTGTCCGTCCGGGTCGAATTGCAGCACGAGAAGATTGAACAGCGTTCGCCCATCGCTCGCCGCGGCCCCGGCGTTCAGCACCGAGGCGCCATCGGGCCCGTCCTGGCGCAACCACGCGCCGCTGCCGTCGGACTTGAGCACGGTGGCCTCCCGGCCGAAGGCCTCCGCGAAGAGCCGCTCGGACTCTGCCCGCGACCATGCCGCAAGAGGGCTGAAGGCAGTGGCGGCCAGCACGCCGATGATGCACGCGACGACCAGTCCCGGACCCAGGAACTGCCAGACGGACATTCCCGCCGCCCGCATCACGATCAGCTCCGATTTGCGGCCGAGCATGAGCAAGGCGCCAACGCTGCCTGCCAGCACGCAGAACGGCAGCAGGATCTCGGTGTAAGCGGGCAACCGCAGCACGGCCATCCAGGCAATATCGATGGTCGGCACGCGCCCATACTTGCCCGCCTGCCGCAGCAGCTCGACGATGTCGATCATGAAGATCAGGATGGCGCACAACGCGAACGTCGCGCAGAACATGAGCAGGAAACGACGGCCGACGTAGCGTCGCAAGATGCGGCTCGTCGGCAGGCCGAGCGCCGGCATGGAGGCGCCGGATCGGGGCCTCAGGCGGCCAGCCAGCGCGGATAGCCGCGCCGAGAGTGCCGCCAGTACGTCAACCAATCCTTGCGCCAGTCTCGAGCCCTGACGCGGCCGCATGCGAAGCTGTGCGCCCAGCAGCGCCAGGACGATGGCCACGAGTGGGATGGCATAGACCAGCGGGATCGCCGAGGCACGCAGCGTGACGATGTTGGTGCCGGCAAGGCCGGCGAGCCTCGCTCCAGCCGAGATCATGAAGGCCAACACCATGCTTTCGATGCGGTTCTGGCGCGTGGTCTGGGCCTGGCCGACGAACGCGATCGCGATCAATACGAAGGCGAAGGGGTAAAGCGGGCTCGAGAACCTTTCATGCAACTCGGCACGCAGCTGCCCGGGCTGGTTGCGGACCATCCAGTCCTGCGGATCGAGGTTCACCAGCTCGGAATAATAGCGCTCCCGAGGCTTGAGGGCGCCCGCTTCCTCCTTGGGCTCGAAGCGGGCGAGGTCCACCGCATAACGATCGAAGGCGATGATCTGGACGGGCGCCTTGGGATCGGTCCGGCGCAGCACGTGGCCGGCTTCCATCAACAGGAACGAGCCATTGTCCTGCTTGAGCACCCGGCCCCGCTCGGCAAGGTAGGTCACCACCTGCTTCTGGTCGCGGGCGTCGTGCATGATCAGCCCGAGCAGCTCGCCGTCGAGCGAGCGATCGCGAATGTGGAATGTCAGGTTGTTCTCGGGGCTCGAGAAGCGGCCGGGCTGGATGACCTGGGTGATGAGGTCGGTACGAACCTGGATCACATAGTCTCGCAGAAGGCGCAGGCTCCAGGGCATGACGAAATGGTTGACCAGGGAGACCGCAATCGAGACCAGGAGCCCGAGCACGAGCAGAGGCCGGGCCGCATTCCAAACCGTTGCGCCCGCGGCCGTGGCTACGATCAGCTCGCTGTCGCCGTTGAGCCGGTTGAGCGTGTGGATGGTGGCGACCAGCAAGGCGATGGGAGCAATCAGCGCCATCAGATTGGGCAGCGCCAGCAGCGTCATCTGGATGAAGACCCAGGTTTCCGCGCCTTGCGTCGTGACGAGGTTGAGCTGGCGCAGAGCAAGCGCGATCCAGACCACGCCTGAAAGCGATAGCAGGATAAGCAAGAGGGCGCCGGCCGCCTGGCGGAACACGTAGCGCGCAAACATCGTGCCCAGCGGACTCACAGTGCTCCGCTCCAAGCTTGCGCGGGCCTGCGGGCGAGGTCAGCAGCCGGCCATCGGACGCGCAGGGACGAGCATGCACTGCAAGGCCTGCTGCGCTGCCAAGCTCCCATCATGACCTCTGCGTAGCCCCTGCGTCGCCGGCCAATGGCGACTCCCCCAACTGCTCTCGGCTCACATACCATCGTGTCGGAATTTCGGCCCTATCTTCTTCGAGTTGCGCCGACTTGCCGCTTGGCAACAACGGTCGACATCAAGCTCGAGCCTTGCCAATCCGGCACGAGCCTTTAAGCTTTGGTGGCTCCTTACTAAGACCCGCCGCAGCCTTAGGATCTCTCGCGCGCCGGGCGCTGGTACCCTTGGCGCCGGCGGTTTTGCGTCGCGCGCGCTTCCAACACGTGGCAATGCAATGACAGAGAAGCTCGACATCCGTTTCGTTTCGCTCGAAGCACCCTTGTCGCCGGCAGCGGTCGTGCTGGCCGGACAGGACCTTGTTTTAGGGCGTACGGCGCGCAAGCTGGACGAGAAGGCCCGCGGAGCTCTCCTGCGCGCTGCACGTGCAGCCGATTTCAAAGGCAGGGCGCGCGGCACGATCGAGGTGCTTGGCCCGGACGGACTGGAGCTGCAACGCGTCATTCTCCTCGGGAGCGGGAAAGCCAGCGAGCAAAAAGAGCTCGACTGGATCAACCTTGGCGGCGTCGCCTATGCTCAGATCGGCGCGCGCAAGGGTGCCAAAGCCAGCCTCGTGGCCGAAAGCGGTGCCGAGGGCGCACCGGCGCCGGCCGAGCTGGCGGCTCTCCTCGCGTACGGTGCGTTGCTTAGAAGCTACAATTTCCGCAAGTATCGCACGCGCGAGGACGAGGAGGCCGCCAACGGCGCCGAGCCGGCGCGGCGGCTCAAGGAGCTGGACGTCCATTGTGCCGCTCCCGAAGCCGCCGAGCGCGCGTTTGCGAGGCTGAAGGCCGTCGCTGAAGGCGTGTTCCTGGCGCGGGATCTCGTCAACGAGCCGGCCAATACGCTGGGACCCGTGGAGTTCGCGGAAAGATTGCAGGAGCTTTCTTCAACCGGCCTCGAGGTCGAGGTGCTCGACGAAGGCAAGCTCAAAGAGCTGAAGATGGGCGCCTTGCTCGGCGTCGCACAAGGCAGCGACAGGCCCGCGCGCGTGGTCGTTATGCAGTGGAACGGCTCTAAGTCCAAGCGCACGAAGCCGCTCTGCTTTGTCGGCAAGGGCGTCGTGTTCGACACGGGCGGCATCTCGATGAAGCCCGCCGCCGGCATGGAGGACATGAAGGGGGACATGGGCGGGGCGGCGTGTGTCGCGGGGCTCATGTTGGCCTTGGCAGGACGAAAGGCGCCGATCAATGCCGTCGGCCTGGTCGGGCTGGTTGAGAACATGCCATCCAGCAAGGCGCAGCGGCCAGGAGACATCGTCACCTCCATGTCGGGTCAGACGATCGAGGTGCTCAACACCGACGCCGAGGGCCGGCTCGTGCTGGCCGACGTGCTGTGGTACGCGCAGGACCGCTTCAAGCCGCGCTTCATCGTCGATCTCGCCACGCTGACCGGCGCCATCATCGTCGCGCTGGGCAAGGAGTACGCCGGGCTGTTTGCCAACGACGATCGCCTTGCCGGCGAGCTGTCCGAAGCCGGAGAGGCGACCGGCGAGAAGGTGTGGCGCATGCCACTTGCAAAAGCGTACGACAAGCTGATCGACAGCAAGAATGCCGATGTGAAGAACATCGGCGGGCGGCATGGCGGGGCGATCACGGCTGCGCAGTTCCTCAAGCGGTTCGTCAAGGACACGCCGTGGGCCCACATCGACGTCGCCGGCACGGCGATGGACTCCACGCGCAACGACATCAATCAGAGCTGGGCCAGCGGCTGGGGCGTCAGGCTTCTCGATCGCCTGGTGGCGGACAAGTACGAGAAGCCCGAGAAGGGTGAGAAGTGACAGCCCGGCAGGGGCTGAGCGCGCGCTTCGGGGCGTTCGGTAGGGGCCAGTTGCAGATCCGGCAACCGACAGATAAAGACCACCCATTGGCCGTTATTTTCCATAATATATATTATGCGAACGAGACTGCGGGGTGCCGAGCGTCACCGGCCCGCGCTCCGGATGAAGTCGGCGACCCGATCGGCCAGTCCCGCCGCGAGCGCAAGCGTCGGATCGGTATAGGCGCGTTGCATGGACGTAGCGTCGGCGCGTGCCGGCTTGAGTGTGTGCGCCATGTCCGGATCCCAATAGGCAACCGCGTCACTCCGCGTTGCAACCAGCGCATCGAAGTCGGTGCGGCCGACCTGAACGTCGCGACCGCCTCCCACGATCATGAGCCGGGCGGACAGGTGCCGCACCTGCTCGGCGGGGTCGATCGCGATCAGCGAGCGCAGGTAGGGTTGTACGCTCGGCCTGAACGCGGCGAGTAGGCCTTGGCTGACCTCCGGCACGGCCTCGCCGCGCTCGAGTGCCGCGATGATGCTCAGTGCCTCGGCCGCGTTGACGCCGCGCACGCCGGGGCGCGTGAACTGCTCCCGCAGCAGCGCGCCGAGACGCCGTCCAGGCACGGCGAGCAGCACCACGCCTGCCGGCTTGACGCGCTCAGCAATCAGCAGAGCGATCAGTCCGCCTTCGCTGTGTCCTATCAGGAAGACCGACGCGACGTGCCGTTGGGTGCGAAGCCACTGGGCAACCGCGGTCGCATCGGCGGCGAAGTCGCTGATGGTCGTATCCTGCTCGGCGTGGGCGAGCCTGGCGCTGCCGCCGACGCCTCGCTTGTCGTAGCGCACGGATGCGATCCCGCGCTCGGCGAGCGCATCGGCGAGCAGCTTGTAAGCGTCGGTGTTGAGACCGAGCCGGCTGTTGCCGTTGCGATCGGTTGGGCCTGAGCCGGCGATGATGATGGCGCCTGCGGCAGGCCTCGCGGCGTCGGGCGCCACGTAGGTAGAGGCAAGCCCGCCGATCTCGACCTCCTCGGTGGTTGCCGCCGCCGCGCCGTATGCCGGCAGCGCCAGGGCCACAAGCCCGGCCACGAGCCTGATGCGGACGGCGGCGAGACGGCGCAGCGCTCGCCGGCGTCGCATGGACCGTGCTGCCCTCGAAATCATGCTATGACCCCGCGAAAGCCGACGGTCGATAAGGAAGCAGGAGCATGCGGGAACCTCAAGCGGTGGCGGAGACAGCGGCTGCCATACAATTGCGTCGGCTCATCGACATTATGGCCGCGCTCAGAACGCCGGGGACAGGTTGCCCGTGGGATCTCGAGCAGACGTTCGAGACCATTGCCCCCTATACGATCGAGGAAGCCTACGAGGTCGCAGATGCGATCGCACGCGGCGATATGTCTGACCTGAAGGAGGAGCTGGGCGATCTGCTGCTGCAGGTTGTGTATCACGCGCGCATGGCCGAGGAGCAAGGGGCCTTCGCCTTTGCCGATGTGGCCGAGGCGATCGCCGACAAGATGGTGCGACGTCATCCGCACGTCTTCGGCGACGCCGAGGCCCGGGCTGCCGGCGCTGCCAAGGGCTTCTGGGAGAAGGCCAAGGCCGAGGAGCGCTCGGCCAAAGCGGCAGAGCGCGCGCGCACAGGCGCACCCGACGCTTCACGTCACGGCTTGCTGCAATCGGTTCCCGTCGCCCTGCCGGCGCTCGTACGCGCCATCAAGCTGCAGGATAAGGCGGCCGACGTCGGCTTCGACTGGCCCTCGCTCACGCCGGTGCTCGACAAGTTGAAGGAGGAGCTGGGCGAGCTCGAGGCGCAGATCGCGGCCGGCGGGCAAGCAGGAATAGCCGAGGAGTATGGTGACCTGCTGTTCGTCCTCGCCAACGTGGCGCGTCACCTCGAGATCGACCCGGAGGCGAGCCTGCGTGCGGCCAACGAGAAGTTCGTGCGCCGCTTCGGCCGCATCGAGGCAAAGCTCGCCGCCCGTGGCAAGACTCCGGCGCAATCGAGCCTCGAAGAGATGGATGGCCTCTGGAACGAGGCCAAGTCGGAAGAGCGCCACGGCTGAAAGCGTGCGGACCGCGGCGTCAGTCGCGCTCGTGCGCCTGATCGGCTCCGGCGGCAAGGCCTGCGCGCTTCATCTGGCCCTGCAGCTTGCCTCGCGTTGCCGCATCGACGCGGACGCGCAGAATGAGATGCCCCGCATCGGTTGTTTCGCGGCCCAGAACCTCGCCGTGGCGGTGCAGCCAGCTGATGAGACCCCCGGCCTCAGTGGGAATCTCGAGCGTCACGACTTCGTCGGCCGTGGCGAGACGCTTGTCGATGGCCTGCAACAGGTCGGCCACCCCCTCCCCGCTCACCGCCGACACCAGCACGGGCCGCGACGCCGCCCGGCGCGCGCTGTTCTCGATCTCCTCGCGCTCGCGCGCATCGAGCCGATCAATCTTGTTCCACACCTCGAGCACCTTGGTGTCGGGCGCGAGGGCGTCGATGCCGAGGTCTTTCAGCACCCGTTCTACGTCGAGGCGCTGGGCCTCGCGCTCGGCGTGGCTGATGTCGCGCACGTGCAGAACCAGATCGGCCTCGACAACCTCTTCGAGCGTGGCGCGAAACGCCGCCACCAACATTGTCGGCAGCTCGGAGATGAAGCCCACGGTATCGGACAGGATGAGGCGTCGCCCGCTCTCCAGCGCAACCTCCCGCATGGTTGGGTCGAGTGTTGCGAACACCTGGTCCACGGCCAACACACCGGCGCCGGTGATGCGATTGAACAGGGTGGACTTGCCGGCGTTGGTGTAGCCGACAATGGCGACGATCGGGTAGGGTACGCGGCGCCGGCCACTGCGATGCAGCGCACGCGTCTTTACCACCACCTTCAGCTCATCGCGGATCTTGTCGATACGCTCCTGCAGCAGGCGCCGGTCGGTCTCGATCTGCGTCTCGCCCGGTCCACCGAGGAAGCCATAGCCGCCGCGCTGACGCTCGAGGTGGGTCCAACTCCTGACGAGCCTGCTCCGCTGGTAGGTGAGATGCGCCAGCTCGACCTGCAGCCGACCCTCCCTCGTATGCGCGCGGCGGCCGAAGATCTCGAGGATCAGGCCGGTGCGATCGAGGACCTTGCAGTTCCAGGCCGTCTCGAGGTTGCGCTGCTGCACCGGCGACACGGCGTGATCGATGATGACAAGATCGGCCTCCTCGCTGCGCACCAGCTCGCCGATCTCGCGCACCTTACCCGATCCGAACAAGGTGGCCGGCCGCGGCGACGGCAGCGGCACGACGCCCGCGTGGCACACCTCGAGGTCAATGGCCTCGGCAAGGCCACGCGCCTCCTCGAGGCGATCCTCGGTGCTGTGCGACGCGCCCAGGCGCTGATCCCGTGCCCGGTCGCCATTCGGCGGACGGGGGGATCTGCGCGCCGTCAGCGCGGGCACCAGCACGACGGCTCTGGTCCGCTCCCGCACGCGTCGTGGAGCAGCGTCGTTGCGCTCTGGGGGCGCTTCAGTGCCGTGCGACCGGTCGTCGATGGGTTGTAACTACCCTTGCGGGACCTCCGCCGGATCCTGGTCCATGAGATGGACCGGCTGTCCGGGCATAATGGTCGAGATGGCGTGCTTGTAGACGAGCTGCGAGTGCCCGTCACGTCGCAAGAGCACGCAGAAATTGTCGAACCATGTGACAATCCCCTGCAATTTTACGCCGTTGATGAGGAAGATCGTCAGCGGCGTCTTGTTCTTGCGTACGTGGTTGAGAAACGTGTCTTGTAGACTTTGGGTTCGTTCTGCGGCCATGGAAGCTGCTCTTTTTTCTGTGCCTCATTTCTTCTTGCGGTGCAGTTGACGGACCCGCACCGCTATTTACGGCTGGTTGACAACAGTTCCTTGTAATCGCAATTTAGTCTTGAAATCCAACAGATCAGGTAGACTGAAACAAGGCAGTGCGCAAGCAAAGTCGCGAGTCTGCCATGCATCAACTTTGATTGCGAAACTAGTCGACCGGGTCTCGCCGCGCCTCGAGGTCAGGTGTCCGCAAGCTCGGCGTGGTCATGGTAGTGTTCGCGCAGCTTCAGCGTCAGCAGGCCCGGTGCGCCGTTGCCAATCGGCTGCCCGTCGATGGCGACAACCGGCATGACGATACTGGTCGCCGAGGTCAGAAAGGCTTCCCTGGCCGCCTTGGCCTCCTCGACCGTGAACCGCCGCTCGACGAGCTTGAGGCCCTCGCGCGCCAAGAGGTCGATCAAAGTCGTCCGCGTGATGCCGCGCAAGATGGCGTGGTCCGCCGACCGGGTGATGAGCTGCCCCGACTTGTCCACGATCCATGCGTTCGAGGATGCGCCCTCCGTGACGTACCCCTCCTCGTCGACGAACCAGGCGTCGTTCGCCCCCTCGTTCCGCGCCGCCTGCTTGGCCAGGGAGGCCGGCAGCAGCATGACCGTCTTGATGTCGCAACGGCCCCAGCGGATGTCGGGAACGGTCTTGATGGCGATGCCTTTGGCCGCGGCCACCTCGGCCTTGCCCTTGGCCGCATTGCGCGCCAGGCACACGACCGTCTGCGGCGTGCCGGGCGGCGGAAAGACGAACTCGCGCGGGTGAGCGCCGCGCGACACCTGCAGATAGACGAGCCCGTTCGTCACGCGGTTGCGCCGGATGGTCTCGCGCATCACGCGCGCCCATGCGCCGGGTGCCATCGGCTCGGGCATGCCGAGCTCGGCAAGGGAGCGCTTGAGCCGCTCCATGTGTCGCCGCTCGTCGACGAGCCTGCCGCCGCGCACCTCGCACACCTCATAGACGGCATCGCCGAACTGATAGCCGCGGTCCTCCGGGTGAACCGAAGCCTCGGCATAGGGCATGTAGCGCCCGTTGACATAGATAATGCGTGTCATCCCCGCTTCCCTCTCGTGCTCGTTCGCGCCCGTCAGTTCGGACGCGCATCTCCGCTGCGCTGCTCCGAGCTCACGCCCAGCGCACGCAGCTTGCGATGCAGGGCGGAGCGCTCCATGCCGACGAACTCCGCCGTCCGCGAGATGTTGCCGCCGAAGCGGTTGATCTGTGCCAGCAGGTACTCGCGCTCGAAGATCTCGCGCGCCTCGCGCAGCGGCAGCGACATCAGGTGCTCGGCACCGCCGTTCACGGGCAGAGGCACGTTCGCGCCGATCTCCTCCGGCAGCATGTCGGCCGTTATCATCGTGCCGGGCTCGCCGCCCGCCAGGATCATCAGCCGCTCGATGTTGTTTCTGAGCTCGCGCACGTTGCCGGGCCAGTCGTGCGCCTGCAGAACGGCCACGGCGTCATCGCCGATCTTGCGCGGCGGCAACCCCGAGGCGGTCGCCACCTGCGCCACGAAATACTCGATCAGGGCGGGAATGTCGTCGCGCCGCTCGGCCAGGCCCGGCACTCGCAGCGGGACGACATTGAGGCGGTGGAAGAGATCCTCCCTGAAGCGGTTCTCCTGCATCTCGCGCTCCAGATCGCGGCTGGTGGAGGAGATGATGCGCACGTCGACGGCCACCTTGGGCCCGCCGCCGACGCGCTGGAACTTCTGCTCGACGAGGACGCGCAGGACCTTGCCCTGGGTCTCGAGGGGCATGTCGGCGATCTCGTCGATGTAGAGCGTGCCTCCGTGCGCCTCCTCGAGCGCGCCGACCTTGCGCGGGCCGCCGCGGTCCTCCGTCCCGAACAGCTCCTCCTCGACACGGTCGGGCGCCATGGCCGCCGCGTTGAGGACGACGAAGGGTCCATCTGCCCGCAGCGACTTGGCATGGATCACGCGCGCAGCGAGCTCCTTGCCCGAGCCGGACGAGCCTCGGATCAGGATACGGCTGTTGGTTGGAGCGACCTTCTCCACCTGGTGGCGAAGCTGGTTGATGGCGGCCGACTTGCCGATCATCTCGGAGCTGTGCGTCGAGCGCTCCTTGAGGTTGCGCACCTCGCGGCGCAATTGCGATGCCTCGAGCGCACGCAGCGTTACGAGAATGAGACGGTCCGCCTTGAACGGCTTCTCGATGTAGTCGTAGGCCCCGCGCCGGATGGCCGTGACCGCCGTCTCGATGTTGCCGTGGCCCGAGATGATGACGACGGGAAGATCGGGATGCTGCTTCTTGATGGCACTCAGAACCTCGAGCCCGTCGAGCCTGCTGCCCTGCAGCCAGATGTCGAGGATCACCAGATGCGGCCTGCGCTCCTCGATCGACCTCAGCGCCTCGTCAGCGTCGCGGGCGAGCCGCGTGCGATGGCCTTCATCCTCGAGAATGCCCGAGATCAACTCGCGTATGTCGGCCTCGTCGTCGACGATCAAAATGTCAGAGGGCATCGATTACTCCCCTTGGGTCTCAAACCAAGAAATCACGTCTTCCGTCACGCCTGTGCCGCCGGCAACGGCACCGTCCGCTCCGCTTCGCCGCCCGCGCTGGGCCGATCTCTGATCGGCAGCGTAATGCGAATTAAAGCGCCGCGCTGACGGCCGTCGGCTTGCGCAGGAGCATCCTCCAGCGCCAGCGCGCCTCCATGCTGCTCCGTAATCTTCTGGACAATTGCAAGGCCGAGCCCCGTTCCCTTCGCGCCCTTCGTGGTCACGTAGGGCTCGAGCAATCGCGCGCGATTGTGCTTCGGCAGCCCGGGGCCATTGTCGATCACCTCAATCTCCACGCGACCGTCGAGCTGCCGCAGCAAGGTCTCGACGCGGCCGCGCCATCCGGGTGGGACATCGGGCGCCGCGGCGGCCGCCTCCACCGCTTCTGTTGCGTTCTTGACGAGGTTGGTCAAGGCCTGCGCGAGTAGCCGCCGGTCGCAATGGACGATCAGCTCATCCGGCGGCAGCGTCATCGTGTAGGTGATCGCCGGGTGCGTCTCGCGATACTGGATCATCGGCTCCTGCACCACCTCGCGCAGATCGTGCGGCTCCATCTGCGGCTTGGGGATGCGGGCGAACGAGGCGAACTCGTCCACCATGCTCTTGATATCGCCGACCTGGCGCACGATCGTGTCGGTCAGCTTCTCGAACGTGTCGCGATCATCGCTGATGACGCGGCCGTACTTGCGCTTGATGCGCTCGGCGGAGAGTTGGATCGGCGTCAGCGGGTTCTTGATCTCGTGCGCGATGCGCCGCGCCACGTCGCCCCACGCCGAGGTGCGCTGAGCGGACACGAGATCGGTCACATCATCGAAGGTGATGACGCTGCCATGATCCTGCGAGTCGCCCGCGTGCTCGCGAGTGACGCGCACCGTGAAGATGCGGTCCTCGTCGTTGACGGTCAGCGAGATCTGGCTTTGTGCGCGCGTCTTGAGCCCCGGCCCCGTCTCGGCCGTGGCGAGATCGGCAAAGGCCGGCACCACCTCCGACAACGGCTTTCCGACGAGCTCGGCTCCGTCGAGCTTCAGAAGCCGCTCGGCCGACGTGTTGGCGAGCGCGATGCGGCCTTGCGCATCGAGACCGATGACGCCTGCGGAGATGTTGGCGAGCACCGCCTCCATGAAGCGACGCCGCTCGCTGAGCTGCGTATTGGCGGTGACGAGCTCGGTGCGCTGGCGCTCGAGCTCCCGCGTCATCAGGTTGAAGTTCTTGGACAGGCGCCTGAGATCGCCCTCGCCGCGCCGCAGCGGCAGTTGAACGGCAAGATTGCCCTTGGCGACCTGCTGAGCGGCCGCGATCAGGCGGCGGATCGGAGCCACGAGCTGGCTCGCAAACCAGAGCCCGACCCAGATGGCCGCCAGCACGCCCGTCATCGAGATCATGAAGTACATGACCGTATGCACGAGCTTGAGGCCGCCGCGCGCCTGCCGCAACCGCTGGTATTCGGCAACGCCGGCTTCGGTCCGCCGAAGCTGCCCGACGACCTTCGGGTTCACGCTGCGCGCGCCGTAGAGATAGATGCCCGGCGAGCGGGCAAGCCGTGTCACCGCTGCGATGCGGTAGCTGTCGGTGGGCGCCAAGAGCGGCACCTGTCCGGCCTGCGCCTGCTCGATGACGGCATCGCCCGGCGGCGAGTAGCGCACGCGCGAGTCGCCTGCCGTCGAGAACAGCACGTTGCCCTTGGCATCAATCAACGCCACCAGCGTGAGGTCGCGCAATCCGGCCTGCGCGATCACCAGGTTGCGCACCTCGGCCGACTCGGCGGGCGGCCCCGCGGTCTTCTCGATCGCGTCGTCCAGATCGCGCGCCATGTTGACGACGTCGGTGCGGATAACCTGCCCGTGCTCCTCGAGGTAGGCATTGGCCACCTCGAGCGAGGCGGCAACGATGGTCCGCGTGCGGGCCGAGAACCACGTGTCGAGCGAGCGCGAGAAGGTCGTGCTCGCGGCCAGCGCCAGCAGCAGGGCGGGCAAGGCCGCGATGATCGTGAACAGGCCGACGATGCGGGCATGAATGCGCGCGCCGGCCACACGTTTGCGCCAGGCCCGCCACAGCCCGATCGCCTGCCAGATGATCACGGCGAACATGGCCATGATCAGCACGACATTGATCATCAGGACGAAGAGGACGACCTCGTCCCGGGGGGCGATCGGCGTCAGTCCGGTCAGGATGAGGTAGGCAGCGAGCCCCGATATGACCGACAGCACGACGATGACGAGGCCGACCCAGAAGGCGCGGTGCCCCGTGCCGGGCAGCGCGTCCGCCTCGTCGATGCCCTCATCGAGCACGTCATCGTCGATGTCGGTCGAGCTCATGCGCTCCGGCTAACCTTCAGTGGCTGCTAGCGTGTTCTCTGTTGTATCGGCCGCCGTCGGCGTCGAAGGCGAGGATCAACGGCCTTCGTTGCAGTTGGCGCAAAGCGACAACAATCCAGCGCCAAACTGTGACATTTTCGCGACAGCCTTATCGGGGATCATGTCAGGCGTCAAGCTCGCGCGCAGGATTGTCCCGTGGCGGCAGGTGCCGCCTCAAGGCTGCGGACCGCGGAACACCTGGATGTCGAGGGTCTGGATCTTCTCACGCAGGGTGTTGCGATTGAGCCCGAGCAGCTCCGCCGCCCGGATCTGATTGCCGCGGGTTGCCGCCAGTGCTGCCGTGATCAGCGGCAGCTCGACTTGACGGATGATACGGCGGTAGAGGCCCGGCGGCGGCATATCCTTGCCGAAGCCGGCGAAGTAGTCGGCGAGATAGCGCTCGACCAGCTCGTTGAGCTCCTTGGGCGCACCCGACGGCTCATCGAGGCGCGGGGAGGCCGCCATGTCGGCAAGCTCGGTGTCGACGATTTCCGCCGTGATCGTGTCCTGGGTGTACAGCGCCGCTAGCCGCCGCACGAGATTTTCCAGCTCGCGCACGTTGCCGGGCCACGTGTGCCGCTTGAGGCGCTCGATGGCAGCGGGTGCGATGGTGCGC
This sequence comes from Bacteroidota bacterium, assembly GCA_050260355.1. Lineage (GTDB taxonomy): Bacteria > Pseudomonadota > Alphaproteobacteria > Rhizobiales > Hyphomicrobiaceae > CADEFX01. Next base: position 762 of record JBLNBZ010000078.1, on the reverse strand, counting down.
TGGCCGAGCCCTTCCTTGCTCGCCTGGCGCAAAAAGTGCCGCACCAGGTCGCCGATATCCTCCAGTCGCTCGCGCAAAGGCGGCAGACGAAGCGGCACGACATTCAAGCGGTAGAACAGGTCCTCGCGAAACAAGCCCTGCTGGATCTGGTTGCGCAGGTCGCGGTGCGTGGCGGCGATGATGCGCACGTCGGTCCTGATCGGCGTGCGCCCGCCGACGGTGGTGTACTCGCCCTCCTGCAGCACGCGCAGCAGCCGCGTCTGCGCCTCCATCGGCATATCGCCGATCTCGTCCAGGAATAGCGTGCCGCCCTCGGCCTGCTCGAAGCGGCCTTGCGTGCGCGCCTGCGCCCCCGTGAAGGCGCCCTTCTCGTGGCCGAACAGCTCGCTCTCGATCAGCTCGCGCGGGATGGCCGCCATGTTGAGGGCTACGAAGGGACCGCTGCGCCGCTTGCTGTAGTCGTGCAGAACGCGGGCGACGAGCTCTTTGCCGGTGCCCGACTCACCGGTGATCATCACGGTCAGATCGGTGCCCATCAGCCGCGCCAGCACGCGATAGATTTCCTGCATGGCCGGCGAGCGGCCGATCAGCGGCAGCTTCTCTTCCGGCGCGGCGCCGTCATCCGGCGTGATCGCAGCCTGCGCCGGCACGGTCAGCGCGCGCTCGACGACGTTGACGAGCTCCTTCAGGTCGAACGGCTTGGGCAGGTATTCGAACGCGCCGCGCTCGGTCGCCTTGACGGCCGTCAGCAGCGTGTTCTGC
>JBLNBZ010000077.1:0-3660 GCA_050260355.1 Bacteroidota bacterium | reverse complement strand
TTTGTGGGGCTTCAACGAGGAGATCGTGGCGCGGGCGGCTGCGGCAAGCCAGATCCCGCTGATATCCGCGGTCGGGCATGAGACGGACTGGACGCTGATCGACCTTGCCGCCGATGCCCGCGCGCCGACGCCGACCAAAGCTGCCGAGTGGGCCGTGCCGAAATACCGCGACCTCGTCGAGCAGATCGCCGACCTCGGTTTGCGCGTCACGAAGGCCAGCCGGCGCGTGCTCGAGGCGGCGCGCAAGGATCTGCGAAGCGCGGCCAGAGCCCTCCCCAGCCTGGACAAGCTGCTCTCGCAGCCGCGCCAGCGCTTCGATGCCGCAGAAAGGCGCCTGTCACGGGCACTTCTCGGCAATACCCAGGCGCATGCCCGGCGCTTTGCCCATACAGCGCCGCGCCTGCAGCCGCGCCTGCTCATACAGCGCATCGAGCGGGCGCGTGATCGCCTCGACCGGCTCTCGCGGCAAGCCGCGCAGACGCTGCACCGCGGCACTGCGGTACGGCGTGCGCGCCTCGAACGGCTCTCGGGCCGGCTCTCGGCGCGGCCGATCATGCACAGGCTCGACCGCAGCCGCGAGAAGGTCGACGGGCTCGGCAGCCGCATCCGGCAATGCTTCGACGCCGGCATCGCGCAACGGCGACGCGCACTGGCAGGGCAAGCGCAGATGCTCGCGTCGCTCAGCTATCAAAGCGTTCTGCACCGCGGCTTCGCTCTGGTGCGCGACGACGCGGGCCGCATGGTGCGATCGACGCGCGGTATGATCCGCGGTCAGCCTCTCGATATCGAGCTCGCCGATGGGCATGTCCAGACCGAGGTCCGCTCGAGCCCCGCTTCGGCGGCTGCCGGCGGCTTGCCACCGGCGCCTGCGACCGACCGTCCCGCGCCAGCAAGAGGCCGCTCGGAAGGCCGCAAGAAGGGGACAGGCCAGGGCTCGCTCTTCGATTGATTTTGGATATGCAGCGCCCACATGCATGCCATGCTCTGGCGTAGCCGAGATTGGCCATGTATGGTGGCGCCGTTTTTTAGCCGAGCTCGAGGGCCACGGTGACAGAATGAACCGGTTCGAACGGCTTTTCGGCCTCAAGGGCGAGGCCCGCGTAAAATTCCTCGACGGCGAGTTCCAGGTTGTTTCGCCGGGCGACTTCGTTGCCTGTGCCGTTACCGGTGAGCCGATCGCGCTTCCCGACCTGCGCTACTGGAGCGTGGAGCTGCAGGAAGCCTATGCGACGGCCGAGGCTTCACTTCAGCGCTACCGCGAGATGCGCGACAAGCTGCGCAGGGACTAAGACTGGGCACTGCTTGCAGGCGCGCCGCCCTCCCTGATCACCATCTCCAGCAGAGCGACAAGGCGGCCTTGATCCCGCTCGTCGAGAACCATCGATACGGGCAGCGGGCGCGAGGCGCTCCTGAGCCTGGCTTTCGCCCCCGTAGATCCCTCGATGCGCGCCCAGTCCTTCTCAGTTGTGACCAGAAGTGCGGATGAGCGTGCCGCAAGCCCGAGCAGGCGTTCGGCGTCAGCCTCGCTGAAGCGGTGATGATCGGGAAACCGCACGGTCTCGACGAGCTTTGCACCGAGCCGGCCCAGCAGCTCGAAGAAGCGCTCCGGCGCGCCGATCCCGGCGTATCCGACGACGGCAGCGTTCTCGAGCCACGTCGTGGAGCCGCTTGGGCGCACGCCGGCCGAAAGTACGGAGCCGGGAAAGCGTTGGCGCAGCCAGTCGGCCACATCGCCTCGCGGAGACGCCACTGGCGGCGCGCCGTTGACGATGATGGCGTCGGCAAGGCCGAGCTGGAACTCGAGCGGCGCGCGCAGCGGCCCGGCCGGCATCACGCGACGGTTGCCGAGCCCGCGTTGGCCGTCAACGACGGCGAGAACGAGGTCCTTCGCCAGCGATGCGTTCTGCAAGCCGTCATCCATGACGATGATGTCGGCGGAGCGTGCGTCGTCCTCGATGGCGCGTGCGCCGGCCGCACGATCGCGCGCCACAAGCGTGGGTGCGGCTCGCGCAAGCAGCAGTGGCTCGTCGCCCACGTCGGCGGCACTGTCGCGCTCTGCGTCGACCCAGTGAGGCCCGGCGACACGCCCGCCGTAGCCGCGCGTGAGAAAGGATGGGCGGCGGCCGAGCCGCTTCAGCTCAACAGCGATCAGCAAAGCCAGGGGCGTCTTGCCGGTACCGCCGGCTGTGAAGTTCCCGACGCAAATAACGGGGTACCGCGCGCGGTAGGGCGTGGCTCGCGCGAAAGCCCTGGTGGCAATGGTGCCCCACACAGCGCCGGCCGGCCGCAACAGCGTCTCGGCCACGCTGCCGCCGTCGCCGTACCACCACGCCGGCTCCTCAAGACGCACGCTTGAGCCCTTCGTCGGCAGGCAGCAGTGCCAGAAGCACCTCGAGCGTGCGCCCCAGAGCACCCGACATGGATTTGAGCGCCTCTGCTGCGCGCGCCTGCACGCTGTCGAGCTCACCCGGATCGGAGCTCAGCAGCAGCACACGGGCGGCAAGCTCCTCCGCGGATGCGACCTCGGACACGGCCTTGTGCGCAAGCAGGACGTCGTAGGCATCGGCGAAGTTCAGGCGGTGAGGGCCGGTCAGAACGGCCACGCCATGTCGAATGGGCTCGATTGGATTCTGGCCGCCCTTTGCGACGAGCGAGCCGCCAACGAAGGCGATCGGCGTGATCGCATAGAGCGTGCCGAGCTCGCCGATCGTGTCGGCAATATAGATGTCCGTGCTCGCGTCCGGCAGGGCGCCGAGAGAGCGCTGCGCCACATTGAAACCCTGCGACTTGAGCATCTCGGCAATAGCCGGACCGCGCTCCGGATGACGCGGCGCCAGCACGGTGACAAAGCCGTTGAGCGAGCGCGCGAGCAGCCGGTGCGCGGCGGCAATGACCGCCTCCTCGCCATCGTGCGTGCTGGCGGCGACCAGCCGCGGCCGGCCCGCCAAAGCGGCTTCGAGCCGCTGTCGTTCCAGCGCGTTGACGGGCAACGCGGGCGCATCGATCTTCAAGTTGCCGGCGACCAGCGAGCGTGACGCTCCGAGCTCGCTGAACTGGCTCGCAAGCTTCTCGCTCTGCGCGAGCACGACGTCGAAGCGGGAGAACAGGGGTCGCGCCAGCCCACGGCGCCGCTGCCAGCGCTCGAAGGAGGATTGCGACATGCGCGCGTTGACGAGAGCCAGCGGGATGAGCTTGGCGTGGCTCTCGAACACCAGGTTCGGCCAGATCTCCTGCTCGGTGAACACGGCGAGCCGCGGACGCCAATGGTCCAGGAACCGGCGCACGAACTCGGAGGCATCGAGCGGCACGTACTGATGGATGGCGCCCCGCGGCAGGCGCGTGGCGGCGAGCCTTGCCGAGGTCACTGTACCGGTCGTCAGCAGGGCCGACAGCGCCGGCCTGGCCTCCAGCAGTGCGGCAATCAGCGGCAGCACCGCGTTGGTCTCGCCCACGCTTGCCGCATGAAACCACACGAGCGTGCCCTCGGGACGCCTGACGGCGGGATGGCCGAGCCGTTCGCCGAGCCGGGTGGCGTCCTCTTTGCCCCGCCGCTCGCGCACACGCAAAATGAGGCCGGCCGCTGGCCGCACAAGCGACGTCAGCGCGCGGTAGGCTACGAAGGCAAGGCCAGGGTCAGGCCGCCGTTCGTGCTTCTCCGTC
>JBLNBZ010000076.1:0-6206 GCA_050260355.1 Bacteroidota bacterium | reverse complement strand
GCTCGGCATGGACTCGCTGCTCGTCGGCTTCGGTTTGGACGACGACCGTATCCACTCGCCGAACGAGAAGTACAATCTGAGCTCGTTCCGCAAGGGCGCGCGCAGCTGGGCAAGGATTCTGGACAAGCTCGCGCAGTGAAGGCTCGGCACGAGAGACCCCAGCGCGATGCAATCGAGATCAGCGGCAGGGAGGCACAAGAATGAGGTTTGAGGCGGCGAGGTCGCTCAACGCGATCCTGGCCTGGATTGCACTGGCGCTGCTCATCGGCGGCAATGTGCCGGCCGCGGCGCAGTACGGCCCAGGTCCGAGCGGACGTGCCCCCTACTCCTACCAACCGCCGGGTCGCAACGAGGCCGGCAACTTCGCCTACTACTCCCTGATACTCTCCTGGAGCCCCACTTACTGCGCCTCGGCCGGGCGCGAGCGCTCCGATCCGCAATGCGATCTGCGCGACGGGCGCCACTATGCCTTCGTCCTGCATGGGCTGTGGCCGCAGCATGAGCGCGGCTGGCCCGAGAGTTGCCGCACCCAGGAGCGCCCCTATGTGCCGCGGTCGACCATCAATCGCATGCTGGACATCATGCCGAGCCCGCGGCTCGTCATCCACGAGTACCGAAAGCACGGCACCTGCTCGGGCCTGCCGCCCAATGCCTACTTCGACTTGGCGCGCAAGTTGTATGCGAAGGTGAAGGTGCCTCCGCGCTACGAGCGCCCGAACCGCGCGTTCTTCGTCTCCCCGGCCGAGCTCAGGGATGAGCTGGTGGCGGCTAACCCGAGACTGAAACCCGACATGCTTGCGGTCGCCTGCGGCGGACCGGGCGGCCGTCTGCGCGAGGTGCGCATCTGCTTTTCCCGCGATGGCGAGTTCCGCTCGTGCGGGCGCAACGAGGAGCAGCGACGCTTGTGCTCGCAAGCGCGCATGTATGTGCCGCCGGTGCGGCCGGAAGGACCGACAGGCAGGGGCGCCGATGAGAACGGCGACGCCCAGCCGCCAGGGCGGTCACCGTTGCCGGGACCGCTCGACCCAGCTCCACCCCGTAGCGAACGAAGGATTTGAGCAGCGCTGAGGACTGTGGAGGGCTGTGGATTACGGGCATGGCATGCCGATCCCGGCCTGGCCCGTCTTGCGTATGAGCTCCCGCCACGGCGAAGCTGCAGCCAGAGCCAAGGGCATCGCGAGGCGGGGAAATCATGCTGCGCTGGGCGGCCGTCAGCCTGTGCATAGGAGCCGTCGCCTGGCACACTGATCTCGGCGATGACGCGCTGGCGGCGCTCGATGCGTTGATGGTCCGACCGCAAGCCTTTCAAGCACCGCTCGACCGCTGCACGGCGCTGGCCCTCGACCGCACCTCGGGGTCGACGGTGGCCGTGCCCTGCCCAAAGGAGCGGCTGATCTGGCTGGAGGCAGCCGAACACCGCGGCACCATTGCAAGGCCAGCTTGAGCGAAGGCACGGGCGATGCCGCGCGATATCTTCGCTCGACCGGCAGAGCCCGAAGCTCGCGGCGCTGGCTCCCTCGGCCTGTCCTAGAACTTGAAGGCGACGCCGGCGCGCACGGTGTGGAAGTCTGGATCGAAGGTGTTGCTCAATCCCGACTGGGTGACGCGTTCGCTGCCCAGATCCGTGAAGATGTACTCGAGCCGCAGCATCGTCCTGGGTGAGATGGCCAGCTCCCCGCCGCCACCAACTTGATATCCGAAAAATGTTTCCGACTGCGTCGAGGTGCCGGCAATTTTGAAGTCCATGTCGGCCCACGCCGCTCCGGCGGTTGCATAAATCAGAAGGGCCGGGCTGATCAGATAGCCTGCGCGCGCCCGCAGCGAACCGAACACGTTCAGCTGGGAGTCCAGTGCGCCGGTCGACCCGCTCGTGCCGAAATCGCCCGTGCCGACGTCCGCCTCGATGCCCAGCACGCTGCGTCCGATCTGCCAATTGTACCCGGCCAGGAGGGTCCCCACCACTCCATTCTGGTCGAACGAAAAGTCTCCAATGTCCCCGCTGACACTGCCGGTGCCGAAGCTGTAGCCCGCGGTGCCGCCGATGTAGAACCCGGTCCAACGCTCCAGGTCGGTTCGATAGGGCGGCTCATAATCCGGTGGAGGCCGGCGAGCGGGCGCGCCGCCGAGATCGGCAGCTGCGGCCTGATTGTGTAACCCTGTCAGGACCAAGAGCGTAGCCCCCAAGGCCAGGACGGTGCACGTCTTGCCCATCATTGTTCGCTCTCCACGTTGTCGCCCAGCCCGCCTGCGCAGATGCGCGCATAGGCTCACTGGGAGCGCGGCGAAATTTCTCTGCCGTGTCAGTGGACTAACAGCGAAGTTCGGCGAAAGCTGGAAGTGTTCGGGGCGAGCTTGCGCCGATTTTGCGGCGAGGGAACTTCAGGCCGCCCGCCGCAGGCGCTCGGGCCGCCAGGCGAAGGGGGCCAGTCCGACGTAGCCCACCCCCTCCGTCGACTGGCTTGCCTCGATCCGCGTCGGATCCTGGCTCCAGCCTGCGGCAACGCGCATGACATGGTCCTCCGTCGGGTGCAGCAGAAGTGCGCCGCCCGCATCGCCGCGCCGCGCCTCGACACCGCGCAGCTCGAACAGCCTCAGTCCGAGGGCGGTTTCGGCGCGTGTCAGCTTGCCCTTGTTCCAGACGATGCCCTCGTCCCCAATCGCGAACGCCCGCACCAGCTTGCCGTCCGTGATGCGGGCCCACGCAAAAAAGTCGATCGGCGGATAGCTGAAATAGTATTGGACGTCGCTGAACCGCCCGCCAAGCGTCAGCAGCAGCGGCGTCGCCTTGTCGACGAAGCTCCGGCCGAGCGGGTGCGGCAAAGCCAAGCCGATGACGAACGTCCACCCTCGGACCGGTGGAGACACGAACAGGAATGTCTCTCCGGTATGCTCATCGTAAGCCGCGCCGAGCCCGGATCTCCAGTTCGACGCACGCACCTGCCTCAGGCCAAGGGCGTCGACGACTCCTGCCGTGTCGTTGGTGCGGATCGCAAGCCACGCCATCTTGTAGCCGAAGGCCAGCGGCCGATCGGCGGCCAGCTCGAACGAAATTGCTGCGCGCGCCCAGCGTCGCGCCAGGGCGTACGCCGTCGCAACAGTCGCTGCTACCGCAATGGTGACGACCGGTATCACGAGTGCCGCCCGCTCCTTTGCCGCCGCCGGTGATTGAACGTCACTTGCCGTCGCTTGCAAGACCAGGTCGACAAAGATTGGGGAAAACGCAGCGGGCCGCTCTCACTCATTCGGCGAGCGGTGGGAGGCCAGCCGTGCGCACTTCGGCAGCGGGGTTCGAAACCGAACGTTCGTCCGGCTGGCCTCCTCGACCGGGTGCGCCAGAGAGGGCGCGGCGCATCCCGGATCGGCCTCCCGGTGTTGCTCACAAACCGAGCCATGAGCCCGCGGGGCATGCCGGAAGAGCGTCGAGCAGCGCGAGCCTGTCCCAGCGATGCATCGAATTTATGACAGTCAATCAAAAATTCCCGGTAATCGTCAGATGAGCGATATTATGCGGTTCTCCGGTGACAATTTCGGCATCGGCGACGTTCCCGTCCGCCGGCGCCATAGAGCGCGAGGTCCGGCCTGGGGGCTCTCCGAGCGAAAAAGGACGGGGCCGCAGTGGCCCCGTCCTCTTGCGTGCAGTCCCGGAGACGGAGAGGTCAGTACGTTACTTTCGCCGATGCTACGAAACGCTCGTCGCATTGCAGGATCTGGCCCGAGCAGAACCCGCCCGAGTCGCTGATGTTCGTGTCCCAGTAGCGGAAGTCGAGGGAAAACCGGTCCCCGAAGCCGAGGGTAAGACCGACATTCCAGTAGAGATAGTTGTCGTCGCCGTTGGCTACGATCGCGGAGTAAGCGGCCGCGTCGCCCGTCTGCCAGCCCAGGGTGCCGCTGATCGTCGGCGTGATGTCGCGCACCTTCGGCAGAACCTGCGCAAACGTGCCTTCGACCGTCCACACGTCGCCGGTCTTGCCGGTGTACTCGGGCGAATAGAACACCGTGACGCCGAGCGTTCCGTCTTTCCAGATCTCGCCGCTGGCTCCGACCTTCACCTCGAAGTAATCGAGCTCGGCGCCGGGGTCGTGCGCATTCGGGTAAGTATAGTAGATCACGCCGATGTCCAGCGTGACGGGGCCGAGAACCGGTTTGATGCCGCCGTAGTAATCGACCTCGGCGACCGGATCGACGGACTTGCCGAAATCCAGTCCCGACGCCCAGATGCCTGCATAAAGCATCTTGTAGGTCACATCGACGCCGCCCTGAACGGTCGGGTTCTCGCCCGATTGCGAGATGCCGCGGAACACGTATTCCGAAACCGCCGAGAAGTTGTAGGTGATCGACCAGTCGCTCTTGGGAGGCTCAACCGGCTCGTCCTTCATGCCCTTGCGCTTGCCCATGCCATCAGCGAGTGCCGGTGCGGCGACGACGGCGACCCCCAGCGCGGCGACTGCAGCCACACGCCCCACCAAACTGATCCAGCTATTCATTGCTCTGTTCCCCTGTTCGTCGACGCGCCCATACCCAAGCGTCGCGTGTCCGATCTCGACTGTTCCTCGACTCTTATGCCTGTCGCAAGGCAGATCGGCTTAGCGAATCGTGCATTCGCACCACGCCGTGGCGCGCTCGTAACACATTGCTTTATCTGCCGTTTATTGCGGCAGCGCGCCTGCCTGAGGAATGGGCAATTTGCCGGTTATTCAGCGCCCGGATAGCACCAGCGGGACGGAAGGACTGGCTGTGAAGGCTGCAAATCCGTAGCATCAGCCGCAAACCCAAGTTCACCGTAGAAGGCACGCAACGCCTGTGACTCGCAATTCCGACGTCGGACCCATTGTACTCGTCACCGGCGCTGCGCGGCGGATCGGGCGCGCGATCGCGCTCGACTTTGCCAGCCGGGGCTGGAGTGTGGGCGTGCATCATCATCGCTCGAAGGCCGAAGCACTGGCGCTCGCAGACGAGATCAGAGCGGCCGGCCGGTATGCTGCGCTCCTGCCGGCCGACCTCGCCGACAGCTCGGCGGTTGCAGACCTCATTCCGGCGTGCGTCGAGGCGCTCGGAGCGCCGGTCTGCCTCGTCAACAATGCCTCGCTCTTTCATTATGATACGGTGGCGACGTTGGATGCTGCAGTCTGGGATCGCCAGCTCGCCGTAAACCTCAAAGCCCCCGTGTTTCTTGCCAAGTCATTCGCTGCGCATCTGCCGGAGGGGGTCGAGGGCAACATCATCAACATGATTGACCAGCGGGTGTGGAAGCCGACCCCGCACTTCTTCTCGTACGCGACGGCGAAAGCCGGTTTGTGGTCGGTGACGCGGACCCTGGCACAAGCCTTGGGGCCTCGCATCAGGGTCAACGCCATTGGCCCTGGACCGACGCTGCCGAACAGTTTTCAGTCCGAGGCCCAGTTCCAGAGGCAGCGGACGTCCACGCTTCTCGGCCGCGGAACCAGCCCGGAGGAGATCGCCCGCGCGATCCGCTTCATCCTTGACGCGCCCGCCATGACCGGGCAGATGATCGCGCTCGACGGTGGCCAGCATCTCGCCTGGCAGACACCCGACATCACGAGCGTCAAGGGATGAGCCGGCCGGCGCCACGTCGAACCCCGGTGCGCCCTTGATCGGCTGCAAAATTGTAACGCGAACCGCACCCGGACAATGACCCCAGCCGTGAAACTTCGCCGGGTTTTCGTGCGCGATCTCGAGGTCATGGGGCGCGTCGGCATCTATGAGGTCGAACGGCGCTACGACCAGCGCATCCTGGTCTCCGTGGACCTCCAGGTTGCCGACACCTACGACGGTGTCTCGGACCGGCTGAGGGACGTGCTCGACTACGAGAAGCTCGTCGAGCGCATCAGGTCAATTGTCGAGGCAGACCACGTGAACCTGCTCGAGACACTGGCTGAGCGCATCGCGCAAGCCTGCTTCGCCGACATCCGCGTCCACGCGCTTCGCGTGCGCATCGAGAAGCCCGACATCATGCCGGGCTGCCGGTCGGTCGGCATCGAGATCGAGCGCACTCGCCCGCAATCGTGAGGCAGCAGGCGAAAAGCGCCTGCAAGCTCTGCCACAATTCTTCCCTCGATCGCCCCAACTCGCGCCCCAAAGCTCGTCGTCAATGGGCCCCGGGGACACGGGTGGTGATTCGTAACCTCTCGTTAACGCTAACTGCTTCATAACCGATGATGGAACGGGCGCGCGCTTTCAGCGCAAAA
>JBLNBZ010000075.1:0-16414 GCA_050260355.1 Bacteroidota bacterium | reverse complement strand
CGTCATCCCGGCCCCGCATGCGCAATCAGCGCATGCGGAAACGGGTCGGAACCCAGATGCGCATCGCTTACTCAGCGTGCGTTGTCATCTACGACGCGACCCACACATGTCATCCTCGGGCTCGGCCCGAGGATCCATCTCTCCGCGAGTCCCGACCCAGCCGATAGATGGATGGTCGGGACACTCGGAACGGGTCCGAGTGCAGGCAAGCCCGACCATGACAATGAGAGGCACCGCCTGCGCTTCAATCGCGAGGCAGAGTTTGCTGCACGGCACCTGGGTCCCTGCCTTCGCAGGGATGACGCCGAGTGTGGAGCGCTGACGTACCAAACGCGCGCCTCGGGCCCCCACCCCGTGCCAGCGCACGTGAGAGCGCGCCGGCGCGACGAGCGGAGCCATCGCGTGCGCTATCCGGCAATTTTCGAGAAGTCCGCCACCGTCAGCGTTGCCGCGCGGATCTCCGACAGGAGCCGCAGCCGGTTCTCGCGCAGCTTCGGATCGTCCGCATTCACCGTCACCTTGTCGAAAAATCGATCGACCGGCGCGCGCAGCTCCGACAGCGCCCGCATCGCACCGGCGAAATTCTCCACGTTGATCGCCGCCTGCGTGTCGAACTTCACCTTGGCGATCGCGGCGGCGAGGCCCTTCTCCTCGGGCGCGGCGAGCAGCGCGCCGTCCGGCGTGCCGGCGTAGCTCCTCTTATCCTTCTTCTCCTCGATGGCGAGGATGTTGGCCGCGCGCTTCACGCCGATGAGCAGGTTGGCGCCGTCGTCGGTCTGCAGGAACTCACCCAAAGCCTCCACGCGCTTGACGATCAGCGCCAGGTCGTCCTGCCCGCCCAACGCGAACACCGCGTCGATCAGGTCATGCCGTGCACCCTTCTCGCGCAGGTGCACCTTGAGCCGGTCGGCGAAGAAATCCATCAAGCCGGTCACTGCGGAATACACGCGCTTAAGGTGCGCATCTACGCTCGAATCGGGCTCAAGTGTCAGGTCAGGCCAATGCCCTTGTTTTGTGTACGTCTGAATGGCCGCGTCCTGTACTTTATTCAGATCCAGCCGCAGATCGTTCTCCAGCACAATCCGGATCACGCCGAGCGCCGCACGGCGGAGCTGATAGGGATCGCCCGAGCCCGTCGGCTTCTCGCCGATGGCCCAGAAGCCGACCAGCGTGTCGAGCTTGTCGGCCAGCGCCACGGCCACAGCCACGGCGTCGCCGTCGTCCACCTTGGGCACCGTGTCGGAGGGCCCCTTCGGCTTGTAGTGCAGCTCGATGGCCCGCGCGATCTCGGGCTTCGTCTTCGCAGCCTCGGCGTAATAGCGCCCCATCAGCCCCTGCAGCTCGGGAAACTCGCCCACCATGCCCGACACCAGGTCGGCCTTGCAGAGCTGCGCCGCGCGCCGCGCATCGTCCGCGGGCGCGTCGATCGATCTCGCGATATGGAATGCAAGCTCGCTGATGCGCTCGACGCGATCCCACTGGCTGCCCAGCTTCTCGTGGAACGTAATGCCCCTGAGCGCACTCGCCATCTCGTCGAGCGGCCGTTTCAGGTCCTGCTGCCAGAAGAAGCGCGCATCCGACAGCCGCGCCGCGATCACCTTCTCGTTGCCGGCGATGATGTGCTTGCCGCCGTCCTTGGCGATCAGGTTCGACACCAGCAGGAACCTGTTGGCGAGCTTGCCCGTGCGCGGATGCTTCAACGAGAAGCACTTCTGATGCTGCTTCATCGACAGCATCAGGCACTCCGGCGGCACCTCCAGGAACGCCGGATCGAACGACCCCATCAGCACCGTCGGCCACTCGGTCAAGCCGGCGTTCTCGGCGAGCAGCGCCTCGTCCGCGACCAGCTCGAGCTTGTTGGCTTGCGCCAGCGCCTCGGCCTGCTCGCGGATCATCTCGGCGCGCTCGGAGGCGAGCAGCAGCACCTTCCTGGCCTTGAGCTTCTTGGCGTAGTCGACGAAGCCCTCGACCTTGATGTCCTCGTTGCCGTGGAAGCGATGCCCGCGTGTCACGGCGCCGGCCTTGAGGCCTGCGATCTCGAGCGGCACCACCTTGCCGTCGAGCAGGCAGGCGATGGAGTGCAGCGGCCGCACCCAGCGCAGCTCCGGTGCGTTGGTGCCTGCGCCATCGAGGAAGCGGTTGAACCGCATCGACTTGGGCCAGGGAAACTTGACCACCACGTCCGGCACGATCTCGGCAACGATCTCGCCGGCCTTGCGTCCCGGCTTCTCGATCTTGGCGACGTAGAAGTCGCCGCGCTTCTCGTCCTTGACGATTTGCGCATCCTTGATCGATCGCAAACCTGCGGACTTGACGAAACCGGCGATGGCCTGCTCGGGCGCGTTCACGCGCGGCCCCTTGCGCTCCTCGCTCACTGCCGGGGACTTGGCCGGCACATCCTCGATCACCAGCGCCAGCCGGCGCGGCGTCGCGAACGCCTGTGCCGCACCGACCTGCAGCCCATGCGCCACGAGCCCATCCACAACCAACCGCTTCAGATCCTCCGCCGCGCGGGCCTGCATCCGCGCCGGGATCTCCTCGGAAAACAGCTCGAGCAGCAGCTCAGCCATGATGAGCCCTCACCCTGCAATCCGGTCCACCGTCGCCACGATGGCGAACCGATCCGCGAGCTCGGCCAGCGCCGCACGATGCAGCGCGTCGGCTGGGATCACGCCGCCCAGCGGATCGGGAAGGTCGCGCGTCGCCGCCGCATCGGCCGCCACCGTCGCCTTGTAGCCGAGGTCGAGCGCCGCCCGCGCTGTGGAGCTCACGCACATGTGCGTCATGAAGCCGGCGATGACGATCTGCGTGCGGCCGAGCACCTTCAACTCGGCATTGAGATCGGTCTGCGCAAAGGCATTGGGCAGCGGCTTCTCGATGACGATCTCGCCGCCCGCCGGCTGCACGGCCTCGATGATGGCGCCGCCATGCCCGTCGCGGTCGAACAGGCCGCCGGCGCGGCCCTTGTGGGCAACGTGCACGATCGGCGTACCCGCCCGGCGCGCCTCGGCGAGCAGCCTGGCGATGGCGTCGACGGCCGGCCCGATGCCTGGCAGGGCCAGCTTACCGTCGAGATACTCGTTCTGCGCATCGATGATGACGAGCACCGACTGCGCCAGCGGCGGCGGCGTGAGATCGGCACCGGACATCTCCAGCAGCGTCTTGGGTGTGCTCATGCGCCTCCTCCCTCTGTTTGCAGCCAAGCGCCGCAGCACGCCTTGGCCAGCTCGCGCACGCGCAGGATGTAGCTCTGCCGCTCGGTGACGGAGATCACGCCGCGGGCATCGAGGAGATTGAAGATGTGGGAGGCCTTGATGCACTGGTCGTAGGCTGGCAGCGCAAGCTTGTGCCGCTTGTCATTCGAGTTGGCCTTGGGCGCACCGGCCTCGAGCAGCGCCTTGCATTCCTTTTCCGCGTCGCGGAAGTGGACGAGCAGCATGTCCGTGTCGGCATGCTCGAAGTTGAAGCGCGAGTACTCCTGCTCGGACTGCAGGAACACGTCGCCGTAGGTCAGCTTGCGCTCATCCTCGCGCCCGTTGAAGCTCAGGTCGTACACGCGATCCACGCCCTGCACATACATGGCGAGCCGTTCCAGGCCGTAGGTGATCTCGCCCGACACTGGATTGCAGTCGTAGCCGCCCACCTGCTGGAAGTAGGTGAACTGCGTTACCTCCATGCCGTTGCACCACACCTCCCAGCCGAGGCCCCAGGCGCCCAAGGTCGGGCTCTCCCAATCGTCCTCGACGAAGCGGATGTCGTTGAGCGATGTGTCGATGCCGATGGCATCGAGGCTTTTCAAGTACAGATCCAGGATGTCCGGCGGCGACGGCTTCATGATCACCTGGAACTGGTAGTAGTGCTGCAGCCGGTTGGGATTTTCGCCGTAGCGGCCATCCTTGGGCCGGCGCGAGGGCTGCACGTAGGCCGCATTCCAGGGCTTGCGGCCGAGCGCCCGCAGCGTGGTGGCCGGATGGAAGGTTCCCGCACCGACCTCCATGTCGTAGGGCTGCAGGATGACGCAGCCCTGCTGCCCCCAGAACTGCTGCAGGGTCAGAATCAGGTCCTGAAACGACCTCTTCGGCTGCAGCGTGGTCGCGGACTTCGGCGGACGCGCGCTTGCCGGTTTCGCGGCTCTCTTTTGCATGGCTCGCAGTATAGGGGCGGGTTGGCGGCGCGCACTATACGCAAACCGGCCCCGGCGTCACCTGGATTATCCGCCGCTCGGCCGGCCCCGATCTTGTGCCGCTGCGCTTATACACATATCATGTGTGTAGGAGATCCGTCCTATGAACAAGATGATCCGCAAACAGCTTTTCATCACGGTCGAGCAGAACCGCAGGCTCAAGGCGCGCGCTGCCGCAACCGGGGTGGCGGAGGCGGAGCTGATCCGCGCCGGTATCGATCGCGAGCTCGACGACGAGGCAGCCGAAGCCAAGGGCGATTGGAAGGACGCCTGGCGCCAAGCCTTCGGCATGTGGAAAGATCGTGATGATCTCGATGTGTTTTATGCCAATCGGCGCAAGAGCGACAGGCAACGCATGGAAAGGATACGCAAGCAGATGCGGGCCAAGTAAAACCGCATGCTTTTCGATACGACGATTCTTATCGACTACCTGCGCGGTCTGGAGCCTGCGCGTGCATTCCTTGAGCGCGGCGACAAGCAGCCCAATATCTCAGTGGCCTCGGTATTGGAACTTTACGCAGGTCTTCGCAATCGGAGGGAGGAGCGACAAACGGAGCAGCTTCTATCGCAAGCTACGCTGCTGCCCGTCAGCCTGGACATTGCCAAGCGCGCTGGGATCTTCGTTCGGATTTATGAACGCAGTCATAGTATTGGGTCGATCGACGCCATCATCGCGGCCACCGCTGAGCACCATGGCCTGCGGCTTGCCACGCTCAACACCAAACACTTCCCGATGTTTCCGAAGCTCAAGCCCGCGTATTGAGTGCCGCGCTGCTCAACCGCGCCGTGCGGGGCGGTAGACCCCGCTCGTGGGGTCGTATTCGAGCGCGCCCAGGTCCTTGACCGTCACCGCACTGTGCTGCCGCAGCTCCGCCTCGCCCGGACCGAGCTCATCGATCACCTTGCCTGCCGCGCGCATCAGCGCCCGATAGCCTGCATACAGTCCGGCGCCAATCAGCATCAGTCCCACCAGTTGGGGCATATGAGCCTCCTCAACCCGATGCGCGGCCTAAAGGCCGAACCGCGACCATAGAGCACGCACTTCGACCGCGGAGATCAGATCATCGCCAAGCGTCAAAGCCGGAGCAAGTGACGGTTTTGTAATGCTCCCCAGCCCGGGAAGGCGGCGCAGGCGCCGTGCCAGCCAACCGCCTCCGTCGAAGGGAACCACCCGCAGGCGCACCGTGTCGCCGTGCAGCTCGCGCATGCGCGAGCGCAGGTCGGCGATGCCGTCGATCAGGCCAAGCTCGAGCGCCTTGGGGCCCGACCAGAACGCACCGGTGAACAGCTCCGCGTCGGGCGCCCTGAGCTTGGCCCCGCGGCGCTCCTTGACGATGCCGATGAACACGTCATGCACGTCCCGCTGGATCGCCTTCAGCCGCTCGACCTCCTCGGGATTCTCCGGCAGGAACGGATCGAGCGACCCTTTGTGCTCGCCGGCCGTGTAGACGCGCCGGTCGATGCCCAGTCTGGCAATTGCCTTCTCGAGCCCGAAGCTCGCCGAGATGACCCCGATCGAGCCGACGATGGAGGATGGGTCGGCGTAGATCTCATCGCCCGCGAGCGCCAGGAAGTAGCCGCCGGAGGCCGCCACATCCTCGCAGAACACATAGACGCGCTTGTTCTTCTCCCGGGCGAGCTGGCGGATGCGCTTGAAGATCAGGTGCGACTGCACCGGCGAGCCGCCCGGCGAGTTGATGGCGACGGCGACCGATGGCAGCTTGGAAAGCGAGAACGCCTTCTCGATGGCCGCGGCCGCAGTCGCGATCGAGAGCCCGGGCCGAAGCGGGGCTGCCATGCCGATGGCGCCGGTGAAGCGCAGGACCGGCACCGTGGGGCGGCGGGAGAACAGGGACATCGGTTGGCTCTTGTGCTCGTCTCGCTTGCGACGCGTCGCGGCCACCCGGTGGTAGCTTTCCGAGGCTCCCCACCGGTTCTAGCGGCAGAGCGCCTGGCTCACAAGGTTTGCATCGCCGCTGGCAAGTTCCATGGTTCAGAAAGCGTCGCGGTCAGGGCGCCAGAGAGAGCGGTGCTCCCTGCCTAAGGATCGCCTGCAGCTCCGGCCGGAATGCGTTGCCCTCGTCGTGCAGCACGAGTCCAGGCAGCACCTGCAGCGGCGCGCGGCTCGCCTTGATCCCCTGTACGATGACGCGCGTGGCCGCACTGTGGCGGCGCGGAAAGATCGGAAACACCTTGAGCGCGCCGAAGCGCCCCTCCATCTGCGCCAGCAGCGCCGCGAGCTGCTCGGCCGGATAGATCACGGTGGCACTGCCGTCCGCCGCTGCGGCCGTGGCAAGGAACCGGATCCAGGCGTCCAGGCCGCCGCGCGGCATCTGATGTGCCGCAGCCTTGAGCCGGTCCTGCGGAACCGTGCCGCGCCCCGACTCCAGGTAGGGCGGATTGGCGAGCACGTGGGTGAATGCTCCGGGCACGAGGCCGCTTTCCGAGGACGCCGGGCCGTTGAAGGCCGCGCCACCATTGGCAACATCGACCTGCACGACGCGCACCCGCGCATCCAGTCCGTTGCGGCTCACATTCTCGTGCGCCAGTGCGGCGAGCTCGGGCTCGATCTCCACCAGCGTCACGTGTGCGCCTGCAACTCGTCGCGCCACGCACAGCCCCACGACGCCGACGCCGGCGCCCGCATCGAGCACGCGGGGCTGCGAGCTCCGTTCGAGCGGGGCTGCGGCTGCCAGCAGCACGGCATCGAGACCCGCGCGGTAGCCGCCTTTGGGCTGCAGGATTTCGAGTGCGCCGCCGAGGAACGCATCCTGGGAGACGTCCATCCGCGCCTCTCCTCAGCCGGTCTCTCCGGCCGCGCCCGGATCCGGGGCCGGCATCCACTGTCTCAGGCCCGCCTCGGTGAGCAGACGCCGGGCGGCAATCCAGTCGCGGTCCGACACCAGCACCCGGCGCGGGAAGATACCGATTGAGCCCTCCACCACGCTCATGTTCACATCTGCCACGTGCATGCTGATGCCCGCATCGTTCAGCAGGGCTTCCACGTAGCTCACGAGCACGGGGTCCGTGGTCTCCAGGATGCTGCGCATATGCTCCTCGTGGTGTCAGCCGAAACGGCTTGACCGGCTTGATTGCGGCAGTATATCGGCTTTAGTTCACGCCGCCTTCAAGGAAAGCACAGATTGGGCGTTGTCATTCCACTCGATGATGCTCGCGACCCCGCGGCCGGCCTGGAGCCGCTGCTCGGGCTGGTTGCGCACGACATGGGCGGCGTCAACCGCCTGATCCTGGACAAGGCCGTCTCGGACGTTGACCTGATTCCCAAGCTTGCCCATCACCTGATCGACTCGGGCGGCAAGCGCCTGCGCCCGATGCTGACGATCGCGGCGGCCAAGCTGTCGGGCTATACGGGCGAGGGGCACGTGCGGCTGGCTGCCGCCGTCGAGTTCATGCACACCGCCACGCTCCTGCACGACGACGTGGTCGACGAGAGCGACTACCGGCGCGGCAAGCACTCCGCGCGCCTGCTGTGGGGCAATCAGGCGAGCGTCCTGGTCGGCGATTTCCTGCTGGGCCAGGCCTTCCGCATGATGGTCGACGTCGGCTCGCTCGGCGCCCTCAAGATCCTGTCCAATGCCGCAGCCGTGATCGCCGAAGGCGAGGTCATGCAACTCGCCGCCGCCAAGAACACGGCGACGACCGAGGACGAGTATCTCGCCATCATCAACGCCAAGACGGCGGCGTTGTTCTCGGCCGCGGCCGAGGTCGGCGCTACGATTGCCAACCGGCCCGCCGCCGAGCAGGCCGCGCTCAGATCGTATGGTAAGAATCTGGGCATCGCCTTTCAGCTCGTGGACGATGCGCTCGACTACTCCGGTGACAGCTCGCGTCTGGGCAAGTCGATCGGCGATGACTTCCGCGAAGGCAAGATCACCTTGCCGGTCATTCTCTGCTTCCGGCGCGGTGGCGCTGTCGAGCGGGAGTTCTGGGAGCGCACGCTTGCTGCGGGTGACCTCAAGGACGGCGACCTCGAGCACGCCATCGGCCTCATGAAGAAGCATCGGGCCATCGAGGCAACGCTCGAGCGCGCGCGCCACTACGGCTCCATCGCGCGTGATGCGCTGGCGATTTTCCCGGACTCGGTTCCGCGTTCTGCTCTTGCTGACGTCGTGTCGTTCTGCGTGAACCGGGCCCACTGACGCCGCTCACCGCGTTGGTGGCGGGTGGAGCCTCACGCGCTAGCAACCAAATCGGATCGATGCTCCCCTCCGTCGTCATCATCGGGCGGCCCAATGTCGGCAAGTCGACCCTGTTCAATCGGCTGACAGGCCGGCGGTCGGCGCTCGTCTCCGACACGCCGGGCCTCACCCGGGATCGGCGCGAGGGCGAGGCCGAGGTCGGCGGCCATCCCATCACTCTGATCGACACGGCGGGCCTGGAGGACGCCCCCTCGGGCTCGATTGCCGCGCGCATGCGCGCCCAGACCGAGACTGCCGTGCGCGAGGCCGATGTCGTTCTGTTCGTCGTCGATGCCCGCGCCGGCGTCACCCCGCCGGATGTCGAGTTCGCACGGCTTGCCCGCACGACCGGCAAGCCCGTCGTCCTGGTCGCCAACAAGAGCGAGGGACGCGCTGGAGCCGAGGGCTTCTACGACGCCTTCCAGCTCGGGTTCGGCGCGCCTGTGGCCGTCTCGGCCGAGCACGGGGAGGGGCTTGCCGACCTCGAGAGCGATATCCTGTCGGCGCTGGGCCTGCAGGCGAAAATATCCAAGCGCCGCAAGGGTGATGTCGACCAGTCTGTGACCGAGGAGGCGCCGAGGGAGGCTTCGCATCCCCTTCGCATCGCCATCGTCGGGCGGCCCAATGCCGGCAAGTCGACGCTGGTCAATACCATCCTCGGCCGGGAGCGCATGATCACGGGCCCTGAGCCAGGCCTGACGCGCGACGCCGTAGCGACCGACCTCGATTGGCAGGGCCATCGCATGCGCCTGTTCGATACGGCGGGTCTGAGGCGCAAGGCGCGCATCAGCGAGACCGCCGAGAAGCTTTCCGCCAGCGACGCCGTGCGCGCCATCCGTTTTGCCGAGGTGGTCGTCCTGCTGATCGATGCCGAGCGGCCCTTCGAGCATCAGGACCTGACCATCGGCGACCTGGTGACGGAGGAGGGGCGCGCGCTGGTCGTGGCGGTCAACAAGTGGGACGTGGTCGAGAACAAGCAGAAGCTGCTCAGGGATTTGAAGAGCACCGTCGCCGAGAAGCTGTCGCAGGTGCCGGATGTGGCGCTCGTGCCCGTCTCGGCCCTATCGGGCCGCGGCGTCGACAAGCTGATGGAGGCCGTGATCAAGGCGCACGCCATCTGGAACACGCGGGTGTCCACCTCCGACCTCAATCGCTGGCTGCGCGAGGCGATGGAGCGCCACACGCCGCCCGCCGCCAAGGGGCGGCGCATCAGGATCCGCTTCATCACGCAGCCCTCGACGCGGCCGCCGACGTTCGTGGCGTTCTGCTCGCAGCCGGCGGGCCTGCCCAAATCCTACGTGCGATACCTGGTCAACAGCCTGCGCGATGCGTTCGGCCTGCCCGGCGTCCCGATCCGCTTCTCGCTGCGCAAGGGCGAGAACCCCTACGTGCGCAGCTAGGCTGTGTGCTCGATTGCTCGGAGCGCCTCTGCCGGCCCGGGATAAAAGCGGGCGGGAGCACGGCAGCAAACCCGAGAAGCCGCCTGCGCTCACCGCCCGCACCACGGTCGTCAGCCTGGACACTGGCGCCGCACCGGACCCGCAGATATAGGTGCCGACAGCAGCGTTGCAAGAGGCGAGCTGTGATGACCGCCGCCACCGAAGTTTTGTTCTATCACCTGGAGCGCCAGACGCTCGAGCAGGTGCTGCCCGGCCTCGTCGAGCGCACGCTGGACCGCGGCTGGCGCGCCGTCGTCCAGGCCGGCAGTCCAGAGCGGCTTGCCGCCATCGACGCGCTGCTGTGGACGTGGCGCGAGGACAGCTTCCTGGCGCATGGCACGCGCAGCGAGGGTCATGCCGAGCATCAGCCCGTGTTTCTTACGACCGAGGAGGACAATCCCAACAACGCGGCCGTCCGCTTCATCGTCGACGGCGCCACGCTGACCAGCTTCGCCGGCTACCTGCGCGTGGTGTCGATCTTCGACGGCCACGACCCGTCGGCCGTGGAGGCGGCACGCGCACAATGGCGTGCCGCCAAGGCCGAGGGATGCACGGTGACCTATTGGCAGCAGACCGAAGCCGGCCGCTGGGAGAAGAAGGCCTGATGTCTCCCTCTCCTCGCATGTGGGAGAGGGGGCGGCTATTCCGCGAGATGCGCCACCAGCCAGCGTGCCGTGCGCAGCAGGCGGCCGTCGTCGCGGCGCATGCCGACGAGCTGCACGCCGAGTGGCATGCCGTTGACCTCGAGCAGTGGCAGCGTCACGCAGGGCACGCCGAGATAGGTCCACATGCCGTTGAAGATTGGATTGCCCGTGGAGCCGAGCCCCTTGGGCGCCGGCCCTGGCGAAGCCGGCGTCAGGATCGCGGTGTAGTGCAGCAGGATCTCCTCGATCACGCCGTACAGGCGGTCGCGCGCATTGACCGAGGCGATGTACTCGTGCGCCGGAATCTTGGCCCCTTCCTCGATGCGCTGCGTCAGGCCGGGGCTGATGCCGTCGCGCCCGCGCGCCAGCAGCGGTCCGTAGTAGGCTGCATTCTCCGCCCCCTGGACACGCCGATGGTGCGCGATGGCGTCCTCGAGCGACAGCAGCTCCACCTCTTGCACGCGGTCCCCGAGCTCCGACACGAGCTCCGCAAAGGCCTCCTTCGTCGCATCATCGGCCTTGTCCCATGCGGGCGTCTTGCAGAAGGCGAAGATGGGCGGCACGGGTGGTGCTTCCGCCAGCAGCCGGGACAGGCTGCTGCGCCCGCGCGGGTAGCTGACCGGATCGTCGGGATCGTGTCCCGACAGCGCGTCGGTCACGAGCGCCACGTCCTCGAGCGACCGGCCATAGACGCCCACGGTGTCGAGCGTGTGCGATTGCAAGGTCACGCCGCGGCGTGAGATCAGCCCGAAGGTCGGCTTCAGACCGAACACGCCGCAGAACGAGGCCGGCCTGATCACAGAGCCGCCCGTCTGCGTGGCAAGCGCCACCGGGATCATGCCGTCGGCGACCGCCGCCGCCGAGCCGGAGGAGGAGCCGCCGGGCGTGTGCTCCGGGTTGTGCGGGTTGCGCGTCTTGTTGGGCGTGAGGGTCGCCAGCTCTGTCGTCACCGTCTTGCCCATGATCACGGCGCCGGCCGCACGCAGCGCCGCGACGCAGAAGGCGTCCTCGCGCGGCTGATAGCCCTCAAACAGCGGCGAGCCGTTCTGGGTCGGCATGTCGCCCGTGTTGATGATGTCCTTGATGCCGACCGGCACGCCATGCAGCGGCCCGATGCCTTTGCCTTCCCGCCGCAGCGCGTCGGCCGACCGCGCCTGTGCCAGTGCATGCTCCGGATCGAGATGGGCCCAGGCCTGCACGATCTCTTCCCTGGCGGCGATGCGGTCGAGGCACGCCTTGGTCAGCTCCTCGGAGGTGATCTCACCCTTTCCGATCAGTTCGACCGCCTGGGCTGCGCCCAGCGCGGCAAGGCCTGTCTCGTTCAAGATTGCAACTCCCTCGTGTCAAGTCTGTCGTCAGCCAGCGGCCGGAATGCTATCATCGATCAGCTCTGCATGAGGAAAGAGAAATGACAACGTTGGTGTCCGGTATCGTCGTTCTGTTGCTCACCGGACTTGTCTTTGCCTACATGATGCCGCGCGGCGGCCGCTTGTATCGCTTCACCGGCACGGAGGTGGAGCCTTATGTCGCCGTCGCCTTCACCGCCAGCGTGGCCCTCGGTCTCACGCTGATGCTCTCGGGCGTCATCGAGCTCATCGGCAGCTAGGCCACCTTCCAATCACACGCAGGTTGCTTCCCATCCATCCATCCGTGGATGCAGCGTCCGTGGAGAGATGGACCCCCGGGTCCCTCCGCGTTGGCGGAGGGCAGGCGAGCCCCGACCCCACGAGTTTCATCCTGCTCCCCAGGGGCCGCCCGGCGCGGCTCCTCCTGCCTCACTTGTAAAGATAGTTCGGCAGCCACAGGCCGATCTGCGGGAACGTGTACAGCATCGCCATGCAGATGATCACGATCATCATGTACGGCAGCACGCCGCGGAAGATGTCGTTGATGTTGACCCAGCTCGGCGCCACACCCTTCAGATAGAACGGAGCCATGGCGACCGGCGGCGACAGGAACGACGTCTGGATGTTGAGCGCTACCAGCAACCCGAAGAACAGCGGGTCGATGTCGAACAGCTTCAGCAGCGGCAGGAAGATCGGCATGAAGATGACGATGATCTCCGTCCACTCCAGCGGCCAGCCGAGGATGAAGATGATGATCTGCGCCAGGATCATGAAGCCGAGCGGGGACAGGTTCATCGACAGCACGAACTTCTCGATGGGCCCGTGGCCGCCCAGGTAGGCGAACACGGCGGAGAACGTGAACGAGCCGATGAACAGCCAGCACACCATGGCGGTCGTGCGCCCGGTCAGGAACACCGATTCCTTGAGCTTGGCGAGATCGAACGAGTTCCGCGGCACGAGGGCGAGCCCGACGATCGCCGACAAAGCCAGAAACGCGACCATCGGCAGGTTGGAATAGGGAAGGTGCAGGCCGACGACCTCGTCGAAGCGGACTGCGAACAGGTAGAGGACGATCGCAGCGATGCCGAGCAGATAGATGACCAGCAACCCGAAGCGCCAGCGCTTGCTGTAGTCGGCGCCGTAGAAGAGCGCCAGCAGCAAAGCTCCGAGCGACCCGATCGCCGCCGCCTCGGACGGCGTGGCAAGCCCGAACATGATCGAGCCCAGCGCCGCGAAGATCAGCGAAGCGAGCGGCAGGAACGAGGTGGCCAGCGCGGCAAGGACGGTCGTAAGCGGCACCGTGCGCTCCTCGATGGGCAGCCTCGGCGCCAGCTTCGGATTGAGCGCCGCCATGATCACGGTGTAGAGCATGTAGAGGGACGCGAGCATGATGCCCGGGAAGAAAGCGCCCGCGTACAGCTTCACCACCGACACGCCTGCGGTCGCGCCGTAAAGGATGAGCATCACGCTCGGCGGAATGAGAATGCCGAGACAGCCTCCCGCGCACACGACGCCTGCTGCGATCTTCACGTCGTAGCCCGCACGCAGCATGGCCGGGAAGGCCAGCAGTCCCATCAGCGTCACGACCGCGCCGACAATGCCGGTTGCCGTCGCGAATACCGCGCAGGTCAGCAGCGTTGCCAGCGCCAGCGACGCGGGCACCGGACCCGCCGCCAGCTGCAGCGAGCGGAACAATCGATCCAGGATGCTGGCGCGCTCGATGACGTAGCCCATGAACACGAACAGCGGCACCGAGATCAGCACGTCGTTCGTCATCACCGAGTAGGTGCGCTGCACGACGAGCGAGAACACCAGATCGCCCATCGCGAAGTAGCCGAAGAACACGCCGAGCGCCATCAGCGTGAAGGCGATCGGGAACCCGAACATGATGAAGACGACGAACAGCCCGAGCATCAGCACGCCGAGCTCGGGATTGCCAAGTCCGAGCATCAAACAGCCCCCTTTCTCAGTCCGGCATCCTCGGCCTTGGCGGCTTCCGCCTCCTTGCGCTGCTCGGCCTCGCTCAAGACGACCTTCTCGAGCTCCTCCACGTCATGCAGGCGCGGCGGCCATTCCCCCGTGCGCAGGCAGATGGCGCAGCGGATCACCTCGACCACGCCCTGCAGCACCATGAGAGTGCCCGTGACCGAGATGAGCCACTTGAAGGGCCACACGATGGGCCCGTTCGGGCTCGCCGAGGAATGCTCGTTCATCAGCCACGACAGCTTGCCGAACTGGTAGCCTGCGTAGATGAAGGCGAGCATGGCCGGGAAGAAAAAGAGGAAGTAGAGCACCAGATCCATGGCAGCCTGCCGGCGCGGCGGCCAGGAGCGATAGATGAAGTCGCCGCGTACGTGCGCGTTGCGCGACAGCGCGTAGGCCCCGGCCATCATGAACAGAGTGCCATAGAGCATGTAGCTGGCATCGAAGGCCCACTCGGTGGGCGCGCCGAACACGTAGCGCGCGAACACCTCGTAGCTCGTCGAGAACGTCAGAATGAAGATGCACCAGCCGAAGGTCTTGCCGACGGCCGTGCTGAGCGCATCGACGGTGAACAGAAGGCGCTCCACGCCCGTGGCATCAGGCGTCAGGCGCTGGGAATCCTGGAATTCTTTCCAGAACACCCAGGCGACGATGGGAATGGGCAGCACCAGTGCGTACAGCGGGAGCTGCTTCGGCCCTCCGATCATGTCGAGCATGGCTGGATCCTGGAGGAATGCAGTAGAGAGCGTCGCCGCGGGACTTCCCCGCAGCGACGCAAGGATGCCTAGCCCAGGGCGAAGTGCTTGTAGGCCTTCTCGAGGGCTGCGCTGTCCAAATTGTTGACCTGCAGGTAGGCGCCGGTGCGCTTGACCCAGGCCTTCTGCGAGGCAATCACCTTAGCGAAGAACGGCTCCTTCGATTGCTCCGCGATCACCTTGTCCCAGGCCTGGAGCTGCGCCGTCAGCACCGCGTCGCTCGTCTTGATGACGTTGACGTTGCGCTTCTTGATCTCCTCGAGGTCCTTCGAATAGCGGTCGTAGGCTTGGCCGAGCTGATCGGCCGAGGCCGCGAAGGCCGCATAGCGCAGGATCGCCTTCAGCTCGGCCGGCAGGGCGTCGAACTTGGCCTTGTTGAAGATGACCTCGAACGCCTCCACCTGCTGATGGTGGCTGCCGACCATGAAGTGCTTCGACACGTCAGGGAAGCCCAGCACCAGGTCCGAGGACGGGTTGTTGAACTCGGCGGCGTCGAGCAGTCCGCGGTCCATGGCGGGAACGATCTCGCCGCCGGGCAGGATGGTCACCGCAGCGCCCAGCTCCTTGAAGAGATCTGCGGAGAGACCGACGGTGCGGTACTTCATGCCCTTGAAGTCGTCGCCGCTCTTGATCTCCTTCTTGAACCAGCCGAGCGGCTGCGTCGGCATCGGGTAATAGAGGAAGCCGACCAGGTTGAGCTTCAGCGTGTCGTTCACGAGCTCCTTATAGAGCGCCTCGCCGCCGCCATAGTAGAACCAGGCGAGGAAGCCGTGCGCATCCCAGCCGAACGACGGCGGGGTTCCGAACAGCGAGTAGGCCTTGTGCTTGCCGTACCAGTAGGCGCACACGCCGTGTCCGGCATCGAGCACGCCGGCGTGGACCGCATCCGACATCTGGAACGCGGGAACCACGGCGCCGGCGGCAAGCACGTCGAGCTTGAGCCGTCCGCCCGACATCTCGTTGACCTTCTTGGCGTAGTCGACGGCGAAGTCGTGGAAGATGTCCTTGGTCGGCCAGGTCGACTGGTATTTCCAGGTCACCGTCTGCGCCCGGCTGATCTGGGGCATCGCGATCGCGCCGATCGCCGCCCCCGCCGCCATCGCACCGCCCTTCAGGAATTTGCGGCGACCCGCGGACGTCTTTTGCGCGTCTTTCGACATTCGAAAATTCCTCCCATGTAGGAGCCACTGCGAGAATTTTCTTGGCTAGCCGGCGCCGACGAGCAGCGTCCGTGCTGCACGTCCTGTAAGCCACGGCGGGCCGGGTCGCAAGCGAATCGCCGAATGGTCAGGGCGCTAAGCGAAACGCATCCGACGAAAGTTGAGGTTATCTCGCAAGTGCGTAATCGCCGGCTTCCAGACCCGGTGCGCTTCCGCCTTAGCCGAGCGCTCGACGCAGGACCCGCGCCACGTGGTGCGCGCTGCGTCCGGTGCCGTCCGTGATCTGGTGCCGGCAGGAGAAGCCATCGGCTGCAATCACCGTTTCGGGCCGCGCCTTGCGGACCGCGGGAAGCAGCGTCAGCTCCGCCATCGCCACCGATGTGTCATACGTGTCCGCGCCGTAGCCGAAGGCGCCGGCCATGCCGCAGCAGCTCGACTCGACCGTCTCCGTCTCGATGCCGTCGACCAGGGCCAGCGTTCTCGCGATCGCCGGCATGACACCGAAGGACTTCTGATGGCAATGGCCATGCAGGAGCACCTTGCCGCTGCTCCGCCCGATCGGCGCACGAATCCGGCCGGCCTCGGCCTCCGTAGCCAGAAACTCCTCCAGAAGCACCGCATGCCGCGCCACCGTGCCGGCGGGCTCGCCAAGGCGCATGGCCAGATACTCGTCTTTGAAGGTGAGCAGGCATGAGGGCTCGAGCC
>JBLNBZ010000074.1:0-6847 GCA_050260355.1 Bacteroidota bacterium | reverse complement strand
AGCGTCCGTCACCACCATGAACCTCGGCGCCCTGCCCGCCGCGCATGCCATCTTCGAATGGAACATGTACGTGCCGGCCTACGGCGAGGTAATCCAGTCGCTGCCCTTCGCCCGCCTCGGCAGCGCGCCGGGAAGCTGCTCGGCCAAGGGCTTCGACCCACACGCGCTGTTTGCGGTCCACGAGACCATGCACCAGCGGCTGGCCCGGCACGGTGTGCAGTCGATCCAGCTCGCGCATCGCAGCTACGCCCGCTCGGCCTATAACGGCATTGCCAGCGCGGGCGCGCGGATCGTGCCGCACAGCACCTTGGCCGAGGCCCTCGTCCAGCTGAAGGATCTGCTCGTCTCGACGACCGACAAGGCATTCATCAGCCTCTATTGGGCCAGTCTCGACGCCATCGCCCACACCTATGGGCCGGGCAGCCCCTTTCACGATGCCGAGGTCACCGCGTTCTGGAAGACGCTCGACGCCGTGCTGGAGGACGTGGACAGCAAGGACACGCTGTTCCTGTTCACTGCCGATCATGGGCACGTGCGCGGCAACGCCTTCGAGACGATCTACATCAACGAGCGCTGGCCGCAGCTCAGCGGCTGGCTCGCGCAGAGCTCGACCGGCGGCACGATCTGGCCGGGCGGCTCGCCGCGCGACGCGTTTCTGCATGTGAGGCCCGAGGCGAGGGCGGAGGCCCTGGCACTCCTGCGCGACGGCCTCTCCGACGAGGCGCTCGTCATGACCATGGATGATGCGCTCGCGCAGGGCCTGTTCGGACCAGGGCCGATCGCTCCGGAGCTGCGCCGCAGGCTCGGCGACATTCTGATCCTGCCCTATCTCGGGCACTTCGTGTGGTGGCGCGAGCGGGGTCTCATCGAGAACCACTTCCACGGTCACCACGGGGGGCTCTCCGCCGAGGAGCTGATCACCGTGCTCGGCGTGGCCGACAGCCTCTAGCGCGATCTCCGATCGAACCGGACCGATGCCTGTCCGATCGAGCACACGGGTAACACATTTTCAGCTGCCGGAATGACGCCGAGCTCGGAGCACGACATTGCCTCCCTCTCTGGCGTCATCCCGGGGCCGCGTGAGCGTGAACGCTCACGCGGGAAAAGCTTGCCCCCGCGAAGGCGGGCGCCCGGGATCCAGATGCGCGGCCACTTGCTCAGTAAACGTTTGCGCACAGGAGCCGCCAGTGCTTCAACCGCGAGGCAGAGCCTGCCGCTCGGCTCATGGATCCCTGCCTGCGCAGGGATGACGCAAGTGGGGAACGCCGTGTGCGGGTTCAACGGCCCAGCTCGCGGAGCGACGCCTACGTCTTCGCCGATTGCGAGGTTGGTCCCCCTCACCCTGTTCGCCTGATGACTTGCTCGCGCTCGCCGAGATCTCGGCGCGGCTGTGCTGAGCGCTCGCAAGTCATGGCGAACAGCCCTCGCCCCGGCGGGGCGAGGGAGAAGCTGGCGCGGCAATCGAGCATAACGCGATTTCCAGCCGAATCGAACGGAGCCGATGCCGGTCTCCCTCTCCCTCGCGCGGGAGAGGGAGCGCGCGTCCCGCGCGAATCGCGATTTGCTCTAAGCTTTGGGCAGATCGACCCGCACCTCCACCGCGGCGCTCGCGATCACCGTGATGTCGCGGCCCTCCTCGTCCGGCAGATCCAGGCCGCCCTTCACGACCTTCACCTCGACCTTGCCGTGCGGCAACGCCGCCTTCACCGCGTCTGCGTTCACGGCATCCGGCCGCTGCACGCCGATCGTGACGTCGACCCGCATCGCACTCGGCGCGATCTTCAACGAGCGGAGGAAATAGAGCGAGCTATGGTGGATCGCATCGTGCACGGCGCGCACAGCCGCCTTGGTGTAGTCGCCGCCGTGCAGGGCCGTCCCTGCGCCGAGCTCGAGGATGACGCGCTTCGCCATGGGCTGCCTCCTCAATCGACATCGAGCAGCACGACCGCAGCGGCGTGCGCGATGAGAGTGGAATCGGACCCGGCGTCGTTCGGAATCTCGAGCCCGCCGTCGACCACCGTCAGGTTACCGCTGCCGTAGGGCAGCACCTCGAGCACCGCAGCCTTGTCGACGGTCTCGGGCCGCGGAACGCCGACCGTGACCTCGATACGCATCGCCTCGCGTGGCAAGCCCACCGTATCGGCAATGCTGAGCGAGTTGTGCCACAGGGCATCACGCAGGGCGCGCACGGCAGCCTTGGTGCTGTCCGCACCCCGGATGTCGGTTCCCATTCCGATCTGCAGCACCATACGTTTGAGCGCCATGCCAGGATCCACATTGCCGAACGTTCGAGCCAATCCATAGAGCATGACTCGAAGTCGGGCCCGACCGCAATCGAAGATCCGTGCTTTGCGCCGCTATGACGCCCGCTGCGATGACGATCGTTTGATCGAAGAGCGCGACGCGGCAAGGGGCCCCCGTCACCCCTTCGGGGCCGAGCCGATGATGCCGCGCTCCGCGAGGGCGGCAATCGCCGGTTCATCGAGGCCGAGCAGATCGCGCAGGATCTCCGTGTTGTGCTCGCCGAGCCCAGGCGCTCGCCGCCTGACCTGGAGCGGCGAGCCGGCAAGCGTGAACGGCATGCCCTTCACGTCCGATCCGTCAGGCGTCAGGGTGAACGCCGTCCTGCTCTCGCCGCTGCGCACGGCTGCGAGCATATCGTCGCCATTGCGCACGACGATCGCCTGCACATCGTGGGCAGCGAAAGCCGCGATCAGCGACGAGGCAGCCTCGGCCGGGCGCGTGCTCGGCATCACCGCCCGCAGCGCGCGCTCCAGCGCCTCCTGGGAGCCGGCGTGACACAGCAGCCAGCGGCCGTCGCCGGCCTGAACCAGTCGCGTCGCAGAGGCGGAAGGCGGGGTCGCCGGCGCCGCCCCTGCAGATGCGGCCAGGATATGCTCGCCGATCAGGAAGCTCGCCAGCTCGCGCTGCGAAATGTCGAGCCACGTGCCCTTGCCCGTGCGCCGCTGTTCCATCACCGCCAGCGTGATGACGCCGGCCGCATAGATCGACACGATCTGATCCGGATAGTTCAGCAGCACGCCGCTGATCAGCGGCTTGCCATTCGCATCGCGGGTCAGATCGGACAATCCCGACGTTGCCTCCAGCGTCGACCCGTACGATGCCGCCTTGGCATCGGGGCCCGTCTCGCCTTGGCTCGTCACCGACGCGAGCACAATCCGCGGATTACGCTCCGACAGGGCCGCATAGCCGAGCCCGAGTCGATCGAGCACGCCCCGCCGGAAATTCTCGACCACGACATCGGCGCCAGCCGCCAGATCGAGGAAGAGCTGCCGCCCTTCGGCAGTCTTCAGATCGAGGGCGATGCCGCGCTTGTTGCGGTTGGTGAAATCGAAGAATCGCGACTTGTTCCACCAGTCTCGAGCGCCGAGGCCCCGATCCCAGGCGCGAAACGGATCGATGTATGCGCTCGATTCGACCTTGATGACATCGGCGCCGAGATCAGCCAGCAGCGCCGACGTGCTGGCGCCGGCCGTGATGATGCCGAGGTCGAGCACGCGGCATCCGGCGAGAGGCGCGGCACTCACAGCACGGCCTCCGTCGCATCGGTGCCTTGCGTGGCGACGCTAGGCGCGAAGCGCTGGCCGCTCCATGCCGTCGGCACGGTCGGAACACGCCAATGCTCAGCCCTATTGCGAGCCGCCGACGGCGCCAGAAAGCGCTGCGCCGCATATTGCTGATCATCCAGCAACTCGCGCACGCCAATCACCGCGCCGATCGGCAACCCGGCCGCCTTCGCCAGGGCATAGATCTCCTTGCGCGAGCGTGCGGCGTACCACGGCCGCACCATGTCATAGACCTGAGCGATGTTGGCCCTGCGGCCCTCGCGCGTATCGAGCGGCGGTGCTGCCAGTCGCGGCTCGCCGATGAGGCGCGCGACGGCGGGCCAGTCCTTCTCGAGGTAGATCAGCGTCGCATATCCATCCGCGCAGGGCACCGTCTGCCATTCCGCAAGCTCGCCCTGCCGGGTCGGACATCGGCCGAGGTACAGCCGCTCCGCAAAGCTCTTCCAGTTGGACCACAGATTGGCCTCCACCGCCGAGACGGTGGCCGTCTCGCCGGCCGCCCCCTGCGCTCGCGCCGAGAGCGACGCGCAAAGGGCCGAGAACGCGGCCAATCCGGTTACGTAGCTCGCCTGATGGCCGCCGAGAGGAACCGGAGCCGCATCGGGCTTGCCCATGATGTCGAGCAGGCCGCTGAGCGCGAGAATGGTCGTATCGGTGATGCGCTCCTCCGGCAGGCCGGCGGAGGCGGGCACCCCGTGCTCGACGATGACCTTCACCGGCACTCGAGCCAACGCTCCGGCAATAGCCGCGGTGTCGTCTGTGATCGTCGCCTGGGCGCGTGCGGCAAGCGCGGCGATCAGGGCCTGGTCCTGCGGTCTGCCCCCGAGCCGCAGCGACCGCTTGCCGCCGTTGAGGAAGGCGAACGTCGCGCTCTCGCGGGCGCCATCGGCCCCTGTGACGAATGGGGCGGCGCGGCGCAGGGCGCAACCCTCCGGCGGCTCGACCTTGACGACGGTGGCGCCGAGGTCGGCTGCAATGCGGCCCGCGAGCGAGATGGCGCGATTGGTGACCTCGCTGCCGCCCGGCCGCGCAAGCTCGATGATGGTTTGCCCCTGAAGGGGACTGGTTGGAGGCATTTTCCCGATACCCCGTGCCCGATACCCGTGATGGTCTTCAGCTCTCGGCGCATGGCTTTTCTGCCGACAGCGAGCTTGCACCCGGCGCCTCTCATAGCATATGGCACTGAACGCGCTACCGGCTCCACGCCGCAGCCAATCGAACCAACGGGCGAAGACCCGATAACGTTTGAGGAGAGACGCTCATGCCCCGCAGCCGAGCCTCCGGCTCATTCATCGCCCACCTGCTCGCTGCGCTCGCCATCCTGCTCGGCTGGACACACTCGGCGGCGGCAGCCGACGAGCCGCGCAGAGGCGGAACGCTCGTCTATGCCGTTCAGGGCGATCCGCCGACGATCGACTGCCATGCGGCTTCGAGCTTCGCGACCATGCACTACGTGTCGCCGCACTATTCGCTGCTGGTCAAGCTCGATCCGAAAGACACCACGCGCGTGGTCGGCGATCTGGCTCAGTCGTGGACCGAGTCCGACGACAAGCTGACCTACACGTTCAAGCTGAAGCCGGGCGTCAAATTCCACGACGGCACGCCGCTGACCTCTGCCGACGTCAAGGCGAGCTGGGATCGCATCCGCCAGCCGCCGCAGGGCGTCATCTCGGTGCGCTCGTCCGTCTATAGCCGGATCGAGGCGGTCGATGCGCCCGATCCGATGACGGTCGTCTTCCGGCTGAAGACCGCCTCGCCCGCGTTCCTCGGCATCCTGGGGAGCCCGTTCAACTGCATCTATAGCGCCGCCCGCCTCGCCCAGGACCCCAACTTTCCTGCCAAGGAGATCGTCGGCACCGGGCCGTTCGTCTTCGTCGAGCGCGTGCGTGGCGCTCACTGGGTCGGCCGGCGCTTCGACGACTATTTCGATCAGCCGCGCCCATATCTCGATGGCTTCCGCGCGGTCAACACGTCGTCCGCGAGCCTCGTGAGCGCGCTGCAGAGCGGCCAGGTGATGGCGGAGTTTCGTACGCTGGCGCCCTCTCAGCGCGATCAGCTCAAGGCTGCGCTTGCAAACCGCATCCAGTTCCACAGCACGACGTACTCCTTCATGATCCTGGTCGCGTTCAACACGCGCAAGGCGCCTTTCGACGACGCGCGCGTTCGACGCGCCCTTTCGCTCGCCATCGACCGCTGGGGCGGCGCGCAGAATTTGGCGAAGGTGTCGTCGCTGACGTTTGTCGGCGCCACGCAGCGACCGGGCTCGCCCTGGGCAGCAACCGAGGAGGAGCTGGCGACCTATC
The DNA here is from genome assembly GCA_050260355.1 of Bacteroidota bacterium. Taxonomy (GTDB): domain Bacteria; phylum Pseudomonadota; class Alphaproteobacteria; order Rhizobiales; family Hyphomicrobiaceae; genus CADEFX01. The sequence goes on along the minus strand of JBLNBZ010000074.1, from coordinate 957 downwards.
CCGGATTCTCCCGCGACATCGCCGCGTCCCGCGAGGAAGCCAAGCGCCTTCTGCGTGAGGCCGGCCAGGAGAACCTCTCGCTGCGGCTCGTCAACCGTAACATTGCCGACCCCTATACGTCGGCCGGCGTCTATCTTGTCGATCAGTGGCGGCAGATCGGCGTGAAGACCGAGCACGCCCAGGTGGACGTGGGCCAGCTCATGAACTCGATGCGGAGCGGCACCTTCGACGTCATCATCGATTTCGTCGGCGGCGAGGCGATGGACGATCCCTCGATCGAGCTGGCGCGCTCGGTATCGGCCGACGTCTCGTCCTACAACCCGAGCGGGTTCATCGACCGGACCGTCGATCAGCTTTATGCCAAGGTGGATTCGACCTTCGATGTGGCCGAGCGCAAGCGCATCCTGCGCGAGCTGGAGCGTCGTCTGCTGACGGAGGCCTACCAGGTGCCGTTCATGTGGCTGAAGCGCACCGTCGGCATGGCCAGCAATGTGCGCGGCTTCACCATTTCGCCGTCGCACTTCGTCAACCAGGACCTGGCCACCATCTGGCTGGCGCAGTAGCCACCCTCGCCTCCACCATCGCTTCACCGATCTGCATCCCCGGACGGCGCGCATCGCGCGGCGATCCGGGGTCTTCCCGGGAGAGGCAATAGCCGGGTGAACGTCCCGGATGACCGCGCTCGGAGCGCGGTCTCCGGGGGCGCACGGCAGCAACTCCGTGCCTGAGCTCCAGCGCGATTTCCAATGCAACGGAGCCGATGCCGGCTCCCTCTCCCACGCGAGGGAGAGGGCTTCGCGCCCTGGACTTGCGAGGGCCACAAGGAGGCGCAGGCCTCAATCCTTGCAGTGACGGATTGAAGGGCGGCCCGAGCAAGTCCTCGGGCGCGAAGGGTGAGGGTGTTGGACACCTCGGGCCACGTCCCCCTCACCCTGTTCGCCGGATGACTTGCTCGCG